>PBSL01000012.1:0-102500 GCA_002726205.1 Planctomycetaceae bacterium | reverse complement strand
GGCAGCAACAGCCCTGTTCCCGATCATCGCGGGCGAACAAATCGTGGTCCGTGATCAACGCGGTCTCCGGGGCCTGTCGCTGAAGACCGGGACCATGCTCTGGCAATACCGGACTCCCCTCAACTGGCAACAGCGACAACAGGCCTTCCAACGATTGCTCCCGGTGGTCCGCGGGGGTCCCGACCGCGTCTCGCTCGCGTTGGGCGGCAATCCACGTTTTGGGATGATCACCAGTGATGGCCGGCGTGTTTTCGCCGTCCAGCTGGCCTTCCAGCCGACGCGGTCACCGGCCATTCGCAACGCCGACCGAAGCACCCGGGCCTGGCCGTCTCAACTCGTCGCCGTCACCATTCCCGGGGAAACATCCTCCGGCGGTGCCGGTTCGCCAAACCTCAAGCCCTCGTGGATTTTCCCGATCGCTCAACGTCCCGCGACCGGGCCCGCTGACGAGCCTTCCTCTACTGATGCCACGGCCATCCTGGGTTCTGCGGTCCCCGCCGGCGGCCAACTGCTGGTGCTTGCTGAACGCCGGAGACAAGTCGAGCTGATCGGCCTGTCACCAATCTCGGGTCAGCCGCTCTGGAGACAACCCCTGGCGAACTGCGACGCGGGCTTGACCGATGCGGCCGGCACCAATCGCCATGCGAAAGCCTGTCTTGCAAGCCAGGCTTACGGGTTGGCGGTCTGTCCTACCGGGACGGGCGTCACCGTGACGGTCGACCTGGTCGATGGAACTCTGCAATGGGCACACGACTCTCGCGACGCCGAGTCCTCGTCATCGCGTTTCCCGGTTCGCGGTTCAGCACGCGTTCGTCCCCTGAAAGCCGACCCCGGCCTGGCCAACCTTCCACTACTTGTCGACGATCGCGTGATTCTTCTCTCTCCGTCGGCATCGCAACTGGTCTGCCTGGAACTGGAATCCGGCCGCCTTCTCTGGTCACGTGACCGTGCTGAACTGGACTACGTGGCCACCGCCGGCAACGGCACGCTCCTGGTTGTCGGCCACAACCATGTCCTGGGACTTGACCTCGCAACCGGGGCTCTCCGCTGGCAACGCCGCCTTGGCCTGGTTTCCGGACGGGGCACCCACCTTGCCAACGGCCGTTACCTGGTCCCGTTGAAGTCGGGACGGATCATCTGCCTGGAACTCGCCGACGGTCGCAAGTCAGGGCTTAGCCTGCCCCCAGGATCCTCGTCGATCTCTTCCGGTCGCGGCCCGCTGGGAGTCCCGCCCAGCGGTGGAATCCGTCCCGGCAACCTGGTTGCCGGTGATGACTGGATCCTCTCCCTCTCGGCCGATCGCATCACGGCCTACCCCCAGGCCGCAGGACAACTCGCTCGCGTCCGGATCGAACTCGCCGCGGCCCCCGGCAGCGAATCGCTTCGACTCGAAGCGGCTGAACTGGCGATGGCACTGGGACAATTCGACCAGTCCCGCCCACACCTCGAGACGATCATCGACAGCAGCAACACACTGATCGGCCGCAGGGCACGCGAACTCCTTCGCGAACTCCTCTACCTTGAACTCGCCGCCTCACCGCCAGATGCCGGGCAACTTCTTCAACGGTTGCGCCAACTGTCCACCACGCCCCGGCAACGTGCCCGGGTCCTGGTCGAGCAGGGTCGCTGGCATTCCTCCCGGAAAGAACCGTTACAGTTGCTGGCCATCACCGGTCAACTCGAAGCTCTCCAGCATTCCGGCCAGCCGGCCGGATTTGCCGACGTCGCCGTCGATCGTGACGGAGTTCACATCGTCTCGCGCCCGCACTGGATCACGGCCCAGTCTCGCCACGCTGTGAAGTTGGCTCGACAACGCGACACCACCGCCGACCGGGCCATTTTCACTCGCCTCGAGAGGCAGGCTGCCCGGCTGGTCGGGTCCGGTCGCCTCGACGCACAGCTTGCTTTCTCGCGACGTTTCTCCGGATTGCCCCTGGCCGACACCGTCCGGCTTGCCGTCGCCGGGCGTCTGATCGAAATCGGCAGGTTCCAGCAGGCCGAATTGCTGTTGCTGGCAATCCGTCACCAACCGCAACCCGGCCTGCGACTGGCGGCAACCATCGCTCTCGTCCAACTGTGGAATCGACTGGGCCTGCTCGAGGAATGTGGACCGCTTCTCGATGAACTCGCTTCCGGTCCCTTGGCCATCATCGAGAGTGACAACGGGGTGACCGGGCGCAAGTGGGTCGCGGACTTGCCGCAGAACCACCTGGCGTTGGCCACGTGGCGCCGGCATCGGTCCCCGACGCCCCGCGCGACCCGCGTTGAGATCAGGCTGGATGAGTCGATTGCCGCCAGTGCCGATCTCTCGACGACCTATCAACGTTACCGTCGACGCTTCAGCACGTCCGAACAAGCCACCTACGATCTGCTGGAAACCTACACCGGCAAAACGCGACGGGTCACGTTGCTCGACCGACAGGTGGGTGTCGCCGCGGGCCACGTTGACCTGCCAAGTCAATTCAGTGTGCCGACCTGGTGGCACCAGGTCGGCAGTGGCCACCTGCTGCCGCTCGGTTCTCACTCGGCCATGATGGGACTCTCGCTGCTCGAACACTCTTCGAGCCGTCCACTCTGGAACCAGCCGTTCCAGCCCCTGGCATCACGACAGGAGATGATGCGGGTCGGGCCCGCGGGAGTCCTGTTCTGTTCGTTTCAGTCCCACCGACACCTGGTCGTCTGCCGCCCGATTGACGGAGAGATCCTTTGGCGACGAGGAGACCTGGAGAAGGGCAGTGGCAGTTTCGCCGACGCGGCCTCGGGACTCTTCGGTGACCAGAGAGTCCTTGTCGTCTGTGCCGCCGACCGGATCGGCCACGACGTCTTCGACACCGTGACCGGCGACCGTCTTCGCCACCAGCGACTTCCGATCACTCCCCGCACTCGCCGCCGTGCCTTCGGGCGACACCTGATGTACGTCACGATGACTTCAACCGGGCAACAGAGAATGCGGGTCTGGGATCCGCTGGACAACCGCACGATCATCGACGAGCTGTTGAAGGACCGGATCTTCCCCACGGCAACCCAGGACCATCAGCTGTCCTGGATTGATTCGAGTGGACGATTGAAGATCCACGATCTCGGCCGCGGGACACGCAAGCTCGACGTGGCAGTTCTGAGCGAGACCGATGATCGCATCAGTTCAATCAAGGTCTTTCGTGATCGTGACTGCTGGTACCTGGCGATGCTGCCGTCGCAGGGTGCCGCTCCGCGTGTTCTAAGCGGGCAGCCGGTCTTCTTCGTGGGTGACACGCTGTTGCCGGTTTCGCACATTCACGGACACTTCCTGGCAATCAACGCGGATCGACAAACGGTCCGCTGGCGCCGGAAGGTTCCGTTGCGGAGTGTCTTGAGGTTCCGCCGGGATCACCTGCCGGCCCTGGTCCTGCTGGGTCGGACACGTGACCGCGGCCGGGCCGGCCGCCAACGGATGCTGCTGCAGCTTCTCGACGCGAGAACGGGGCACACGCTGCTGCTGCAGGACGATCTGCCGCCGGACCGGATTGTCCAGGCCTGGTACGACCCGGCGGCGGCACGGTTGGAACTGCGAGGTCTGAAAAGCCGGATCGAGATCGCGTTTCAGGCCCGGTAAACAACACACGCCCGCCAACCTGCGACTGTTGACCAGCCACGAGCCGCAGCGCAGAATGCAGCAGCAACACGTTGACGGGGACGGGATCTGACGACGACCGGCGGGCGTAGCATAATGGTAATGCTCCAGCTTCCCAAGCTGGCTACGGGGGTTCGATTCCCCTCGCCCGCTCTTTGCAGCTGGAGTGATGCACTCTTGGCACGGGCGGACCGGGGACGGCGAAATAATGAGTTTCCGAGTTCCAGATGAGGGTTCGAGTCCCTTCAGGCGTTGTTGCCTGGTTGCCGGCCGAAAACCGAAAATCCCGGCCGATCTGCTGGCGGCCGAAAGGGACCGCTGACCACCCGCGGCGACGATGAGACGTTTTCGTCATGGCTCTGAAAACGCAACGCCGCTACGATCAACAGGTCACCACGACACTCAACACGGGATGACTCCCTTGGTCTTGACTTCGCCGACAAACGACCGTCGCGAGTTTTTCCGGACGGGGGCGCTGACGCTGGGCGCCATTCCTTCGATGGGGCTGTCGTTGCCTGGGGTGCTGGCGAGCGAAGCCGGCGGTCGTGGCAGAAAACAGATCAACGTGATCTTCATGTTTCTGCAGGGCGGTGCCAGCCATATCGACATGTACGACATGAAGCCGAACTCGCCCGCCGAGATTCGGGGAAAGTACAACCCGGCTTCGACCAACATTGCCGGTGTGCAACTGAGCGACCAGCTGCCAAAGCTGCTCGCCTGTGCCGACAAGTTCTCCATGATCCGCTCGATGCACTCCTACACCTCCAAGCACGGCGAAGGCGACGTCCACATCATGTCGGGGAGCCCGGTCGACAAGATCCTGCAGTCGCCCGGCATCGGTGCCGTCCTCAGCATGCAGCAGCGGCAACAAGCTCCCATCCCTCCCTTTGTGCACATGGGAGACATGAAACACCCCGCCTACAGCGCTCCGGGCTTCGGGGGATTTCTTGGGCACACCTACAACCCGTTTCTGATCAAACAAAACCCGAATTCCCCGAATTTTTCCGTCAGGGCATTCGACACGGCAGAAGGCCTGAACACCGATCGCCTGACTGGTCGCAAACACCTGCTTCGTTCGCTTGATCGCTACCAGGCCAGGCAGCAAAGGCAACTGGATTTCGCCCGCACCCATGACACGTTCACCCAGCGGGCACTTGACCTGTCGACTTCGCGCAAAGCAAAACAGGCATTCGACCTCTCACGCGAACCGGCGGGGATCCGGGATGCCTATGGACGCAACCGGGTCGGGCAGGGAATGCTCATGGCCCGCCGCTTAATCGAGGCGGGTGTACGATTCGTGACCATCCAGGGTTACGTGGATACGGGAATCTATGCCTGGGACCATCACTGGGGGATCTTTCCTCACCTGGACCGGCAGTTGCCGATCTACGACAACAGTTTTTCGGCCCTGCTCAACGATCTCGATGACCGCGGACTGCTCGATACCACGCTGGTCATTTCAGCGGGTGAATTCGGACGTACGCCGAAAATCAACACCAACAAACGCGGTCCGGGTCGCGATCACTGGGGAGGCTGTTTCAGCCTGACCATCGGCGGCGGTGGCGTGCGGACCGGCCAGGTGATCGGCGCCAGTGACCGGTACGGTGCTGTTCCCCAAGAACGCCCGGTTTCGGTCGCCGACTTCGTGGCAACGGTCTACCACGCACTGGGACTTGACCCCAACGCCCAGTTCGTGACCCAGGGACGCACAATGAAGATGCTTCCGGAAGGTTCAACCGTCAACGAACTGTTCTGAATCGGGCAGTCAGCAGTTGACCGCCCTGGCGGAACTGCTCGCTCGTGAACGCTCCGGCTCCATCGGCTAAGATCTCTTCCGACGGCATGGACCCGGTGGTAAAGGAGAGCGAGATGACGCGGATCGCCATTGGTGGCATCCTGACCGAGTGCAATCACCTCGGTGGTTTACCGATCAACCTGGCGACCTACGAGTCAACCGAGTTGGATCGAGGCGAGGAAATGCTGTCGGCGACGACGAGTGTCGTCGGGGGCATGCTGAGCGTGTTGCGGGAGGCAAGAGCCGAGCCGCTGCCGCTGCTGTTCGCCTCGGCCTGTGCCGGTGGACCAATCACCTCCGACTGCTATCAGCAACTCCGCGACGAATTGCTGGAACGGTTCGACGCGGCACTGCCGGTCGACGGCGTGTTGCTGCCGTTGCACGGGGCAGCGTTGGCCGAGGGGAACGATGATCCGGAGGGGGAGATCATCAGCGAGGTTCGGCGGCGGGTGGGACCCGACATCCCGATCGTCGTCACGCTTGACCTGCACGCCAATATCACCGCCGAGATGGTCTCGCAAGCTGATGCCATCCTGGCCTGGGAAACCTATCCTCACCAAGATCAGTTCCAGACCGGTCAACGCGGTGCACGGTTGCTGCTGGACACCCTGGCGGGAAACTGCCGGCCGAAAATGGCGATGGCCAAGGTACCGGTGATCACCAGCGCCATCCACGGATCGACTGTCGACGGCCCGTTCGCCCGGTTGATGCAGCACACCAAGTCGTTGGAAGCACGGCACGACGTGCTGTCGACCAGCCTCTTGCTGATTCACCCGTACATGGATGTCGAGGAAATGGGCAGTGGCGGACTGGTGATCACCGACGGTGACCTGGACCTGGCAGTCGAACTCGCCACCGGGATCGCCCGACGGTACTGGCAACACCGCCATGAGCTGGAACCTGAGACCTCGGTCCCTGCCGAGGCGATCCGCCGGGGAGTCGAGATCGAGGGCGGGCCGGTGATCCTGGTCGAAACGGCCGACTGCTGCGGAGGCGGGGCCGCCGGAGACAGCATCGCGACACTGCAGGCTCTGGTCGAGGCGAACGTCGAAGACCTCTGCTACGTCCCGGTTGTCGATCCCGCTGCCGCTGCCGCCTGTCATGCCGCCGGCGAGGGAGCCGAGATCACCGTGGAACTCGGTCACAAGCGAGACCCACGCTGGGGCACTCCTCGCAGCTACAGCGGCGTGGTCAACACGCTCAGTGACGGCCAATTCACCTACACTGGAGGACAGTGGGAAGGACACCTGACCCACATGGGACCAACGGCGGTGCTGTCAGTCGGAGCGATCCGCGTGCTGATCAGCAGTCGGGCAACCTACGACTGGGCCGATGAACAGTTTCGCCTGGTGGGACTTGACCCGGCGATCGCCAAGTTCATCGTTGCCAAGAACCCGATGAATTACCGCTGGGCTTACGGAGAAATCGCGGCCGGGACCCTCGTGCTCGACACCCCCGGTCCGACCCCGGCGACTCTCAAGCACGTCAAGTTCCAGAAACTGCGGCGGCCGTATTTTCCCGCCGACGAGACGATCCCGGATCTGCAACCAACGATCCTGGTGTGACTGCGGGGTGAAGCAGCCCCTGTTCCTGCTCCATGATGGGATCGACGCTGGTCCGGCTAGGCCAGCAGCGGTTTGACGACCCGGCCATGCACGTCAGTCAGTCGGTGGTGCCGCCCCTGGTACTTGAAGGTCAAACGGCGGTGGTCAATGCCCAGGCAATGCAGCAGTGTGGCGTTGAGATCATGCACGTGGACGGCGTTTTCGACGACGTTGTAACTGAAATCATCGGTCCGCCCGTAAGTCAGGCCGGCGCGAATGCCCCCTCCGGCCATCCAGATCGTGAAACAGCGGGGGTGATGGTCGCGACCGTAATTGCTCGAAGTCAACTCGCCCTGGCTGTAGACGGTTCGGCCGAATTCTCCGGCCCAGACCACCAACGTCTCGTCAAGCAATCCCCGTTGCTTCAAGTCAGAAATCAGCGCCGCCGACGGCTGGTCGGTTGCCCGACACAACGACCGGATGTCCCTGGGCAGGTTGTTGTGCTGATCCCAGCCCCGGTGAAACAGCTGCACGAAACGAACTCCTCGCTCCGACAGCCTCCGGGCCAGCAGGCAGTTGGCCGCATAAGACCCCCGTCTGCTGACCTCGGGTCCATAGAGGTCCAGAACATGCCGGGGTTCGTCGGAAAAGTCGGCCAATTCGGGCACCGACGTCTGCATGCGAAAGGCCAGTTCGTACTGGGCCATCCGTGTCGCGATTTCCGGGTCACCGAATCGGTCGAGCTTGAGTCGGTTCAATTCGGCGACATCGTCAAGAAGTTGGCGTCGCAACCGCCGGTCGATGCCCGCGGGATTGGAGAGAAACAGCACGGGATCGCCGACGCCGCGAAATCTCACGCCCTGATGACGTGTCGGCAGGAATCCGTTGCCCCACAGTCGATCGTAAAGTGGTTGACCACCACCCAGGCTCCAGGATGTCAGCGCGACAAACCCGGGAAGAGCCTCGTTCTGACTTCCCAGCCCGTAACTCAACCACGCCCCGAAACTGGGCCGCCCCGCCTGCTGGGTCCCCGTCTGCAACAACGTGATCGCCGGATCATGGTTGATGGCCTCGGTGAACATCGATCGAACAAAGCACAGTTCGTCGCAGACACCGGCCGTGTACGGCAGCAGTTCGCTGACCCGGGCCCCGCTCCGACCGTGCCGTCGAAACCGGAATACCGAAGGTGCGACGGGAAATCGCTTCTGGGCAGATGTCATCGTCGTCAGCCGCTGTCCCCGTCGAATGGAATCAGGCAACTCCTGGCCGAATCGACGCCCGAGCTCTGGCTTCTCGTCGAAAAGATCCAACTGGGACGGTGCGCCCGACTGGCAGAGATAGATCACGCGTTTGGCACGCGGCAAGGCACCGGGAAATCGGCGAACATCGCTGACAGCATCGCCGGCGAACAAATCCGCCAACGCCGCGGTTCCCAGCCCCGTCCCCACACTCGACACCGATCGGCCGAGGAACATCCGTCGATTCGCGTGTTGGTTGAGCATGCTCATTCTCGGGTGACCGCTTCATCAAGATTCAGGATCACGTGACAGGCTGCCAGCAGAGCGGCCCGGCTGGCGACATTCGACGGATCGGCCGCCGGCGTGAACTTCTCGAGGGCGAGCAACCGCCGGGCCGCTTCGGGCCGGGAGCGGAAACTTGCCTGCGACCGACGAAAACCGCGGACCAGGATCGCCAACTCGGCCGTTCGTGGCCGGCGTCCCAGGACCAGCCGGAATGCCCGTTCGATCTGGCGGTTCCCGCCAGCCCGGTCGGCTACCGAAACCGCCAACTGCCGCGCGGCTTCCACGAAGATGGTGTCGTTCATCAGCGCCAGTGCCTGCAGCGGCGTGTTGGTCCGCCCCCGTCGAACCGTGCAGTTCTCACGACTCGGCGCATCAAAGGTCGCCATCGTCGGCGGGGGAATCGTACGCCGCCAGAAGGTGTACAGGCTGCGACGGTAGAGCCCCGAACCTCGATCCGCCCGGTATCCCTCACGATAAGCACCGCTGGCACCACCGGCGATTTCCTTCCAGAGCCCGGCCGGTTGATAGGGTTTGACCGATGCCCCGCCAACCTCCTCTACCAGCAGTCCGGAGACCCAAAGTGCCTGGTCCCGAATCATCTCGGCCGAAAGTCGTAGTCTCGGCGATCTCGCCAGCCAGCGGTTGTCCGGATCCAGTCGCCGGTCGATCGATCGCAGCCGCGAAGATTGGCGATAGGTGTGACTGCAGACGATCACTCTCAACAATCGCTTAACGTCCCAGCCGTTGGCCTGGAATTCCGCGGCCAGCCAATCCAGCAGCAGCGGGTGCGAGGGACGCGAGCCCTGGACACCGAAATCCTCGGGCGTCTCGACCAGCCCACGGCCAAAAAACTGTTGCCACAGGCGGTTGACCGCCACTCGCGAGGTCAGGGGATGGCGGCGATCGACGAGCCAGCGGGCCAATCCGAGCCGGTTGCGCGGCTGGTTGGCCGCCAGGTCGGGAAACGCCCGAGGCACACCGGCGGTCACTTTCTCGCCACGCTGGTCATAGCGACCTCGAATCAGCAGAAACGTCTCCCGCGGAGGCCCCTCACTCAACACCATCGTCGAGGGAACCTGTGCCAGAAGTTTCTTGCGGCGAGCCTCGAGCGACTTCCGCCGGGAATCGCCAGGCGGCAAGCGGGACTCCTCGCGTTCGATCTCGGACAACTCGGCGGCCGTGGCCCGTGTGGGAACTTTCAGCAGGGGAGGGGAGTTGCGCCGATACGTCCCCTTCTCGGGGACGTTGTTGAAGAACGCGAAGAGGCGGAAAAATTCGCGTTGCGAGATCGGGTCGTACTTGTGGTCATGACACCGAGCGCATGAAAGCGTCAGTCCCATCCAGGTTGTCGCCAGCGTGTCGAGGCGGTCGACGATGTACTCGACCCGAAACTCCTCGGCAATGCTCCCCCCTTCGCCATTGGTCCTGTTGTTGCGGTTGAAACCGGTTGCCAGGATCTGCTCGGCTCGAGCGCCGGGAAGAAGATCGCCGGCAAGCTGCTCGATCGTGAACTCGTCAAACGGCTTATTGTGGTTGATTGCCTCGATCACCCAGTCACGCCATCGCCACATGACCCGCGGCTCGTCGTCCTGGTAGCCATCGGTGTCAGCATACCGGGCAAGATCCAACCAGTGTCTCGCCAGGTGTTCCCCCAACCGCGGTGATGCCAGCAGTCGATCAACCAGCCTCTCGTACCAGCCGGGATGAAAATCGGTAACCACGGCCTCGACCTCTGCCGGCCGTGGTGGCAGCCCGGTCAGGTCGAGAGTGACCCGGCGGATCAACCGTTCCGGGCCACTTGGCTGCGAGGAGGGCAGCCCGCGATCGGCTCGTCGAGCGACAACAAACTGGTCGATCGGGTTCCGGATCACTCCCCCCTTGTTCACCTCGGTCGGCGCGGGAACTTCGGGCCGAACAACCGGACGAAACGCCCAGTGTTCGGACCAGCCGGCCCCCCCGACGATCCAGAGACGGATTGTCTCGATCTGCTTTGCTGAGAGCGTGTGACCACTCTTGGGCGGGGGCATCCGTCGCTCGGGGTCATTCGACGTGATCCGGGCAAATAGCCTGCTCCTGGCCGGTCGGCCGGCCGTCACGTTGGCGACCACGCCTGCCTGTTGATCGAGTCGCAGGTCCGCCTGGCGGGCCGTGGCATCGCCCCCGTGGCACTGGAAACAGTTCTCGGCAAGCAACGGCCGGATCTCCCGGTCAAAATCCACCTCCGCGGCATCCGCCGTGCCGATCATCAGGACCGACAGGACCACCATGGCCACGGCTGGCCACCCCGGTCGGGCCGGTCCACGCCTACGGCTGGCCATCAGACAGCACTCGTTCCAGGCTCGAATCCACCGCGGCGATCAAACCGTCGACATCGCCAGACTCCATCGGCAACGACAACGCATTCATCGCCAGCGAATGGCTCAGAAAATAGCCCTGTTGAAGCAGCGAGTGAAATACGGGTGAATTCCAGCCGCGTTCACCGGCCACCAGGTCACGGTAGCAACGAGGCGGATCGGGCAGGAAGTACAGGCTGAACAGCGACCCGGCCACAACGCACGTCAGTGGGATCTCGTGACGACCAAAAACTGCAGTCAGACCCGATTCCAACTGTCGCCCCATTCGGTCCAGTCTCTCGAATGCTTCCGGAGTCAGTTGTTTCAACGTCGCCAGGCCTGCCGCCATCGCCACCGGATGGGCACTGAACGTACCGCTCTGGAAAAACCCGGTTGGCCCTGCCCGCGTGTCGAGCCGGTCCATCAGGTCGGCCCGTCCACCAAACGCCCCGATGGGAAAACCACCACCGACCAGTTTCCCGAAGGTGGTCAGGTCCGGTGTCACCCCGACGGTCTGCTGCCAGCCCCCACGAGCCAGCCGAAACGCGACCACTTCATCGGCAACCAGGAGAATCCCGTGTTCACGGGCCAACTCGCTGACGGCAACCGCGAATCCATCAACCGGTGCCAGCATCCCCGCCTTCGGGTCAAGCAGGATACAGGCCAATTCGGCGGCATGCGACTCGACGATCCCGGTCACGGCGTCAATATTTCCATAGGGCAGAATCACCACGTCCTCGGCAGCCGCCGGTGCCATGCCCACCACGCCGGGCACCGCCGTCGGCGCCAGCGGGTCACCGGCCTCTCCCAGCGGCGGGGCCACGCTGATCTCGACCGCATCATGGCTCCCGTGGTAGCCACCTTCGAACTTCGCGATTTTCGGTCGGCCGGTGACCCCGCGTGCCAACCGGATGGCATGCAGAGTGGCCTCGGTTCCGGAATTGCAGAACCGGACTCGCTCCAGGCTCTCGACCCGGTCACACAGTTCCTCGGCCAACTCGGTCTCGACTCCGGTGGGCCCTCCCAGCACAACCCCTCGTTTCAGTTGTGCCTCGATCGCCGCCATCACCGCCGGGTGACGGTGTCCGACGATCTGGGCGGTATGGTGGTTTGCACAATCGACCAGGGTCCGACCCTCGACGTCGACCAGGCGGCAGCCATCCCCGCTCTCGAAGAACACCGGATAGGGTGCGTAGTGATAGGCCCCCTTGGCTCCCCCGGGCATCACCGCGACCGATCGTTCATGTGCCACACGTGACCGCGGCGTCGCGTCGAGGTAAGAATCCATGATCCCCGACTGTGATTCCCCAACCGCCATCACCTGGTCCTCCGCTGGATTTTCGGTACTCTACCATGCCACGCACGGGACCGCGACGGGCCGGTCGCCGGCACACACGGTGCCCACTGGGATTTCCTGCTCCGGTACCGTAGTCTGTCCCGCATCCGAGAAGATCAACAGGAGAGCTGCCGATGTCGCCGCCGGAACGTCCGCTGGTTGTCGTTCCGGGAGATGAACCGGTGCAGATTGCCGGATCACCTCGACTGGAAGAACTGGCCCCTCGCGCCGATGTCCGGCTGTTCGACACCCGGCCAAGCAGCGACCGGGAAAAACTGGAGCGAGCCAGCGGCGCAACGGTGATGATCAACTCCCGGGGCGCGGTGTCCTGGGGTGGCGAGTTGTTGCGTCAATTGCCAGACCTGAAATTCATCACGACCTGCGGAATCGGGACCGACGCGATCGACCTGGCTGCCTGCCGCGAACTCGGCATCGTGGTTTCGAACATCCCCGGACGGACTGCACCGGTCGTGGCCGAACACGCCTTTGCGCTGATGTTGGCCATCTCGCGACGGACTTCCTACTTCACCGAGGCAATCAAGCACAACCGCTGGCACCAGGTCCTCTCGACTTCGCTGGGCGGCAAGACCCTGGGAGTCATCGGGACCGGAAACATCGGCAGCGAGATGATTCGACTCTCACGAGCCTTTGGCATGGAGGTGGTCGCCTGGAGCTTTCATCCCGACCCGGCCAAGGCCCAGCGGCTGGGTTTTGAATATGTCGAGCGCGACGAGGTCTTCCGTCGTGCCGATGTCGTCAGCCTGCACGTCAAGTTGACCGACGACAGCCGGCACCTTGTCGCCGCCGGGGAACTCGAGCTGATGCGGCCCGGCGCGTTGCTGGTCAACACGGCTCGTGGGGCCGTGGTCGATACCGCTGCCCTCGTGGCAGCATTGGACTCGGGTCACCTGGGCGGCGCGGCGCTGGATGTCTTTGAGACCGAACCGCTCGAAACCGACCACCCGCTGACACGGTGTGATCACGTCGTCCTGACGCCTCACTGTGCTGACCAGACGCCCGAGGGCAACGACCTGCTCAACCAGGGCTGCGTGGAGAACACGATCGCGTTCCTCGAAGGGGCTCCCCGGAACATCGTCAGCTAGCCCCCGGCCGGCCGGCCATTTTCCCGGGATTGACCGAATTTTGGAGAGCCAATAGACTGTCCGCCTGTTGGCACTTTCTCGCCCTGTCGTGCGGGATCAACGGACTCGCCTTTGGACCTGGCCCCGGAGCGGCTGCCAGGTTCCGGCAACGGATCGATCGATGGAATTCCTCGAGAGTCTCGGCGATTTCTTCAGTCGTATCGTTTCCTGGTTCGAGCACCTGGTCCGACGATTCTTCGGCTCCGACAACGAGCGACGGATCCGCCAGATGGGTTTCGTAAGGGACCCGAACGGCAACGTCAGCATCACGACCGGATCAATGGTCGACCGGGTCAATTCGCTCGAAGCCGACTTCCAGTCCCGCTCCGAGGGGGAACTCGGGGAGACCACCGCGAAGATGCGGCAGCGGATTGCCGCTGGAGAAACGCTGGATGACCTGCTGCCGGAGGTCTTTGCCGCGGTCCGCGAGGCGGGTCGTCGCTACCTGAAAATGCGGCACTATGATGTCCAGATGGTCGGCGGCCAGATTCTCCACCAGGGAATGATCGCCGAGATGGTCACCGGCGAAGGCAAGACCCTGGTGGCTACGCTGCCGGCCACGCTCAATGCCATCGGCGGCAAGGTCCACGTCATCACCGTCAACGACTACCTGGCCCGCCGTGACATGGAGTGGATGGCGCCCGTCTACATGGGACTCGGGTTGACGGTTGGAACGATTCAGTCCCAGATGAGTCCCCACGAACGCCAGCCCGCCTACGCCTGTGACATCACCTACGGAACCAACAACGAGTTCGGTTTCGACTACCTCCGCGACAACATGAAGCCGACCGCCGACCTGCAGGTGCAGGGACCGTTGAACTTCGCGATCGTCGACGAGATCGACAATATCCTGATCGACGAGGCCCGCACACCACTGATCATCTCCGGTCCCGCCCAGGATGACATCACCAAGTACGCCAAGGCCGACCGCATCGCCCGGCAACTCTCGCGCGATGCCCACTTCGAGGTCAAGGAAAAGGAACACAGTTGCCACCTGACCGAGGAGGGCATTCGTGAGGCGGAAAAACTGGTTGGTGTCGAGAGTTTCTACACGAGCGGGAACACCGAGTGGCCTCACCTGCTCGACAACTCGCTAAAAGCCCACCACCTCTACAAGAAGGACATCAACTACGTCATCGAGGAAGGCGACATCGTCATCGTCGATGAGTTCACCGGTCGCAAGATGGCCGGACGGCAATGGAGTGACGGCCTGCACCAGTCCGTCGAGGCCAAGGAAGGCGTGCAGATCAAGGAAGAAAGCCAGACGCTGGCCACGATCACCCTGCAAAACTACTTCAAGCTCTACCAGAAACTGGCCGGCATGACCGGAACGGCCATGACCGAGGCAAACGAATTTCTCGCCATCTACAAGCTGGATGTCCTGGCGGTTCCGACCAACCGTCCGTTGCGACGCGTCAATCATCCCGACGTGATCTACCGGTCCGAACCGGAGAAGTGGGGCGCGGTGGTCGAGGAAATTCGTGACATCAAGAAGAACTCGGTCCGACCGATCCTGGTCGGGACCGCGTCGATCGAGAAGTCCGAATTGATCAGCAGCAAGCTCGAGAGATTCGGTATCGAGCACAACGTCCTCAACGCCAAACAGCACGAACGCGAGGCCGAGATCGTTGCCCAGGCCGGTCGAAAAGGCGCGGTCACAATTTCCACCAACATGGCCGGTCGTGGCACCGACATCATCCTGGGCGGCAACCCGGAACACCACGCCTGGAAAGAACTCTCGCAAACCTACGATTCTCGACTCGATGTCCCCAAGCCCGAGTGGGACCGCGTCACGGCCGAAATCACGAGCAGGGAAGGGATGGATGAGCAGGGACGCGAGATCGCCGAATCGGGTGGACTGCACGTGATCGGCACCGAGCGGCACGATTCGCGCCGGATCGACCTGCAGTTGCGAGGCCGGGCCGGTCGCCAGGGAGATCCCGGTTCCAGCCGCTTCTTTCTCTCGATGGAAGACGACCTGATGCGGTTGTTCATTCCCGATATCGCCAAACGGATGATCGACCGCACCATGGCCGACGGCGATGCAATCGAGAGCCGGATGGTGTCGAATCGGATCGAGGGGGCTCAGAAGAAAGTCGAGGAACGGCACTACGAGAGCCGCAAGCACCTGCTCGATTATGACGAGGTGATGGACGAACAAAGGAAGCGGGTCTACAGCTACCGGCAACAGATCCTTGATGGCATCAACTGCCGCGAACTGATCATGGAGATGATCGAAGGACAGATCGAACGACGGGTGTCCGAATTTCTTTCTTCTGACTATCGCTGGGAAGTGATCAGCGAATGGGCGATGCAGGATCGTGGAATCCGCATCGACCTGCGGAACATTCGCAATTCCACTCGGGAAGAACTCGACCTCATCCTCCGCGACAGTGCCTCGTCTCAGGCGCGGGAAAACATCCAGGACCAGACCGCCGAGTGCCTGCCCGAGGATGTCGATCCAGGCGAGTGGAACTGGCAGGCATTGGCCCGATGGGCCAATACGCAATACGGGCTCAGCCTCAGCGACAAGAACCTGCGGGCGGTGCCCCGCGACGAGATCTTCGACTGGTTACTCGACCACATCGAACCGGCGATCGAAGGTTACGAGTTCGACGTACTCGACCTCTTCCTCGAGACCTCGTTCCCGCTGCAAACGCTATGCGAATGGTTGCAGCAACAGTACGCGCTTGAAGTCGGGGCCGATCAATTCGACGGCCAGGAAAACGACGAGGTCAGCGCCACGATCCGTGACCTGCTCGATGCCCTGTACCAGCAAAAGGAAATCGCGTTCCCGGTCACCGTCGGAATCAACAACTTCCTGGCCGCCCGCCAGGCCAGCGGCGAGCGATCCGACCGCGAGGGCCTGGTGAAGTGGGCCAGCGACCGGTTCGACACCTCGATCACTCTCGACAACGTGGCCAACCGACAACGTGACCAGATCCAGTCGTCATTGATCGAGTTCAGTGAACGCGACTACCGGATCGGCGAGAACCTGCGGCAACTGATCGACTCCTTCTTCCAGGACGATGTCGCCCCGGCCAACGGCCACCCTCCTGGCGAAACGGTCGAGTTTGACACGGGACGGATCATCGACTGGGTCAGGACATCCTTCGAAGTCGAACTCGATGCCGACGAGTGGAACGACCTGGACCCGGAAGCCGTCCGGTTGCGGTTGCTGGCGATATTCGACAGCCGCTTTCGACCTGAACTCGGTCAGGCAGAACGCGCCCTGATCCTGGAAATTCTCGACACCGCCTGGAAAGACCACCTCTACCACATGGACCATCTTCGGTCGGGGATCGGCCTGGTGGGATATGCACAAAAGGATCCCAAGACCGAATACAAACGCGAGGGCATGCAGGCGTTCGAACAGATGTGGGAACGTGTCGGCGACCAGGTCACGTCGTCGATCTTCCGGTTGGAAATGCAGAGCCCCGAGTTTGTTGGATCTCTCTGGGAAATCTCGGCGCTGACTCACGACGACGCGGGGTCGGTGTATGACAACGTCGAGTCGGATGGCGGAACGGGACAGGAACCCGGCCAGATGGTCGAAACCATCCAGCCCATTCGCAATACCGGACCCCGTGTCGGTCGCAATGACCCGTGTCCCTGCGGCAGTGAAAAGAAGTTCAAGAAGTGTTGCGGTGCCGCTCGCTGAACCGCCGCGAGGCATTCGTGAGCTGATCGTCGGTCGGCATCGAGCAAAACCAGAAGGAAACGGATGCCCTGGTTGCTGAACCTCGCGTACCTGGTGGTTCTTGTCGCAGCAACACCGTGGTTGCTGTGGCAACGCCTGCTGGGGAAATCCCGCCGGGGCCTGTGGCAGAAGTTCACCGGTGCTGTTGCACCGCGTAACGACCGCCGTCCACTGGCCTGGTTTCACGCGGTCAGCGTGGGCGAGGTACTGCAATTGGAACCGATCATTGCCGGCTGCCGCGCACGCTGGCCGACGCTCGACATCCTGATCACGACCACCACGTCCAGTGGCCACCGCCTGGCGACCGAACGCTTCGCAGGTGACAGGGTGTGTTGGTTTCCGCTGGACTTCAGCTGGGCGGTCAAGAGAGCCTTGCAACGGATCCGTCCGACCCTGGTCGTGCTCGTCGAACTGGAACTCTGGCCAAACTTCATTCTCGCAGCACACCGCGCCCAGATCCCGCTGGCCCTGATCAACGGTCGAATCAGCGAGAACAGTTTCCGAGGATACCGGCGTGCCGGCGGGCTCTTTGGACGACTCCTTTGTTGCTTCGACCGGTTGGTCATGCAAAACGAGATCTACGCCGACCGTGTCCGCCGATTGGGTGGACCCGCCGACCGAACACTCGTGTCGGGATCGATCAAGTACGACCGGATCCAAACATCGCGAGACAACCCGGAGACACTGGCGCTGGCCCGGACCCTGGGCATCAACCCCCGTGACCCGGTGTTTGTTGCCGGAAGCACACAGGAGCCAGAAGAACAACTGGCGATCGAGGCCTGGGTTGCTGCCCGGGAGAACCACCCGGACCTGAGGCTGATCCTGGTGCCGCGCCACCCCGAGCGGTTCGACAGTGTCGCGGCAACGGTTCGCCGGATGGGCCACTCGCTGCTTCGACGCAGCAACGTCGACGGCAGTGCCATCGCAACCGGTGACCGTCCCGTCGTCCTCCTCGATACGATTGGCGAGCTCTCTGCCTGCTGGGGACTCGCCGACGTGGCCTTCGTTGGCGGCAGCCTGACAAATCGCGGGGGCCAGAACATGATTGAACCGGCCGCCTACGGTGCTGCGGTGCTCTTTGGCCCTCATACCCACAACTTCCAGGACGTTGTCGAGGAACTGTTACGTCGAGGCGGGGCACGTGTCGTCAACGATGGGCCGTCGCTTGCCGACCGGCTTATCTGGCTGCTCGACCAACCATCGGCTGCCAGCTCGCTCGGCGATGCGGCTCGCGGCTTCGTGACCTCCCGCCAGGGAGCCAGCCAACAGACACTGGCGATGATCGAGGACCTGTTGCCAGCAACGGTCGTCGGGGCAACTGAAAAGGACTCCGCCTGCGGCAAAGCTGCCTGAGTCGCTCAACCGACGTGAGTTGTCCAGACAATCGCCTCGCGCTACAATCCACGTTCTTCTGACGAGCCCACCCTGGAGCCTCCCGCATGTCTCCGTTTTTGTTCACCAGCGAATCGGTCAGCATGGGACACCCCGACAAGGTGTCCGACCAGGTGTCCGATGGTGTCCTGGATGCCCTGATCGCCGTCGATCCGCAGTCCCGGGTTGCCTGTGAGACCCTGTGTACGACCGACTACGTGCAACTCTCCGGAGAAATCACCTCGGCAGGTGCACTCGATGACGAGGGCTACCGTGACGTCGTCCGCAACGTCCTGCGGGAAATCGGCTACACGATTGACGGGATCGCGTTTCACGCCGACACCTGCCAGATCGATGTCCGTCTCCACAGCCAAAGTGGCGACATCGCCCAGGGTGTTGATATCGGAGGTGCCGGCGACCAGGGGTTGATGTTCGGCTACGCATCCAACCAGACCGTGGAACTGCTGCCGATGCCCATCGCCCTGGCGCACCGGATCATCAATCGTTTGACCGAGGTTCGGCAACAGGGGGCCGTCGACTGGCTGCGACCCGACAGCAAGAGCCAGGTCACCGTCGAATATGTCGATGGCAAGCCCCGCCGTGTCACCACGGTTGTCGTGTCAACGCAACACGCCGAGACGGTCTCCCAGAAAGAGATCGCCGAGTTCATTCATCGGGAGGTCGTCGTCCCGGTGATTCCCGCCGAATTCCTCGACGACAACACCGCCCACCACGTCAATCCGACAGGCAGCTTTGTAACGGGTGGTCCCCATGGAGATACTGGCCTGACCGGCCGAAAGATCATCGTGGACACCTACGGCGGATGGGGCCGTCATGGTGGAGGCGCCTTCAGTGGCAAGGATCCCACCAAGGTCGATCGCTCGGCCGCCTACATGTCGCGCTACATCGCCAAGAACGTGGTAGCCGCGGGACTGGCGACCGAGTGCGAACTCCAGTTGGCCTATGCGATTGGTGTCGCTGCACCGGTCAGTGTGACGATCAGTTGTCACGGCACCTCGACGATCCCCGAACCGGAAATCGAGGAACGAATCCACTCGGTCTTTCCGGCTCACGAGCTGACTCCTGCCGGAATTATCGAAACACTGGACCTGAGACGACCGATCTATAGAAAGACGGCTGCCGGTGGTCACTTCGGCCGCGATGACCCTGATTTCACCTGGGAACGCACCGACCGGGTCGAGGCACTTCAACAGCCAATTCCATCGTCCGGGGAATCCACCTGACACGCACCGCGACGGCCCGAGCCCGGATCTTGCGTGACGGGGACTCAAGGGACTGAGTTCCATGGACAGCGACCAAAAGACTTCCGCCGGATCCTGGCCACATCGGTTGGCCGTGACGATCTGGACAGGACTGCTGCTGGGTTCCTGGCTCCTGGCCAGCAGGGCCGCCGCTGGTGCCCTCGGCTCACCACTGGCTCCGGCCGTCGCACTGTTCGTCACCGCGACGACGGGCGCGATCGGCCTGTTGGCTGCGGTGATCCATCGTCACATCGTCACCCGACCGGCAGCGAGCACCACGCCTCTGGTGATCACGCTCAGCCTGGCCCCGGCGTTGATCACGGGTGTCATCCTGGTCGATCTCTCCCGCAGCGAAGCCTTGGTCGGCCTGCTGGCCGTGATGCTGTGCATCGTGATCATGGTGTTGTGGAGCGAGTCGACTGGCCGAGATTCACGTCCGGCCAGAGAGACCGAGACCGGAACCGCTGGGACAACCGGCCTGTTGGACTGGCCCCAATCGACCACTTCACGTCCCCCCGACGAATCGGATGTCCCACCGGCAAAATTGTCGCAGGAGTTCCAACGCCAGCGGGATTCGACCGGCGATAGACTGGAAGGACAGATCACCATCGAATGGCAACCCGGACAGCAGCAGCAATCGGTTCATGTCCCCTTTGTCCCGGCGTTCCGGGACGTGCCCGAGGTGTCCTGTTCCTGCGATCAGCAGGGCCACGATCCCTCGGTCCGCGCCCGGGTCGCCGAGATCCGCCGATTTGGAGCACGGGTCGAACTGAAATGCTCGACCGCTCCCGGTCCGATCTCCACCAAAATCGATTTCGTGGCAATGCTCGAGACATCATCACGCCAGGCCGCCTGAGACCGATGCCAGGGATTCCTGGGCAGATTGGCCAGCATCAGTACAGGAATTCCAGGTAACAGATCTCCCACGAGGACTGACAGGTGCAGGAAAGAAGCTCAACGAGAATTGAAAGCGGTGTTCGTGGTAATTTCTGCTAGTCTCTTGGTATAGAAAGCGTTATACTCCGGGCGAAATCGCTCGCGTAAAGATTGACAAAGGATTGTTGGTTGATGCGACACTCGAGTCCCCATTTTCCTGTCGAGTCGATCACTTCTCCGGGGCAATCGCCTACCGACTCGGACCAGGCCGGTGTGGTCACAAAGTTATCTACCGATTCACAACCCGTCGAACGGAAGAACACACGCAAAGTGTTCAGCCAGCGCACCAATTCTCTGCTAGGCGTCCAGATCGTCGCCACCGGGTCTTACGTTCCTGACCAGGTGGTCACGAACGCGGACCTTCAGGCGGAACGCGGATTCGATCCTGATTGGATCAGTCAGCGGACCGGGATCCTGGAACGTCGCCATGCTCCGCCCGAGCAGGCCACCAGTGACCTGTGTGTCGAGGCGTCCCGTCGGGCGATCCGCGCGGCAAAAATCGACCCTTCAGAGATCGACCTGGTGCTCGTCGGTACGTTCACGCCCGACTACAACTGCCCCTCCACTGCCTGCCTGGTGCAGGATAAGCTCGGGCTGGATGCGCCGGCCGTCGATCTCCAGGCCGCCTGCTCAGGGTTCATGTATTCGCTGGTCACCGGTGCCCAGTTCGTCGCCACCGGCAACAGCAAGCTGGCCTTGATCATTGGTGGCGACTGCAATTCGCGGATCGTCGACCCGCTCGACCGTCGCATCGCACCACTGTTTGGTGACGGCGCAGGAGCCGTATTGCTTTCGCAGGGTGATCCGCACCAGGGACTGATCTGTTACCAGTTGGGAGCCGACGGAAGTGGAGGCCCCCTGCTGCAGTGCTCGGTTGGCGGAACCCGGAATCCCGTCACTACCGACGATGTCGAGGCCGGTCGCCATTTTCTTTCCATGGACGGTCGCACGGTCTTCAAGTGGGCTGTTCGTGTCCTGACCGATACGATCGAACTGACACTGGCCAAGTCGGGCATGGGGACCAGTGATGTTTCCCTGTTCCTGCTGCACCAGGCCAACAAGCGAATCATCGACGCGGCGATCGCCCAGCTCGGCGTCGAACCGGAACGGGTCTACAGTAATCTCGAGCGATTCGGGAACACCTCGGGTGGTTCAATTCCCCTGGCCCTGGACGAGGCTTACCAGGCCGGACGAATCAACCGGGGCGACACGATCCTGATGTGCGGCTTTGGTGCCGGACTGACCTGGGGCACCTCGTTGTTCCGCTGGTAGACCGCCACCGTTTCAGGACCGAACCCCGGCGACGCCCACGTCAAAGCGGTTGATCTTTCGTCGGACCCCGGGGAGATGCTCGCATGAAGGTCGGAATGGTCACCTATCTGTGGGGAGCCAAGTGGGACCTGCCCACCCTGATCAAGAACTGCGAACAGACCGGAATCGACGGTGTCGAGCTGCGAAGCACGCACAAGCACGGTGTCGAGGTCAGCTTGAACAAGTCGCAGCGAGACGACGTGAAACGCCGTTTCGCCGATTCTCGAATCACGCTCGTTGGACTGGGATCGGCCTGCGAATACCACAGTGCTGATCATGGCGTTGTCCAGCACAACATCGAGCTCACCCGGAAATTCCTTGAGCTCTCACGCGACGTCGGCGGCAGCGGGGTCAAGGTCCGTCCGAACGGGTTCGTCAAGGGCGAAGATCGCCGACGAACCATCGAACGCATCGGCAAGGCGTTGATGACATGTGCCCGGTTCGCCGAGGACCTCGGACAACAAATCCGCCTGGAAGTTCACGGCCGCGGAACGAAGGACCCGAAGGTGATCCGCCAGATCGTCGATGTCGCCGACCATCCACGGGTCACTGTCTGCTGGAACTCCAATCCCGGTGAGACGATCGGCGGATCACTGAAGACCAACTTCGATCTGTTGGCAAAACGAATCGGAGACGTTGTCCACATCCATGATCTCTACGAGCGGAGCTATCCGTATCGCGAGTTGTTTTCGCTGTTGAAGACCAGCGGCTTCAAGGGCTGGTGTCTCTCGGAAAGCCCGCCCACCAGTGATCCGCTGCGAGTGATGCGCTATTACCGGGCCCTGTTCGACGAATTGGCCGGGCAGCCGGAATAGAAACTCGTTCCGGCAGCCAACCTGACTCGATCACCCCTCACCGGGGTCCCCGTTCTCCTGGGCATCCTCGTCAGCCGCGCCTTCGATCTCGACCGAAGCAGCATCCGCATCGTCGGAATCCAACCAGACCTCATTCATCGCAATACCATCGGCACTGTGGCGGACGATCAAGTAGACCCCGGTGACCAACCCCCAGAACACGCTTGCCAGGTAGCCGGCAAACAACGTCGTTGCCAGCCACATCCAGAAGACCAGGAAGGCCGTCGGAAAGGGGCGGGCGCCACTTCCCGTTGCTGGCATCACCAATTGCGACGGAACTTCTCGCCCGGCCACCAGACTCGACCCGGCATCCGTCGTCGAAATCGACTCCCATACCTCACCGTCTGCATCGATTCCCAAACCGCCGGAAACCGACAAGGACGACAGCGACAGGGTCAACGAAAAAATGACCCATCCGAGGAAGGCCGCCACCGAACCAACCACCGTGCCGAGCAGCACGTGCCCGACCAGCAGCGCCGGTCGATCGCTCAGGTAGCTCAGTCCACGTGCAAAACCGTCAAACGCGTCACTGTCCTCCACACCCACGGTCGCCACCATCAGCGGCCACCCGGCCACGAAGCCAATCACCAACGCCGCCATCAGTAGCCCCAACAGCATCGGCAAGAACCAGAGCAACGAGACGGTGTAGGGTCCCACAAGCGGGATCCGACCAAACAAACCTCCCAGGCTGGCCAGTCCCCAGAGCGCTCCGAAAAAAGAAAACGTGATCAGCACGGCTCCCAGCAGCGATCCGGTCTGGCGAAAACCAAAACCAAGCGTCTGCCGAAATGGCAACGACTCACCCCTGGCCACATCGGCGGCCGTCGATCGCACAATGATGACCCCGGCAATCGACCAGACGATGACCGCCAACAGGAAACGGCTCCACACCCCGGCCGTCTCGGCCCATGTCGTCTTCGGGGTCACGATCCCCCGGGCCGGCGTGATCACGTCCAGCAACGGCCGGGCCACGAGTCGTGGGTTCCAGGCAATTGCCCCACCAATCTCCAATGGGTTGTCCAGCCCTCGCTTCAACACCTCCATGGCATCGCGACGACTTCCCGTGTGTTTCTCCAGCGTTCCGAGGCTCGAACTCCACGGCCAGGCCACGGCGTCGGGGGTTTCGGTCCCGGATCGAGATGAAATGCCATCAAGTCCTCGGCCAGCGGCCACAACGATCAGCACAGCCACACCACCGACCAGCCAGCGATGCGGGCACACGAGTGCACTGCGAACGACACCCAGCAGGAAACTTAGCTGGGAGAAAAAAGAGGACGACACGCAACCCTGGTCGTCCTGTGACGGATCACTCATGTTTGTTTCTTTATCCCGGTTGGCACATCAACTGCAGACCCAGAATTATAGCGACTCCGGTCGCTCGGGGGAGTCGATCCGCGGCTCCGCCTGGACTGGGCGAACCAGGTGACAGACGATCGGGATGGCCAGTAACGTGGTCAGTGATCCGGAAAGCAACCCGCCGATCACAACCCGTGCCATCGGTGCCTGCAACTCGCCCCCCTCTCCCCAGCCCCAGGCAATGGGCAGCATCGCCAGAACCGTGGTCAACGTGGTCATCAGGATCGGTCGGAATCGGCGGACACTGGCAGCGACGATCACCTCGGTCCGGTTGCTCGTGCGATCGGCCGACTGGTAGCGATTGATACAATCAACCAAGACGATCGCGTTGTTGACGACAATCCCGGCCAACATGACCGTCCCGATAAACGACTGGGCGTTCAGCGTGGTCCCGGTCACGACCAGCGCCAGGATCACGCCAATGGCCCCCAGGGGGATCGTGACCAGAATAACCAGAGGATCCCGAAACGACTCGAACTGCGAGGCCATCACCATGTACATCAAGATCACGGCCAGGACCAGGCCCCCCGTCAGTTCCCTGAAGCTCTTCTGCTGCTCCTCGTAGTCACCGACGATGCGGTAGGCGAACCCCCGTGGCCAACTCGTCCCTCCCAGCAGGGTGTTCAGTTCGCCGACGACACTTCCCAGGTCACGTTCGGTCACATCGGCCGATACCTGGACCACCCGTTGCCGGTCACTGCGGTTGATTCGCTGTGGAGCATTGCCCGAGTCGAAACGGACGAGGTCCCGCAAGGCAACGATCCGGCCGTTTTCAGTTCTCACTCCGACCCGCTCGATATCAGGCAGGTGATCACGGTCGGCATCTCGCAGGCGAACCAGCACGTTGAACTCATCACCGTGCTCGCGAAACACCGTGGCCTCGGTCCCACGAATCGTGGTTTCCAGTGTCCGCGAAATGTCTTCCACGCTGACCCCGACCAGACCCGCCTTGACCCGGTCGATGTGGATTGCCAACTCGGGCCTTTGATCGGGACGTTCAATGTTGATGTTCACCAGCCCCGGGACCCGTTCCATCAACCCGGCCACCTGGTCGGCAAGCCGATCGGCTTTCTCGAGATCGTGGCCTCGGACCTCGACTTCGACATCGCCTCCCCCGAAACTCAGCATCCGGGCGAGCATCATTTCCGTCTGGGCTTCGACTCGAACCTGCATGCCGGGAATCGGCCCGATCGAGTTGGCCAGGGATTGCCGCACTTCTTCCACCGACTGGGACCGCCGACTGCGGGGCACGAGCTTGATTCTCAACCAGCACTCGTTCCATCGCTCGGCATCATCACGGTCACCCCCGATAAACGCCGCCACCGTCTGACGCTGCTGACTGGGAATCGAACGCAAGATTGCCTCCTCGATTCTCCGTGCCTGACGATGCAGGTGTTGCAGCTGGATTCCCGGGGCCATGTGAGCTCTCACTCTCAGGTCGCCTTCATCGGCCTTCGGCATGTATTCACTTCCGATTCGTGGCCAGAGACCGACGATGGCCGAAAACACCAGCATCAGTCCCCAGAGAACGAGACCTCGGCGCCTGAGGGCACGGCGCAACAGCGAGCCGTAAGCACTCTCAAGTCCACTGAAGATCCGGCGAGACCACTCACTCACCCCGCGAAACCACGCGTGCTGCTCCCCCCCGGCACGCCCCCAGTGAGCAGCCAGCATCGGAGTCAGTGTCAGGCTGGCCAACAGCGAACACATCAGGGAAAAGCAGACCACCCAGGCCAACTGGTGCAACAGCACGCCGGTCATCCCGCCGATGAAAATCAGCGGAAGGAAGACGATCAGGGTCGTCATCGTGCTTGCTACGATTGCCGAGCCCACCTCCGACGCGCCATCAACGGCGGCTTCCTTGATCGGTTGCCCCTCGTCACGTCGTCGAAAGATCGCCTCGAGCACGACAATCGAGTTGTCCACCAACAACCCCATTCCCAGGGCCAGCCCGCCAAAGGAGACCATGTTCAGTGAAAAGTCCCGAAAATAGATCAGCACGAAAGTGGCCAGCACCGAGAAGGGCATCGAAAGCCCGATAACGACGGTGCTGCGAAAACTGCGGAGAAAGACAACCAGCACAACAGCGGCCAATCCCATCCCGTACATCGCCGAACGTCGAATGTTCTCGATCGATTGCACCACGAACTCCGACTTGTCGATTCGGATCGACAGTGTCAGATCGTTCAACCGCCGGTTGAGTTGTTCCACGGTCTGACGAACATGTTCGCTGACGGCGACGGTGTTGGCGTCGGATTGCTTGTGGATATAGATCAACAGCCCCTCCTGGCCATTGACCCGGCTCACATCGGTCCGCTCCTCGATCCCATCGGTCACGCGACCGATGTCATTGATCGTCACGACAGCGCCCTCGTGTTCCCGGACGATCGTTCGACCGATCTGATCGAGGTCACGGAACTGGCCATGGCTGCGGACCAACCGCTGCACGTTGCCTTCGTCGAAGTCGCCGGCGGGCTGGTTGACATTCTGCCGGCGCAACGAGTCAACGACCGTGTTGACAGGGAGATTGAGAGCCTCGAGTTTTTGACGATCGAGATCCACCTGGATCTCGCGTCGCACCGCGCCCCGCAACCTCACCCGACCAACGCCGGGCAACTTCTCCAATTCGGGAACGATCTCGATCTCGGCACGCAGGGTCGTCTCAACCGGCGAGAGATCACTTTCGAGACCGAGGTAGATGATCGGCGAATCGCTCTCGTCGTAGCGGCGAAAGAAGGGACCATCGACTTCGGTCGGCAATTGCTGCCGGATCTTCTGCACCGCCTGCCGCATGTCGTTGACCGCGACATCCAGATCGGCTCCCCACGTCATGCGGACCCGAACGTTGCTGACTCCCTCGGCACTGTTGCTCGAGAGTTCCTCGGTGCCCTTGACCGAGCTGAGCACCTGCTCGAGCGGCCGTGTCAGCAGCGTCTCGATTTCCTCGGGTGCCGCCCCGCGGTAAAACGTCTCGACACTCACCGTCGGATAATCGACCTTCGGCAGCAGGTCCACCGCCAACCGCTCGACGGAAACGACGCCGAGCAGGGCCACGACCAGGCTGATCATCAACGTGGTCACGGGTCGGTGCACGGCCAGGCGGGTCAGCAACATCGTGACTCAGTCCGCCGGCAGTGTGTTTTCTTCCACCAACTGCACGTCCTGTCCATCGCGGACCAGGTGGCTTCCAAGCGTCACAACCCGATCGTCATTACGGACCCCCGAGATGATTTCTACCACCGATCCTTCAACCACCCCCAGCTTGACCTGGACCTGGTTCAACGTGCTGCCGTTGTCGGCGACGACAAACAGTGTCGGCCCCCGCACACTGTCGACAATTGCTGCCAGTGGCACCACGCAGACCTGCTCACGGCGATCCAGGACCACGCGAACCCGGGCGTGCATTCCCGGTTTCAGGAAACCCTGCGGATTCTCCACCGCTATGTACACGACCGCCGTCCTCGTCTCCGGATCCAGAATCGGCGCCAACCGTTCAACGCGGCCGACAAACACCCTGTCGGGAAAGGTATCGACGCTCACTTCGGCCACCTGCTGCTCACGCAGGCGCCGGTAATCCCCTTCGCCCACGTGGACCGACGTACGCACCGTCGAGAGATCAATGATCCGCAGCAACCCGACATCGGGCTTGGCAAGGTCGCCGGCCTGCACCGAACGACTGGCCACGTGCCCGCCCAGAGGCGAGCGAATTTGTCGTTCGGCCATCGCCAGGCGACTGCGTTGAATCTCGAGGTCCACCTGCGCCGCCTTCGACACGGCCAGCTTGAGTTCGGCCCCGGCAATCGCCAACGTTGACTCGGCCGCCTCGCGCTGCTGTGGGGTGCTGACTCCTTTTTTTCCGAGCTCCCGCAAGCGGTCGCGATCACGACGGGCAGCATCGACTCGGAGTTTCTGGGCCGCCTCGGCAGCCTGGGCCACCTTCAATGCTGCCTCGGCCTGGCGGACGCCTTCCCGTTCTTCGGAATCGTCGAGTTCAACAAGGACCTGGCCGGAGTCAATCCTGTCTCCGATGTCGACGGATAGCTTGCGGATCTGCCCACTGACCCGTGAACGAATCTCCACGTCACGACCGGCTTCAAGACTCCCTACCAGTTCGAGGACCTCGGCGATGTCCTGTTTGGCAGGCCGATTGACTTCGACAGCCACCTCGTTGCGAGTTGAACTCGGCAATTCGGAATCGGCGTGTTGCTGTGAATCGAGGAAAACAGCCCAGCCGATACCCAAGCACGACGCAAACACGAAGGGCAAGGCAATGAGTTTCATCGCGGTCTCGGCAGGCGAGCGAACATCGCGGGAGGCGGGAAACGCAACGGGGAAAACCCACTCTAACGCCTCGACAATCCATAAAGCAATACTCATGCAATCCGCTCGAATCGTGGCGACCGGATCGCTACAGTGGGAACGCAGTCCGGGAATTCGGGAGAGAGATTGATGGACCTGATGAGTACGCTGAGCGGTTCGCTGATGGAGACTTTCCTGCCCGCCGGTTGGGACCTGGCCAAGATCGACGCCTGTGTCGATCCCGACCCCGGCCAGATCGCCCAACGCCAGCCCTGGTGGAACGACGGCTTCGAATTGGTCAGCTGTGGGACGCTGGCCGACTTCGACACGATGCTCGGTCACGAGATCGCGTTGACGATTCGCGATGCCCGCCAGGCGGGTCGTTCACTGGCGATGATCCTGCCAGTGGGTCCCATGGGGATGTACCGCTGGGCGGTGTACTTCCTCAAGGAGTGGGGTGTCAGTTGCGATCATGTCCACGGGTTCAACATGGACGAGTGGAGTGATTCCGACGGCAACACCCTGCCCGCGGACAACTCCGGGGCTTTCCAGAACGCGATGTCGGACGCGTTTTACGGGCCACTGGGCGACTTGACGGTTCCCACGAACCAGCGTCACTTCGCTGTCAAGGAGGTGCTGCCGACCTACGCGGAACGGATTGCAGAGATTCGCGACGACGGCGGAGAACTGGTCATCCTGTTCGGGATCGGCCGCGTGTGTCATATCGCATTCTGGGAACCACAGTACGCCGGCGAATACGACAGTGTCGAGGAATGGAAGACCCAGACCCACCGCATTGGCGCGATGCTGCATCCGCTGACGATCGAGCAAAATGCAGTGACGAGTTTCAAGAGTCGGACAACGCTGGTACCCGCCTACGCCAACACGATTGGCCCCGGACTGTTCCTCGGCGCAGACAAGATCATCGGTGGTGCCGACGGGATCTTCTCGCGTGGGATGATGTGGCAGGGCCTGAGCCTCTGGATGACGCTGCGCCACGAACCAACACCATGGATCCCGTCCACCTGGATGCCCACCCAGCCCGGTCGACTGTTCCACCTCGAAGAACTGGCCGGACCACTGCTGGCTGAGTGCAACTAGGTAACTTCGCCGAGCACGTCTTCGTGGACGAAAATCGGCAGCGGCGGGTCGTAGTGGACCGACAGCGCCAATGCATCGCTGGGCCGACTGTCGATCTCCACCAGCTCACCATCCACCCGGACTCTCAGGATCGCGTAGTAGGTATGATCGCGGAGATCGGTAATCACGATGTCCTCGATCGCGCCACCGAGCGAGTCAATCGCGTTCTTGAGCAAATCGTGAGTCAAGGGGCGGGGCGGCGGATCCTCGGTGATCCTCCGATTGATCGACCCGGCCTCGAAGAGACCGATCAGGATCGGGAACGACCTTTCGCCATCGACTTCACGAAGATAAACGACCTGCTGGTCGCCGATGTCGTTGATGACGATCCGGGCAAGTTCCATCTGGACGAACACGCAGAAGGCTCCATTGTCGGCGGGAAGCAGGGCAGGGCAGAGAGCTGCGGGTTGGAATTATAGCCCGAGCGAACCGTCATTCAAGACGGCACGCCCCATCTCTGTCAGCCCTCGTCGAGTTGCCGCAGGATTTCGGATACGCTGTCGGCCTGTTGCTTGAGACCGGCGAGGGTCTGACGAACACCGGCGACCACCTCGTCCGGTGCCCGGGACACGAAGTTCTCGTTCGCCAGCTTCTTCTCGTGGCCGGCGATCACCCCTTCAATCTTCTCGAGTTCTTTTCGATGCTTGGCTCGTTCGGCGTCGCGATCAACGACCCCCTCGAGGTCGATGAAACCGTCAGCATCTGCCAGCGAGAAACTGGCAGCCCCCCCGGGACGTTCGATCGTCGGCCCAACGGCGACCAGCTCGGTATTTGCAAGATTCAGGAACTGTGAAGCCACGACCTCGAGGTCCACGGCGACGTGTTCGGCACATCGAACCGACAGCAGCAATCTCGTCCCATACGGGATCGTGTAGGTCGAACGGACATTACGGACCGCCACGATGATCTCCTGCAGGCTCTCGAACCGTTGTTCGAGTTCCTCATCCTGCCAGGCCGTCGGCGGCTCGGGCCAACCGGCGACCGTCACGCTTTCGGCCACCGCTCCGGGTTCGGGGATACCGCGAACCGGAGCCAATTCGGCAAGCCGTTGCCAGAGTTCTTCGGCGATGAAAGGGGTTGTCGGTGCCAGGAGACGCAACAGGGTGTCGAGGACACCGACGAGAACCCGCTGAGCCACACGACGGGCCCGGGGATCCTCCGAGTCCGCATGCAGCCTCGGCTTGACCATCTCCAGATACCAGTCACAAAACTCGTTCCAGATGAAATCGCGCAACGCCCGTGTCGCCGCGTCAAACTGGTAGCGATCCAGTGCCTTGGTCACGTCGGCAGTGGTACGCGAGAGCCGACTGAGAATCCACTGATCCTCGATCGCCAGCCCGTTCTCGGCGGCCACCGCCGGCAGGGGCCCAGGTTCGTAGCCTTCGAGGTTGAGCATCGCGAATCGCGAGGCATTCCAGAACTTGTTGCAGAAATTCCGGCCAGATTCGAATCGTTCCGCCACCACCCGCGCCACCGGCTCCCCCTGGTCCGGCTCGTACCAGGGACTGCTGTACTGCGAGGTCTCGCCACATTCTCCGCAACTGATTCTTGGTTTCTCGCCGCCGGCCGGCACCGCGAGTTGATGCTCGAGTTCCTGTGGAATCACGTGGCCACACCCGGGACACTCGTACCCGACTGGCAAGCGGATGTCCTGGGTTTCACCGGCGAAGGAGGCAATCGTGAACCTGACGGCATCGGTGCCGTAACGATCGATCAGGTCCATCGGATCGACCCCGTTGCCCTTGGACTTTGACATCGTCTGACCGAATCCGTCGAGAATCTTCGGATGCACGCACACGTGGGCAAACGGCACCTCACCCATGTTGTACAACCCGGCCAGGACCATCCGAGCCACCCAGAGCGTGATAATGTCACGACTGGTGACCAGGACACTGCCGGGGTAGAAGTAGTCGAGGCTCTCGGTCTGGTCGGGCCAGCCAAGTGTCGAATGAGGCCACAGCGCGGAACTGAACCAGGTATCGAGAACATCCTCGTCCTGGACCAGCGAGTGGGCCTCACCAAGCTCATCGCCAACGAGATCGGTCTCGGCACAGATCAACCAGCCCTGGTCCTCACCAGCCCATCGCCAACCAACGTCATCACGCCCGGCAAAAGCCGTCTCGAGTTCCGATTCGTCACAGGTCCGGCAGTACCAGATTGGGATCCGGTGTCCCCACCACAGCTGACGACTGACACACCAGTCGCGTTTCTCTCCCAACCAGTCAAGGTAAGTCTTGGCGTAGCGTGCTGGGAAGAACGACACGCGGCCATCGTTGACCGCATCGATGGCCGCCTGGGCCAGGTCGCCCATCTTCACGAACCACTGGTCCGAGAGACACGGTTCGATCGGCGTTTTCGAACGATCGCTGTGCGCCAGGTCGATCTTTCGCTCCTCGACATCACCGGCGAGTCCGAGTTCCTGCATCGCCTCGACGACCTGGCGCCGGGCCGTTGAGCAATCGAGCCCGGCGAACCGGCCACCGTTTTCGTTAATCGTTCCGTCCAGATTCAGGATGTTGATCATCGGCAGGTCGTGCCGCAGCCCACAGGCATAGTCATTGGGATCATGCGCTGGAGTCACCTTGACCGCCCCGGTGCCCATCTCTTTCTTGGCCAGCAAGGCGTCGGCGATGACAGGGATCTCGCGATCGACCAGCGGGACACGAACAAGTCGACCGACCAGGTGCGAATACCGATCGTCGGTCGGGTGCACACACACCGCCGTGTCACCCAGCATCGTCTCGGGCCGCGTGGTGGAAAATGAGATCGACTCGTCCGAATCGACGACCTCGTATCGGAACGTCCAGAAAAATCCATCGACCTCCTCGTGGAACACCTCGTCATCGGCCACGGCCGTCTGCAGGTAGGCGTCCCAGTTGACCAGCCGCTGGCCACGAAAGATCAATCCATCCTGGAAAAGCCTGAGGAACGTTCGCCTTACGGCGCGCGAACACATCTTGTCGAGCGTAAAGCGGGTGCGCCGCCAGTCACAACTGGCCCCGATCTGCTGGAGTTGGTTGAGAATACGTCTCTCGTAGGCATCCTTCCACTTCCAGATCCGATCGACGAGTGCCGGGCGACCGACGTCGTGCCGCGTCAATCCTTCTTCTTCGAGCATCCGGCGTTCCACAACCGCCTGGGTCGCGATCCCGGCATGATCGGTGCCCGGCATCCAGAGTGCTTCGTGACCTTGCATCCGTTTCCAGCGAGTCAACAGGTCCTGCAATGTCCCGTTGAGCGCATGCCCCATGTGCAGTGCCCCGGTCACGTTGGGCAGCGGAATCATGATCGTATGCGGCGTTCGCTCCGCGGACGGATCAGCGTCGAAGAAACCCTGCTCGGCCCAATACCCATACCAGCGTTGCTGGGCAGCTGCCGGGTCGTATTGCCTGGGAATCTCGACTGCCATCACGAATCGCCTCGAACCACGGTCGCAGCGGGTGGCTCCCCGGACGCCTCCTCGTCCTTGTAGAGCTTGTACTCCACGCTGTCGACCAGCGCCAACCAGCTCGCCTCGATGATGTTCTCGCTGACACCAACCGAACTCCAGACCTCGTCATGATCACGGCTGTCGATCACCACCCGGACGCGGGCAGCGGTCCCCTCGGTCGAGTTGATCACCCGGACCTTGTAATCGACCAGTTGCATCGCCTGCAGGCTGGGGTAGGCACTCGAGAGTGCCTTTCGCAGTGCCCGGTCGAGGGCATTGACCGGACCGTCACCCTCGGCAACGACGTGAACCTCATCACCATTGACCTTCAATTTCACGGTCGCCTCGGTGGCCGGGGACTCAACCGCGTCGGTTTCGACATTGACCCGATAGTGAACCCGTTCGAACCGGGGCAGGTACGTCCCGGCGACTTTCTTGACCAGCAGGTCAAACGAGGCCTCCGCCGCCTCGAACTGGTATCCCTGGTTTTCGAGATCCTGTATGCGTTCGAGAATCTTCTTCATCAAGTCGTCGTCATGCTGCATCCGGTGCCGGGTTGTCTTGGCAACGATGTTGGATCGTCCCGACAGTTCACTGACCAGTACGCGACGGACATTGCCGATCAGTTCCGGAGGCACGTGTTCATAACTGGCAGCCACCCGGTTGACCGCGTGCACGTGCATCCCCCCCTTGTGTGCAAACGCGCTGGCACCGACGAAAGGCTGTCCCGACCGGAAGTTCATGTTGGCCAGCTCGTAGACAAACCGAGACAACTCGGCCAGCCGGGCCAGGCCACCCGGCACCAGCACTTCGTGGTCGTCTTTCTTCAAGGCCAGATTGGCAATCACACTGATAAGGTCCGCGTTGCCGCACCGTTCTCCGATCCCGTTGATTGTTCCCTGCACCTGGACGGCCCCGCAGTCGACCCCCACCAGCGAATTGGCCACGCCGACATCGCTGTCGTTGTGACAGTGGATCCCCAGGGGAATCGACAGGACCTTCCGCACCGCCTCGACTCCTGCCGCAATTTCCTCAGGCAACCGCCCCCCGTTGGTGTCGCACAGGACAATCGTCCGGGCACCGGCCTCGGCCGCGGCGGCAAGGGTCGAAAGTGTGTAGTCAGGGTCGGCATACCAGCCATCAAAGAAATGCTCGGCGTCGTAGATCACCTCTCGCCCCTCGGCAACGAGAAACGCAACCGAGTCGGTGATCATCTCGAGGTTTTCCGCGAGATCGACTCGCAGCACCTCGGTGACGTGCAGGTCCCAGGTCTTTCCGACCACCGTACAGACCGGGGCCTGCGAATCACGCAGGGCCTGCATTCCGATGTCGTCCTCGGCAGCCATCCCCCGCCGTCTCGTCATCCCGAATGCCGCCACGCGGACATGCTGAAGCTCCAGGTCACGCACGGCCTGGAAATACTCGAAATCCTTCGGGTTCGACAGGGGGTACCCGCCCTCGACGAAGTCGAAGCCGAGTTGATCCAGCCGCTGCGTGATCTGCAGTTTGTCCTGCAGCGAGAAATTGACCCCCTCACCCTGGCTACCGTCCCGCAGAGTCGTGTCATAGATCTCGATCTTCGACATCGTGCTCTGATCCCAACCACGTCAGGGAAAGAAAAAAGCCTCAGGCGGGGTACTAGCCTGAGGCACAGCCATGGTAAATGACGCTCGAAGGGGCGTCAAACCTCGTCGGAACCGACCGGGAGCAACTGTTCGGACGGGTGTTCATCGACCGACGTCCCCCGCTGGTACACTTCCCATTCTTCAGCCGTGTAGAGAACTTCCCGGGCCTGCGAACCGTTGTAATCACCGACAATGCCGTCCTCGGCCATGTAGTCGATCAACCGCGCGGCCCGGCCATAGCCGATCCCCAGGCATCGTTGCAGAAGCGACACGCTACCACGACCCTCGCGGATCACGACCGTGATCGCTTCCTCGTACAACTCGTCACGATCGCTCAGTGAGTTCTCTCCCGAGAGTCCACTGCCACCGACAGCAAGTTGTGCGAGTTCCTCGGAGTAGTCGGGTTCCTGTTCACCAAAGAACTCGATCACTTGCTGGACTTCGTCATCGGAAACAAAGGTCCCCTGGGCCCGGTTCAGGTTGCTGGTCCCCGGTTCGAGATAGAGCATGTCTCCATTTCCGAGAAGTTTCTCGGCACCGAGTTCATCAAGCACGACACGACTGTCGGTTCGGCTAGCCACCTGGAACGAGATCCGGGCCGGCAGGTTGGACTTGATCAGCCCGGTGATCACATCGACGGTTGGCTTCTGGGTGGCCAGCACCAGGTGAATTCCCACGGCCCGGGATTTCTGGGCGAGTCGAATGATGTGACTCTCGACATCCTTGCCCGCCGACATCATCAGGTCGGCCATCTCGTCGGCGACGATGATGATATAGGGCATCCGGTCCGGCACTTCCTCGGCCTCGAGTTCATCCTCTTCGATTCCCAGACGATCGAGAACCTCTTCACGACCAAGCACATTGAACCTGTCGAGGTGGCGTACGCCACAGCGAGCGAGCAGGTCGTAGCGTTCTTCCATCTTCTCGACGGCCCAGGCCAGCACCGCCTCGGCCTTCTTCATGTCGGTGATGACCGGGTGCATCAGGTGGGGGATTCGGCGATAGGGACTGAGTTCGACCATTTTCGGATCGATCATCAGCATCTTGACCTCGTCAGGACGGCGGACCATCAGCAACGAGAGGATCAAGGAATTCAGGCAGACGCTCTTGCCGGTTCCCGTGCGACCGGCAATCAACAGGTGCGGCATTTGCGAGAGATCGATCGACAACGGCTTCCCGCTGACATCCTTGCCCAGAAAGACCGGCAGGCGTTTCTCTTTGATTTCCCGTGGGCACGATTCGATCAGTTCCCGCAACCGGACCATGACCCGGCGTTCATTGGGGACCTCAATCCCCACCGTATTCTTCCCGGGAATCGATGGTACGACTCGAACCGAGGGCACGCGGAGCGCGATCGCCAGGTCGTCGGCCAAGCGACTGACCTTCGACAACCTCAACCCAGCCTCGAGTTCCAGTTCGAATTGCGTGATGACCGGTCCGGTGTCGATCTCAACCACCCGCACATTCAAGCCGAATTCCCGAAAAGTCTGTTCGAGCGTGATAGCCGCCACCTGGGCCTTCTTCGCCAACAAGGCGTAAGGAAAGACCTCGGATTCCTCGAGCAGATCGACATCGGGCAATCTGTACTCATCCTGTTCATCACGACTGACCGTTTCGATGCTCTCGATGACCTCGGTACGTTCGCTCCTGGTTGTTACCGGCCGATTGACCTGGACAGGTGAGCGGGGTGCGTCGTGTCCCGCCGACGCAAACTCGACTGCTCCGGCCTCCGGTTCCGCATTGCCGTCATCCTCGACGAGTCCTTCCATCCCGATCGGTGACAGGTCCGTCGAACCCGATTCGGCCAGCGCCATCTCGACATCTGTGGCCAGCACGTCCGAGACCACCTGTGGCGGCAAGGAACTTTCCGTCCCGGAGTCGTCGCCGAATCCCAGACGGCCGATCCAGAGCAGGGGAGCCAGGGGCACGCGAACCAGAAACACCAGCCGTCGGGATTCGCCGGAAAGTACGAGTCCGGCGACCACAAACGACCCCAGCACCACGCCGCAACCGGCTGGTGTCAGATGGCCGGCCAGCCAAATCGAGAACCAGGCGCCAACATAACCTCCACTGCCAGGAACGAACCCGGTGGCAAATTCGGGAGCCCATGTGTGCAGTGCGGCACAACCGGCCGCGATCATCAGCAACCAGCCAGCCAGCCACTGCCAGTAAGGCACAACCGGTTCCCGTTGCAACATGCGAAGACCAAGAGATCCCAGGGCCAACACGATCAGCCAGGCCGCGGCTCCCGCTGCGGTAAACATCCCGTGGGCCGCAAGAGCACCTGTCGAACCGGCGATGTTGTTGACTGTTTCGTTTGCCGGATGGACCTGCCGTGCCGGGGGATCGGCAGCATCGGCGGTCGCCAGGCTGGCGACCAGGCCCACGACAACCATCAACAGCACCACGGCACACAGGTCCGTCTTCAGTCGTTTGATATCCATCGATCAGTCTCCCTGCGACCGTCCGCTCCCCTGCAACGGCCCGTGGAACCCGGTGTTGTATTCTCGCTGCAGAACCTCCGGATCGTGTCGTTCCCGGACGGTCCTGCGCGAAGATTAGCATGCTGCAATACCGCGGAAACCCCGTCGCGACCGGCGATTGTTGACTTCCGGTAACCCGGCAGCGCGGTGGACCGATTGTCCCGGTTGTACGGGTCGCAAGCCTCAACGACGGAACAGCGGGGCCCCACAGCAGAGCAACCCACGCTCATCGAGTGGCGATCGACCATCTCTGTTCAATCCACTCGATCAAGTGTGTCGCCAACTGGTTCTTTGGCCCGTCCCAGGCGCCAACCACGGCTCCACTTCCATCGATCAATTCGATCGAATTCTCATCGCTCCCGATCGCAGCCGGTCCGTTCAACACGACCGCATCACAGTGTTTCGTACGCAGTTTCTGCAGCGCACCTTCACGGGGGTTGTCGGCCTCGAGCGCAAAGCCCACGACGAAACGGTCGCCCTTACGCTGCCCGAGCTTCGCCAGCACATCATCGGTCTCGATCATCTCGATCGAGATCGGCTCCCCGGTCTTGGTCAGCTTGCCCTCGTGGCGCCTGCGTGGCTTGTAGTCACACACGGCGGCCACCGCGATGACACCGTCACAGCGATCAAACTCGGCCTGGCAGATCCGACACATCTCCGCGGTCGTCTCGACCATCAACAGTTCACAATCCTGCGGTGGTTCCAGGGCCACCGGCCCACTGACCAGGAACACCTCATGACCGGCGACCGCCGCTGCTTCGGCGACCGCGTACCCCATCCGGCCACTGCTGGCGTTGGAAAGATATCGCACGTCATCGAGATACTCACGGGTCGGTCCCGCCGTGATCAGGATTCGCATGCAGCCGTCCCGTTGTCCTGGGATCCGTCAGAGGCAACAGTGGCAATCCGTTCCAGAATCTCTTCCGGCTCCGCCATACGACCGGGACCGACCTGACCACAGCTGAGCCATCCCTGGCCGGGGCCAATCAACTCGAACCCGTCTTCACGAAGCCGTGCCACGTTTCGCTGGACCGACGCCTTCGACCACATCTCGCAATTCATCGCCGGTGCCAGCAGCACCGGTCCCGTGAAACACAACAGTGTGGCCGACAGCAAGTCGTCGGCCATCCCCGCAGCCAACCTGGCCAACGTTTGCGCGGTTGCCGGTGCAACGACTGCCACATCAGCCCGTCGAGCCAAACCAATATGCTCTCCCTGGAAATGCTCGCGGGGCGAGAACATATCGACATGGACTGTTCGCCCCGTCAGCGCTTCGAAGGTCGTCGGGCCGACAAATCGCGTCGCCGCGGGTGTCATGACCACCGAGACACCAGCGCCGGCCTGGACCAGGCGACTGGCCAATGCCGCCGCCTTGAAGGCGGCGACGCCACCGCTGACTCCCAGCAGAATTTCACGACCCCGCATGGGTCCGATCCTCCCTCAGCGATACCTCGGGCCGAACTAAAGATCGGCGAGGTCTGGACCGGTGTCTTGCAGGATCTGATCGAAGTCCGGACCATCGGCAAACGCCACGTTTCCGGCAGCGTCGAGATAGATCTTGTCTTCGAGAATTTCCTGGACGACGACTTCCATCGTGTTGCTGGTCATGAGATCGACCAATGGCCGAGCCCCTCGATTCAAGGCCACCATCCGCTTCTGAATCAACGCGGACAACTTGAACCGGCCACCCACCTTCTGAACGATCGCCTCTTCTCTGAATGCCTCAAGCACGATATGTGTCCTCCCACGCGGACAGGATGTCGATGATCTCGCCGACCGCACGATCCAGGTGATCGTTGATCACCCGGTATCGATAACGTTCGGCCCGCTGTACTTCTCGTCCGGCGGTCTTGATCCGCCTCGCGATCACTTCTGCAGATTCGGTTCCCCGAGACTCCAATCGCCGCCGGTATTCTTCCATTGAGGGTGCCAGAAGGAAAATCGTCAAGGCATCGGGGCATTTCTCCATGACATTCAATGCACCTTCCACGTCGATTTCCAACAAAGCCCAGGCCTCCTCGGCCTCGGCACGTTCGAGTTCGGACCTTGGTGTGCCATACCAATCACCAACCCCGTGCACCTCGGCACACTCCAGGAACTCACCTCGCTCTCGACGCGCGGAGAACTCGTCTTGCTCCAGAAAATAGTAGTCCTTTCCATCGACTTCGTCGGGCCGGGGTGAACGAGTCGTCGCCGACACCGCTTCCCGAACCTTGACCGGACTCTCCAACACCAGCCTGTCGACAATCGTCGATTTACCGCTGCCACTGGGCCCGGAAAGTACCAGGACACGAGCGGCGGTGGTCGGATCATCGAACGACAAGACAGGCTCACTCCACGTTTTGCAGGTTCTCTCGAATCCGATCGATCGCCGACTTGATCTCGACCACCCTGTGAGCGATCTCGACGTCGTTGGCCTTCGAACCGATCGTGTTGACCTCCCGGAACATCTCCTGGCCCAAAAACTCCAGCTTGCGCCCTTCTGACGATTCGCCGTCGAGAATACTCTTGAATTGATCGAGGTGGGCTCGCATCCGTGAGAGTTCCTCATTGATGTCACAGCGGTCGGCAAACACGCTGACCTCCCGAATCAGATTCTCTTCGGAAATCGTCGCCGACGATGCCGCCAGTAAGTCAGCGACCCGGGCCAACAGTCGATCCCGGTAATCAGAAACGACGATTGGCGATCGAGAAGTGATCTCGGTGATCTGCCCTGTAACAACCTCACATTGCTGGCGAAGATCCGTATCGATACTCTCGCCCTCTCTGCGACGAAATGCCCCCAGTTGCGCCAGCGATTCCTCAACGACCGGTTCCAGTTCCACCCACAGCTCTTCGGGTGCCACGAAACTCGAAACACCGTCACGAATCGCACCGGGCAGCGACAACAAGGAAGCCAGGTCCAACCCGGCCGGAACATCCAGTCGTGCCGCCAGGGCCGTCAGTTCCCGACAATAAGCAGACAAGACACCCTCGTCGGGAACGTATCGCGAAACATCCTCGGCAGCCTTCACGCGAATCGTGATCGTTACCGTGCCGCGCTTGATCCGCTTCCTGATCACTCGCTCGATCCGTCCCTCCAGCACCGCACACGACTCGGGACACTTCGAGACGATCTTCAGGTATCGATTGTTGACGGTGCGGACCTCGACCGCAAAAAGTAGATCTCCGTTCTGGCACGTCGCGGCGCCATATCCCGTCATGCTCAACAGCACAACCGTCTCGCCTGCTGATTCACTCGGGCCTGTACTACTGCTTCTTCTCTGCCGGCTTCTTCTTTGCCGNCTTCTTCTTTGCCGACTTCTTCTTTGCCGACTTCTTCTCGGCCGGCTTCTTCTCGGCCGGCTTCTTCTCGGCCGACTTCTTCTCGGCCGACTTCTTCTCGGCCGACTTCTTCTCGGCCGACTTCTTCTCTACCGGCTTCTTCTCGGCCGGCTTCTTCCCGGTTTCGGACGTGGAATCGCCTGGGGCTCGCTTCAACGTCGGAGCCTGTGGATCAACCGCGCGGGCAATCTCACCGTCGTCATCGATGATTGACACGGTGGATCGAGAGGATTTCGTAAGCACGGCATTTCTGGCATCCGAAATCGCCACGGTCAACTGGCGACTGGCCGTCGAGCCTGGCTCGTCGTCACCAAGAACTCGAATCTGAATCGTCTTGCGCGTCTCGCCGGGAAGGAAAGTGATCTCGAAGGTATGCCTGAAGACATCGTAGTCACTGGTGCCGTCAGGGTGGACTCCCTGGCCAAGGTCCTCAACTGTCTTGGGCTTGGGCGGTCCGCCGTCCTTCGCGGTGGTCCCTTTCAGTTCAGACTCCACGATCGTGATGTTTTCACCAAGCTGACCGTCGACTTGATAATCATCACCGCGATTGGCGCTGTCTCCGGCGGCTCCGATCTTGAACTCGACGGTCACTTCCTTTTCAACGGCCCGGCTCAGGTGCATCGGAACGGTCACGTAGGAATCTTCCTCTCCGTCACCTTCTCTTCGTTCGATCGAGCGGACGACCCGCACTTCCGGATCGGAGAACTGCCGGCTGTCGCGATCGGCCCGCAGGGCAATGCCACCAAACCCGGCCAGCATCACCCACATCACGGCCAGGACGATGGTGATCCCGGTAAAGGCATCACCGGCCCTCGTTCCGAACGCGCTCTGGCCACCCATTCCTCCCAGGGCACCAACCAGTCCGCCACCGCGGCCCTGCTGCAACAGGATGATCATGATCATCAGGCTGCCATCAACGACCATCGCCCAGGCCAAGCCTGAACTGTGCTGCCCCCCGTTGAGCGCATAACCCAGCAGGTAGACAAACGCCGTCAGTCCCAGCAGAAAGGTGTAAACCTTCCAGTAGTTCCCCAGGTGTTCCAGCAGACCCTTCACCAGGAATTCCTCCGTCTCAACCGTCAGACGAACCAGTCAGTTCTCGTCCTGAACCAACCGCGGGAGTTGATCAAACCCCCGCAGCCGCCTCGATGATGGCAACAAACGAATCCACGGCCAAGCTGGCCCCTCCGACGAGAGCACCATCGACATTGGGCTGCCTCATCAGTTCAGACGCGTTATCCGGCTTCACACTTCCCCCGTAAAGGAACCGCGTCGCTTCGGCCACCTCGGAATTGTAGCGATTCGCCAGCTGGTTGCGAAGGTGAGCGTGAGCCGATTCGGCCTGGTCGGTGGAGGCTGTCAATCCGGTTCCGATGGCCCAGACCGGTTCGTAGGCAACAACGAGCCGCGATGTCGATTCCACCTCACATCCCACCAATCCTGCCAGCAACTGCCGGTCGAGCACCGCTTCGGTCTCACCCGCCTCTCTCTGGGCCCGGGTCTCTCCCACACAGAGAATGACCGAGAGATCTTCAGCAAGTCCGGCGGCAACCTTCTCACCGATCAACTCATCGGATTCTTCCAGCAGATGCCGTCGCTCGCTGTGACCGAGAATGACCCAACCGCAACCGGCCTCCTTGAGCATCTCCAACGACACCTCACCGGTGAAAGCTCCACTGGGTTCGTGCCAGGCGTTCTGTGCCGCCAACAGGACAGCCGAAGAATCGATCGCCGTGGCGACCGCTTCGATCCAGACAAACGGGGGAGCGATCAGCACATCCACATCGCCTGATGCTTCGCAATGCCGGGCCAACGCCGAAGCCAATTCAACGGCCTCGCCACGATCGGTGTTCATCTTCCAGTTGCCCGCGACGAGTTTTCGTCTCATTCCCCCTGCTCCTGGGGAACCGGGATCACCTTGTCGAACAATGCTGCCAGTTGCTTGAGCTCCTCCATCACCCCGGCGTACTGATCGGGCAACAGCGCCTGCGATCCGTCGCTCATCGCCTTCTCCGGACACGAATGAACCTCGATATGAACCCCGTCGGCACCACTGGCCACGGCCGCTCGAGCCATTGCCGGGATCAACTCGGGGCGGCCCGTGGCATGCGAGGGATCAACGATGATCGGCAGGTGGCAGGTTTGCTGGATGTTGGGCACCATGGCCAGGTCGAGCAGGTTGCGGGTCGAGTTGTCGAAACTGCGGATACCTCGCTCGCAGAGAATCACCTCCTTGTTGCCGCTGGCCAGGATGTACTCGGCCGACATCAGCAAATCGCTGATCGTGGCACTCATACCACGCTTGAGCATCACCGGTTTCGAGGTCTTGCCGACTTCACTGAGCAGGTTGAAATTCTGCATGTTGCGGGCACCGACCTGGAACACGTCGGTGTAGCGATCGACAAGTTCGACCTGCCGGGGGTCCATCACCTCGGTGATCACCGGCATCTGCAACTCGTCACCGACGTTGCGAAGAATCTCCAGGCCTTCTTCGCCCATGCCCTGGAAACTGTAGGGACTGGTCCGCGGCTTGAAGGCACCGCCGCGCAGAATATTGGCACCGGCCGCCTTGACGGCCGTTCCGATTTCCAGCAGGACCGCGTGGCCTTCAATCGCACAGGGGCCGGCCACCATGCCCAGCGCACCGCCTCCGATCCGAACACCGTGACCGAGATCGAAAACCGAATCCTCCGCCTGGAATTCACGACTCGCCCGCTTGTAGGGTTTGAGGATCGGCATCACGGTTTCCACGCCCGGAAACGCCTCCAGTGGTGCACTCCGCAGGAGGTCCTCTTCTCCGATCACGCCAATCAACGTTCGCTTCACCCCACGGCTCAACTCGGGCTTGAGCCCCAGCGAGACGATCTGTTCCTGGATGTGATCAATCTGCTCGTCAGTACACTCGGGTTTCAGGACAATTATCACGTTCGATCCTTCGGTTAGGAACCCGCCCGGGTCGCGTGCGCCGCGTGAGATCCCGGGTCGGCCGGGGTAAAGCTCAAGGGAGAGGATAACGAGATCGCTGGATCAGTCCAGCGGATCGCTCCGCGGATACGACCCCAGGATTTCCAATCGAGTCGCCTGGTCGGCCAATTCACTCAAGGCCCGCTTCGTTCGAGCTTCATGCCCGTGTCCCTCGAAATCGAGAAAGAAAAGGTAGCCGCTCTCCGGACCCCTCAACGGAAACGACTCGATCCACGTCAAATTCAACTTGTTCTTCTGGAACACCGACAGCGCGGTGGCCAATGAACCGGGGCGATGAGGAACCTGAAGCAGAACGGCCGTGCGGTCCTTACCTGTCGGCTTGAGCTCGTCGTCCCCGATCACGGCAAACCGTGTCACATTCTCCTCGTTGTCTTGAATGCCCGCCGCCACAACGGGAATGTCGTACTCGATCCCCGCCTGCCGGCTGGCGACAGCCGCGGCTCCCGGCTTATCCCGCGCCAACTGCGCCGCCGTCGACGTGCTGGTCACCTCGATCAACCGGGCCTGGGACATGTTGCGACTGAGCCACTCTCGACATTGTGACAACGCCTGGGGCTTGCTGTAGATTTCACTGATCTCGCTGCGAGGGCAACGGGCCAACAGGTGATGATTGATGGCGATCTGGACTTCACCACAAATCCGCAGCGGCAGCTTCGTGAACATGTCCAACGTGTCGACAATGCGACCGTCGGTACTGTTCTCGATCGGTACGATGCCGTAGTCGGCATCCCCGCGATTGACCTCCTCGAATACCGCCGCAATCGTGTTGACCGGAATCAGGTCGGCCCACTTGCCGAATCGCTCGATGGCAGCCAGGTGCGTATAACTGAATTGCGGACCCAGGTAGATCACTCGCTTGGTTTTGATCGCCCGGCGAGACGCACTGAGCAACTCCCGGTAGATCCCACGAATCGCAGCAAACGGCAACGGCCCGGATTGCTGCTTCTCGAGACGCATCCACAATTCGTCGTCCGATTGTGGGTCGTACAACGCCCGTTGCTGATCGGGAAGAAGACCAAGGTACTGCGTGGTGACCCGGGCCCGTTGATTCAACGCCTGGAGCAATTCCCGATCGATCTTCTTCAAACGGGTCTGAAGCGACGCCTGCGTCGCCTTTGTCCGGGATGGTTTCGACCGAGACGGCTTCGATGCCCGCTTCGGTTTTCCGCGCCCGCTGGCCGCCTTTTTTGCCATGACCACTGCTCCGGTCTCACACGACCACGACTCGCCCGTCGATTCATCAAGACCACGACATATCAACGATCATTGTTGCCTTGGTCGTGCCCAGAGGTCCACCCGCCCAGGACAACCGACAACCGGTCCGATCAGGGACCCAAGATCGCCAATTCCAACGCTGTGACGAGGCCGTTTTGTACCGGTCGCTGTTAGGGGTGTCAAGCGGTTGCCGACGATGCCACCACCAACTGCCACTTTGGCATCCCCGGGATTCCGTCCTCCAGCAGGTGAACGTGCCACTATGGCAGTTCTGTTGCAGATCCCAGGGCGTTATCCGATAGCAATTATTGCCTAACACGCTTTATAATAAGTGTTTATGTCATTTCGTGGACAAGCCACTTCAAACCGGCACACGGTTTGCCTAAAAATCAGGTCAGATAGCCAGTGCGAGCAAGAATTTTTCGCAGAAGGACGTGAACATGGCGGTAGAGAATGAGAAGGTGATCGGCATCGACCTGGGTACGACCAACTCGGTGGTGGCCATCATGGAGGGAGGTGAACCGAAGGTCCTGGCCAATCAGGAGGGAAATCGCCTGACTCCCAGCGTCGTGGCATTCACCGAAAAGGGTGAGACCTTGGTCGGCGAACCGGCCAAGCGTCAGGCGGTCACCAATCCCACCAACACGGTGTATTCGATCAAGCGGTTCATGGGCCGACGTCACAGCGAGGTCACGTCGGAAGAAAAGATCGTTCCCTATCCGGTGGTTGGTGGCCCGCAAGATTATGTCGAGGTCGAGGTGGGCGGCAAGCGGTACAAGCCGCCGGAGGTCTCGGCGATGGTCTTGCGCAAGCTCAAGGAGGCGGCCGAGAGTTACCTGGGGCACAAGGTCAACAAGGCGGTGATCACCGTCCCCGCCTACTTCAATGACGCGCAGCGGCAGGCCACCAAGGACGCCGGCCAGATCGCCGGCCTGGAGGTCGAGCGGATCATCAACGAGCCGACGGCGGCATCGCTGGCCTACGGAATGGAGAAGAAGAAAGACGAGAAGATCGCCGTGTTCGATCTCGGCGGTGGGACCTTCGATGTCTCGATCCTGGAAGTCGACAGCGAGTCAGTCGAGGTGCTCAGCACCAATGGCGACACGCACCTGGGCGGCGATGATTTCGACGAGGTGTTGATCAACCACATTGCCGACGCGTTCAAGTCCGAACAGGGCATCGACCTGCGGGATGACGCGATGGCACTGCAGCGATTGCGGGAAGCAGCCGAGAAGGCGAAGAAGGAGCTTTCCAGCTCGCAGGCGACCGACATCAACCTGCCGTTCATCACGGCCGATGCCAGCGGTGCAAAGCACCTGCAGATGTCGATCACCCGCGCGGAGTTTGAACAGTTGATCGACGGACTGGTGGAACGCTGTCGCCAACCGATTCTCAACGCGCTCTCTGACGCCAAGCTGGATCCAGCGGCAATCGACGAGGTGGTTCTTGTCGGCGGTTCGACCCGTATCCCCAAGGTCCAGGCCTTTGTCCAGGAGCTGTTCAACCGCGAACCACACCGTGGGGTCAACCCCGACGAAGTCGTCTCGGTTGGCGCGGCGATCCAGGGCGGAATCCTGGCCGGGGACGTCAAGGATGTCGTCCTGCTGGATGTCACTCCGCTGTCACTGGGAATCGAGACCGAGGGTGGGGTCATGACCCGGCTGATCGAACGGAACACGACGATTCCCACGTCGCGGGGCGAGATCTTTTCGACAGCTGCGGACAACCAGACGGCGGTCGACATCCAGGTTTTCCAGGGCGAACGCCAAATGGCCCACGACAACCGCCAGCTCGGACAGTTCAAGCTCGACGGCATTCCCGCGGCCCCCAGGGGAGTTCCGCAGATCGAAGTGACCTTCGACATCGACGTCAACGGGATCCTCAACGTGACGGCCAAGGACAAGGCCACCAATGCCGAGCAGTCGGTCAGGATCGAGGAATCCAGTGGCCTGAGCGACTCCGAAATCGATTCGGCTCGCGAGGACGCCGAATCCCATGCCGAGGAGGACAAGCAGAAACGGGAACTCGCCGAGTCACGTAACAAGGCATCGATGCTCGTCTACGAGACCGAGAAGTTGCTGTCCGAGCACTCCGACAAGCTCGACGAGGACTCCAAGTCGGCCATCGAGGAAGCCGTCACCAAGGTCAACGAAACAGCCGGAGGCGATGACCCCACGGCGATCGATTCGGCCGTCGAGGAACTCACCCAGGCGACCCACGCCCTGTCACAACACATGTACGAATCAGCGCCCGAGACCGCCCCGAACGGCGACGCGGCAACGGAAACACCGGATGACGACGATGTCATCGACGTGGAATTCGAGAAGAAAGAAGACGAATAGGTCGGCCCTGCGACTGAGCGGACTGGTCAACCCGCAGAAGAGGGAGGAACGCGATGAGCCTGCCAATGGATCGCCTGACGATCAAGGCCCGCGACGCTGTTCTGCGTGCCCAGCAGCTGGCCGAAGAGCGAGAGCACCCGTTCCTTGCCCCTTTGCACCTGCTCTCGGCATTACTGGATGAACGTGGTGGCGTGGTCGGATCATTGTTCGAGCGGATCGGCGTCAATTCGGCGCAATTGCGAGAACTGCTCGACGGCGAATTGGACCGGCTGCCCCGAGTCAGTCGCAGCGATGCCGAATTGACCGCAGCACCCGGTCTGCCCGGACTCTTCACCGATGCCCGGCAACGTGCCCAGGAGATGGGTGACTCGTTCCTTTCCACCGAGCACCTGTTGCTGGCATTGACCAGTTGCGAGGATGCCGCCGGCCGCTTGCTGGCCCTGTGTGCGGTCGAAGAGACCGACGTACTGGAGGCGCTGTGCACTCTCCGTGGCGGACAACAGGTCACCGACGATTCGCCTGAGGAAAAATACCAGTCGCTGGATCAATATGGCAAGGATCTCGTTGAGCTGGCGCGACGTGGCATCATCGACCCGGTGATCGGGCGAGACAACGAGATTCGCCGCGTGATCCAGGTGCTTTCACGCCGCCGCAAGAACAACCCGGTACTGATTGGGGAGCCCGGTGTCGGCAAGACGGCCATCGTCGAGGGGCTGGCACAGCGGATTGTCCGTGGCGACGTGCCGCAGCAATTGACCGACAAGCGGGTTGTCGCCCTGGACCTGGGAGCCCTGATCGCGGGAGCCAAGTATCGCGGCGAATTTGAGGACCGTCTCAAGGCGGTGCTCAAGGAAGTCCAGGACTCCGACGGCCGTGTGATCCTGTTCATCGATGAACTGCACACCGTCGTCGGCGCCGGCGCCGCCGAAGGTTCACTCGATGCGTCCAACCTGCTCAAGCCGATGCTGGCACGTGGGGAGTTGCACTGTGTCGGTGCCACCACGCTCGACGAATACCGGCAGCACATCGAGAAGGACGCGGCACTCGAACGGCGTTTCCAACCGGTGCTGATCGAAGAACCCTCGATCGACGATTCGATTTCGATTCTGCGGGGATTGAAGGACCGCTACGAAACTCACCACGGCGTCCGGATTACCGACGACGCGCTGGCAGCGGCCGTCACGCTTTCGGATCGCTACATTGGTGACCGGTTCCTCCCTGACAAGGCCATCGATCTCGTGGACGAGGCGGGCAGTCGATTGCGAATGGAAATCGACTCGATGCCGGCAGAAATCGACCAGGCCACGCGGCAACTGACCCGGATGCAGATCGAAGCCACGGCACTGGCCGAGGAGGAGAGCGGCGAAAGCCGCGAACGGCTCGACGAACTACAAAGACAGATCGCCGACAGTGAGGAAGACGTCAATCGCTTGAAGGCGCAATGGGAATCCGAGAAACAGGTCCTCTCGCAGTTGCAACCACTCAAGGAATCAATCGAGGAACTGCAAAACGCCTACCAGCAGGCCTTCGACCGGGCCCAGCGAACAAATCTCAACGAGGATTTTGTCACCGCTCATGCGGCCCAACAACGACTCGAGGAAGCCCGGCGGGCCCTCTCGGAACTCGAATCCCAGATCGCCGCAACTGAACACGACGACGATCAGCGGATGTTGCGAGAGAAGGTCAGCAGCGAAGACATCGCCCGGGTCGTCAGTGCCTGGACGGGAATTCCCGTTGTTCGCATGCTCCGCAACGAACGGGATAAGCTCCTGGAGATGGAGTCGGCATTGCATCGCCGCGTGATCGGTCAGGACGAAGCCGTCGAAGCCGTCTCCGACGCGATTCGCCGCTCGCGAGCCGGGCTGCAGGAAGCCGGACGTCCGATCGGGTCCTTCCTGTTCCTGGGTCCGACCGGCGTCGGTAAGACCGAACTCTGCAAGGCACTTGCCGAGTTTCTCTTCGATGATGAACGAGCGATCGTTCGCATCGACATGAGCGAGTTCATGGAACCGCACTCGGTGGCGCGATTGATCGGCGCTCCCCCCGGTTACGTGGGTTATGAAGCCGGTGGGCGATTGACCGAGGCGGTGAGGCGGCGTCCCTACAGCGTGATCCTGCTCGATGAAATCGAGAAGGCGCACCGGGACATCTTCAATGTTCTCCTGCAGGTGCTCGACGACGGACGCCTGACGGACGGGCAGGGCCGAACGGTCGATTTCTCGAACAGCCTGATCGTGATGACCAGTAACCTGGGCAGCCAGGCCATCCTCGACCAGGTCGAATCCGGCAGTGGCGACACGATCACCGACACGGTGACGGAATTGTTACGAAAAGAATTTCTTCCCGAGTTCCTTAATCGAATCGACGAGACGATCGTCTTTTCTCCCCTGGACCGTGCCGACATCCGCCGCATCGTCGACCTGCAGTTGATCCAACTCGACTCGCAACTCTCCACGCAGGGCTACTCGCTTGAGGTGACCGACACGGCTCGCGAATTACTGGTCGCCGAGGGCTACGATCCCCGCTTCGGGGCACGACCGCTGAAGCGGGTCATCCAGCAGCGACTGCAGAACGGCCTGTCCAACCGGATTCTCGCAGGAGAATTCTCCGAGGGAGCACGACTGGTGGTGGACGGCCAACCCGACGGATTTGTCTTCACGGCCGACCCGCCGGCGGGCACTCCGGCTCCGCTGTCCTCGAGCGACTAACGCACGGCCGTCGCGCTGTGCGGGCCTTAGCCGGCAGACGACTCGTTCTCGAAGTCGACCAGCGGGCTGATCTTCCGCACCTTCTCCATGATCGCCTGCTTCTCGCTCTTGCCGCTGGCGGCAGCAAACCGCTGACGCAGCTTCTTGATCTGCACCCGACGACTCCGTCGTCGTGCGATTTCTCGAGTGCGTTCAACACGTCCCATTGGTAGCGTCCTGGAGCGGAATCAACTGAGTCGCTTGCCTCGACAGGCTAAAGGCCCTTTTAGCAGCCGTTTCGACCATGGTCAATCGAGTTCGCAGGCGACATCGACCCAGCGGCCCTGCTCGTCGGATTCCAGGACGGCATCGGCAACCGCCTGGGCTCGAGCCCCGTCACGGAAACTCGGCACCGCATCGCGTTGTTCAACGATGGCCGAGACAAATTCCCAGACAAGGTCGTGTCGAAAAACATCACTTGGTACCCCGGCCGACGGATCCCGTGGGCTGCCGGTGGCCACCAGGAATTCCGCTGGAACCGGCACCTTCTGCAAGGATTCGCCATGACGGCCCATCAGGATGTTGTTTGGGTCGGTCAACTGGTAGACCGCCGAGGCCTCGCTGCCGTTGATCTCGGCCCATTCAAACCCGTACCCGTCGTTGTGACGCCCTTTCATTAACGTACTTCCTTCCCAGACACCGACGGCACCGTTCTCGAAGCGACCGATCAACGCCGACCAGTCATCGACCTCCGAAGGATCACAACTGCCACCGTCAACGGTCTCGGTCCTGCTGGCAAACTGGGCCACCGCCCCGCAGACCGAAGCGATCGATCCCAGCAACCCTTGCGCAAAATCGATTCGATGAATCGTCATGTCGTACAGGTCTCCAGCGCCAGCCAGTTTCTTGTACTGCCGCCAACTCCAACTCGTTTCCGGCAAGTCCAGAAACCGCTGGCTGCGAAAATGACGCGGTGTGCCCAATTGGCCGTCGACGAGCAATTGCCTCAGATACTTCATCGAAGGAGCAAAGCGATAGGTGAACGCGGTCATGTGCCGGATCCCGGCATCACGGGCCGCTCGATACATCTCGGCTGATTCCTCGAAGCTCACCCCCAACGGCTTCTCACACATCACGTGTTTGCCTGCGGCAGCACAGGCCAGCGTGATCGGTTTGTGCGTGAAATTCGGAGTCGCAATGATCACGGCATCAATGTCGTCGGCCTCGGCAATCTCCTGGTAGTCGGTCACCGCCCGCACCGGTCCCCAATCCCGTTGTCGCTGCTGCAACAGCTCCTGATTCGGGTCGCAGACAGCGACCAGCTCGGCGCGGGGATCCACACGGATCCCGGGAACGTGGTGATAGTCGGCCACGGCCCCGGCCCCGACCATGGCGATCCTTACACTGTCACTCATTGTTCCCTCGTTTCCTCTTGAGCTGCCGAACCAAGACCAACGCTTCGTTCCGGGATTGCACTTCACCGTCGAGTTGGGCGGCCCGCAACGAGTCCAACAGTGTCTTGAACAACGGGCCAGGACTCAAGCCGTCGGCAACCAGGTCATCACCACTCAACAACTCGGGCGGATCCAACTCGTCCCGCGTCACCCGTCCCAACAAATCCCGGCACCAGGCAACGTCCTCGCTCACCCGTCCCGCCGATCGGCTCACGGCTTCGACCAGGTCCAGCAGCTGATCTGCCCATCGATGGGACAGCAGTGGAAACAGTCGCGATTTTCTCTGGCCGGCTGCCCCGGCCAATCCGTTTTGCGATGCAACCAGCCAGACCACCTCGTCGGTTTCGCGATTCGAAAGTTTCAACCGCGCACAGGTCTCTGACGAATCGGGGACATCAAGCAGCAACGCAGCCAGGGCCAGCGGGAAACCAGCCTCCCCGGGCAAGGCGTCGACTCGCCGAACAGCCTCATCCTCTCCATCGGCAAGAATCTCGGGAAAGATCTTTTCGAGCAACGTCGTTTCAGCGGCCAGTCGGACGGCCTGCCCCCTGTGACATTCGCCGAGCATTCGCCGCCACTCGTCGGCCAGTCGTTCGGCACTCACGACCAAGATCTCCTCGGCATGAGCGGCAATCGCCTTGGCCGTGGCCGGGTCCAGTGTGAAGGACAGCGACGCCGTGAACCGAATCGCCCTGAGCATCCTCAGCTTGTCCTCGTCGAACCGCGATTCCGGATCGCCGATCGCGCACACCACCTGCTTTTCCAGGTCCTCACGCCCACCGACGTCGTCGAACACTTCACCTGTGCGTGGATTCATGAACATCCCGTTGATCGTGAAGTCGCGCCGCCTGGCGTCCTCCTCCCGTGTCACAAACCGCACGACCTCCGGATGCCGACCGTCGTGATAGGCTCCTTCGGTCCGGAAGGTCGCCACCTCGATCGGCAACCCGCGGTCCCCATGCACCAGCACCACTCCGAAAACAGCACCGACGCTCTGCGTCCGTGATCGACCGAAGACTTCGCGAACGCGATCGGGGTGCGCGTCGGTCGCGACGTCGTAGTCGCCGGGAGTCCGCCCGAGCAGCAGATCGCGCACGCACCCCCCGGCCCACACGGCGTCAAATCCCGCGTCGACCAGCGTTTCGACCACTTCGAGAGCAAACGCCCTCCGCTGATCCGTCTCCACCATCAGTAACCTCTCCAGCATCTCGCCGCGTCTACTCTCTTTCCCCGCCGTTGCCGGGTCAAGCACTGCAGCGTCAGCGGACTTGACCGTCCCCCAATTCCACCACACACTCGATTGCCTGTCCCGCTCCTTCTCAGCGACACTCTTCGACATGGCCGACGACACCCGTGACGGGTCCGGGAACGATCCAGGGCCATCGTCCTGTAGCCCGCCGGTCGAAACCTCCCACGATGCCGCCGACATCGTCGCCAACGAGAAGCGAAACATCCTCTCGCTGTCGTTGCATTTCGTGTGCCTGCGACTCGGTTGGATCTTCAAAACCGAAACGGTCATCATGCCGGCCTTCCTGGACACCATCGCCGGTGCCGGGTGGCTCCGGGGCTGTTTGCCCGTCCTCAATCGCATCGGCAGCAGCCTGCCCCCGCTACTCTACGCGCCGCGACTGCGAAACGCCGGCCGCAAGAAATGGACGCTGATGGGAGCCACGCTCCTGATGGCGTTACCGTTTTTCGTCTTGGCAGTTACCTGGTTCTCGATCGACCAGTCCCGGCGCCCCGGCTGGCTACCGGTGTTATTCCTGACCTGCTACACGATCTGCTTCGTCGGAACCGGATTGAACCGGTTGGCTTTCGCGACCGTCCAGGGAAAACTCATCCGGGACAATCGGCGCGGTCGCTTGATGTTGATTTCAGGACTGCTGGGTTCCCTGGTGGCGGTGACCTGCAGCGTGATCCTGTTCCCGAGATGGCTCGGGCTTCCAGATCACGGTTTCGGTTGGATTTTCCTGGTCACAGCCGGCGGCTTCATTGCGGCGGGATTGTCGGCCGGCTTCATCGCAGAACCGGCTGACGTCGTCGGCACCGAACGGCCGCGGCCACGACAGGTCTTTCATGCCGCCTGGAGACTCTTCTGGGACAACCCGGCGTTTCGACGCATCGCCGTGGTCGGCATGCTGTTTATCTCCGTCCAACTCGCATTCCCTCACTATCAGAAACTCGGTCGCATTCATCTCGACGATGCCGATGAGGGCCTGCACCTGATGTACTGGGTCGTAGCACAGAACATCGGCTTTGGTGTTTTCAGCATTGTCTTCGGTCGAATCGCCGATTCGCGTGGCAACCGTCTGGCGATCCGCATCCAGATCTTTCTGCTGGCTGCGGTCCCTCTGGTGGCGATATTGCTCGCCTCACCACTCGTCCGCGACGGTGGCCGCCTGTTCTGGATCCCTTTCAGCTTTCTCGGCCTGACTCCACTGACATGCCGAACGATCAACAACTATGTCCTGGAACTGGCGCCGCCGTCAGAGCATCCTCGCTACATCAGTACCCTCAGCCTGGCAATGGCCGTCCCTTTCGTCGTGGCACCGTTTGTCGGTCTGCTGGTCGACCTGATCGGCTTTCCGCCGGTTTTCGTGGGTGTCAGCGTCATCGTCGCCCTGGGCGGGTTGATGACGATCGGCATGTCCGAACCGCGACGGGACGAGCATCTCGAGGAAACCCCACCCATTGGCTGTCCGGGCACCTTACAATAGACGCCTCGCGTTGTTTCGACCCTCTTGCCGAGCGTTCCCATGACACCGCTTGCCAGGCGAAGACGTCCTTCACGATGTCTCCGCGACAGATCTCCGCACCTCCTGATCCTCGCATCCCTCGGGTTGTTGCTTGCCCTCGATTCGTCATCGGCGGCCGACAAACCGGGTTCGAAAACGCCACCGTTCGACCGGGGTCTTCTGCCCAAGGTTGAAACCGGAGCGACGCGGTTGCTGGCAACCAACAAGAACCTCGACGGCCGCGGCGTCGTCGTCGCCATCTTCGACACGGGTGTCGATCCCGGGGCCGCCGGGTTGCGAACCACGACCGAAGGCAAAGTCAAGGTCATCGATCTGATCGATGGGACCGGCAGCGGCGATGTCAACACCTCGACGGTCCGTCCGGCCTCGGGCGGCAAGATCCTCGGCCTGACCGGCCGCACACTCTCGATCCCGGCAGACTGGAAGAATCCTCGCGGCGAATACCACCTCGGCTGGAAGCAGGCCTTTGACCTGTTTCCAGCCAGCCTGGTCGGACGGCTCAAGAGTGAACGCCGTCGGGACTGGGAGCGGCATCAACGGACCACCCACAACCGGCTGAAACAGGAACTGCAGTCCTGGGATCGCCAGCATCCTCGGCCGACCGCAAGCCAGCGACTTGAACGTGAAGAACTCGCCGAAAGAATCACCCAACTGGCCGCAACGGGACGCAACGTCGCCGATCCCGGCCCGATCTTCGACTGTGTTGTCTTCCACGACGGAAAACGGTGGCGGGCGGCCGTCGATACCGACGAGGACGGTGACCTGGCCGACGAGACCGTGTTGACCAATTACCGAGATGAACCCGCTTTCGGCACGTTCTCGAAGGCCAGCCTGCTGAATTTCTCGGTCAACATCTTCAACAACGGCAACACGTTGTCGATCGTCACCACCTGCGGTGCTCACGGCACTCACGTCGCCGGGATCGTTGCCGCACACTATCCCGGGCAGCCTCAACGCAACGGACTCGCCCCCGGTGCGCAAATCGTCTCGGTAAAAATCGGGGATACGAGGCTGGGATCGATGGAAACCGGTGCCGGCCTGGTCCGCGGGTTGCGGGCGGTGCTCCGCAACAAGTGTGACCTGGTCAACATGAGTTACGGGGAACCCTCGAACCTGCCTGACACGGGACGCCTGACGTCGCTGTTCTCCGAGCTGGTCAATCGCCACCGGGTCGTCTTTGTCGCCAGTGCCGGCAATGCCGGTCCGGCCCTGTCGACGGTTGGTTCACCGGGAGGCACGACGTCGGCGTTGCTGGGCGTGGGAGCCTACGTTTCGCCGGAGATGATGCGGTCCGAGTATTCTCTACGGAAGATCCTGCCGGGCATGCCCTACACGTGGACCAGCCGTGGCCCCACGTCCGACGGAGATTCCGGTGTCGACATCTTTGCTCCCGGTGGCGCGATTGCTCCGGTTCCCACCTGGACGCTGCAGGCCAGCATGCGAATGAACGGCACCTCGATGTCCTCGCCCAATGCCTGCGGCAACCTTGCGTTGCTGGTTTCGGCACTCAAACAACACGAGATCGACTACACCCCGACGAGCCTGCGACGTGCCATCCAGAACACGGCGCGACCGATCAAGGGAACTGCCGCCGATGGATTCGGGCAGGGGCCCGGGCTGCTGCAGGTCGACAAGGCATGGCAATATCTCCAGGACCACGCAAAATCACCCGGTGAGCAGGTTCCAATCGACGTCCGCGTCAGTGGAGGAAGAGGACGACGCGGCGTCTACCTGCGCGATGCTCACCAGACAGCCCGGCCGGTATCACGACTGGTGAGATTGTCACCAAGATTTCCGGAAATGACCGACAACAACAATCGGATCGCCTACCGGTTGAAATTGGATCTCGAAGCGACAGCCGACTGGATCGACTGCGGCAAACAGGTGCTGTTGACTCATGGTGGTGCCAGTTTCAACGCTACGATTGATCCGACACACCTTACACCCGGAGCCCATTTCGGAGAGGTGCTGATCCGGGACAGCGAACGCCCGGCTCGCGGACCGGTTGCTCGTGTCCCGATCACCGTGCTGAAGCCGCACCCGACAACCGGGCCGTCGACGACCTCCTGGCAGGAAGTTCTTGCGTTCGAACCCGGCCAGGTCACCCGCAGATTTCTCGACGTTCCCCGAGGGGCCAGCTGGGCAGATATCTCGCTGACCCTCCATCCCGACACGGCCAAGGCCCCGGCAAGCGAGCCACCATCGTCGGATCCGGCCAAGCGACCCGACACTGCCGGCCGAAACCGGCGGTTCGTACTGCACACGGTCCAGTTGCGGCCGGGTCGAAGTTTCAGCAACGACCAGTCTCGCCTGTACCTCACGCTCAGGCCGGGAGCCGAGACCGTCCAGAGTGTTCCCGTCACCCCCGGGCGGTTGCTGGAAGTCTGCATATCCCAGTACTGGTCGAGTCTTGGAGCGTCGTCTGTCGATTGTGCCGTCCGTTTTCACGGCATCGTCCCTGACCAGCACTCGCTATCGTTGACAGCCGGGCAGGGTGGTAGCCGCGTTCGCCTGCACAACGAACTGACCGCCGAGCGACTGGCGCCCCAGGCATCATTGTCTACTCACCGGACCCTGATTTCACCGAACCGCTCGGTTCTGGAACCGCTGTCGGTGGAACGAGACTCCTTGCCACGGGATCGCCAGATCAGCCGGTTGCTTCTCGAATACACCTTCGAGCAGAAACGCAGCGGCACCCTGACCCCCCGTTTCCCCGACCTCGACGGGATGCTCTACGACTCGCCTTTCGGGACACAGTTGTGGATGGTCTTTGACAGCAACAAACGACGCGTCGCCTGTGACGACACTTTTCCGGATTCGTTGCGATTACCGGCCGGTTCCTATGTTCTGCGAATGCAGTTGAGGCACACCGACGAGGGTGTGCTGGCACGCCACAAGAAATTGCTGTTGGCACTCGACCGCAAGCTGTCCAAGACGATCAAGCTGTCATTTGCCGCCAATCGAACGGCCCGGGCCCGTGGCAGCTCGGCGACTCCGTCAGGATCGCTGGCCATAGGCCAGACCCGGTCGCTGTTCATCGTTTCGCCAACTCGTGCACAAATCCCCTCGTCGGTCTCCGGGGGCGAACTCCTGCTCGGGTCGGTCACCTATGGACGAAACGACACGTCGCGTCACGGAGCGGGCCGGAGGCCGGGTGGTTATCCGTTGTCGATCCTGGTCCCGGGGACCCCGCAGGCAAAGCCGGCAGCCAAGAAACGACCTGCTGGTGACTTCGCGAAGGACCAACATCAGTTTCTCGTCGATCGACTGCAGAGGATTCCCTTCGAAACTCGACGCAAGGAATTCGAGGAACTGGCCGTGAAACTGTTGAAGGTCCGACCCAAACATCCAACGGTATTGATCACCCGCCTCGAGCGACTCGATCATCGCGACCACCGCAAGACACGGCTCACCGAAGTCGTGGCGGCGGCCGATGCGGTGATCGCAACCATCGACATTGACAAGCTGGCCAGGACACTCGGTCGACGCGGCGGTCGTTCCGCCGACAGGGATGTGCTCATTGATGCCCTCTACCGAAAAGGGCGAGCACTGGCCTACATGGAATTGCCCGACGTGATCAAGAAACATCCTGTCGCCGACAAGCCGGCTCACGACAAGGCCTTCAAAGACAATTTCAAGGAACTGTCCAACTGGGTCGACACGACCGAAAAGAAGTACGTGCTGCTGCACATCCGCCGCGAACGACGTCGAGGACGACCGGCGGTCGCGCTGAAATGGCTCCAGAAATACTATCCCGGTACACCACCGAACTTCTGGTACGTCAAGAAGCGTCGTGACCTGTTTGAAAACCTGGGCTGGTCACACTGCCTGCAATACGAACAACGCTGGCTGCTGGTACGGTTCCCAAAGACCTACGAGTCGTTCTAGGCAGACGGCTCGACCTGGCCCCTCCGAAGAACACCAGGCAGGGCGAACGACCGCTCTTCTTCGTTGGCGTGGCCCTTCCGGGCCGGGCGACCGCGTACTTGTCGACCCATCGGGTCCCCATCAAACACCCTCTCCGCGGTGAACTTCGGCAGTACTTCTCCGACCTGCGGTCCCGAGAACACTCGCGCGGGCGTTTTCGCAGCGGTGGGTTTGTCCCCGTCGGGTTTCTTCGCGCCAGGCTTCTTACCTAGCGACCACACGAAAGCATTTCGGAGCATCCGGCGAAAAGCCGGCAATTGGAAGTCCTTGGGATGGCCCAGTGACGTGTAGAAAACCCGTCCACCGCGATACGAATGTGTCCAGGCCACCGGCTCCACCGGTTTTCCGTCGACACGGCCACTCAGCAGGGCAACACATGATTTCTTGAGCGGGTTGACCCTGTACAGCGACCCCCCGACAGCAAACGGTTTCCCGTCAACTCCTTCGAGAATCGGGTGCGATTTCGCCGACGGCAATACCTGAACGGTCGTAACCAGCTTGTTCCCGTGGTGGCCGACATAGTGGCCGCCCAGGACCTCCGGATCAAACTTCTGCCACTCTTGATGGCCGGCGGGATGTTTTCCTCGTGTATCGAAAGCGTGGCTGGCGGTGCGGATCCCCAGCAGGGGACGACCGGCCGCAAGGTGTTGACGAACCACGGCAAGGTCAGGGGCGGGCAGGGCTCGGCGGCGTACGCTGAGTACCAGCAGGTCGGCGTTCTTGATCGCCTGGATTCCGGGAAAACTATTCCCGTCCTTCGGGTCGGCGTGAACGAACGAACAGCGATACTTCAGCTGCCGGATCAACACGTCGCGGGCAAACGCCGGCAACGTTTTGCGTGTTTCGTATTCGCGTTCACCAATCAGGAACACCACGTGTGGTGTTGCCGCTGGGCAGGAACAAACACCTGGCAGCTGAACGACAAACACCCCGACGACCAACAGGGCTCTACGGATACCACGATTGCTCATTGGACTCATCGTTGACTCTCCATCATCAAACACCGTTGCGGTATCGACCCGAGATTCCCGCACTCCGAGTTGCCTCTCAACGCTTCCCGATCACTCTACGGACTTGAAGAACCAAGTAAAACCGGCGAGCGACTTCCTGCGGGGATTTCCGTTCTTCCGGGGCTGGAACCTCATCTTGGTATCTGCCAGACTCGCGCCCATGGGTGCTGACGCGGACCTGTTTCCGCAACCGCTTTGCATCCAGCAGCTTCCAACCCAGTACGGCATTCACGAGACCTCGCCATGAAGACCATTCGCTACGGCCGATTGACCCTCGCCTCGCTGGCCATCGTCGTCGCCTGCATGTCCACGGCCACGGCGCAAGTCTCGCTGAGACCAAGAGTCTCGCCTGAAACCCAACAAACCTACCGCTCCCAAAGCACGACCACGCAGATCCTGAGCGTCGCCGGCATGGATGTCGAGACGAAAAGCACTCAGTTCACGATTTCTGATCACAAGACCGGTCCACGGGCCGCCGATGGCACGATTCGCGTCACCGAACAGGTGCGGAAATTGCAGCAGGAAATCAACCTGCCCGGAATCAGTGTGACCTTTGATTCCGACAATCCGGACAAGAAGGCGGCTCTCCCCCAGTTGGAGTCCATACTGGACGTCCTCCGGGTCATCGCGAAGCTCAAGGTGACGTTTGTCTACAACAAGTCCGGGAAGCTGACCAAGGTTGAAGGAGTCGACGCGTTGCTGGCGTCGCTGAAACCGGAACTCCGTAAGACAAGGGCTTCACAGTTCAGCGCCGAGACCCTCTTGCGACAGCGTAAAGACCAGAGTGATCGAATCCTCGACAAGCCAGTCCGCAACGGCGACCAGTGGAAACACACCTCTGTCCTGGACCTCGAAGCCGGCCAGAAATTGACAATCACCCGCGAGTACACCTACGCCGGACCGACCAGGCAGGGCGACCGGACACTCCAGAAAATCACCGTCAAAGCGGTCGCAATCACGCTGACACAGGACCCGCCGGAAGGAACACCAACCAAGATCTCCGACAGCAAGCTGAAAGTTGCCAAGAGCAGCGGCGAGATCCTTATCGACCCGAAACGTGGCGTGATCGTGTCCGAAAACAGTTCCTTGCAAACCAAGGGGACGTTGACGCTGGAAATCAACGGCCAGAAACTTCCAGCGGCACTCGACCTGACGCTGCAGAGCAAGTCAAAACTCGGAGAATAGGCGAGCGACGACGCCCCATTCCTCGATGCTTCACCGGCAGAAGTCCTTGTGCAGACGCCGGTTCTGTCGTGCCGGCGAACAGGCAAATTGGCCAATCGTGCTGATGGTCTCGGCCGGTTCTTGCCGATAATCCCTCTTGGGCAGCCTGCGACGGTTCTACGGTTTCGTTGCATTATCCGAGAATGCTGTGCAGTCGTCCTCGGCAGGTCGTGTGAAACAATGGCTTCGGAGTGAGCACACGTGATTTCTCGCCGTTGTGCGGCGATTCTGTTGCTGATCTTAGCTTCCAGAACCGCTGCATTCCCTGAACGTCCTTCTCCTGCTCCCTCTCCGGAGTTGGGTCGCGGGGTGTTTTCCCGGTTCATGGCCCAGGCCGAGAAGGCCTGGCATGCCAGCGACCGAAATGAAGCGCTTCGTTGCTACCATGCAGCCAAACAGACCGCCCGCGCTTACGGACTCAAGATCAGTTCACGTGACGAGGCACTGATCTCATACATCACGCGGCACGAAGCGGGTCTGGCTGGACCACAACCGGCCTCAAATCGCCAACGGGCTCCAGGTTGCGACGAAGCCGGCAAACCGGCTGTTGCCGTAGCCGATCCCAAGGAAACTGGCCCCGGCGAACCTTCACTCGCATCGCCGAAGATTCCTGCAAGCCGGCCACGGGCAATCCCTTCCAAGAGCAACCGAACCCTGGAGCCGACGCCACAGCGACGCGTCAGGCTCTCTCCGCTCACACCGCGGCTGACACTGGATGCCATCACACTCCCGGCACCATCACCATCAAACAGTTCCTCATCAAAAGCGTCTGGCGAGGATTACAATCGAAAAACCGCTCGACCTCTCCCCTCGCCGCCATCCGATTCAGTAAAGGTCGCACCCGTCGCTCCGCTCGCAAAACAACCTGCAACGACGGCTGAAATACCTGCACCTGTCTTACCACCTCTTCTACCGACACCCCCACCACAGTCGGGTTTGATTCCGAATCGAACACTTCCTTCTTCGCCCCAGGCCAACGATGGCCTCGTTCCTCCAATAACACTTCCGTCGGTTCCCGCATCCACACCGCCCCCGATCGCTTTACCTGCCCTACCATCAACGGCACTTCCACCGACGGAACACCATACGCCGTCGCCGGCAGAGGACGTACCCACGACACGGCCTGCCACCCCTGTCGTCCTCTCCGGCGACCCGGCATCCACAGTGCCCCGGGTCTCAGATCCCAAAAGCGACGATGTCATCACGATGTCCCGCCCACGAGGATCGGCAGCGACCTCAACACAGCCCAACGCACCCAATCCACTGATTGCCACTGAATCGACATCGTCCATCACAGCGAAAATGGTTTTCTGGATGGTGATCGGTCCGATCGTTCTCGCATTGCTGTTGCTTGGCCTGATGACACAGGAAATGCCCCGCCCGACAGCATTTGTCGGCATGCTACGGAGAGGCATGCGTTGGGCCACGTGGACCCGGGATCATCAGACTGCGAAGACGGACGATTCGATCACCCTGACCCCAACAGCGGTTGCCAGGCAGGCGATGGCCACCGACGATCCGTCGGTTCCGGCTGATGCCCCCCCCACCACATTGCTCCCAATCCGGATCGGAACAACGCGGCGCGGTGGCCAACAGTTCTATGTCGCCACGGTTGTCTTTCCAGGAATCGAACCGGCCAAGGTCCTGCGACGTAGCGACGGTCAACCGTTCTTCCGCAGCCGGGCGGCGGCCCTGAGTTCCGCACGCCACGTGGCACTGAAAATTGGTTACGAGGGGCTCCAGGAGGTTCAGCTGGACTCACCGAAACGTGCTGCTGCGTGAAGCCGGTCTCCGGAACCTATCCGGCAACGTCCTCCTCGGTCAGCCAGTCGAGAATCTGTGTGTCTTCCTGGTTTTCATCGCCATCGGCGTTGGGAACCGAACTCGTCTTTTTCTTCACGTGACGCTCAGCTCTTCGCCGCTCGCGCCGGCGGCCTTCCAGCCCGGCTTTCTCGAGAAGCGACCGTGAAAACGGATCGGCGTCTCCCACCTCCGGCGCTGGCCCTTCTGTCAGGGGCTGGTAGTTCAACTCGAACTCGTGACGCGCCACGGTCAACTCGTCGCCGGGCATCAACACCTGCACATCGACGCGCAGACCGTTGACCTTGATCCCGTTGGTGCTGCCAAGGTCACGAACCTGCCAGTAGCCGTCGGTCAACTCGAGTTCACAGTGCTGCGACGAGACATTGGGGAAATCCAGGCAAATATCGCACCGGCTGCGACGACCCACCAGCAGACGCGAGTTCAGCAACGGAATCGAATCTCCGCCACCTTTCGGTATCAACTCGCCCAGCATGCGTTACGCCTCGTCGGTCCCTTGATTGGCCTGGCTGTCTCTGTCGCCAGCCTGCTTCAACGCCGCTACCGCCTCGGATCGTGAGGAATGATCCGTCCAGGGATGTCCCAGTTTCATCGACGTGAACTGTCTGCGGTTGATTTCGGTTCCGCTACAAAAAACGGCCATCCCTCCTCGATAATCAACACTGCGAACCAGGCGCACGATGGCGCTGGTCATCACCCAGCCCAGGGAAGGAACACTGCTTAGGTCGATCACGACACCCTTGACCTCGGCATCGTCGAGTTCTCGCAACACGCGATTGGACTCGTTGTGGATATCAAAATAGCGATATGTCGCCTCGTCACCGAGTGGCTCGATGACGAGCACCTCTCCGGCGCGTTCAATCTCAAATACGCGTTCACTGCCCGACATCGGTCACTCGCCCAAACACTCAATCAAATCATTTTCTTGCGGCAGTATCTCACGACCACCGCAAATACATTCTCTCAGACTAAGCAACAACTGGCGGGGTTGACCTCAGACGGGCGCCTCTGTCCGATTACCAACCCCCAGTAACACAGGCGTCCGATAAACGGGAACGCCGAATACGGGAGAATTCCCAAAATGCGGCGTTGCTCGCAGTATCGCAGACTCTGGTACTGAATGAAATATGCCACCCGAAAATTCCTAACGTGTTCTCGACTGGGCTGTTTGCTAAAGTGAGCCCTCCGGTGCAGTACAGAGCCTGGCCACGGATCACCCCCTGATGACCGACTTGTTCACCACGATTGATCTGGTGATCTTCGTTGCCGCCCTGGTGTCGGTGATGGCGGTCGGGCTCTTTGCCGGTCGCCGTGAATCGGATTCATCCGAGCAGTACTTCCTGGCCGGGAGACACATTCCCTGGTGGGGTGTCGCCGGTTCGATCTACGGCTCCAACGTCAGTGCCAACCACATGGTGGGCATGATGGGGATCGGTTTCTCGATCGGGTTCGCGCAGAGCCATTTCGAGCTTGGTGCGATCTTCGGGTTGCTGATGCTCTGCTATGGCTTTCTTCCGGTCTACCGTCGCCTGAGGATCTACACGCTCTCTGAATATCTCGGCCGACGCTACGACGACCGGAGCCGACTGGCGTATGCGGTGATCATGGTCTTGATCATGGCTGGGGTGCAGATGGTTCCCGGCCTGTATATCGGTGCCCGCTCGGCTTGCGTCATGGTCAACGAACCGGCGGTCACCACCTCGACGGAAGTCGTCGAGACGATTGGCGACCGACGGGAGGTTGAAGCGGGCCGAATCACCAGCGAGGAACTGCCGACACGGCCGCGAATCATCGTCGACATGAACTGGTATGCAGCGTTTGTTATTGCCCTGGCGGTCGTGTCGGCCGTCTACACCGTCCTGGGCGGACTACGTGCCGTCGTCTGGACCGACGCCATTCAGTCGGTTCTGCTCCTGGCGGCCGGCGTGCTGCTGGCCGTTTTGACCTTCACCGAACTTAGTGGCACCGGCCAACTCCTGGAGGGCTGGAACAGGATGCTCGATCTCGACGCGGCAACTCTCAAGCCGCGGATGCGACTCTACATGCCCAGTTCCCACCCGCAACTGCCCTGGACCGGTGTGCTGACCGGTTTGATGTTCTTGCATTGTTTCTACTGGGGCACCAACCAGTTTATCGTCCAGCGAGCGTTAGGAGCCCGTTCGGACCGGGAAGCGCGAATCGGCATCATTTCCGCCGGATTCTTGAAGTTGTTGATCCCCTTCTTCGCTGTGGCAACCGGAATTGCCGGATACTACCTCTTCGAACAGAAACTCGATCACGTCGTCGCCCCCGACACGGCCTTTCCCGAACTCGTAAAACTCGTCGTCCCGGCCGGAATCGGCCTGGTCGGTCTGATTGCCGCCGGTTTGATCGGTGCCATCCTCTCATCGATTGATTCGATGATGAACTCGGCAGCAACGATCTTCACGATCGATGTGTACCAGAAGTACATTCGCCCCGAGGCCAGTGATCGCCAACTGGTCCGTGCGGGACGAATTGCCATCGTCGTCTTCGTCGTCTTTGCAACGGCGTTAACCTTCCTGGTAATCGACCCCAACAGTAATGACAACTTCTTCCTTCAAATCGTTGATTACTCGGGGTACCTGACCCCGGGGCTGTTGGTCGCTTTCCTTGTGGGCATGTTCTGGTCACGGGCGACAGCAGCCGGAGCGTTGACGAGCATTGTGGCCGGGGTCGCCTTTTCGGCCCTGTTCCAGGCCGCCTACGACCGTTCCGTCGGTATGCCTCCGGCTGTCTACAACGTCGTCACCGACCAGGCGGCCCTCGACTCGGTGCGCATCGATGCTCTGCCCAAGGATTGGCAAGCACTTCCTGTCGCCCAGATCAGTGAACGCGTCGAGGGCTTCCGCGAACAACTCAATCCGCTCAACCGCTTCCTGGGACCTCAACTCAACTTTTTTCACCGCGTCGTCGCCGTGATCTTCAGTTGCCTGCTGGTTCACGTCGTGGTCAGTTACAACACGACCGTCGGCCAGGAGCAATCTCAACAGACCTGGACGGCGTTGGGTGGTCACCAGTCCGGTGATCTTGCGCGATTGCTGAAGCTGATCGTGGCCACGGTTCTTTCATTGGCGTTGATTGCCGTCGCGATGGCTTCCGGGTGGCTCAGCCCATCGTGGGCGGCGGTCCTGGGTGCGATCGTCATTCTCGGCGCCTTCGCCGTGAATGCCCAACGTCGCGCCACCGACCCCAAGCTGATCATCGAACCGTGGTGGAAACGAGACAGGCTCTGGGCAGCTGTCCTCTGCGCAACGGCCGTCTGGATGCACTTCTACTTTGCCTAGCCACGGCACCTCGACCGCAGCCAGCACCGGACATCCCCTCCGATCAAACCAGTTCTGCGATCGCAGAGGCCTCTCGCAGCACGGGCACTGGCCGTCCCAGACCGTCGGTGAACACTCTCGTCCAGTCGATTCCCAACGCGTGGTACATCGTGGCAAACAGATCCCGAGCATGAACAGCCCGTCGGGCGGGATCGGCACCTGTCGTGTCGCTGGCTCCGATGACCTGCCCGTTCCGCAATCCACCGCCGGACACCAACGCGCTGAACACCCTGGCCCAGTGATCCCGTCCGGCCTTGCCGTTGACGATCGGTGTCCGTCCAAACTCGCCGATCACCATCACCAACGTCTGTTGGTGAAGCCCGCGATCCACCAGGTCCCCGATCAACGCCGCCGCTGCACGATCCAGGGGCGGCAGCAAGGAATCGCCGAGCCGTTTGAAGTTATTGTCGTGCGTGTCCCAGTCCTGCCGCAGTCCACACTGCAGCATGACGAACTTGACGCCGTTTTCGACCAGCCGACGCGCAAGCAAAGCGCCCTGACCCCACTCGTGTCCACCGTAAGTCTCGCGCACCGCTCGCGATTCACGAGACAGATCAAACACCTTCCGGATCCGTTCGTCTCCGAGGAGATCAAGTGCTTCTGAGGTGAAGGCCCGCGCCCGTCGAGCCCGCCGTCCCCGCTGTCGGGAATCAAGTTGACCGAGCAACTGCCGCCTGCCCCCAAGACGGTTCTTCGTCACTCCCTCGCCCAGTGTTAGCGAGGGAACCGAAAAAGCGGCTGACGTCGTTTTCGGGGGGGGGCCACTCTCGAACGGCTCGTAACTTGCGCCCAGGTAGGCAGCCCCGCCGAACGGCGATCCTCCGTAGGCGTGATGAAAGCTCCAGGGGACAGCGACGTAAGAGGGCATGCCGGACTCTGGCCGCCCACCAAGTCGTGAGACGATCGAACCCAGCGAGGGTGTCTCGATAAATGCTCTCGCCGTCCCGGACCGACTGCCCATCCGCCCGGTCAACATCTGGTGTTCGGCAGGAGCGTGGCTGGGATTCCCGTGATGCAGCGACCGGATCACCGAGTAATCCCGAGCCCGTTTGGCCAACAGGGGCAAACGATCGCCAATCGTTAGCCCGGGAACCGTCGTGTCCGTCACGCCGAATTCCCCACGAACTTGCGCCGGGGCCTCGGGTTTCGGATCAAACGTCTCGTGGTGAGAGGGACCACCGTCAAGAAAGAACACAATGCAAGACGTGTTCTTCGCAGGTTCGGCCGCCGGCAACGATCCGGTCGCTCCCACGAGACCGGCGAGCGACGCACCCAGGAACATTCGCCGGGACCTTACACCCACCTGCAACGTGGCAGCGTCGAGTCCCGACCCGGCAATAGCCATTCTAGCGTCGCCCTGCGAAATCTATTTCGCGGACTCTACCGCGCAAACACCACCCGGGACAAGGTCTGCGTTGTTGACACGGAATTCGACCCCGACAGCCAAAACATTCTGTGACTCAATGCGATCCCATCCCTGTCGCGACGAGATCGCCTTACTTGACGGGTTCACCCAAAACACACCGCAGCGCCACACCGGCGACTCGGGCGGTGTCGGCATTTCCGTCCTTGGCCAGTTTCTTGAGTGCCGGTGCGGCTTGCACCGCATCGGCTCCAAACCCGCCAACCGCCGCCGCCGCCGCCGCACGGACATTCGCATCATCGTCCGCAAGGGCAACAATCAACGCCGCGACGCACCGTCGCCTTTGAGCACCTTCGGCCGCATGCATCGCCAGGGCCGACATCATCTGCATTCGTCGCGTTCCTGACCGCAACTGCGAAATCAAGACCTCGATCGCCTGGGGATTTTCGTGATCATTTCTCAGCAAAGCTTCTGCCACGTGAACCCTCACGTGGCCCCGAGTCGTCTCCAGACGGCTCCTGAGTGCCGTCACTACCCTCTTGTCACTCGGTTGGTAGATCCCCAACAGGTAGGCGGCCAACTCGACGTTGTCTTCCTTCCGTGAAGAAAGACTTTCGATCAGGACCGTCGTTGCATGGAAATCCGTCTCATCGGCACCCAGTTGCTGACCGGCAAGCCTGATCCGTTCCGCCTGTGTCAGTGACGGACGGGCTTCGGTCTTTTCCACCGCCACCGTCCGCACCGGCGTCTTCGCTTCTTTCACGGCACCCTTATTCCTCGATTCGCCGACTGTCTTATCGGTCTTGCTCTCCATCGGAATCGTCGGCTTGGGTTTGGTGTTCTCGACCAGTACCGAGAGCGGCGCCTTGGGAACGGGGACCACCTTGCGCACAAGATTCTCTCGTGTCGTTCGCAGCGCCAATTGCAACTGCGGCCAGATCGGCGATTTCTTCTTGGGATCGCTGATCTTCCCGGGCCGCTTCGCCTGCATCTTCTTCAGGGATGCCTTCGCACTGTCAACCAATCGTCGGGCTCTCTCGTTGATCGACGGCAGAGGTTCTTTCGATGCGTCTGCCTTCCGCGAAGCCTGCTTCTTCGGGAGCGAAACCGCCTCAGTAATCGCTGGAAGTTTGGGTACGCCCGGCGTCACTTTTCGGATCGCCGGCACGATCTTCTTGATTGCCTGGCGTGTCTTTGCCTGGACCTGCTTCCGGTCGAGGACCTGTCGCTTAGGTGATGTCACCGCCGCGGGCTTTCCGAGGGCCCTGCTGAGGGCTGGAATCGAGGGAACCTTCGGGGTCATCTTTCTCAGCGATGGTAGTTTCGGCAGTTTCGGAGTCAGTCGTGCGACGTTCGGTGTGATCTTCGTAATCGCCTTTCGAGTCTTTTCCTGAACGACACTCGGGTCGATTGTTTTTCGTTCCCGCGAGACGATCGGCTTGGGCTTTTGAATCGGCATCATCAACATGCCGGTTTTGCGGGATCGTATCCGGCGGCGACGCGGAGGCGTGGCTCTCATGAAAGACGGTCGTAAGGATTTCAGTCTTCGCGAGGTCAGATCATTGAATCGACTGACTGAGGAATCGTTCCTCAACCGCTCATAAAGGTTCGCTCCGCGTGTTTCACTGCGACTGGTCGTCTCGCGGGTGCGAGTCTTCTGCACTGATTTCTTGTTCGTCTTTCGAGGAGAGGCACTCTTGACCGGCTTTGCAGGCTCCACCGCGGGCGTCGTGGTACTTTTCGGCTCATTCTTTCGACGGGCGAAGGCCGGTAGGGAGACTGTTGGCAAACGCGGTACCGAGATCTTACGCAGGGCGGATCGCGTCTTGGTTGCCACTTCCCCGAAATTCAGAGCCTTTCTCGCCTTCGGTTTGGCTTTCTTCTCCGCAGCCTTTTCCGTCGCATCGGGCGTGGGCCTGGTTACGGTCGTCTCGGAGCCTTTTCCGCGGCCCCCAAACGCCGGTAGAGACAACTTCGGCAATGTCGGCGTTGGGATCTTTTTCAACGCCGATCGTGTCTTCGATGCCACCTCTTTGAAATCGATGACCTTTTTGGGCTTCGACTCCTGTTTCACTGATTTTGGCGCGTCGCTGGTTGTTTTTCTTGCAGTTCCGGCCGCGGGCGTCTTCGTAGCCACTTCTGGCTTCCCTCGACGCAAGAATGACGGCAACGAGACCTTAGGCAATCCGGGCCTCGGAATCTTTGCCAAAGCGGCCCGTGTCTTCGAGGCCACCGTGCCAAGGTCCACGGCCTTTCGCGGCTCCGACTTCTTGCCGGAATTCTCTTTCGAAGGCACCGCTACGACCTGAGCGTTTGGACGTTTCGCCTTCGCGATCGACGCCAAGCGTTCGCTGGCCGCCTTGTGATCGGGCTCTCGTTTCAAGACCGTGGCGTAGACTTCCGCCGCTTTCTCGAGCTGTCCCTGGCGTTCGAAACGCTCTGCCGACACCATGAGTTGCTTGATCGAGACTTGATCACTCGTCATGGCCGCAACACCGGTCCACGTCAACGCAGTGACGAGGCTGATGGTTGCCGATACCAGGATGAACCGAATTCCAGTCGGTCGCATCGGGCTGCCCCCCGCAGTTGTAGTTGTTGATACCTTCCGCCGAGCGAGCGTGGCCGTCGTTCCAATCGCTGACCAAGCCCTCGACGTACTCCCTCTGAACCGCTCCACTGAAGAGCATTTCGCACTCCCCGCCGACGACGCATTCCGCCGTACGGTACGACCTTTATCGGTTCTGGCATTCGTCGGGGTTGAACCGAACAGCCCAGTTTGCCGTGTCGACCCGAACAATGCTGATTTGCCCTTTTTGTGAAATCTCGCGATTGCACCGAAAATCGTGGCTTCGGCACTGTTGAACCGCTGTTGCTCATTCCGGGACCGATATCCATAATTCTCTCCTCTTCGAACACCGACCTTCTGAATCGGACCCATTCATGCCGCGGACCGACCTGCGCAACATCGCGATCATTGCACATGTCGATCACGGCAAGACCAGCCTGGTGGATTGCCTGCTGCGACAGAGTGGACAGTTCCGCAAGGGTCAGTTGTCCGAAGACCTGATTCTCGATTCCAATGATCTGGAACGCGAACGCGGCATCACGATCCTCTCCAAGAACATCGCGCTGCCCTATCGGGATGTGACGATCAACATCATCGACACGCCCGGCCATGCTGATTTCGGTGGAGAGGTCGAGCGGGTGCTGCAGATGGCCGACGGGGTCCTCCTGCTGGTCGATGCTTTCGAAGGTCCGCGCCCCCAGACTCGATTCGTCCTGCAGAAGGCGATGCAAAGGGGTCTGCAACCGCTGGTGGTAATCAACAAAGTCGATCGCCCTGACAGCCGTCCCGAAGAAGTCCTCTCGGAGACCTTCGACCTGATGGTGGATCTCGGAGCCGATGATGCAACGTTGGATTTCCCCTACATCTTTTCCAGCGCCCGCGACGGCTACGCATCGCACAATCCCTCCGATCGCACGGGCACCATCAAGCCGTTGCTCGAGTTGATTTATGACCACGTGCCTTCTCCACACGATGATCTCGACGGGCCGACGCAACTGCGGGTGACCACGATCGAGTGGTCCGAGTATGTGGGATCGATCGTGATCGGCCGGATCACGTCGGGCAGCCTCGCCGGCGGGCAGCAAGTCGTGGTGCTCAAGGAACACGGGGAATCGACGCGGGGAGATATCACGCGCCTGGAACTTTTCGACGCACTGGGTCGGCGAGCTGTTGACGAGGCCCATGCCGGTGACATTGTCGCCATCGTCGGGCTCGAAGAACCAGCCATCGGTGACACGGTCGCTGATCCGGACAACCCGATCGCGTTGCCTCGACTTGCCGTTGACGAACCGACGCTTTCGATGCTCTTCACCACCAATACTTCGCCCTTGGCCGGCCAGGAAGGACAATTCGTAACCAGTCGGCACTTGCGAGATCGATTGTTCCGAGAATTGAAGTCCAACGTTGCGCTGCGGGTGGAGGAATCCGAGGTGAAGGACACTTTCAAGGTCTCGGGACGCGGAATCCTGCACCTCTCGATCCTGGTCGAGCAAATGAGACGCGAGGGCTACGAGCTTTCGATCGGCAAACCCGAGGTGATCCGACGCGAGATCGACGGGAGCTGGCATGAACCGTTTGAGCGGCTCGAAGTCGATGTTCCACCCAACGACGTGGGCCCGGTCATGGAACTGGTGGGGACGCGAAGAGGGCAGGTGCTCGAAATGCTGCCCGGACCCGGTTCCCAGACTCACATCGAGTTCTCGATCCCCGCCCGGGGCCTGATCGGCCTGCGGACCCGACTACTGAATGCAACCCGTGGCGAGGCAGTCATGCATCACCGGTTCGATGCCTACCGCAAGTGCGATGGCGAGGTCCCCAGGCGAAAGGCCGGTGTCCTGGTTTCCCAATCGCCCGGGCACGCCGTTGGATACGCGATCTGGAAACTGCAGGAACGCTCCGAATTGTTCGTGGCTCCCGGCGACGTGGTCTATGAAGGGATGATCGTCGGCGAAAATTCCCGTGACAACGACATGGTGGTTAATCCCACCAAGGAAAAAAAGCTGACCAACATCCGGGCTGCCGGTGCCGACGACAATATCATGCTCAAACCTCCGCGAGAGATCACTCTCGAGGCGGCGCTCGAGTACATCGAACAGGATGAATATGTCGAAATCACCCCTGGAGCGATCAGGCTGCGGAAGATCCACCTGACCGAAAACGCCCGCAAGCGAAACCCGCTGGGGAACCGTTGACCTTCGGGGACCGACACCCGGTCGCTTTCTCATGGCCGCCGACCCGATTTCGATCCTAGAAACCGGCAATCGGGTTCAGCGGAGACCCCGTCCCTCCCTCCACGGGGATCGGCGACGCGGTCAACAGGAATTCCCAGCGCTCGAATTTCTGACAGGCCACTCCAAGGTCCTCGAGGTCGCAGTTGTCGAAGATGTGCACTCCCATGGCGTGCAACAGCAACAGATGCACCGGGTGAGTGATGCCCTCGATCCGAGACGGCATCACATCACTGGCGGCATCACTGCCCACCATGGCGATGTCACGTTTCTTCAACCACGCACAGCACGACGCGTGTAATCCGGCCAGGCCTTGTTCTTTCACGTCCCAAGGCCCCTTGGCATCGCGACGTGCCCAACGACCGGTGCGGAAAAACACGACATCGCCGGAACGGATCTTCACGTCAGCTCTCTTTTCCCAGGCGTCAAGATCTTCCGGAAAAATGGCTTCGCCCGGCTCCAACCACTTTTTCCCTTTCAGGCGAGGAATGTCGACCAGGATTCCGCGGGTGAAGATCCCGTGCCGCAGATTGTGGATGCTCAATCTCGACGCGCCCTTTTCGGTGACGTCGTCGTGCGTGAAACCGTTGTAGAGTCGTCCCCGGAAAAACAGGTGGCACAGAGAATCCATATGCGTGTGGGCGTAACCGTGATAGGCGACACTGTAGTTATCGACCGCCCAGGGCACTCCCGGTGTGCGACCGATCTCTAGCATCTTCTGCTCAAATGGTTGCGGATTGTCGGCCGCTTCAACCTCCTCGGCAACTCTCGCCAGCGAAACGGTAACACCACGGCGGACCAGTCGAGCCGCCCGGCGCCGGGTTCTCGGTGTGATCAGATTGATCGCTCCCAGCTGGTCGTTCTGCCCCCAGCGATGCCAGTTCGACAGCACCTTCAATTGCCGCTCGATATCGGTGAGAGTCATCTTGTGCTTGGCCGAAACGTTCTTCTCGGCGGCAGGAGCGTTCAGACAGATCGTCGAGACGACGATCAGGGCACAGGAGAAGCCGATTGCAGTGTGCTTCGAGACTTTCATGGGGTGTCATCCGGTCAGGGTTGGAGGTGGAATCTGTACGCGTTTTCAGCAAACCGTCTGTACTGTGCCACAACCTTACGACCAGTCAAGCGCGCCCGACTGCTTGATACCGTTCGCTCGGCCCGCCAACATGACGGCACTTCCGAACACTCTTGTCTGCGAGTCAACGCAATGACCGATGCTCACTCCCCTGACAACCCGCTGCTGACCATCGAGGGATTACCTCCATTTGACCGGATCCGAGCCGAGCACGTCGAACCGGCCGTTCGCCACATCCTCGAGCGAACGACTTCGGGAATCCAGACAATCGAGCAGATCCTGCAGGATGCCTCGCCGCCGACATGGGAAAACACGATCGGGGCCCTTGAAGAGCTCGGCCGTGTCTGGGAACGTTCCTGGTCCCCGGTTTCTCACCTGCTGGGTGTCGCCAATTCCGAGGAACTTCGCGAGGCTCATGAATCGGTCCTGCCAGACGTGGTGGCACTGGGATTGAGGATCCGCCAGAGCCGTCCGGTCTACCAGGCACTGAAGGCGCTTCGCGACGGACCCGACTGGGACGGTCTCAGCGAAACACAGCAACGGATCATCGACGACCGGATTCGCGATGCAGAACTCGCGGGAATCGCATTGTCCGAGGACGACCAGCAACGATTCAACGAGATTGCTACCCGGCTCTCTCAGCTGAGTACCGAGTTTTCGAACCACGTCCTCGACGCGACCAAGGCCTGGGATCTGATCCTCGACGATCCCACCGACGTCGCGGAAATGCCCGACACCCTCAAGCAGCTGGCCTCGCAGTCCTTCAACAACCAGGCCCAAGACCAGGCCCAAGACCAGGCTGGAGACGGGGATCCCGAGACCGGACCGTGGCGGTTTACACTCGATGTGCCCAGCGCGATGCCGTTTCTGCAACACTGCCGCAATCGCGATCTTCGCGAACGTCTCTACCTGGCCTATGTCACCCGCGCCTCGAGCGCAGAACTCGACAATGCCCCGTTGATCGATGAAATTCTGCAACTTCGCCGCGAACGCGCTGGACTGTTGGGCTTCACCTCGTTTGCCGAGATGAGCGTGGTCACGAAGATGGCCGATGTGCCGTCGGTCGAATCGATGTTCCAACTGCTCCGGGACGCTTCCTGGCAGGCCGGCCTGGACGACCTCGAGGACCTGCGTTCACTGGCCACAGCCCACGGCCAGCAACAACCGCTCAACCACTGGGACCAGGCCTTCTGGTCCGAACGGCTCAGGGAAGAACGGTTCGACATGACCGACGAGCAGTTGCGGCCCTATTTTCCCTTGGAACGGGTGCTCGATGGCCTGTTTGCGCTCGTCGGCCGCCTGTTTGGAATCAGCGTCGAGCCGGCCGACGGCGAGGCACCGAAATGGCACGCCGATGTCCGTTTCTTCCGTGTTCACGATGACAATGGTGCACCGATTGCCGCGTTCTATCTCGATCCGTATTCTCGCCCCGAGAACAAGCGGGGAGGGGCCTGGATGGACGAATGCCTCGCCCGCCGCCGCGTCGACGCAAAACTGCAGTTGCCAGTCGCTCACCTGATCTGCAACGGCACACCGCCCGTCGGCACACGCCCGTCGTTGATGACCTTCCGGGAAGTCGAGACGCTGTTCCACGAATTCGGCCACGGGTTGCAACACATGCTAACGATCGTCGACTACCCGGATGCTTCGGGCATCAACGGCGTCGAGTGGGATGCCGTCGAGTTACCCAGCCAGTTCATGGAAAACTGGTGTTACCACCGCCCCACACTGCTGGGCATCGCCAGGCATTTCGAAACCGGCGAGGTGCTGCCCGAGGATCTGTTCGAGAAGCTCTGCCGGGCCCGGACGTTTCGAGCCGGCTCGCTGATGCTCAGACAGTTGAACTTCGGCATGGTCGACATGCAGCTGCATCACCAGTACGATCCCTCCGGCAGCGAAACCGTCCGCGACGTCAAACAACGAATCGCCCGCCTCACCTCGGTACTCGAACCGCTGCCCGAAGATCGCTCGTTGTGCGCGTTCCAGCACATCTTTGCTGGCGGCTATGCCGCCGGGTACTACAGCTACAAGTGGGCCGAGGTTCTCAGCGCCGACGCCTTCAGCGCCTTCGAGGACGCTGGCCTCGACAACGAGCAGGCCGTCTCAGCGACCGGTCGGAAGTTTCGTGACACGGTGTTGGCCAGTGGAGGCGGACGACACCCGATGGACGTGTTCCGCGACTTCCGGGGTCGTGAACCCAGCCCGCAACCGCTGCTGCGACACAACGGCCTGGTCGCCGACCCCGACACGCCGGCCGGCTGATGCGGCCAGTCCCAGCTGACGAAAGATCCGTCTGCTGCGGGATGTCGTTTTCTTGACGACAGACACCAACCGGGTCGAAAACTTGACCCGCCCGAAATACCGCGGAACGTGGAACTTCGGTGTCTTGGTGCCACCTTTTGACCACTGGCTGTACTGCGGGTTGGTCATGCCTCCACAGCGATTCAGGTTCAGATACCAGACATCGCCGTTTCTTGGAGGGGTATGCCGGGCAACCGCCTGGAAGTTGGCGAACGGAATCGCCACCTCGAGGACCCAGCACCTGTCGACATCGGAATCATCGTTGAGCGTTCCATCGACACGTGTCGCGATCCTGATTCCCCGCGAGTTCCAGTTCGTCGGCGGCTTCTTGCCTGGCCCCTCGGGATGATGACGATCGAGGATCGCACCATTGACGTTCATCTCGATGTTGAAGTAGTTCTCGCGATGGTCGACGTGAGGTGACGTGAACAGCTCGACGCAATCATCCATGTAGACCGGCTCGTCGTGCTTGGTGAACACTGCCCAGACATGAGCATCCCGGCAGCGATAGGCGACGTAAAGATTCTGGTCGTCCCAGACCATCCGGGCATCGGTCTGTTCCTTCTTGCCCTGCTTCCACCAGGCAAATTGGAACGGCCCCATGCTCGCGGCCGACTCCCAGGCGGCGTCCTCAAGACGCCCGTCGATCTTGGGCGCGGTCGATCGCGTCACGCGACGGATCGTGTACCGGGGCGGGCCACATACGCCGGCCTGCTCCAGACACGACAGCAACACCAGCCCAACCGCCAGGCGCTGTCGAATCGTCATTCAACGTCTCCGGACGGCACGTCTCGCCGTGCTTCAGACCGTCGATCCTCTCAGATCAACTCCCAGATCGGCTCGCGACCATCGGTCAGGTACTGTGGCCGCCCGGCCGGGTCGGTGATCGTCGTCGTGCGAACATCGATGCCCAGGTTGTGATAGAGCGTCGAGAAGACTTCGAGGATGTGCACCGGGCGTTTGATGGCCCGTTCGCCGTTACGGCTCGATGTGCCGATTGCCTGGCCGTTCTTCATGCCACCACCGGCCAGGAAGCAACCTGCCAACTGGGTCCAGTGATCGCGTCCGCCCTTGTTTCCGTTCACACGCGGCGTCCGCCCAAACTCGCCCCAGACGACGACCGTGACGTCCTTCTCCATCCCACGGGCGTGCAAATCGTCCAGCAGAGAGTGCAGGGCACGGTCCAATCGGGGCAACTGACCACGCAGGTGGTTGAAGTTGTTGCTGTGGGTATCCCAGCTCCCCCAGTTGAAGCCCACAACGCGGACGCCGGCTTCGATCAGCCGCCGCGCGGTCAGGAACATCTTGCCGTCGTTCCCGTATCGCTCGCGAACCTTGGGGTCTTCGGTGTTCATATCCAGCGCGTCGGCGACGCGTCCGGATGTCACGATGTCAACCGCCTGCTGGGTGTAGGCATCCAGGGCCAGCATGTGGCCGGTATGATCGACATCGCGACGGAGGCGATCCAGCCCGACCAGCAGATCGGTCCGCGACTGCAATCGACCGGCCGTCATCGTCTTGTTCAACTTCAATTCGCCGCCTTGCGGACGATACGGCTTGTAGACCGAACTCAGGAAGCCCGTGTAGGCACCGTTGTAGCCGATGAACGGAGGGGCTCCGGTACCCGAACTCCCCTGCAACTTGGCCGCCACGGTGCCGATCGACGGCCGGCCGCCGAGTCCCTGCAGGTTGGACCGGGAAAAACCGGTCTGGGTCGGATAGTCGCTGTGATCGGAAATCGAACCGGTCAACGAACGAATCACCGAGAACTTATCGCCGGAATGGGCGAGCATCGGAAAGTGCTCGCAGATGTCGAGTCCGGGAACGTTTGTCGGAATCGGCTCGAATTCGCCACGAAATGCTCGCGGCGCTCCGGGGTTCAGATCCCACATGTCCAGGTGCGAGGGACCACCGGCAAGATGAATGTTGATCAGGGACTTGTGAGACGATCCGGTACCCGATTTCCCCTCGGCACGCAGCAGTTCGCCGAGAGTCAATCCGCCGACGCCCATGGCACCGACCTGCAACGCATCCCTGCGAGTGAGTCCATCACAGAACCGCGGACCCTTTTTTCCGGACATGATCGAGAACATTCCCTGTCTCCCAGACTGGATTGTTTTTGACGAGTCCCCGTAGTCGCTACAGGGCACTCTCTATCTACCCTTTTTACTACGATCGTTGGTCCCATATCAATACTTCTCGGCGTTTCGAAGCCCTCGACGGTTCGTTTTTCCCGCCAACCGTGTCAATTCCGCCACGGCCTTTCGAGCCTGCCAAGTCATCCGGCCTTCTTCTTTGCGGCCTTCTTCGCCGCGTTCTTTCGTCGCCTGTCGAGAATCCCCTTGAGTTTTTTCCGCTCGGCGGCGCGGACGGATGGCGTGAGCGGTTGCGGTTTGATGTTCTCGCTGACCAGTTTCTCACCCGCGGGGAGCTCCCGCAGCCGAATTGACCGGTACCAGACTGGATCCCCGTGGTCCTGGAGACTCAGGAAAGCCCCGCGATCGGCCAACCGGCCCCCACGCAACCTGAGCAACTCGACGCTCTCCTTCCATCGCGGATCGGCATAATCGAAGTCGATGACCTTTCGACCATTGAGCCAGTGCTGGATCACAGTCCCCTTGGCCACGATACGGCCGGTGTTCCAGGTTCCCACTGTCGCGGTCACGTCCCGTGCGGGAGCCATGCAGAAGTACAGCGACGCCGCACTGGTCCGCGGGTTGCGGCCATCGATGTGCTTCTTGTTGTCCAGGATCTGGTATTCATATTGCCCGGGCCGGTAATACACCCCGCTGTTACTGCCCGGGGACACTCGCCACTCAAATCGCAGCTCAAAGTTGTCCGGGATCTTCCTGGATCGGTACACCAGACTGCCCCCGCGTCCTGTGCGGGTGATCGTCCCCTTCTTCACTTCCCAGTTCCCCTGGTGTTTCCAACCAGCCAGCGTGCGACCGTTGAAGCAAAGTTGAAAGCCGATTGATTTCTCTCCAGCGGAAAGTGTGTTCGGTCCGGCAGCCAACGCCGCGGAGGAGGCCAGCGGGATCAGCAACACCAGCGCAAACACGGCAAGGCGGGGCAGGGCGGTCATGGTCATTGGTTTCCGGGAGTTCCTGGTGATTCACGGTCGACGCCGTTGCATCTTGCAGTTTCCCGACACGCCGGACAACCGGGCCCCCTCCCACATGTGAAATCAGTCGCCGAGAATGGTAAAACGCCAGAAGCGCCGACGAACCATCTGGCACCCGGTTTGTCGACAATGCCCCGGACTTCGAGGAATTCTCGCATGACGAAACCAGCCTCCACCTCTTCCGTCTCCCGTCGCCGCTTCCTGTCATCGACCGTCGCGGCCTCGGCCCTGTCGTTCACGATCGTCCCCCGCCACGTGCTGGGCGGTCCCGCACACACGCCGCCAAGCGAACGGGTCAACTTTGCCGGTATTGGTGCCGGCGGCCAGGGCGGGGGCGACATCAACGCCATGGCCGCTCTGGGCGCCAACGTCGTTGCCCTGTGCGACGTCGACCAGGCTCACGCCGCGAGCACGTTCAAGAAATTTCCCAGGGCGCGGGTCTACAAGGACTTTCGCCGAATGCTCGACAAGGAAGAAAACAACATCGACGCGGTCACCGTGGGAACGCCCGACCACATCCACGCCGTGGCGTCGATGAATGCGATCCGTCGTGGCAAACACGTTTACTGCGAGAAACCGCTGACGCACACGATCTACGAGGCTCGACAACTGGCACTGGCAGCAAAAAAGCACGGAGTTGCCACACAGATGGGCAACCAGGGTCATGCGACCGAGGGCGCCCGATTGACCAACGAGTGGATCCAGGCCGGTGTGATCGGAGACGTGCGGGAAGTGCATGCCTGGACCGATCGTGCCGGAAAACTCTGGAAGCAGGGCATCGGTCGCCCGAAAAACAAACCACCGGTTCCGGCGACATTGGACTGGAACCTGTGGCTGGGCCCGGCCGCCGAGCGACCCTACCACCCCTCGTACGCGCCCTCGAAGTGGCGAGGTTGGTGGGATTTCGGCACCGGTGCCATGGGCGACATGGGCTGTCATATCGTCGATCATCCGGTGTGGGCCCTGAAGCTGGGCAGTCCCACGGCTGTCGAAGCGGTTACCACGCTGGATGGATCGGAAGTCGACGGCAAACCCAACTTCGAAACCTACCCGATTGCCGCGATGATCCATTATGAATTCCCTGCCCGTGGCAACCTGCCGCCGGTAAGAATGACCTGGCACGAAGGAGGCCTGATGCCGCCCACCCCGGCCGAAATGCCGGCCGGCACCCGATTGCCCACCAACGGTGTGCTGTACATTGGCAGCAAGGGAAAACTCTTTCACGGCTCGCACGGCGGAATGCCACACCTGCTGCCCAACGAGTTGAGCGAAGAAGCCCGCCTGGTGAAAATGACGATGCCGCGATCCAAGGGCCATCACTCCGAATGGCTGTCAGCCTGCAAGGGGCAGGCAACGGCGATGTCGAACTTCAGCTATTCGGGCCCGCTGACAGAGACCGTGCTGCTGGGCGTACTGGCCCAACGCGCACCGGGCCACCGATTGGCGTGGAACGGCAAGACGATGAAGGTCACCAACATGCCGGAACTCAATCCTTACGTCCACAAGGAGTATCGTAAGGGATGGAGTCTCTAGCCCCTTCCTCGACACCGACGATGTCCAGTCAGTCCATCGCGATTTGAACCGAGCAGCTCCTCAAGCGATGCTCGACTGCGGTGGCCTCATTGCCCGCGGTACTGGGCCCGACCACTCGCCTCGCGGTCCTTCAGCACGGCCCTCAGCCTCGTCACGATTTCACCATAGCCGGTTTTCCTGGCGAGGTTGGTGTGTTCGGCGGGATCGGCCGACAGGTCGTAGAGTTCATTTTCGGTGGCCGACCCCCACTCGGCATACCGCCACCGCCTGGTACGGATCGAGCGTCCGATCAGCTTCCCTCGAGTCACCACGGTGTAGGCCGAATCACGTGCCGGCCGTCGAGAATCTTTCAACACGCCGGCAAAACTCCGACCCTGCAGCCCCTCGGGTACGGCGACCCCGCACAGCCCGGCGATCGTCGGATACAGATCGACCAGTTCGACCAGCGATTCACTCCGACTCCCGGCAACAGTCCGTCCCGGCACGCGAACCACCATCGGAACCCGGGCGCACTCCTCGAACAGCGTTACCTTGCCCCACATCGAGTGTTCACCCAGGTGATAGCCGTGGTCTGATGTCAGGACGACGATCGTGTCGTCGGCAAGCCCCTCACTTTCCAACGTTGCCAACAGCAGGCCGATCTGCGCGTCGATGAAGGAAATACAGGCGTGATAGGCCTGGACGTAATTGCGGCTCAACGCGTCGTTGGTTTTGCCCAGCTTGAAACCAAACGCCTCGAATCGCTTGACCATCGCTCGCTGCGGAATGTCTTTCCAATCGTCGGCCGGCGCCAGAGGCGGCACGAGCGACTTTTTCGGATACATGTCGAAGTACTTGCGGGGCGCCCAGAAGGGAACGTGTGGCTTCTGGATTCCGCAGACGATGAAGAAGGGCCTGGTCCCATAGGCTCGTTTCCGCAACCAACCGGCGACCTGTCGAACATTCTTGCCATCCTTGTGCTCGGCATCGGTCATGCTGGTTGGTCCGTAGCCGGGCGGTGTCTGGCCACTCTTTCGCTTGCGGAGCGACCGCAACTTCTGCCGCCAGGCACGACGATTCTCGGGCTTGTCGATCGATCCGTTCTTTGCCTCAAATTCCCGTCGCGCCTGCTCCTGGACCGGGTTCCGCTCGTTCCCGAACTTGTGGAATTCGTGCCAGGCCAGGCTTCCCTGGTCGAACTTGCCGTGGAAGACTTTTCCGACACCACCGGTCCAGTATCCATTTCTCTTGAAGAGCGTCGGCAGTGACACCGTTCCCGGCCGAACCGTGCGGATGTCGGTACGGTTGTCGATGACCCCGGTTGACTCGGGATACAGACCGGTCAGGAACGACGACCGCGACGGACCGCACACCGGGTACTGGCAGTACGCCCGACGAAAGACCATCCCGCTGGCCGCCAGCCTGTCAAATGCCGGCGTCTTGATCGGACGATAACCGGCTGTGCTGACGTGATTGTTCAGATCGTCGCAGACAATCAGCAGGACGTTGGGTCGATCCCGACCCGGCGCTGCGGCAGTCGCGGCGCTGCCGAATCCAATGGCACAACCGACAACCGCCAGTACAACAAGTCTCATGGTCCTTTCCTCACACATCCCCGACGACGGCAAACGCCCTTGCTGTCAATCCTCATCCTGGACCGGCATACGAACCCGGAGGTCATCGCCTTTGTCCTTGTCACTCCGCGAACGGCCGCCGTCGTCTTTTCCGTTTCGACCGACGCTGTAGAACAGGTAGCCGCCTTTTGACGGACGGTAAACCAGCGATTTTCCCGAAATCAGATCGCCGGGGACCTTCGCCAGGAATTCCGGAACAAGTTGGTCCAGCGACTTGGGATAGACTCGGCGTCGGTCGCGATAAGCCGAGAGGGCAAATGCCACTCGCAGATTCCGCTCTCTCTGCAGAGCCTCGTCTTCGGCCAGCCGTGCAGCCGAGACCTGACCAAACAGCAGCGACAGCAGGATCCCACCGATCAACTCGCCCGCCGCTTTCCTGGTTTTCGGCGGTTTCCTGTTCTTGACGACCTCCCTGGCCAGCTTCTCCAGTTCCGCGTTGATCCCAGCAAGCGTTTCCTGCCTTTCCCGCCGGTCTTGCTTCCGCAAGGCGGTCACGAGGCGATCGTACCACCGGTTGCCCAGGATCATCGCGGTGTCCCAATCAATCGAACTCACCGTCAACCTCGAAACCGACGGGTTCGGCTGATCCGAACCGGTCAAGTCGGCCAGTTCCTTGAGATGACTGGATCCGTGCCGGGCAAGCATCTGTGTCACGTCGAGGAACGCAAACCGCTCGGACACCTCGATTTTCTCGACCACACTGGCCACCGGTGGCCACGACGCCAGTTCGCCCAGATACTTCGCCACGTCCTTCGCGGTCGGCCGGGTGTGCTGGATGAATCTCAGCTCGGCCTCGATCGCAACAGCCTCGACCGCATACGCGACCAGGGCATCGATCAGAAACGGACCCTGTCCGATCAATCGCGCCAGGCGGTGGCAGGCCGACAGATCTTGCCAGGCCGCCCGCGTTCGGCCTTCCCGCGCGTGCAGCAAGGCACGGGCCGTCAACGCGCGGGCACAACCTCGCGACTGTTGCAGGAATGGCAGCAGCACGGCAAACAGCGTCTTCTCCGCCAGTCCCTTTGCTTCCGCGGGGACCACCACCGGCGAATAGAACTTCGAACGCCTTGTCCCTTCGACCAGCACCGACAGTGGTTTTTCGTTGGCTTTGAGCCACTGGGCGATTCGAGGAAATTCCCCTGCCTGCCATGGTCGCGACATCGCCTGGTTCAACTCCTCGTTGACCTCGTTGATCAACTGCTTTCGCGCGGCAGTGTCGGGAAGGACCTTCTGCAGATATTCGTCGAGACCAAGGAAATACCGGCCTCGTTCCGCCGGGGCCTGCATCCCCATCAACTCGAAGTACCTCGGTTCCATCGTCGCACGACCCGGGTGCGGCCCCACGGCCCGCCAGAACAGCACGTTGGCGTTGTTCTTCGGGGTCACCCCCTTACCGGTCCGCTCGTTGATCGCACCGGCGTAATCCACGTAGCCGTCGCGGGTCAACGGGCCGGTGACACGGGTTGTCTTCTTCGAGATCGTGACCTTGGGTTTGGACTTGCCCGGCTTTGGCGGCGCGTCGGCAAGTGCCAATTCCGACACGACGATGACAATCGCAGCACACAGGATCAGACGGTAGATCACGGCCACGTCGAGTCTCTCATAAACGCAAGAAGCAATCGCTGGTCGCAATCACCCGTTTCGCACTTCCCGGTGACATCCTCGCATCTAGAAGAAGCTTCCGTCGGCTTCCTGTAAACCCACATGCGTTTACCGCGAACAGCGCGGCCGGTTGAAACCGCGGCAGCCGCCGGTGAAACTGACGGCCCTGCCGACCAGCTTCCGGAACTGCCAGGGGAGTGGCCGGGCATTATTCTTGGACAAGTCACAGAGGACTCGAGCATGACGATCCGGATTCCCTCCCCGCGATTTCTGGGCTTGGCACTGACGGCCCTCATCGTATTGACCAGCGGTCGGTGGGCTGGGTCGGCTGAAATCGACCCCGTCTCACGGCCGGTACGGCTGATGATCAACTGGGATGAACAGGGAATGTGGATGTCGCAGTTGCAGCAGCGGCGCAAGCACAAGCAACCACTCGATGCGGCGTCGGTCCGCCGCGTGATCCAGACAGCACTCGACGAGCACGCCCGCGCCGGTTTCGACCGACTGGCCTACTGCGCGTGGGTCCGTTTCGAATCACCCGTGCCCGGGTTCAAGACGTGCGACTTCGACAAAGGGATTCACACCCGGGCACCGGGTTTCCAGGCACTGCACGAGGCCGGCGACAATCAACTGGCAATCCTGCTCAAGCGGTGCCGCAGGAACCAGATGCAGTTTCTGGTCTGTCTGCGGATGAACGATCGTCACGGAGTGGCTCGAACCGCGAAATTCTATGTCGAGAACCCCGGCTTGCGTCTCGAGGAATTCCCGGGCGGACTCGACTTCAAGCACGAGAAGGTTCGCGACGGGGTCCTGGCGTTCATCAGAGAAGTACTCGAGCTCTATGACATCGACGGCATCGAGCTGGATTACCTGCGATGGTGTCACATGTTCCGCACCGACGAGGCCGTACAAAACGCGCCCCTGTTGACCGAGATGACTCGCAAGGCCCGGGCGATCATCGACGCCGCCGCCAGGAAGCGTGGTCGCAGCAAACTTCTGCTCTCGGTCCGCGTCCCGCAGACTCTCGCCGAATGCCACCGGCTGGGGTTCGACGTCAAGACCTGGATCAAGGAAGGGCTGGTCGATTATGTCTGCCCGTCGGATTTCTTCTTCTCCGACTTCAACATGCGAGTCGACCGGTTCGTGTCGCTGTGCAAGGGAACCGCCTGCCGGATCTATCCCGCGATTCATCCGCTGGTACAGGTCAACTTTCCCGAGAACATCACGCCCGCCAACTACCGGGCATTGGCCCGCAGCTACTACGCCGCCGGGGCCGCCGGCATTGCCACCTACAACTACCAGTACAACTGGCGACGATGGACTGGCGGAACCCGCGGGCTGGTCGATGGCTGGCCAAAGACACTGCGATGGATGACTCAGCTACGAGACCCCAAGGCGCTCGCGGCCCGGGATCGCCACTATCTCTTCTATCCACTCTGGCAGAACCGTTCTCCCAGCGGTGCCGTCAAGTACGACCGCTGCGTGATCAACCGAAAAAGCGGCACCGCCGATGGTGACTTGAGGTTGCGGTTGTACGAGAACGACGCCGGGGTGCCGCGAACACTCTCGATGCAGTTCCGTGCCCTGGGACTTGAAGACGCCGACCGTCTGACGGTTGCCGTCAACGGCAACCGCGTTCCGACCGACTCGATCCGCAGAACCTTTGACCGGGATGGCCTGGCTGCCGATGAAGGTCGCCCCTGTGGCCCATTCCATCTCCACGAATTCCCGCTTCGCCACGACTGGCTCAGACCGGGAGACAACAGCCTGGCCGTGAGCCTGGCGAAACGCTCAGACAAGGGTGCTGCAGAGATCGTCGTGTGGGAAATCGAGATTCGAGTGAAACCGCGGCGATGAAAGCGGGACGGCAACTTCCTCGCGAATCTGTTAAACCGCGTGGTTCTTCATATCGGCCTGCTACTCACTCTGCTTTTGTTTCCGTTCGCCATCGAGATCAGAAATGACCGGAAAACCATGTCCATTTCCCCGCAACGCGGTGGATTAACCATGCAATCCGTTCGCGCCTCTCAGCTGGCCAGAGGTTGCCAGGTCGCGTGATTGTTCCCCGGCATCGAAAACGTGAACACGGTCAGAATTTGCGATTCTTAGCCGTATGACCCCTGATTCACTCGCGGTCGCCACTTTTTTTTCGCAGAATCGCCTTCCATTGTGTACGAACGTAGACAACCTGCGTATTGTTGACAGATTGAGATTTCGGCGATAACCAGTAGATCCCACGGTCAGCCGGTGAAACCGGTTGCCGATTGTGCACGAGCGGCTTGTTGCTGGCACCCAACGGTGGGTAGAGCTCCACGCCTTTGAGCAGACAACTACTACGAGAGCAAACGATATGAACCCGGAACCCGCCCCCGCAGCCTGGTCTGAACTCACCTGGAAAGAGCTGCAGTCGTCGATTTCCATCGCGGAAAACACCTCGGTTCTGACGATCGCGGTCTATCTGCTGATTGGTGGCCTGCTGGCCCTGTACATCCGGTTCCTTTATCGCCGGTGCAACTCCTCGCTTTCGGATGCTGATTCGGTGGCCCGGATTTTCCCCGCGCTGACGATGGTGACCATCGGCGTGATCGCCGTCGTCAAGTCTTCGCTGGCCCTGTCGCTGGGACTGGTCGGCGCCCTGTCGATCGTCAGGTTCCGGGCGGCGATCAAGGAACCCGAAGAACTGGTTTACCTCTTCCTGTGCATCGGGGTCGGCCTCGCACTGGGAGCATCGCAACCCCTGCTGGCGGTGGCGCTGGTTGTCGTGGTCACCGTGTTTGTTCTCGGGGTCCATTTCACCACGGGAAACAAGCGTCGGCAAAGTCTGCTGTTGACCATCACCGGCGATTCGCAGCAGCATTTCAATGAAGAGGAGACCAGCGTGTTGTCGGTCGTCGACGAGTTGGCCGGTCGCTACACCCTGCAACGATTCGACATCGAGGAAAACCGTGGCCAGGTCAGGATCGTGCTCAACCGTCACAGCGGCAAAGACACCTCGGCATTGATTGCCCGCCTGCGTGAGCGACTGCCCGGGTGCGAGTTCTCTTACGTCAACCTGGAATCGACGCTGTAGGCATCGGAGTGCCCATGGTCAGCGAGAATGAAATCCGCCCGGCTCCGGAGGTTCTTGAACCCCCGAAAGCGGCGTTTCGTGTCGTCGAAGACGATGTGGTGCGAACCGATCTCGCATCGCGCCGGGAAGTCAAGTACGTCTTCCCCTGTGGTGATGTCGCCAAGCTGCGTGGACTTCTCAACGGGAGTGGCCGCCGGCTGGTCCACAACAAGCCTGTTTCGACCGTCCGCAGTATCTACTTCGACGATGTCCAGCTCTCGGCCTGTCGGGCCAACATCGACGGAGTCAGCCGGCGAAAGAAGGTCCGGCTGCGGTGGTATGATTCTCTGGCCCCCGGCCAGGACCTGTTTTTCGAGATCAAGTGGCGTAACAACCGGATCACCGGCAAGCACCGGCTGCAGTTGCAGGCCCAACAGCCGATCACCGACTTGCCTTACCGGCAGATCGTCGACGAGTTGCTTGGCGTTTTGCCTGCGTCCTTCGTCGGTGAGCTGTTGCCAAGCAATGAACCGATCGTGATCGTCGAGTACAAGCGGGAGCACTTCGAATCCCGCGAGGCCAACCTGCGGGCGACACTGGATTACGACCTCGCCTTTTACGACCAGACGGGAAAACGCCATATCTCCACCGCGTTCCCTTATCGCCTGCCCAACGTGGTCGTCCTGGAAGGCAAGTTCCCGGTCGGCTGCGAACAGGATCTCAAGAACCTCCTGCACCCCCTGTCACCGCGCATCGCCCCATTCTCGAAGTACGTTCACGGCTGCCATCTGCTGGGCCTGCTGCCGATGAGCTTCTAGAAATGCCACCCAGACTCGGAGACGTGCCGCGATGCGACAAGTAGTGATGGCCGCGCTGGTGGGCACGATCACCCTGGCCCTGGTCCAATCCTCCCCGCCGTCGCTAAAAGCCCAACGCCCCGACGATCCTCGCCGGGACCCATTCGCGCCCCGTGGTTTCGACCGCGGGTTTCCAGGTCCCGGTGGTCGTCCTCCGATCTCTCCCATCCTGGACATTCTCGACACCAACCGGGACGGCGAGATCAGTAACGACGAGATCAGGAACGCACCGGCGATCATCAAGAAACTCGACCGCAACGGTGACGGACAGATCACCGCCGACGAACTGGCCCCTCCCGGCGGCCCCGGTCGTCCCGGCGGCCCCTCGCGGGAGAAACTGAAACTCGTCAAGCAGTTCGACAAGAACAAGGACAAGCGACTCGACGCCGGGGAACGTCGGGCAGCCAGGGACTGGCTCGCCACCCAGCAGAGAAGCGGCCGCGGAGGCCGGCGGAGGTTTGGACCTCCCGGTGGACGTGGCCCGTTGAACAACCGCCCCCCGGCCACGCCGGGCCAGAAGGTGTCCCCCGCGGAAGTCAAACCCATTCCCGACGCACCGCTCTACGATCGCACTGTTCTGCGGACCCTGTTCCTGGAATTCGAGAACAAGGACTGGGAAGAGGAATTGGCCGACTTCAAGGATACCGATGTCGAGGTGACCGCCACGCTGACCGTCGACGGAAAGCGTTATCCCGACGTCGGAGTTCGATTTCGCGGCAATTCGTCTTACCGTGCTGTTTCGGCCGGCTACAAACGTTCGCTGAACCTCTCGCTGGATTTCGTCAACCGCAAGCAACGACTCTACGGCTACAAGACACTCAACCTGCTCAACAGCATGGGCGACCCCACGATGATGAGCACGGTGCTGTATTCTCACCTGGCTGAGACCAGGATGCCCGTTCCCAAGGCCAACTTCGTCAAGGTCGTGATCAATGGAAGAAGCTGGGGCATCTATGCCAATACCCAGCAATTCAACAAGGAGTTCGTTGCCGAACATTTTGGTTCGGCCCAGGGCGCCCGCTGGAAGGTCAATGGCAGCCCCCGGGCGGACGGAGGAATGAGATACCTCGGCGAGAACGTTGCCGATTATCGCCAGCGCTACGAGATCAAGTCCAAGGATCGCCCCGAATCCTGGCAGGCATTGATCTCGCTCTGCCGCACGCTCGAACAGACACCGCCGGCGCAACTGGAACAGGCCCTGCGGCCGATTCTCGACGTCGATGAACTGCTCTGGTTTCTCGCCTTCGACGTGGTCCTGATCAACAACGACGGGTACTGGACCCGTGCCAGCGATTACAGCATCTTCCAGGACGTTCGCGGCCGGTTCCACATTATTGCCTACGACATGAACGAGGCGTTTCGAACACCTCACCGGCGACCAGGCGGCTCTCGCCCTCGACGCGGATTCGGTCCCCCCGGCGACTTTCCCGGAGGCCGGTCACGCGACCTCCCCGACCGCGGACCCCGAGATGCTCGTCGCGGAAATGGAACTGCCGACGGTGATCTTCCTCGCCCCGGTGGGGACCGCCGCGATCGTGGCTTTTCCGGTCCTCCCGGAGGTCCCGAAGGACCCGGGGATGGCGACGGTATCGAACTGGACCCACTGGTTTCGATCGATGATCCCCGCATGGCACTGCGCAGCAAGGTCCTGGCGGTCCCAAACCTGAGACGAAGATACCTGGAGAATGTCCGGACGATCGCCGCAACATCGCTCGACTGGAAAACACTTGGACCGGTCGTGCAGGGATGCCGTTCGTTGATCGAAAAAGAGATCAAGGCCGACACGCGAAAACTGGACCCCTTCGAAGCATTTCTCGCTGCAATGGCTGACGAACCGGGCCCGGAGAACGGGCGAGGACGAGGACGACTGACGTTGCGAGGTTTCATCGAACGACGTCGCCAGTTTCTGCTGCAACATCCGGAAATTGCCTCCTTGCCTCGCGACACACGGTCGGCCCGGTCGCGGCAAGGGGCCGATGCATCACCGCTTCCCAACGGTCGCTCCCGCAGTCGATCGGCCGTGGTGATCAACGAGATCATGGCTGCCAACGATCGAACCGTTGCCGATCCCGAGGGAAACTTCGAGGACTGGATCGAGTTGTTCAATCGCGGTGACCGCGCCGTGAACCTCTCGGGTTTTTCTCTGAGCGATTCCAGGAACTCGCTCGACAAGTGGTCGTTTCCCAAGGACACCGTCATTCCGGCGAGAGGCTTCCTGGTGATCTGGGCCGACAAGAAAAACAGGTCGACCCGGGGCCTGCACGCCAACTTCCGGCTCTCGCGAAATGGCGAGACCGTGTTTTTCTCGAAGGGAAGTACCATCCTCGACCAGGTCGAGTTTGGCCGGCAGGCCTCCGAAACCGCACTCGGCCAATCCCCCGACGGCCAGGGAAACTGGCGAGCGATGCAGCCATCTCCGGGCAAAGCCAATCGGCGCCCTGAATCGAAATAACCCCACCCGGGTCCCCGGCCAACTGGTATGGCCCGCGGGTTCCGGAAGGGATACGTTGTAGGTTGCCCGCAAGGCCTCTTGTTGGCCTGGGCTTTGTTTGTTGATTGAACCGCCGGCAGCAATTGCTGCCGCGTCAACCGTCCCCAGAATCCCAATGTCAGTAGGCCGACCATGCCTCCCACGCCCCCGCGTCGAAACTCGAACCCGCCTCTCAGCGCGATGTTGATCAGCGGCCTTCGTTTCCTGGTTCCGCTGCTGCTTGTCTCGGGTCTCTGTGTTGCGGCAGCCCTGGGAATCGCCGCCATCGAGAAAGAGACCGTCGTCGATCTGTTTCCGACCGACCGGGTGCTGGATGTGCAGATCACCGTTGCCGAAGAGGACTGGGACAAGATCCGGAAGCAGACTCGCAATTTCTACGAGGCTTTGCAGGCCGGTCGCAAAGAAAAACCCGTCAAGGGTCCCTACGTCTACGTGAACGCCACGGTGACAATTGACGGAATCGAGTTTCCCGATGTCGGACTCCGCAAGAAGGGATTCATCGGCTCCCAGAACTCCAGTCGACCCTCGCTGAAGATCAAGCTGAACCACGTCGACAAGAAGGCACAACTGGGAGGGCAGAGCACCCTGACCTTCAACAACAACAATCAAGACACCAGCCAGATGAGCCAGTTCATGGGGTATGCGCTCTTCAACGCCGTCGGTTCGCCCGCTCCGCGATGCGCCCTGGCCAGGCTGACCGTCAACGGCAAGAATCTCGGTATTTACTCGCACGTGGAACCCGTCCTCAAGCCGCTACTGCGTCGTGGATTCGGAGACGACCGGGGAACCGTCTACGAAGGAACGGTCACCGACTTCTTTGCAGGCTGGGAAGGCAGTTTCGAGAGGAAGATCGGCAAGGACAGGCTCGCCCGCCCCAAGATCAAACAGCTCATCGAGGTCCTGCAAGGTGAAATCAGCGGCACCACGATCCTGGATTCACAGACGATGGGACGCGGCTGGGTACCGACCGGCAACGGCGAGGACGGCAGAGGGAACAGGGCCGTGTATCCCGGCGCAACCAACGACGCGGCGTTGAAGGCTCTCGAGGATCGCATCGCCAGCCTCAGAAAGACCCTGGCAACGGTGACGCCGGAATTGGCCGCGGCACAGAAGAAATGGGAAGCCGAAAACACCAACCAAAGCGTTTCGCTTTCGCCGTGGTCGGTAATCGGCCCGTTCCAGACGACAAGTTTCGACGAAGCGTTCAAGCACGCCTTCCCACCAGAGACCAAGGTGGATCTGGCCCAGATCTACACCAGGGACGGCAAGAAGATCGAGGACGGCAAGAAGTCCAAGGACGGCAAGAAGTCCAAGGACGGCAAGAAGTCCAAGGACGGCAAACGTGCCGGGAACCGCAGGGGCGGGCCGCTACGATGGGTCGAAGTCAAAAGAATCGTCGACGGTCGGCCGTTTCCGCTCAGCCCTCAGCCTTTTTCGGCAACCTACCTGTTCCGCACGGTCAACTCGCCAACCGCCAGGAAATTGCCGGTCATGCTCGGCAGCGACGACGGCATCAAGCTGTGGCTCAACGGCAAGCTCCAGTTCGAGAAGAAGGAACTCCGCGGGGTGATGCCGGCGACGGACAGGACAGAACTGAATCTGGTGGCCGGCGAGAACCGGATCCTGATGAAGATCATCAACAGCGGGGGAACATCAGGACTCTTTTTCCGGCCCTTGCAGAAGTCGTTTCCACCACCGGTACTGGCAGCATTGAAGGTCCCGGCCGGTGATCGCAACAAGGACCAGGAGAAGGTTCTCACCGATTACTACCTCGCCATCGCTCCGTCGCTGCAGCCGATCCGCGACGAACTGTCCACCCTGGCCGGACAGCACTACGAACACTGGACGGCCCTGGACTTCGACGATTCCAACTGGACGGCCGGTCGCAACGGTGCGGGCTACGAAAAGGGAGAGGGGTTTGAATCGCTCATCAGCGAGCCTTTTGACTTCCAGGCCGACATGTTCGAGAAGAGCGCGTCGGTGTACCTGCGGTTCCCGTTCGAACTCGAGGACCCCGCGGCGATCCGCGGCGATCTCATCCTGAAGATGAAATACGACGACGGCTTCGTGGCCTATCTCAACGGTCACCGGATCGCCTCGGCCAACTCACCAAAGCCCATCCGCTGGAATTCCAGGGCCACCGGCGGACACGACGACCCCCAGGCCAAGGAGTTCGAGGCTTTCAACATCTCCGAGCACCGAGACAAGTTCCGCAAGGGGAAAAACGTACTCGCCATCCACGGACTCAATGTCGCACCAGCCAGCACCGACATGCTGATTCTCGCCGAGATCCAGACCAACGAAATCAACATGGAACAGGCCATCGGTGAACTGGTCGACCTGGATGCGTTCTACAGGTTCTGGGCCGTCGAGGGATTGCTCGGCTTCTGGGACGGATACACCGCCAACAGGAACAATTTCTTCATCTACCTCAATCCCTATTCGGGCAAGTTTCACTTCCTGCCCTGGGGTGGTGACTGCATGTTCGAGAAGAGGAGCCGGCTGAGAGTTGATCCCCGCGCCCCGGTCTCGGTCAAGACAATGGGACGTGTGGCCCACAAGCTCTACCAGATCAAGTCTGTGCGCGAGCGTTACCTCAAGACACTCAAGCAGATCATGGCCGAACACTGGAACGAGGAACGGCTGATTGCCGAAACCCACCGGATTGAAGCCATGCTCAAGCCCGGCGACCTCGCTCCCTCACAGGTCCGGGCCATGCCGGGGAAACTCGCCGGACTACGCCACTTCATCAATACCCGGCGTGCGGATATCGAAAAGGAAACCGCCGACGGGATGCCGATCTGGACGGCCGCAGCGGGCCCACCGCCACAGTTGCAGGCGCCCGCCGGACAAAGAAGAGGCAACCCGCGAGCTCGCAACGCCGGACGCGGCAAGAAGAATGCCGGACGCGGCAAGAAGAACGCCGGAAGAAAACCCGCAACCAACACGATCTGGCTCGCAGCCAAGACGGGCGACCTACGGGCCGTGGCGGGCCACCTGGGCAAGGGCACCGATGTCAACGCACGGGGTCCCCAGGGAACTCCCCTCTCTCTGGCCACCCTGGCGGGAAAGGACAAGGTCCTGGAATTCCTGCTCAGCAAGGGGGCCGAGGTCAACGCGGTCAATGATGATGGCAATGCCGCCTTGCACGCAGCGGCATTCCTGGGACGCGTTGGCGTCGTAAAAACACTCCTCAAGAATGGCGCCGCCGTGAATGCCAGGAACAAGGAGGGAGAGACCCCGCTGGATATTGCCTCGGATCGCTGGACCCCCGAGCTGGCGAAGTTCATCAAGGACGCGATTATCGACGGATTGCAGATCCCGATCGACCTGGGAACCGTGAAAGCCGGTCGACCCGCCGTGGCGGCATTCCTGCGAGGCAACGGAGGCAAAACGGCCGACGACCTGGCCAAGGCGAAGGCCGACAACATCTGGAATGCCGCCAGGTCCGGAAATCTCGACGCTCTCAAGCAGCACCTGGCCAAGAAGGCTGACGTGAACGGCTCCGATGAACGTGGAATCACACCGCTGGGCTGGGCCGCGTTGGCCGGCCACACTCGGGCCGCCGAATTCCTGATCGAACAGGGAGCCCAGGTCAACGCGACGAACAAGGAAGGCAACACACCCCTGCACGCTGCCGCTTTTCTGGGACGCGTCGAGATCGTGGCGCTGTTGATCAAGCACAAGGCCAACGTCAACACAAAGAACGACGACGGAGAGACCCCGCTGGAATCGGTTGCCTCGGACTGGACCGAAGCACTCCAGCGGGGCACCCAGTTCACCGCCAATGTCCTGAAGATCAAGGTGGACATGGAAGAATTGAAGTCGGCCCGGCCGGGAATCGCCGAGATGCTCCGCAAGCACGGTGGCAAGACAAGTGAAGAACTGAAGTAGGCCCTGCCCAAGCCAGAGCCCTCAGACAACGTTCTTGCCCATACGGCCCGGGTGTGTGACTGCCGCGGACAGGCCGCGGCCGCAAGCCATCACTTCGAATCGCTGAAGACAAAGCAGAAGACATTCTGCCGGCGATGAAACGGGGTCTCGTCGGGGGGCGCCACATCACCGGCAATGAAACCGCCCCAATCAACGGACGCAGCACCCCAGTGCGCGGCCTTGACCAGTCGCAGGGCCTTGTCCCGCGTATCACGCAGCACGGTCTTCCCGATCTTGAAGGTCGGGCTTCCCAGGATCATTCCGTCACCGGGTCCGGCGAAACGAAATGACAACGTGTTGGCGCGGCGGATCCGGCTGGCAGACACCGGAAACGAATACGCCTTCCGCAGCCCGGGCTGCAGAACACCAACGACCGTCCCGTTGAAGAGAACCTCGACCTTGCCGGCCGGGGCCCGTTGTGTGGTCCAGCTGGTCGGGGGATCGATGGCAAACTCCAGCAACCCGTCGGCCTGGACCGGTGCCGCATCCCGGCCGTTGGCGACCACGACAACACGGCTGCGAACTTCTCCGTCAGCCGGATTCCTCACGCTGAGATTAACCAGCCCGTCCGGAAGTGTTGTCGAGTCCAGCGACGCAGTGAACAGGGCACGATAAAAGGGTCGCCCGACCTCCTGCATCTTCTGCCAATCCTTGCCATTGGTTGAAATTTCCAGTCGTTCGCCCGACCGTGGCTGGACCAGATGCGCCTGGATCTTCAACTGTCCTCGGCAGGCGGCACCGACCCGATGCGTGAGGATGGCCACGCGTTGGCCCAGCCCCTTGTAGAAGTGCTCCAACCTTTCCCCGGTCACGCGGTAGACAACGTATCCCTGTGGTGAGAGGTCGGGACACAACTGGTTGGTCCTGGGATTCCACCAGCAACCGGCCAAGGCACCGCCGGCACGGTAGGGCACCGTCCTTGCCTTGTGGGAAACAACATGGATGTCGCCGGTCAGTTGGAAGCGGATATCGTACCGGCGAGCCATCTGCAGAAAACCCGGGCAGTGGTCCTCCAGGTCGGCTTCCGCCGTCGTGATCACGTGCGTGCCGTGGGTCCGACGTGCCATGTCGTCGGCCAGCCACTTCAGGTGCATCGGTTGAACCCGATTCGTGGGGTATTCCAACGGCTTGCCCTTGACGACGATCTGCCTCCGGCCCAGGTGGTATCCAAAGTCCACCGACACGAAGTGGATCTTGCCGTATTCGAACGAAAAGAAATGTGGCCCGAGATACTCCCAGTACAACGCCTTGGCGCAGCGGTGGTCTCCACGAGGAAAATCGGCGAGGCGGTACGACGAATCCGTGTGGTCCCCGGCAACGTTGTAATGCGGCATCGCCAGGTGATTCATGATGCCGACATAGCTGCGAAAATCGGCGTGGCCGGCCGCGGGAGAATTCAGCAGGGCCTTGTTCAGATTCAACAGGTCACCGCTGTTGACGACGAACCGGGGCCCGGGTTCCAGGGCGTTGACCTCGGTCACGAATCGACTCAGTCCCACCAGTGAACGACGATTCTGCGAGACATGCGTATCGGTGACATGGATGAAGCTGAACTCGTTTTCTGTTTTCGCCGCCGGCTTGAGTGTGAAATTGACCTCCGCCGCCAGCGACTTGTACCAGTCGCCTACCACGTCGTATCCCGAAGGACGGGTCACGTAGAGAAAAACGGCACTGGGATTCGGCACGATCGAAAACCGGCCCCGGTGGTCGGTCTTGACGACCGAGTAGCCGTCGGTAATCGAGACCCCCTTGGCACCGGGGGTCGCACCGTCCGATCCCAGGAGAACGTGTCCGGAAACCCTCGCCGGTACCGCAACACCATAGTTGGGTTTCGGTGTCTCCCTCAGCAGGGGCTTGAGTATCGCTTCGGGCGGCTTCTTGTCGGCACCAGGCCCCACCGTCGCCATCAGGCCAACGACAAGCACAATCGACAGACCGCCAGGTTGACGAAAACGCCGGATCAACGAAACAGGTGGTCGCATGATGAGGTTCTTCCCGGAAACGTCCTGTGATTGGGACGCAGCACCTTACTTCGCTGGGCGTCGGCCATTCAACCCGCTGACGAAAACTGCTCGATCGATCACGCAGCCTGGACCGGCCAAACCGTTACGGCTTCGTCCACCTCAGGTTCCGGAATTCCGGGCGAGGACCAGCCCAGCGGGTGCTGCCAATCACCGGCTTCTGCTGAGACCCGTAGTAGGCTCGAAAACCAAGCTGGTCGGCATGCTCCCACGATTTCAGCTTGTCCTTGCCGTCGGCTGTCCTGAACCGCGACGGACCCAGGCTGATCGTGTGCCACCTGTTGCCTCCCGGCAGATCCACACTGCCCAGCATCTCACGATTGCGACCCCGGTAGGACCGGAAGAAGTTCTCGTTGATGATCACGACCAGCCGGTTCGCTTCCCTGGTTTTCACGTCAAACGTCAGGCGATGGTCTGCCGGACCTCGCCACTTGGAATCGCCGAGCTTGCGTGTCCAGAACTGCCAGTGGTGCGGGTTGTCAGCCGACAACCGGTACCAGTCCCGAAAGCCGTGGGCAAAACTGTCGATCAGCAAGGATCGCCTGTCGGTGACCAGTACACGGTTGTGCTTGAGTTGTTCCGGTGTGGCCGTGTGAATCAGTGAACTGATGGTAAAGGTCGATGTGGGCCGAGCAAATTGGACCGGGACCTGCTTCTCGAGCCGGTAATGCACGTTGGCAAAGGCGAACAGCGGTTGATCGTTTGAGAGGATGGGGAGTTCGGCCGTCCAGGATCCTGATTCACCTTTTCGCAGCAACCTGGCCGTCCGCCAGAATCGGGCCTGAGGGTCGGGATCGACGGAGTACAGGATCTGGACCTTCTCGACGGGACGTGAAGCATCGGGCGTGACGTTGAGTCGGGGAACCTTGTCGAGAACCAACGACGACGCGGGTGTCTCGGGAAACCTGAAGCTTCCCTTGAGATGCTGGTCGATCCAGAGTGGTCGAGTCACGGCAAACGCCGATGTGAAGCGGTGATTCAGGTGCAGGGCGAACGAGTAGCGAACATTCGCATGCGGGATCAGCAATCCGGTCCGGTAGGTGTCGTCCATGATTCCATGAAAGTCGTTGGTTGCACCGAGCCAGAGCAGGGGGGCCTTGATGTGCGGTGCGTAGGACTGGAAGCCCAGTGTGGCCCGGAACATTTCGATATCACCCCTGGGAACCTGCTTTCTCTGCGCCGGCAGCAGCGGCCAGGGGACCGTACGAAACCCCTGGCCGCCCACCGAGGGTGCCGCCACCTTGACCCGCTGATCGGTCCCGGCCACATAGACGGTCAGGTTTCCACCCATCGAATGCCCGTAGACACCGAGCCGCGAGGGATCGACTCGTGGCTGCCGCTCGAGGAAGGTCAATCCCCTCCGGGCCCCGATCGTCAGCAGGTACCAGTTGTTGTTCCGAGGGGAATCGGTCGTATCGAGAGACCTCGGCCCGGGCTGCAAGTTGAAGTATCCCGGCACGTTCTTTTGCGTGGGATCAACGGCGCCCCAATCGGTGTTGGCATCGCCGGGCCGCGCCTGTTCCATTTCCCGCCCGCCCCAGTTGATCGACAGGCAAGCGTAGCCCCGTTGACAATAAAACTTCACCTCGTGCAGGAACGCCCGTTGCCCACCACCGTGCAGGTGCAACAGGCCCGGCAATTTCTTCTTACTCAAGGGAAATCCATAAAACGCTGCCATCCGGGCTGGCCGGTCTTTGAACGTGCCGACATGAAACGTGACGTGACGGAGAACAAGACCCTCTTCTTTCCATTCCCGCACGACCTTGATGTCCAGCGGTTCTGCACCCGGGTCGAAGTCGGCGGCGATCTCGGGGACAGTCGTCGGCACCCTGTCAGCCGCGACAACCGGAGCTGCCATCCACGGCACAAGCAAAACCACGACAAGTCGATTCATGACGTCTCGCACCCACCAGGATCCAGGATGATCAGTCTCGTCCGAAACAGGGCAGGGGTTCAAGCGAACCGGGTCCGGATTCTCTTGCCACGGACACTGGCACAACCGCTGGCCTTTCGGGAATAATCCATCGATCGCGATTCGCCCGGTGGCCTGATCACGCCACGCTTCCACTCTCCACCGGTACACCAGACCGACAGACCAGAAGAGAGATCTGACATGCTTGGACAGCCACAACACGCTGATTCTTCCCGTCCCGCTGAACTGACGCGTCGCAAGTTCCTGGAAACGACGACCGCCGGAATTGTCACGGCGTCGGCGTTGTCGCCTCCACTTTCTCCCGCGACGGTCAAGGCGGCCGAGGCGGCCGAGGCGGCAAAAAAGCCGACCCCGGAAACGCTCGTCGGTCACTTCTACAAGACGTTGACCGAGCCGCAGAAGAAGATCATGACGTTTCCCTTCGGCCATCCACTCCGCCAGGCGGTCAACAACAACTGGAACATCACCAAGGCCACCGTCGGCACGGATTTCTCCAAGGACCAGCAGGCGATGATCCGCGACATCTTCAAGAGCCTGCACAGCGAGAAATTCTCTGGAAAGGTGTTGACCCAGGTCGAGAGCGACAATCGGCAGGCGAATCGACGACGCGGATTCGACGGTTGCTCGGTTGCCCTGTTTGGTCAGCCCGGATCGGGCAAATTCGAGTTCGTGTTCTCCGGCCGACACGTGACCCGACGATGTGACGGCGACTCGGTCAAAGGAGCCGCGTTTGGCGGGCCGATCTTCTACGGCCATGCCGCGGGAGGCTTCAACGAAAAGCCCGGGCACCCCGGCAACATTTACTGGTACCAGGCCAAACGCGCCAACGCCTTGTTCCAGGCACTGGATGGCAAGCAAAGAAAACTCGCTCTCCGCAACGACGCCCGACCCGAACAGAAGAAAAAGACGGTCCAGTTCCACGCCAGGAACGTAGCCCCCCACGGTGTTCCGGTTGCGGATTTCAGCGACGACCAAAAGAACCTGGCCCGCAAGGTGATCGCCGATGTCCTGGCCCCGTTTCGAAAGGTCGACGTGGACGAGTGCATGAAGTTGGTCGAGGCCCAGTTCGACAAACTGCACTTCGCTTATTACCAGAACATGGACATCGGCAATGACCGCGTGTGGGATGTCTGGCAGATCGAAGGGCCGGCCATGGTCTGGTACTTCCGCGGCAAACCGCACGTGCACACCTGGGTCCACATCCGCAAACCGGCCTGACGCTTCCGCTGAGCCGGGACCTCATCGTTGTGACAACCGGCACCGGGCAGGGCAGGGCACTCAGCCGACTCCCGGTCGCCATTGGTAGGGACTTTGCTTTCGGAAGCCCTTGATACGGATCGTTCCGTCGTCGGCGAGGCTCATCAGCGAGTAACCGTTGTTCTCGGGTCCGGGGCCCTCGATCATCGCGACCAGTGTGCAGTAATGGATGCCTGCAATGTCCTTGTGGTCATTCACATGGCTGTGCCCCTGAAAGACGGCCAGGACCTTCTTCGACGCTTCAAGCACTTTCCGGACAGCGACACCGTTCTTGACACCGTAATGAGTGCTGACATCCAGCCGCTGGTGTGCAAAGACGACGGTCTGCTTCGACGTGGCTTTCAGGTCCGCCCGGAGCCAATCAAGTTCAGCAGCGGGGATATTGGGATCGGTCCACTCGAAGTTCTTCCGACCGTAGGGCACCCCATCACTGCGGAAGCACGAATCCAGCACGACGAAATGAAATCGCCCCACGTCAAACGAGTAATACGACTTCTTCTGTCCAACCCCTTCGAGGAACTCCTGCTTCCTCAGCGTGTAAACACAGTGATTGCCGAGCACGTGATGCCGGTTCTTGCAGATCGTTGAAAAATCCCGGTTGATTCTCTTCAGGTAGCCGAGCTCTGCTTTCACCGAGTCGGCCGCATCAATGAAATCGCCGAGTTCCACGACGAAAGACGGCTTCTGCCGGCCGAATTCCTCGGCAGCTTCAGCCAGTTTGGCCGGAGTCGCCCGGTAGTGGCGAGTTCCTGAGGGAGCCTTGTCGGCATAATGAAGGTCGGTGATCAGCCCGACCTTCAAGTCCGATTTTTCTTCAGCATTCAGCAATGACGCGGGACTCACTGCGGTGGCGGCCAGGACCAGCGCCCCGTCCTTCAGAAAGGCTCGACGTCCCCAACCGACGGTTGTTCCGGTTTCTTTTCGCATGATTGTCGTGGCCTTCTGCGGGGATCAGTTGCAACAAGAGCGAGATCAGGACTGCGAGCACTACAATAGCGAGGCAATCCAGCAAATGACGAAAAACAGCACAATGGCCCCGACACACCCGAAATTCGACAACACGGACAGAGTCTCGGACGTTTCGCGCATTTCACTGCCGGAACTGTCCCTGGTTGGGCTGCTGGATGTGTCCTTGAGTTGATCCAGGAACAACTCGCAGGGATTCGTCGTCGTGTTCCGGTAGTCATCCCGGAAATTGCGATTGATGAAGTGTCCGAATCGGCCGCGATGATCCACGGGGCACTGCAGCAGCCATTTTCTCCGCCAGGCCTTCCACTCCCGTTGTTCGGCCTTTCGCTCCTCTTTCGTGGCTGCGTCATCGTCCGAACCACTGGCGTCGTTCTTTTCCTCATTCGGGTGATCCTGAGCTGCTTCGACCAGGTCATCTGAAACCGGCGAGGGCGTCGAGGGCCGCCGATCGATTCCGGTCCCGAACAGGCGATTCGCTTCGCCGTCTGCTGTTTGATCGGCAGCTGGCAAGGCTTGCTCAGCGGCCAGTTCAAGCGCCAGGGCTTCGATCTCCTCGGCCTTGAACATCCACCCCCCGTAGTCGGGGTAATCACGAATTCGGCGGGCCTTCTTCAGATCGCGGAGTTGATCCTCCGACAGGCCCAGTCGCAAGGCAGCCTGCTCGTAGCTCAATCTCTGCTGATCACTCGCCATGGTGTCGCAACCGCCTTTCTGCAGGTCACCCGAGTCAACGCGGCTGACAACATTCTTCGGATCTTACGCCGAGCTTCTCCCGGATGGTATCAACCGACATGACGGCCTGTCATTGATTGCCGACCAACCGTCGACGCTCGTCCGAGTTTTGCGATTGATCCCGGGTGTTGATACGCTGAGCTCGTCACACAATCGTACCCCGTGCGAGAGGTTTTCCCCTGCACGGCAATAACCGGGTGCTCGACAGCCAGTGGTAACAGGCCTCGAATCAAACATGGATTGTGAATACGCATTCGCCGTGATCGTGGACTTCGAGGCGACCTGCGACGACCGCAACCAACCACGGCCGCAGGAGATCATCGAGTTCCCCTCGGTACTCATCTCGCTGGGTTCTTTCGAGATCGTCGACGAGTTCCAGTCTTTTGTCCGCCCCCGACACCACCCGGTTCTGACCGAGTTCTGCAGAAACCTCACCTCGATCAGCCAATCCGACGTGGAAACCGCAGACAGTTTCACGGAGGTCCTGGCACGTCATCACGATTGGCTGGACGGCCATGATCTGGACGAGACCAACGCCTTGATTGTCACCTGCGGAGACTGGGACCTGGGTACGATGCTCCCCGCACAATGTTCAGCGGCCGTGCCCGAAGTCGCGAGTCTTCGCCCGATCTACACGCGCTGGCAGAACATCAAGCACGCATTCTGTTCCGTCAAGGGCTGCTCCAGGGCACCGGGAATGGCGCGGATGCTGACAGATTTGGACCTGACTCTGGCCGGGCACCACCATCGCGGAATCGACGACTGTCGAAACCTCGCGACACTCTACACGACGCTGCTTCAACGCGGCGGCCCGGTCGGGATCACCGCGGAGCGTTCCGGCGGATTTCTTTCCGCATGAAACTTGACGTGGTCGAGTACCCGTTTGTGGATCCGATGGATCATCAGGTCAGACCAGAGCGTCCAGTAGGTATGGGGGAACATGTCGAACCGATACCAGGTTCGACCAAGCAGACGCGTCTTGCCCGGCGAAACTTCCTCGAGAACGAATTCTCCCCGCGTACTGCGTAAACCACCATCGAGATGTGGTGGATGAACGTCGGCGTAGGGCGTCAACTCGAACATCGGAGCCGGTTGCGATACCACGTCGAACGCCAGTCGATGGGGCTCGTCCCAACTGGTGATTGGTTCGACGAAGGTCCCCGTCGTGAAGATACAGCGCCGCACGGCACCGACGCCGACGCCGTCGATCTCGGCCCGCATCGGACAGGCAATTCCCCAGCGGAAGTACCATTCATCGGGTTTCTGCAGTTCCGGAAAGTGAATCACGCCGTTCCAGACACGGTCGATGCCCGCATCGATTTCCACGGCAGTCGTCACCACGAATTCTCTCTCCGGCGTGACAAAGCCCTCGACGCCGGCCCAGATCGGCAAGAACATCATTGCGGCCATCGTGCCCTGGATCGGTCGCACACTGACCTCGGCGATGATCTTGCCCAGGACCCCTCCCAATCCTCCCAGAGGAAGTGCTATCGGTGCCGCCATCACGATACAGATCAGCCCCTCGAGGGCGAAGGCCAACAGCCCGGCACCAGCAAGCAGAACGGTCAGCATGCCCAGGCTGATGCTCGAGGAGTATTTTCGTGGTGCGACCGAGTTGGAGATCACCGAGGCAACCGCTCCCATGAGCACGGGAGTGCCCAGAAACAGCGAAGAGCCGTAAGTGTCAAACGCATAGACGCTCACGCCCACCATCGTCAGCGCAATGCCCAGGCCCACAACAACGCCCAGCACGGCACTGCGAAAACTCTGGACGGGGACCGCGACCTCGTCACGCTGCGGAACGGACTCGAAGCGTTGGCGACCGGGTGCGATCGCCAGAAACAGCATCGCGGCCAGGTTGACGATCGGCACCAGGATCAGCAGACAAAACCAGGGCGAGCGCCCCGCATTGACCGCTCGTCGCACGGTCATCGTCACAGCGATCCACAGAAACGGCAGCGTCCAGAAGAACCAGGCCCAGCCCAGCCACTCCGGGGCACCACGAACCAGTTCCTGGCGGACCGAGTACACCGGATTCAGAAAATCAAAGGGCGACAGGAATCGCTCGTTGAGCAACCCCAACGCCGCGGCCTCGACAGCGTACTTGACAATCATCAAGCCGACTCCCGTTGCCACGTACTTGGCACGGGTCACGTCGGCACGAAAGCCAAACCACAATCGCAGCAGGCCGACCGGGGCGGGGGTGATGTCGGTGACGTGCGAGAACTCTGGGCCGTCCATCACACCGTTCTCGCACGGACCCAAACGACGTATCGACTCAGACCAGTTCCGGCATCACGCGGTGCTGGTCGTTGTCGACCAGGTACCGAGGACGCCCCTGCAGATCTTCGACGGTCCAGTTTTCGACATCGATGCCCAGGTTGTGGTACATCGTCGCGAATACATCCTGGAAGTGCACCGGTCGCTTCTGGGCAAATTCGCCCAACCGGTTGGTGGCACCGACCACCTGTCCTGTCTGCATCCCACCTCCAGCCAGCAGGGCACAACTGACCCGCGGCCAGTGGTCACGACCGGCCTTGTTGTTGACCTTCGGCGTGCGACCGAACTCTCCCCAGACCACCACGGTGACATCCTCGAGCAGATCCCGGGACTCAAGATCCTCGACCAGCGCGCTGACGCCCTGGTCGAGCATCGGAAAGTCCTGCCGGCTGCGGCCGAAGTTGTTGCCGTGCCAGTCCCAACGACTAAAGGCC
>PBSL01000011.1 GCA_002726205.1 Planctomycetaceae bacterium | reverse complement strand
CTTCTTGACTGGTGCCTTCTTGACTGGTGCCTTCTTGGCTGGTGCTTCCAGTTTCGCTCGAGCGGCGGCCCCTGCCTTGTCCTGAGCCATCTTCTCACCGGCCAGTTGTTTCTCGAGCAAGGCGAGCAGTTCGCGTCCCTTGTCGGCCTGACCTTTGCCGAAATAGGCGCGTCCCAGGTATCGCTGCCGCTTGATCTGTTCGTCAAATTTATCGGTCGGTTCCAGGTACGAGGTGGCCGACAAGGAGATCAAGTCGTCCCACAGTTCGTAGGTGCTTAGAACCTGGAACAGTCGCATCCGTCCATAGCGAAGACTGCCATAACGCTTCAAGGTGTTGTAGCGCGGATGCCGGGGCAGTTCGATCATGTTCCGCGCCAGGCTCAAGGCGTCCCCCACCCGGCCGACGTGAATCAGGTTGCGAATCAGCCACTCGTTGTTGTGAGCGAAATTGTGGATCTGGTCGGGCAGGACACGGTCACGGATCATGTGAGCGTGATCAACCCGGGCCGAGGCTTCCTGCTGGAAACAGGCGTCCTCGTACCTCTTCAACCGCGAGTAAATGTGACCGGGCATGTGCCACATGTGGGCGATACTCGCAGCCGCCTGGCCGCAGCGGGCCGCCGAGTTCAGTGCATTCTCGGGTCTCTCGTAGTCCCACAAATGGATCCGGTAGTGATGGCAGGGATGCAACGGGTTCTTCGCAATCACCTGTTCAAGCAGGGCACTGACGGCCAGGTGGCTGTTGATCGGGATTCCGCGGCGACGATTGACCCACATCTGCAACCCCAGCAAAGCCTTGGCCTCGATGTCATCGGGAAACTTGTAGGAAATCCGCTCGAGTGCCTTGGCATATTTCTGACTGCGATCCTTCTCTTTCTTGGAACCGGCCTGGATGAACGTGTCCAGGGCTTCGATGTAGAGGCGTTCGCGTTCGGTGACCTTGCTCTTCCGCTTGACCGCCAGGGCGATGAAACCCTTCGAACGTTTTGCGTTGGAGGCATTCGCCATCGCCATCCCCCAGTAGGCGATCGCACACTCGGGATCGATCGCGGCCGCCTGTCGAAACGACCGCTCGGCTTCGAGATACCAGAAGCCGTGCAGTTGCCCCAATCCCTGGTTGATGAATTTCTGCACGATCGGCTTGGAGACGGTGGCCGGAAAACTGACGTCTCCGGTGCCTCCCATCAGGTAGGCTTTCTGTCGCGGCCCTTCGTTGAAGGCTTCGCCGTGGTAAGAATGCCCGGCCGGCACATCAGCCGCCGTTTCCGGACCTTTTTTCTTCTGATCGGCATCTTCGGCCCTGAGTGAATTCCAGGACAACACCAACGCGGCAGCCAGCAGCAGACGAAGCGAACCTTGCATGACAAACAACTCCAATCGCTTAGAACTCACCAGAACCAACACATCATCCCGGCTGGCCACTCTCGGTCGTTGTCAACAAGATCAACGCTCCGGCGACACGTTCAGCGGTTTACTGTACCATCTCCCCCGAGTGGTGTAGAGGGGCCAGAGTGACCGGCCGGGAAGAACCGATGCCCGATCAACGCGGTGTGGCCGGTGCCGGTCTTCTGCTGGCCGCTGTGCTGGCACTGTGCCGAATCGCCTCGCTGGGCAAGGAACTGCTCGTCGCCGGCCAGTTTGGAGCGGGCGAAGCCATCGACGCCTACGCCCTGGCGCTGCTGGTCCCGGCCCTTGCTTTGGCGTTCTATGCCAACTCGGTTCGACGTGCTTTCCTCGTCGAATACCCACGTCAGGTTGCCGCCGGCGAGGGCACCACGTTCACCAATCGCTATCTCTGCCAGGTCCTGGCCGTTTCGACGGTCCTGGCCGTGATCACCCGAATAGGACTTCCCTGGCTCTGGCCACAACTGGTCACTGCCGACCGCCTTTCCAGCCTCAACCGCCACCTCGACACTCTCAACGCCCCGATCGCCGGGCTGATCGTTCCAGTCGCTACCGTCTCGGCCCTGACCGCCGTCCTCAATGCTCGGAAGAGTTTCGCCAAGCCCCAATGGACGCACATCCTGCCGACCCTCTCGATCGTCTTCGCGGTCCTGGCCCGGGGAACCGGTGATGGCCCGCAGTTGCTGGCGTGGAGCCTGTTGCTGGGCACGGTGATCCAGGCCATCGTGCTGACAATCCTGGTCCACCGCACCGGACACACCTTCTCGTCCCCGCGAGGATCACTGTTTCGAGAATCCGGCCGATTTGCTGCTGTCGTGCTGCCATTTCTCTTGCTCGACGCACTCGGACAGGCCAACGTGCTGGTCGATCGCGCGATGGCCGGGGGACTCGACCAGGGACGATTGAGCGTCCTGTACTGGAGTGCCCTGGGCAAGGACTTCCTGTCGGGGACCCTGGTGGCCTCGATGCTCTGGGTCCTGCTGCCACACTTCGCCGACCAGGTCGGCCGAGAAGATCTCCAGGGCCTGCGGAAATCGTGCAGCCGGCTTGTACGATTCGCAGCTGTCCTCCTGTTGCCACTTTCCTCACTGGTCCTGATCGCCGGACACACTCTGTTGCCATCTCTCTCGCTGGGAGCACTCGAGCACGACGACTTTCAGCGGATGGGACTGACGCTGGGTGGCTATGCCTGGGGGCTTTTCCCCGAGCTCGCCGGATTGGCGATGGTGCAGGCGATCCTGGTACTGGGTCGTTGGAAACAGGTGGCGATGGTCGGCCTGTTTGGCCTGTTTCTGCCTAACCTGGTGCTCAACCTGCTGCTGATCGACCCTCTGCAGGAAGTCGGACTGGCTCTCTCGACCGCGCTGACGGCCTGGCTGCTTCTGCTCATAGCCAGTTGGTCAGTGCATCGATCGTTCGGATTCGAGGATGGTCCAGGAATGCTGAAAAGCATCGGGCGGTCCTGTGGATTCAGCCTGCTGTCCGGAATCGCCGGGTGGGCTGTGATCATGAGGCTGGGAACCGGTGTCACCACGGGAGTGGTCGCGCTGGCCACGACACTTGTGGTCTACCTCTTCCTGTGCCTGGGCCGCCCCGGACACGCTGACGCCCGTCACGTGTTCCAGCGATTGACTCGTCTTGGGAAACGCGAACCCTCCGACTGAGACAACGCGGTCTGTCCGGCACCCAGCCTCCGGGTTATACTGAAGTTCCCGGTCGGACAAACCATGTGCTCGTCTGCCGCCCGCCCCGCCCACGGAGTCGCCAGTGACGACTCGAGACAACCCCCGCCGCACCGTGTCCGGATCCCCGCTGCGTCGGCACATCGTTGCGGCCCTCGGTACTGCGGTGATGGGTGCCATGGCGACCTGGGTCTATTCGGGCGCCGGTTCCTCGTCGTCCGGCCCCGCGTTGGCCGCGGCCACCACATCGGAAGCCGTCGCCACCGTCAGCGTCACGACGGTCGCACCCGCCAAGCCGGCCGACCCTTTCCCGAAACAGATTGCTCCGCTGCTGAAAACCTACTGCAACAAGTGCCACGGCCCGGGCACCGACAACGCGGGCGTCCGGCTCGACAAGTACGCCTCCACCAAGGACCTGCTGGCCGACCGCAAGGTCTGGACCAAGGTACTGCAGTACCTCGAACTGGGCGCCATGCCTCCGCCGGACTTCAAGAATCAGCCCGATGCCAAACAACGCCGGCAAATTGTCAAGTATCTCGACAAGACACTGTTCGCTATCGACTGCGACATGGTCCGCGATCCCGGTCGAGTTACGATTCGACGCCTGAATCGGTCCGAGTACAACAACACGATCCGCGATCTTATCGGTGTCGACTTTCAGCCGGCCAAGACTTTCCCCAGTGACGACGTGGGCGAGGGCTTTGACAACATCGGCGACGTCCTGTCGGTCTCCCCACTGCTGATCGAGAAGTACCTCGACGCCGCCGAACAGATTTCCTCCAAGGCCATCGTGTCCATCAATCCGTTTGAGACACGGAACAAGAAACTGGCCAACAAGGCGTTCAACAGCAACGCCAACGCCACCCCCCAGGGCAACGGTTCCCTGGGCCTGTACTCGAAAGGCCACGTGGGAACGACGGTCGAGTTCCCCTCGGATGGAAACTACATCCTCCGCGTCAACGGCTCGGCAGACCAGGCCGGCCCGGATCCCGCAAGACTGGCGCTTTCACTTTCCGGCACCCGCCTGGCCACACTCGACATCAAGAGCAAGAACCGGGGCGACCGCAAGAACATCGATCACAAGCTCAAGGCCACGAAGGGACGCTGGCCACTGCGGCTTGAGTTCATCAACGACTACTACAAGCCCAAGGCCGCCGATCCCAAGCTGCGAGGCGACCGCAATGCTTATGTCTTTTCCCTCGAAGTGATCGGCCCGCTGGACATCAAGCCAGCAGACCTGCCGGCCTCCCATCTCCGCCTGATCGCCGTCAGCCCGAACAAGCAACGATCGGCCCGAGAAGCAGCACTCTCGAACCTGGCGCCGCTGATGCGACGAGCCTATCGCCGGCCTGTCACTGTCGAGGAAATCACCCGGATCGCCGATTTCGTGGCCGCCAGTGTCAAGCAAGGAGAGACGTTCGAGGAGGCTATGCGGCTGGGGCTGCAGGCGGTACTGGTGTCCCCGCATTTTCTCTTCCGGATCGAGAACGACCTCCAGCCCGGTGACCCGAAAAAAGACCACCCACTGAGTGATTTCGAACTGGCGACCCGTCTGAGTTATTTCCTCTGGAGCAGTCTTCCCGACGACGAACTGTTTCGCCTCGCCGAACAGAAGCGATTGCACCAGCCGAAAGTGCTTGAAAAGCAGGTGCGGCGGATGATCGCCGACCCCCGCGGCAACGCCCTGGTCGAGAACTTCGCCGCCCAGTGGCTCAACCTCAGAATCCTCGACGAAATCACCCCGGATCCGAAGAAGTTTCCCGAGTTCAACGAACCGCTGCGGGAGGCGATGAAACAGGAAACCAAGCTCTTTTTCGCCGAGGTGATGAAAAAGGACCTCAGCATCACAGAATTCCTTGACGGCCACTTCACCTTCGTCAACGAACCCCTGGCAAAACTCTACGGCATCCCCGGTGTCACCGGTTCGGCCATGAGACGAATTGACCTCCCGGCAGATCGACGAGCCGGTGTGCTTACTCACGCCAGCATCCTGACGCTCACATCCAACCCGGATCGGACATCACCGGTCAAACGGGGCAAGTGGATTATGGAGAACATTCTCGATTCGCCGCCGCCACCGCCGCCGCCGAATGTCCCCGAGTTCGAAGTCACAGCCAAGGCGGCCCCGGACGCCTCGCTGCGCAAACAGTTGGAAATCCATCGCGAGAAGGCCTCATGCGCCATCTGCCATCGACAGATGGACGCGTTGGGATTTGGCTTCGAGAACTTTGATGCAATCGGTCGTTGGCGGGACAAGGATGGATCGCATCCGATCGACTCGTCCGGATCGCTGCCCAGCACCGAGACATTTTCCGGCGTGATCGAGTTGATCGGGATCCTCAAGAAGAGAAAGAGCCGTTTCTGCCGATCGTTAACGAGGAAGATGCTGATTTTTTCGCTGGGACGAGGACTGGAGTTTTACGATCGCTGTGCCGTTGATAAGATCATCGAAGCCTGTCGAAAAGACGACTACCGTTTTTCGGCCCTGGTGATTTCGATTGTGCAAAGCGAGCCATTTCGGAGACGGCGAGCAGAAGGAGCCAAGCAATGAGCGGTTTCAAGACATTGCCACGTCGAACATTTCTCAGGGGAATCGGGGCTGCCGTGGCGTTGCCTCTCCTGGATGGAATGCACTCGACCCAAGCGGCGGCCAAGGCCGTCACGCCGCCGACGCGCGCCGCCTTCATCTTCTTTCCCAACGGCGCGATCATGCCGTCCTGGAAGCCGACTGCCACGGGCGCCGACTACGAACTCTCGAAGACACTCAAGCCGCTCGAGGCCTTCAAGGGCGACCTGACAGTGATCTCGGGCCTGGCCCAGGACAATGGCCGCGCCAAGGGCGACGGGCCCGGCGACCATGCCCGTTGCGCCGCCAGTTACCTGACCGGCGCTCACCCGGTCAAAACCTCCGCCGCCAACATCAAGGTCGGGATTTCGGTTGATCAGGTGGCGGCCGCGCAGATTGGCAACAAGACACGACTGCCCTCACTGGAAATCGGAATCGAACGCGGCCGCAATGCCGGCAACTGCGACTCGGGTTACAGTTGCGCTTATTCATCGAATGTCTCCTGGAAGACGCCGACGACTCCGGTCGCCAAGGAAATCAATCCACGAGCCGTCTTTGGTCGACTGTTCGGCAGCAACGAGGACGCCAAGGTCCGCAAGCGTCGCAACAAGAACCGCAAGAGCATCCTGGACCTCGTGGCCGCCGATGCCAAGCGACTGCAGCAGACTCTCGGTCGTTCCGACAAGGCGAAACTCGACGAGTACTTCACCAGTGTTCGAGAGATCGAACAACGGATCACGCGGGCCGAGGCGGCGGACCAACAACGGCGGCCCAAGGATTTTCCGGTGCCGGCAGGCACTCCACGCAACCTGACCGAACACGTCAACCTGATGTATGACCTGCTCGTGCTGGCCTTCCAGACCGACACGACACGGATCTCGACCTACATGCTTGGAAACGCCGGCAGCAATCGCTCGTATCCAATGATCAAGGTCAACGCCGGCTGGCACGGCATCTCGCACCACCGTGACGAAACGGCAAAGGTCGACCAACTGCAACGGATCGACCAATGGCACGTCGGACAATTTGCCCGTTTCCTGGGCAAGCTCAAGAACGTCCAGGAAGGGGAGGGGACCTTGCTGGACAACTGCCAACTGATGTACGGCAGTGGCCTCTCCGACGGCAACCGTCACTGGCACCACGACCTGCCGATCGTCCTCGCCGGCCGCGGAGGTAACACGCTGAAGACCGGCGTGCACCTCAAGATCGAAAAGGAACGGCCACTCAACGATCTGTTCCTCTCGATACTCGACCGCGTGGGCGCCCAGGTCGAATCGATCGGTGACAGCAAGCAGCGACTGACCCAGATCGACGTCTAGCCCCTGTCGCTGTGCCCGCACGTGCAGCTAGTGGTTGAACAGGAACTCCTGACTGTTCAACAACGCCCAGGCCAGGTCCCGGGTGCCCTCGGCACGCGTGACCGACCTCACCAGGTAATCAGCACCCAGCCGCTTCCCAGACCGAGGACTCTCCTGCGTGTCGGGTTCTCTGAGGTCATTGCTTTCGCGTCCACCAGGCGACAGACGACAAGTCCGTGCAGGAGTTCAGGTCACCACCGACCCGGTGAGGCTGTCGATTGATTCACAACAATCGTCATAACCCGACAACGCTTCCCCACCGCCAACCGCACAACCACAGCGGCCGTTGACCGGGTCGCTGGGCCCCCGTTAAAATCAGTTGTCTGGAAGGGAGTCATGGCAACACGGTTGGTCGTGTTCGGAGAAGCCGCGCACCTCCGACCACAAGCATGGATGGAAACACTGCACCCCAGGAGTTTCCACGTTGTCGAGTGATACACGCTTCACGCCTGAAGAAACCAAGGCGATCGCCGAGAAGACCACGAAGTGGAATCTCAGCGCGGTTCGACTCGGCTTCTTTGGATTCCTGATTCTCGAGATCGTCTGGCGGACCACCGGTTACCCAGGATGGATTTCGAACAACGGTCAGGATCCCAATCTGTGGTGGCAACTGACCTACACGGCGTGCATCGCCTTTTTCGTCTTCTGTTGGACCAGCGCGTTTCACGAAACAGTGCATCAGACACTCAGCAGTCACAACAATTTCAACAAGCACCTTGGCCGCGTGATCGGTTCGGTTGTGTTCATCCCTTACACCGCATACCGCGAAACGCACATCCGCCACCACGCCTACCTGAACCGACCCGAGGACTGGGAACTGTGGCCCTACAGCGACCCGAACCGTGGCCGGGGATTCCGCAGGCTGTTTGCGATGGTGGATCTCCTGCTCGGCCTGGTCGGAGCAATGATCGTTTACGGCCGGATCTACTGGTGCAAGAACTCACCGATCTCGTCGCAATCGCGGCGGCAGATTCGTAACGAGTACATCTACGCCGTGGGTCTCTGGATCGCGCTGGCCAGCTGGTTGACACTCTCGGCCAACTGGCTGAATTTCCTCGAGGTCTGGCTGCTTCCGGCGATGATCGGTGGATCGATCCAGAACCTGAGAAAGTTCACCGAGCACCTGGGCATGGCCAGCTACGACCCGCTGCTGGGAACGCGGACCGTGCGTGGCACCAATTGGATTACTCGCCTCTCATCCTTCCTGAATTTCGACATCTTCATCCACGGGCCTCACCATCGCCATCCCCGGGTCGCACACACATCCCTGGGCAAGATGATGGACGACTATGTCGTGTCCAATCCCGACCGTGACTTTCCCGTCTACGGCACCTACCTGCAGGCATCGCTGGCGATGCTCCCCTGGCTGGTCCGTAATCCGGGGGTCGGAATGAATGTCGGGGCCGCGGCCCCGGCCACCGCGAAGGCCTTCGACATCAGGGACTTCGTCCAGGACGTCAGTCGCGAAGTGCTCGAGAATGAGGATGTCAGCATCGGCTGACACAGCGGCGACCTTTCACGTCACGCCCGATCGCCATCCGGGGGTCGTCCAGCCCATCCGGGTCAGGGCAACCGCGTGTCACCCATCAGAAAACGATCGCATTCCCGGGCAGCACCACGTCCTTCGTTGATCGCCCACACGACCAGGCTCTGACCCCGACGACAGTCACCGGCAGCAAACACGCCCTCGACCGATGTCTGGTATTCATCGAACTCGGCCCGAACATTGGAACGGGCGTCGGTCTCCAACGAGAGCTGTTCGGCGACAAGCTGTTCGGGCCCCAGGAATCCCATCGCCAGGAAGACCAGGTCGGCCTCCCATTGCCGCTGGCTCCCTTCGACGCGGCTGAACGGGGGGCCATTCTCCACGGGCCTGTCCCAATCGACCTCACAGGTCATCAGACTGGTCAATTGATTCTTGTCGTCACCCAGGAACTGGGTCGTTTCGATACAGAATTGCCGCGGATCCTCGCCAAACATCGCCTCGGCCTCGATGTGCCCATAATCCGTACGATGGATCTTCGGCCACTGGGGCCACGGATTGTTCTCGGCGCGTTCCTCCGGCGGCCTCGGCACAATCTCAAAGTTCACCAGACTCTTGCACCCCTGCCGAATCGCGGTGCCGATACAGTCGTTGCCCGTATCACCGCCGCCGATCACGATCACATTCTTGTCCCGAGCATCAATGAAGGCACCGTCACCGTGCTCCGAATCCAGCAGACGCTTGGTGTTGCCGCCGAGAAACTCCATCGCAAAATGCACTCCCCTCAGTTCCCGCCCGGGGATCGGTAGATCGCGGGGCCGGGTCGCTCCGAGACAGAGCACGATCGCGTCGAACTCTTGCTGCAGTTGAATCGCCGAAATGTCCTTGCCAATCTCGACCTCAACACGAAATTCCACACCGGAGTCCGCCAGCAGGTCGACGCGACGCTGCACGACGGTCTTCTCGAGTTTCATGTTGGGAATCCCGTACATCAACAGGCCGCCAACCCGATCGCTGCGCTCAAAGACGCTGACGTTGTGCCCGGCGATGTTGAGTTGATCGGCGCAGGCGAGCCCGGCCGGACCCGAGCCGACGACGGCGACGCGATGCCCGGTTCTATCTGCAGGCGGTCTGGGAGAAATCCATCCCTCCGAAAACCCTCGATCAACGATCGTCTGTTCAATGTTCTTGATCGTCACCGGCGATTCGATGATCCCCAGCACACAGGATCCTTCACACGGGGCCGGACAGACACGGCCCGTGAATTCCGGAAAGTTGTTCGTCCTGTGAAGCCGATCGAGCGCCTCCCGCCAACGATCGTTGTAGACCAGGTCGTTCCACTCCGGAATCAGGTTGTTGATCGGACAGCCCGAGGCCATGTTGCCCAACAAGCCGCCGGTATGGCAGAAGGGTACACCACAATCCATGCAGCGGGCGCCCTGCCTGACCAGGTCTTCAACCGGTGCCGCGACCAGGAACTCGTCCCAGTCGCCCAGTCTCACGACAGGATCACGATACGGAGCCACCGCCCGTTCGAATTCGAGGAATCCTGTCGGCTTACCCATCTCTGCTGGTTTCCATCCCGGGCGACACGGCCAACGCCGGTCGTCCATCCCGTGCTTAGTGCGATTCGATCGTCTGTGTATCGTTGGTTTCGCGAGCCATTTCCGACAAGGCCCGCTTGTAGTCGGTCGGCATCACCTTGTGGAAGTAATGCAGTTGCTGTTCCCAGTCACTGAGGATCATCTCGGCGACGGTGGAACCGGTGTAACGTTGGTGCTTCTCGATCAGTTCACGCAACTCCAGTTCATCAGCCTCGTCCTCAACAGCCTCGAGTCCAACCATTTCCAGGTTGCACTGCGGCAGAAACAGATCGTGCGGATCGAACACGTAGGCCACGCCACCCGACATGCCGGCCGCGAAATTGCGACCGGTCGGGCCCAGAATCACCGCGCGGCCGCCGGTCATGTACTCACAACCGTGATCCCCGACCCCCTCGATCACTGCCCAGGCCCCGGAATTTCTCACGCAGAAACGCTCGGCAGCGATCCCCCGAAAGAACGCCTCGCCCTTGACCGCTCCGTACAATGCCACGTTGCCGACAATGATGTTCTCTTCGGCAGCAAAGCGAGTTTCCTCCGGCGGCATGACAACAAGTCGTCCACCGGAGAGCCCTTTGCCGACGTAGTCATTGGCGTCACCGCTGAGTTCAATCGAGATCCCCGGAGCCAACCAGCCTCCCAGGCTCTGGCCCGCTGACCCGACCAGGCGAATTCGAATCGTATCCTCGGGCAAGCCGTCAGGCCCCCAGCGTTTCGACACTTCGTGGCTGAGCATCGTCCCGGTCGTGCGATCGGTGTTGATGATCGGGAGTTCGAGTTGAACAGCGGTGCCGTCGTTGATCGCCGCCTGACACTCTGCGATCAACCGACGATCGAGCACATCCTCGAGACCATGCTCCTGGTCACGCGTGCAGTAGACATCGACATTCTCGTGGGGTTTGGCGGCCGGGGCCAGGATCGCGGACAGATCGATTTCCCGGGCCTTCCAATGGTCGACCGCATCCTCGACCTCAAGGACATCAACCCTGCCGACCATCTCGTTGATCGACCCGAAGCCCAGTGATGCCATGATCTGCCGTGCCTCCTCGGCCACCATGAACAGATAATTGACGACGTGCTCGGGCTTGCCGGTGAACTTCTTCCGCAACTGGGGATCCTGCGTGGCGATCCCTACCGGGCAGGTATTGAGGTGGCACTTTCGCATCATGATGCAACCGAGCGTGATCAGGGGTGCCGTCGCAAATCCGTACTCTTCGGCTCCCAGCAGTGTCGCGATCACCACATCCCGACCGGTCTTCAACTGGCCGTCGGTCTGCAACCGCACCCGACTGCGAAGATCGTTCATCACCAGGGTCTGATGTGTTTCCGCAATCCCCAGCTCCCAGGGAAGCCCGGCATGTTTGATACTCGTCAACGGTGATGCCCCGGTCCCCCCCTCTGAACCGGAAATCAGAATATTGTCGGCGTGCCCCTTGGCCACGCCCGCGGCGATCGTCCCCACCCCCACCTCCGAAACCAGCTTGACGCTGATTCTGGCCGACGGGTTCGCGTTCTTCAGGTCGAAGATCAACTGGGCCAGATCTTCGATCGAATAGATGTCGTGATGGGGTGGCGGGCTGATCAGCCCGACACCCGGAGTCGAGTGCCTGGTGGCGGCAATCACCTTGTCGACCTTGGTTCCCGGCAATTCCCCGCCTTCGCCGGGCTTGGCTCCCTGGGCAATCTTGATCTGCAACTCGTCGGCATTGGTCAGGTACCAGGCCGTCACGCCAAACCGCCCCGAGGCCACCTGTTTGATGGCCGAGCGTTTCGAGTCACCGTCAGGCAGCGGTTCGAATCGCCGATAATCTTCACCTCCTTCACCGGTGTTGCTCTTGCCACCGATCCGGTTCATTGCAATCGCCAGGGCCTCGTGCGACTCGATCGAAATCGAGCCGTAGCTCATGGCACCGGTACAGAATCGCTTGACGATCTCAGCGGCCGGTTCGACCTCCTCGATGGGAATGCTGGTTTGCTGTCGAAATCGCAGCAATCCCCGCAGATGGCATTCACGCGTCGTCTGTTCGTTGACGAGCCGTGCAAACCGATCGTAGGCCTGGTGATCTCCCTGGCGAGCCGCCTGCTGGATCTCGGCAATCGTGTAGGGGTTCCAGGCGTGCTTTTCTCCCGGACGACGCCAGTGAAACAGTCCAGGATTGGGCAGCGTCATTTCCTCGCCGGTTGCCCGGGCCGGGAAACCCAGTTCATGACGCCGCAGTGACTCGGCGGCAATAACATCGAACCCGACCCCCTTGATCCGACTGGCCGTGCCGGAGAAACAATGCGAGATGACTTCATCGTTGAGTCCAACGGCCTCGAAGATCTGTGCCCCCTTGTAGCTTTGCAGGGTCGAGATCCCCATCTTGCCCATGACCTTGAGCATGCCCTTGGCCACGCCCTTGCGATACACCGAGACGATTTTCTCGTCTGTCCATGATGCGTCGAGCACCCCGTCGCGACGGGCCTGCAAAATTGACTCGAAAGCCAGATACGGGTTGATCGCATCGGCCCCGTACCCGACCAGCAGGCAGTGATGATGCACCTCGCGGGCTTCGCCACTCTCGAGCACCACACCGATCCTGGTCCGTTGCTCGTTGCGGACCAGATGGTGGTGAACGGTGGCACAGGCCAGCAGAGAGCTGATCGCGACGCGCTCCGGGCCGATCGCCCGGTCGCTGAGCACGACCAGGCTGTCACCGGCAAGGATGGCTTCATCGACTTCAGCACAGACCCGGTCCAGCGCCGGCCGCAGGCCATCGGCGCCCCCGGCCCGCGGGAAGGTGATATCGATCGTCCTTGTCTTCCATCCGCGGTAGTCCAGACCACGCAGGGAGGCAAGTTCCTCGTTCGTCAGGATCGGGTGCGGAACCTGCAGTCGATGGCACTGACCCCCGGTCGTTTCCAGAAGATTGCCTTCCGGTCCGATGTAACATTCCAGCGACATGATGATCTCTTCCCGGATCGAGTCGATTGCCGGGTTGGTCACCTGCGCAAACAGCTGCTTGAAATAGTCGTAGAGCATCCGTGGCTGGTCCGACAGGCAGGCCAGCGCCGCGTCGTTACCCATCGAGCCGATCGGATCCTTCTGCTGTCCCAGCAGCGGAATCAACATGAACTGCAGCGTCTCGGATGTATAACCGAATGACCGCAACTGCTTGATCAGCTGATCGCTCGAAAGAAGTTCCGGTGGATCGATTGGCGGCAGGTCAGCGAGCTGGACCCGTTGATCCGCGAGCCACTCGCCATAGGGCCGACGCGTCGCCACGTCGTGCTTGAGCTCCTCGTCGGCGATGATCCGCCCCTGCTCGAAATCAACCAGGAACATCTTGCCCGGTTGCAGCCGCCCTTTCTGTTTGACATTTGCTGGATCGACGTCCAGCACGCCCACCTCGCTGGCCATGATCACCCGGTCATCGTGCGTGACGTAAAAACGACTCGGACGCAGCCCGTTTCGATCGAGCACCGCCCCGATGTAATGCCCATCGGTGAAGGAGATCGACGCCGGACCATCCCAGGGCTCCTGCAACGCCGAGTGGTATTCGTAAAACGTCCGTTTTTCCTCGGACATCGCATGATGATTCTGCCAGGCCTCGGGAATCATCATCATCACCGCCTCGGGCAAACTCCGGCCGGCGTGATAGAGAAATTCCAGGGCGTTGTCGAAGTTACCCGAGTCGGAACACTCACGTTCGATGACCGGGAACAATCGCGGCAACTCGTCAGCAAAGAGGTCGCTTTTCATGACACCCTGGCGAGCGAACATCCAGTTGGCATTACCTCGCAGGGTGTTGATCTCACCGTTGTGACTCATGAAGCGATTCGGCTGAGCGCGATCCCAGCTGGGAAACGTGTTCGTCGAGAATCGCGAGTGGACCATTGCCAGGTGGCTGCGGTAGTCGGGATCACCGAGATCGGGGAAATACCGCGGCACCTGGTCGGAAGTCAGCATGCCCTTGTAGATCAGGATTTTCGTCGACAGCGAGCACACGTAAAACAACAGAGCTTCGGAGAGCTGGCTGCCGCGGAGTTCATGGCTGGCACTCTTGCGGATCACGAACAGCCTGCGATCCAGCTCCTCGGCTTCGACGCCGGCAGCCGCACCGACGAAAAGCATCTCGACTACCGGTTCGGCCGCCCGCGCCGACGGCCCGATATCGGCCCCATCTGGATCCACCGGCACCTCGCGCCACCCCAGCAGCGTCTGGCCCTGCTCGACGATCAGGCGATTCAGCGTCTCCTTGCAGATCGCTCGCTCGGCGACATCCCGCGGCAGAAACACCAGGCCCGCACCGTAAAGTCCCTGGCCCGGCAAAGCGATCCCCAGGTCCGATCGGGCTACCTTCTCGAGGAACTCGTGGGGCAGGGCGGTCAATATCCCGGCACCGTCACCAGTGTTCGCCTCGCAACCACACGCGCCACGATGGGTCATGTGATCGAGCATGTGCAGTGCGTCGTCGATGATCTGGCGAGAACGCACTCCCTTGATGTTCGCGACGAATCCAACCCCGCAACTGTCGTGTTCATTGGCCGGGTCGTACAGGCCGTAGCGTTGGGCGCGGCCGTGGCGAAACACCCCCTGGGGGTGTTGGTCAATTCGGCGACTCTCCTGGAAGTTGTTCTCAGACATTCGTTGTCACTTCCAGCATCTCAATGAAACGCAAGGCAGCCACGGTCGGCTGCAGATTGCGGCGATGAATGAAACCGAGCGGACGTTGCCAATCCACACCGTCCGGATCCACGGCGACAAGAGAGGCCTGCGACAACTCGCGACGCAGTGTCGGTACCGGCAGGATGGCAATTCCACTTCCCGCCTCCACGGCCCGCTTGATGTGCTCGCAGTTATCGAATTCGTGGACCACATCGACCGAAACCCCGGCCGCTTTCAACCACTTGTCGATCTGCCGTCGCACCTTCAGATCACGGCAGAATCCGACGAAAGTTTCACCGTTGAGATCATCCAGTGGCAAGATGGACTGAGAGGCGAACCGATGCTGCGGTGGGACGACAATCGTCATCGGTTGCTCTTTCCACGGCACCACCTGAAACTCGCCGGCTCGCGGAAACGAAACAATCCCCAGGTCAGCCTCGCCGTCCTGCACGCTGCGGTACACTTCATCCGGATGGACATAGTCCACCGTCAATGAAACATCCGGAAAGGCCTCACCGAAGCGGGCAATCGAGTCGGTCATTTCGAGCAATCCGACCGAGTAAATCGCAGCCACCCGCAAACGGCCAATCACACGATCACTGATCTCAAACACCCGCTCCTCGACCTGGCGAAATGCTTCCAACATCCGGCGACAACCGTCGTAGTAAATCTGTCCGGCCGGGGTCAGTGACAACGGTCGCTGTGAACGGTCGATCAACACGGTGCCCACACGGTCTTCGAGTGTCTGTACCGCCTGGCTGGCTGCCGACTGTGAGACACGGTGCGCCTCGGCAGCTTTCGAGAAACTGCTCCGCGTCACCACCTCACAGAACAAAGCCACATTTCGCAGGTGCATCGCCGTTCTCGACTCGTCGTGAGGATACGACTATAAGTAATTACGATTCACTTTCACCGACAGTATTATTCAAGAAGATCGCTACTGTAAGCCCTGCCAGCGGGAGTTGCAAGTTGCCGGAACGCGGGTTCCTGAGGTTTTCTGGGCCTTTGACGGTCCGTCGGCAGACGAATCCCGTTAGGATGACAGCACCGCGATCTGGTTTCGCGCCGCGAAGACCGGGAAACGACAAAGTGGCCATCCACGAGAGTGACGAATGACACGATGGGGAGTGCTGTTTGCGTTGATCGCGCTAGTCGCCGCCGGGATCACCGGCTGTGATGGCGAGCCGGGAACTTCCGGGAATTCCGGATCCACCGGTGCCGGAAAAGCGGATCAACCTCCGAGCAACCCGGAACCACCGAAGAATTCTGCGAACGAATCGGATGATCCGGTTGCCACGGTTCGCACCGTGCTGAAGGGCATCCAGGCCGGTCGTGCAACGGCCATCTGGGACTTTCTCCCGAGCAGCTACCAGGACAACATCAACCGCGTGGTTCGCGAGTTTGCGGACAACATGGATCCAGAGGTCTGGAAACGGGTTTTCACCACCCTGAAGCGACTCTCGACCATCGCTCGAACAAAAAAGGCCCTGTTGTTGAAGAATCCGGGACTTCCGCTGGCGCAACTTGACCAGGATCAATTGAGTGACAACTGGGAGAAGATTCTCGACCTGCTCGACTCGTTGATCACCAGTGAACTGAAGGACCTGAAGTCTCTGAAACAATTCGACGGCCAGGCGTTTTGTGAGGGCACCGGAACCACATTTCTCGGGCAACTCCGGGCATTGACCTCCGCAGACCCCAACGACACTCTCAGTCAATTCGATGTCTCCAGGATCACTCTCAAACACAAGGACGCCAACTCGGCCCAGTTGATCATTGGCCTTTCACCGACCGCCGCCCGAACCCAACCCGGAGTCAGCGAATTCATTCGAATCGACGGCAAGTGGTTTCCCGCAGGCTTGGCTCCGGCGATGGAAGAAGCCTTGCGACGCGGCAGCGCCTCGGTCGAGGCCCTGCCGGCAGCCGATGTGGCAACAGCCCGCAAGCAGTGGATGGCCCTGCTGGATGCCGTCGATGAGGCGGCCGATGGTTTTGAGAAAGCCGAAACGACCGAGGCGTTCAACAAGGTGCTGGCGGACTCCCAACTGAAAATCATGCCCTTGCTGGCGGCCGGCCCGGCAAAGCCACCGGCCACTTCGGCCATCACCACCACGCTCACCGTCATCCTGCAGGGATCACTCGACGAGGCCACTCGCAAGGAACACATCGCGGCACTGCGGATTCTGGCCAAAGCGGAAACCGCTCCCGAGGTCACCTCCAGTGATGATGCCACGACGATAATCCTCAAGACATCGCTTCCACTGCAGGCAATCGTCGATGGTGTGAAGTTCGGCAAGGTCGTCAGGATCGACGAGCGGCAAAGATCCATCACCGTCGATCCCGGCAAGCCCCAGCCCGCTCCCAAAACACCACCGAAGCCGGCGAACTAGACGCTCTTCGCCCCGGACTGGTTGTCATGGAATTGCGGCCGGGGTATGGTCACGACTCTGACCGAAGAACTCGGCCCTACCAGAGGACTGTTCATGCGCCGCCTCCCGTTGCTCTCGACGTTGATCCTGGCTGTTCTGCTGGCGGCACCGGCCCCTGGGGAGGACTGGAACCAGTTCCGAGGCCCCAACGCCACGGGTGTTTCTCGGGAAAGCAAGAACCTGCCGGTGAAGTTCTCGACAACCGAGAACGTGGTCTGGAAAAAGACGCTGGGCACCGGTGTCGCCTGCCCGATCATCTCCGGCGGTCGTTGCATCGAAACGGCAACCGTGGGTCCCAAGGGCAAGCAGCAATTCGTCGTGTTTGGCTTCGACGCGGCCACCGGCCGAGAACTCTGGAAGACAGCCTTCCCGGCGGGGACTCTTCCCAGCATCACCTGGCCCAACCAGCATGCCTCGTGCACCCCGACCTCCGACGGCGAGCGGGTCTACGTCCACTACAGCACGATCGGCCTGATCTGCCTGGACGCCACCAACGGCAAGCACTTGTGGACTCACAAGACCTCGATGCCGTTTTACCTGCTGGGGTGGGGGGCGGCCAATTCCCCGATCCTCCATGAAGACAAGGTCATCTTCTGCCTCGACGACGACCTCGCCAGCTACATCCTCGCGCTCGACAAGTACACGGGCAAGCCGAAGTGGACCACCAAACGACCCGAGATGCTGGGCGGCTATGCCGTCCCGGTGGTCGTGACCTCCGGCAAACAGACTGACATCGTGATGGCCGGCAGCGGCAAGCTCAAAGGTTACGACCCCGGCTCCGGCAAGGTCCGCTGGAGTTGCCATTCACTGCTGCGAACCATCATGACCACGCCGGCCGTCGTCGGCGACAAGATCTACGTCTCGGTCCAGAGCTATGGCGACACCGATCGCACCTTGAAGTTCGCCCTGTTGCAATGGCGTGACACCAACCAGGACGAAAAGCTCGACAAGACCGAACTGGGCAAAGCGTTTTGGGAGAAGTTCGACAAGGGTGATGCCAACAAGGACGGGTTCCTGACCGGCGACGAGATCGATGACGCGTTCCAAGCCAAGACCAACCGGGTCGGGGGCGGCAACATCATCCAGATGATCCGGGGAGGCGGAACCGGCGACGTGACCAAGACGCACCTGGAATGGAACCTCAACACCAAGGCCCCCTCCAACATCGCCTCTCCGCTGGTTGTCAACGACCAGTTGTTCGTCGTCAAAGAGGGAGGCATCTCGGCTGCATTCTCGGCCACCGATGGAAAAACCCATTGGCCTCGCCGCCGCATCCGAAACCTCGGCCACTACTACGCCTCACCCGTCTACGGTGACGGCAAGATCTATGTCACCGGCGAAAACGGATTCATCGTCGTCCTGCAACAGGGCCCGAAGCTGAAGTTTCTGGCCAAAAACGACGTCGGCGAGAGCTGTGTGGCCACCCCGGCAATTGCCGAAGACCGGATCTATGTCCGGACCATCAACACCCTCTACTGCTTCGCCAACAAGTCGACACCGAAGAAGTAAGTCGACTCCATCACTGGACATCGACCGCCCTTCGTGACGGGCGGCAGGACAGCTCATCATGATCCGCCACTCGCTTGCTTTCGGACTCACACTCCTGCTTGGCACCGCCAGCCTGCCGGCCGCGGAAACAATCGCGATCGTGGTTGGCAGCAAGGCCACAGCAATCGAAAAAGACGCTGCTGACGAGCTCGCCACGCAATGGAAACGCCTCTTCGGCGTCACGGTCAAGCGATTCCGGGACACAATCCCCAAATCTCCTGACTGTCGCCTGGCCGTCCTGGTTGGCAGCACGAGTACCAACCCTGTCACCGGCCATTTGCCCGGCTTCACCTGGCCGAAAATCTCAAACCAGGGACTGGTGATCCAGGAGATTGCAGTCCCGACCCCGCCAAAGGTTCTGGTTGTCGGTGGCGGGAGTCCCGCTGCCACATTTTGGGCCGTGAGCGAACTGGGACACCGACTGGGCGTGCGTTACACGTTCCGCCAGGACTTCTTTCCACCACAGAAACCTTTCAAGCTGCCCCGGTTCAACATTGTTGAAGAACCCGAGTTGAGGACCCGTACATGGCGAACCATCAACGATTTTGCCATCGGCCCGGAATCCTGGGGGCTGGAGGAACACAAGCGATTCATCCGGCAACTGGCCAAGATGAAATTCAATCGCATCCTGATGTCCGTCTACGCCTGGCAACCTTTCGTTGACTACCGGTTTCGTGGCGTCCAGCGTCAAACGGCGCTGCACTGGTTTGGTGAAGTGCTCAGGGTCGATGGAGACACACCGGGGCGAGTCGCCTTCAAGGGGGCCAAGATCTTCCAGAATCCCGACTTTGCGGGGCTGACGACATACAAGCAGAAGATCGCCGCCGGCAAGAAACTGATGACAGGCGTGATCGACACCTCCCACTCGCTGGGGATGACGGTCGGACTTTCGACGTCGGTACTGGAATTCCCCAAAGAATTCGCCGACGCATTGCCCGGATCCACCAAGGTCCATCAACTCAAGAGTCTCACCATCGGCCCCGGCCCCACCAACAAGCCCGATGATCCGGTTCTCACCGAGCTCATATCAACCCGGATCCGCGCCTTCCTGAAAACCTACCCGGGGCTGGATGCACTGTATGTCTCGGTCCCCGAGTTCCCCGAATGGAATGCTCACGCCCAGGCCGCCTGGAAGGAACTCGACAACCGGAAAAGTCTCGGCGATCATTCGCTCGAGAAACTTGTCACCTCGGCCCGCAACCGCAACCTGATCGCCTCGGGGGATCGTGGCGAGGCCTCGATCAAGGGCAACGTCGTCGGCATGGCCTTCTTCTGCCGACTCTTCGATGACGGCAAACTGTTGAAGAAACCCGACGGCTCGAGCGTGGAACTGGTCATCCGGCAACCGGACCCGGCGTTGTTCCCGATCCTCGACCGCGTGTTGCCCACGGGGGCCAGCACCCTGAATTTCGTCGATTACACGGCACGGCGGATCGCCGAAAGCAAACAATTGCTGGCCCAACTGCCGGCCAAGAAGGTCAAGGCAAGCCTGATCATGACCCTCGCCGACGACAACGTCGGCGTGCTGGCACAGTCCACCACCCAGCACATCGACACACTGACCCGGGAAATCCGGAAACTCGGTTGGGATGGGTTCTCAACAAGGTACTGGATCCCCGGTGAACTCGATTCAACCGTTCACTACCTCTCCCGAGCCTCGTGGGACGCCAAGACCACCCGCGTCTCGGCTCACCATGACCTCTGGGAAGGCATCCTTGGAAACCGCGCCGGCAGCGAACGTCTGCTGATCGGATGGAATCACCTGGAGGACGCCACCCACACCCTCGACAAGAATGCCATCGGCTTCGGATTTCCCGTTCCAGGCATGTTCCTTAAGCACAACAGCCCCGGTGAACCGCCCAAGTGGTTCAATGACGTCAACGACCATTACACACAGTGGATGATCGAACTGTACCGCGTGCAGGGGGCCCCCCTTCATCGCAACGGCAGCAAACAGCTGCTCTTTTATTACGCCAAGCGGAGCGAATTCAACGTGGCGTACCTGGGCGCAGTCAAGGCGTTGAAGGCCGCCGCCACCGCGAGAAAAGCCAAGGACCTGGACACCGCGATCGAGCAAATGGAAACCGCGATGGACCAGCTCAACGGAGCCATGACCAGCCTGGCCGACGTCGCCCAGGGTCAAAGTGACCGTGGGCTGATTGCGACCCTGGCCAACTTCGCCTACAGGCCGCTGGTCAAGGAGTATGAGAAACTGCTGGACGAAGCCGACAAGTAGGCGAAGAACACACCCGGCTCATTGCGGTTCGGCATATTCCGCCAGGGCGTCCCGGTCCAGGACGATCCCGTGGCCGACGCGATCCGGGGCAATCGCAAAGCCGCCCTCGAACTTCACCGGTTCGACCGCCAGGCGGTTCCAGGCCAGGTCGCTGAACTCCAGGTACAGGCACTCGGGCAGACTCGCCGCCAGATGCACACCCAGCTCCAGCAGTGTGTTGCCCAGCGACACCGGAATGCCGTAGTCACCGGCCAGGTGCGCTGCCGCCCGCGAAGCCTGGAACTGCCCATGGATGTTCAACACGTCGACACCACCGCTTTCGAGCAATCGCCGCTTCCCGTGAAAGCCCAGATACTCACCCGTGTTGATCCTCGCCGTATCGATCTCGGCCGCCAGCATCGCGTACCCCGGGTAGTCCTCGCGTGTGATCGGGTCCTCGATCCAGAAGATCTCGAACCCCTCATCGTCATACCGCTTCATCCGGCTGATCGCCTCCTTGGGCGACCAGGCCTCGTTGGCGTCGATCATCACGTCGACATCTTCTCCCAGCACGTCGTGGACGGTGGCCAGGCGATTGAGATCCCATTCGATGTCGGGGTGACCAACCTTGATCTTGATGCCGCCCATGCCCAGTTCGGTGAAATGCGCCATCCAGGAACGAAACTCGGCTTCGTCGAGATGGAAGTCCAGCGTACTGCCGTAGGCCCTGACCCGGGGCTCGCTGCCTCCGAAAAGTCGGTACAGCGGCAGCTCGGCCTGCTGCGCCGCCAGATCCCACATCGCCGTCTCGGTCGCCAACCCCAGCACAGCGGCCCCGACGTTACCACCCCGAGGACGTCCGATCCTCATCGCCATCCCCAACGGCGACTGCCCCACGACTCCCGACCAGCCGTTGTAGCGATACTGGGCTTCGAGCTGGGCAACAGCCGAGGTCGGCATACCCTGCTGCAACTCGAACCCGACGCCCGTGCGACCGTCGTCGGTTTTGAGTTCGAGCACCGTCATGAAGTGCTCGGTGAAAATCACCTGCGAATCGCCAATCGGGCGATCGAGAGGAATTCGACAACGGTGCACAGAGAAATCGGTGATCTTCATCTTGGCGGCGTCCTCGTTTGTGCGAACAGGGCAGGGCGATGTCAGGCGAAGTACTTGTAGATGCTGATCGCCCCCAACACGGTCATCGCGGTTCCGGCCAACATGGTCAAGGCCCTTAACGGCCAACGCATCCGCAGCGGTTGCGGCAACCGGGTCTGATCCACCCAGAGCATCGCGAAACACCACAGACCACACGTCGCGGCACCGCTGACCAGGCTGCCCAACGTCAACCGCCCCACGATGTCGCCGGCCATGTTGGCAGGCAACCACGTCAGGGTCAGGCCACCGACGGCACAGTAGCCAATCACCAGGACCTTCAATCGCCCGGAACCGATGCGTGTGAACGTGCGAGGCGCCACCACCGAGAGCGACTCGCGACAGGTGTGCTGATACACCTCGAACGCTCCGTACAACGTGCCAATGAAGGCCAGGAACACCCCACCACGATAGACCCATTTCAACTGAGGGTGCAGCGTGGTGAGGAACTTCTCCTGTTGACCCAGCAGGTCGTTTTCGACCGGGACCGCCTGCTGGGAATACAGGACCATCGCCCCGAGCATCGCGAACAGCAGCGTGACAAGAATCACACAGGCAAATGAGCCAATCGCGTCAATCAGCGGTGCCCGGGTCCAACGTCTCGCCCGACGGACCTCATCTCTGTCGGCCGAGACCTTCTCCAGGTCCTCCCGCGACACGCTCCCTCGGCCGGCCAGGCCCCAGCCCTTTTCCCGGGACATGCCGATGTAGCCGATGTAATCGTACGCACCACCGCCAACTGCCGTCAGGTACAACGAGACCTCCAGCCAGGGACTGCGGTCCCTGAACTCGTCGGTCCCCCGGCACCACTCGGGATACTCGTCCACCCGAGGGATCAACAGTCCTCTCAGCACTTCACTCAGATCCGGACCCAGCACAAGCACGGCCAGGGTCACCAGGCCGACCAGCAGTGCCAGCACGATCAACGAAATCCGTTCGACGACCGTGTAGCTGGAAAACACCGCCAGCAACAGGCAGGCGACCAGCACCAGCGTGGCCCAGCCGTTGGAGCAGAACTCGAACCACTCCCACGGCCCCACCGGATCGCCTTCGAGCGACACACCGGACAATCGGTGGATGTACCCGGCCAGGGTTTCGGGAATGGTCGAGAAGGCAATCGGCATCAGTCCCAGCGCCGGCAAAACCACCAGCAGCGGGAAACACCTTCCCGGTCCGGGCAGCCCTTTCCAGCTCTCCAGGGGATGCTCTCCGGTCAGGGTGAAATGTCGCGAGGCAGTGTAGACTTGTACCGCCTTGAAGATTCCACCGTAGAAGAAGCACCAGAGCATCCCGTAGGCAAAGATCGCACCGCTGCGCGACGCCCAGACCAACTCGCCACTGCCGATCGTCACCGAGGCGATGATCACGCCTGGCCCCACCAGACGGATCAGTCGCCGTGGACGAAACCCGCCCAGTTCTTCAGGCAACTCGGGATACAGGGAACTCCCCGTCATCTCCGGCAACTCGTGAGGGGACCTGCTGGTCATCGTCTCCCCACTGTGCCAGATGTCTCTTCACTCTGCTACCCGGCACCACCGCAGCGCAGCATCATTGCACGTGAATCGCCTATGATGCCGCGGCATTTTCTTCACCCCAACGTCCTCGAGATCAACGATGAGCAATTCACCTTTCATCTCACGACGACGCTTCCTGCGCGATGCTCCCGCAGCCACTGCAGCCACTGCAGCCACTGCAGCCACTGCAGCCACTGCAACCGCCGCGGCCCCGAGTGCCGATCAGCGTGAAGCCAGGAAGAAACCGCTGACCGTCGGTGCGTTGAATATCGGAGTCTACTCGCACCTGGCGGCGATGTGGGCCCAGTTAATCAACGGCGACATGTCCTACACCGGAATGCAGATCACTCATTGCTGGGATGTCGATCCGGCGCGTTCGGAGGGATTCGCCAGGCAGTACGGGTGCCAGGCGGTCAAGACGTTCGATGGCATGCTCGGCAAGGTCGACGCAATCATCAGCGGGGGATACTACAACCATGCCTGGAACCACATTCTGCACGCCCCCTATCTCGAAGCTGGCATCCCAAACCTCATCAACCGGCCATTCGCCAACTCCGTGGGCAAGGCCCGGCAGATGATCGAGTTGGCCAGCAAGCACAAGGCTCCGCTGCTGGTCCCTTCGGCACTCGGACACAACGACGTGGTGGCCAAGGCCCGCCAATTCGTGGCCTCGTCACCGGTCGTCGGATACCACGCCGCCGCCGGAGCCGAGGACTACCCGACACATGGGATTCACGGCCTGTATTTTCTCAGCCGGGTGATCGCCGATTCGGGCTACCCGATCGAATCGGTCTCCTTCCGGGCAAAGAACTGGCACGCTCCGCCCGGGCTCCTGACATACGAACACAGGGGAAAGGACGACCGAAGGTTCTTCGGCACGCTGCACACCGGGAACTTCGGGGTGGGTGCCCTGCACATCCACACCGAGAAGACCGGACACGGGCGGACCTTCGAACTCACTATCGGCACCGGCGCACCCTTCAACCAGACGGAATTCTGGGCGCCGACGCTCTGGGCATTCCAGCAGGTGGCACAAGGGCAGACGATGCCGCAGACTTACGAACAAATTCTGGCCAAGAATCAGGCTTTCATGGCCGGCTGGAGAAGTCATCTGACTGAACAGGGTCGCCCCGTGCGACTCGCCGATGTGCCACCCGACTGGCAGGCTCCCGTCGCTTTGCCCAACCGTCCCGGAGACCCGACGTACGGACAATTCCGCAAGGCGTTCGGCAAGTGATGGCATCGTTCGGGGCCGTTCACAGGACGGAACTTCCACGTTGAGCCGACCGTGGCGCTGTTATACTATCCCTCGATGAACGCACATTCGTCCCTCCGCCGCGAACTTCGCACCGTCCTGGCACTGGTCGTTTCGTTGGGTTTGTTGCCACCAACCTCGACGACTCACGCCGCGCCCACCCCGAAGGACTTCGAGTTCTTCGAAAAGAAGGTGCGGCCCTTGCTCGCTGCCCACTGTCTGGAATGCCATTCGGGAGACGATCCCGAGGGAAAACTGGATATGGAGTCACTCGGATCAATTCTCACCGGTGGTCTTCGGGGGCCGTCTCTGGTTCCCGGAAAACCTAACGCGAGCCTGCTGATCACCGCGATCCGACACAACGAAGAACTCAAGATGCCGCCGAAGCGAAAACTGCCTACGCGGGAACGCGCCATCCTGACCGAATGGGTCAAACGCGGCGCCCCCTGGCCAAATTCCAAGGTCAAGCCACGGCCCGCAGCCCGAAAACCCGGCCAGGCGGGACCGCGATTCACCGACAAGCAGAAGAAATACTGGGCCTTCCAGCCGCCTCGCCGACATCCGTTGCCGACAATCCAAGCAACAGACTGGGCAAAAAACCCCATCGATCACTTCATCCTCGCGCGACTGGAAGCTGCCGGGCTTACCCCGGCTCCACCGGCCACACGCCTGTCCTGGCTACGTCGCATCACGCTTGACCTTTCCGGACTTCCGCCAAGTCCCGACGAGATCGGATCGTTCTTGGCCGACAACTCACCGCTGGCCGCCGCCAATGTGGTTGAACGACTGCTGGGCAGCCCCGCCTACGGCGAACGCTGGGCTCGTCACTGGCTGGATGTCGCCCGTTATGCCGACTCGAACGGACTCGATGAAAACCTCTGCTACGGCAACGCCTATCGTTACCGCGATTACGTCATCGCGGCCTTCAATGACGACCATCCCTACGATCAATTCGTCCGTGAACAGATCGCCGGGGATCTCCTGCCACGTACCGACGACCCGGCGGTCAATCTTCGCCAGATCATTGCCACCGGATTCCTTGTCCTCGGCGCCAAAATGCTCGCCGAAGACGATCCGCAAAAAATGGAAATGGACATCATCGATGAGCAGATCGACACCATCGGCAAGACCTTTCTTGGGCTGACTCTTGGCTGTGCGCGATGCCACGACCACAAGTTCGATCCGATCCGCATGGCCGACTACTACTCGCTGGCCGGGATCTTCAAGAGCACCAAGACGATGCAGAACTTCCGCGTCGTTGCCAAGTGGAACGAACGCGCCCTGGCCGACAGCGACGTCATCGCTACCCAGAAGCGGCACCAGCAGACGATCGACGCATCCAAGCAGGCAATCGCCTCCACCATTGAAAAGGCCAAGCGAGCCGTGCTGAAGGTCTCCCGCCGCCGTGCCGGGGACTACCTGCTGACCGCCACCGCCACGTGGCTGAAGTCGCAACTGCTGGCAGGGAAAAAGCCACTCGGTGGAACACCCCAAGCCGCCAAACGACCGGACCTGCTCCTTCGCGAGGCCGAGTCCTATGACCGGGGCAACGCCGCCCGACTGACGACGGGCTACGGCCAGGGGATCGGGATCATCGCCAGTTCCTCCGGGCTCAGCCACGTCGAGTACGACGTGATGATCAAGAAGGCCGGCACTGCCCGACTCGAATTTCGCCTCGCCGCCGCCGACAGCCGACCCTGTCGAATCCTCGTCAATGGCGGATTGGTGCAGCCGGCGGCCCTGGGTCGGACCACCGGCAGCTGGTTCCCCGACACGCAGAAATGGGCGATTGAGACACTCGGCGAGTTCAAGACCGGCAAGAACACCATCCGCATCGAACGCCAGGGCCCCTTTCCCCACATCGACAAATTCCTGATCGTCCCGGCCACCGGCAAAGCGACAGGTCCCCTGGCCACCCTGACGCGATTGGCCACGGCAATCCCTCAACGCGACGCACTGCACGCCGCCCTGCAGCAGCAGTGGGTCGCTCACCTCGAGGCGACCCGGTCCGACAAGAAGTCCCCGCTGGCCCTCTGGCATCACGTCATCGCTGGCGTCTCCACCACTCCACCAACGACTGGCCCTCGGCTGGGCAAGTTCGTCGGCCGGCCACCTGCAGAACTCGCTGCCGCCTACGCCTCACTGTTCACCGAGGTGGACGACCTCTGTCGCAAAGACGCGGCTGCCGGAAAACCCAAGCCGCTGGCAGATCCCGAACACGAAAGTTTCCGCCAACTGCTTTACGGAACCAAAGGTCCCTTCAAGGCGAGCAAGGAACTTGAATCAGCGTTCGACAAATCCACCAACGAGCGACTCGCCAAGCAGCGCAAGGCGTCAAAGACTCTCGAATCCTCCAAACCACAGTTGCCCCTGGCAATGGCTGTCGGCGAGGGGAAGATCACCGATCTCAAGATTCACATCCGGGGCAACTATCTCACCCTCGGATCTTTGGCCCCCCGCCGATTTCCCACGATTATCGCGGGCGAAAAACAATCTCCATTGCCCAAGTCCGCCAGCGGTCGGCTCGAACTCGCCCGTTGGTTGACGAGCCCGAAGAACCCGCTGGTTCCGCGCGTCCTGGTCAATCGGCTCTGGCGTTGGCACTTCGGCCACGGACTTGTCCGGTCAACCGACAACTTCGGGTCGCTGGGCGAACGCCCCACGCATCCCGGACTGCTGGACTGGCTGGCCTCGGAGTTGGTTCACCGTAACTGGTCACTTAAGGATCTGCACCGCTTGATTGTCCTCTCATCGACGTACCGCATGAGTACTCGGTTCAACGAATCGGCTGCCGCCCGGGATCCGGAGAACCGGCTACAGTGGCGTATGGACCGTCGACGACTCTCGGCCGAGGAGATTCGCGACGCGGTCCTGTTCGTTGGTGGCTCGCTGGATCGCCGAATGGGCGGGTCGCTGATGACGGTCAAGAATCGCGCCTATGTGACCGGCACCGGCCACAATATGAAGACCGATGTCTACAGCAACAACCGTCGCAGTGTTTATCAGCCCGTCGTCCGCAGTGCGGTGTTCGACGTGTTCCAGGCATTCGACTTTGCCGACCCCAGCCTTCCCAACGGCAACCGCGTGACAACGACCGTAGCACCCCAGGCGTTGTTCCTGATGAACAGCAAACTGGTTGCCAACCAATCGGCCGCGCTGGCGGTACGGTTCATCACCACCGAGCCTGACGAAGCCTCTCGACTCGACACCTTGTACCGACACATCCTCGGGCGACGCCCGACCGACGTGGAAACCGGCCAGGCCTCTGCTTTTCTTTCCAGTTACCGTCGCGCGGCCGGGGATGACGATAAGAACAAGGACTCCGGAACATCCGAGCAACGGGCCTGGCAGGCATTGTGCCGAGTCCTGTTGGCAGCCACCGAATTTGTTTACAGCGAATGATTCGACAGGACACCCGATGAGCAGTTGCTGCAACCAATTCACGCCCGTCTTCAATCGTCGCGACCTGCTGAAGACGTCGGCCACCGGGTTTGGGCTGCTGGCCCTGGCCGACCTGATGCAACAAGGCGTGCGAGCCGATCGCCCCAACCCCAGGCACAATCCCCTGACGGCACGGGAGCCGCATTTTCCGGCCAAGGCCAAGCGGGTCATTTTCCTGTTCATGCACGGTGGCCCCTCGCATGTCGACACCTTCGACCACAAGCCCGACCTCATCCGCGACAGTGGCAAACCACTTCCGTTCCCAAAACCGCGGATTGTCTCCGGCGGCACCGGCAACCTGCTGAAATCGCCCTGGTCGTTCAAGCAGTACGGCGAAAGTGGCGCCTGGGTCAGCCAGGTCTTTCCGAAAATCGCCGAGATCACCGATGACCTGTGCTTCATCAAGTCGATGTACGGTTCCAACTCTCGGCATGGCGGCGCGCTGCTGGAATTGCACACAGGCAGCGACACCTTCGTCCGTCCAAGCATGGGGTCATGGGTCACCTACGGTCTTGGCACCGAAAACCAGAATCTGCCCGGCTACATCACGATCTGCCCCAGCCTGACACACGGCGGTGTCAACAACTGGAGTTCGGCCTTCCTGCCGGCGGTCTACCAGGGCACACCGATGGGCGATGCCTCGACGCCGTCAGAGCGGGCGCGCTTCCCGTTCATCGGCAAGAAGACCGGTGGCGGAGCCCGCGACCTGCAACGCCTTGAACTCGATCTGCTCAACCGCATCAATCGCCAGAGATTCGACGACACCGGTCCCGACTCGGACCTCGAAAGCCGCATCGCCTCCTTCGAACTCGCCTTCCGAATGCAGGCGCAGGCACCGGAGGTCCAGGACATCAGCGGCGAATCCAGAACGATCCACAAGCTCTACGGCCTGGACAAGGACGCCACCAAGGATTTCGGACGGCAATGCCTGATGGCACGGCGTTTTGCCGAAAGAGGTGTCCGCTTCATTCAGGTTTCACATAGCTACAAGTGGGACCAGCACGGAGGGTTGAAGAAGTCGCTCCCCAGGAACGCTCTCGAAGTGGATCAACCCATCCATGGCCTGATCACCGACCTGAAACAGCGAGGCCTGCTCGAAGACACGTTGGTTCTCTGGGGCGGCGAATTCGGGCGGACGCCAGTGGCCCAGGGCAACGATGGCCGCGACCACAACCCGCACGCGCTGACCATGTTCCTGGCCGGCGGAGGCGTCAAGGCGGGCATCAGTCACGGGGCCACCGACGAGTACGGATATTACTCCGTCGAGAACAAGGTCCACTTCCACGACCTGCACGCGACAATGCTCCACCTGATGGGACTCGACCACAAACGGCTCACCTACCGCTACTCCGGACGTGATTTCCGGCTGACCGACATCCACGGCGAACTCGTCGATGACATCATCGCCTAGTCGCCTCGCGATTCTCGACTGACTGCCTGACCGAGACAAGGACCTCCGTCCCATGCTCAACATCAACGGACACGCTTCGACATTCTGTGACGGAGTCTCTCGCCGCAGTGCCCTGCGAGTGGGAACCCTCGGACTGGCCGGTTTCGCCGACCTCGGCCTCGACCAGATCATCAGAGCCCGCGCTGCCGCACCGCGATCGGCGCGACGACACTCCTCGGTGATCTTCGTTGAACTGGCCGGGGGACCGACGCAATTCGAAACATACGACCCCAAGCCCGACGCACCGCAAGAGTACCGCGGCGCCTTCGGGGTCCTCGACACCAGGTTGCCGGGAGTCCTCTTCAGTGAGTGGATGCCACGACAGGCGGCCATCGCCGACAAGTTGACCATCATCCGCTCGATTTACCATCCCAGCAACAGCCACGACCCCTCCAGCCATCTCACACAGACCGGGTACTACAAACGCGGTCCCAAGGGAGGGCCCAACCAGATGCCCGCCTTCGGGTGTGTCGTGGCAAAACTGCGTGCTCCGGACAAAGCCGCTCTGCCGACCTACGTCGCTGTCCCTCGGGCCATGCGAAACGGCGGACCGGCCCATCTCGGCAAGAGCTACAATCCCTTTGAAACCCTCGGCGACCCGTCCCGGTCCGATTTCAAGGTCCAGAACCTCGCGCTCGAAGCATCCCTCGACCTCCGCAGGCTCGACGACCGCCGTGGACTGCTCGGGGCCCTCGACGCGCGTCGTCGACTTGCAGACCTCCAGGGAGCCTCCGAGGCGGTCGATGACTTCACGTACCAGGCCTTCGACATGATCACCGGGCCCGCCGCAAAGATCGCCTTCGACATCGGGCGCGAATCCCACGCACTACGCGACACCTACGGCCGCAACACAACCGGCCAAAGCCTGCTGCTGGCACGACGACTCGTCGAGCATGGTGTCAGCTGTGTCACCGTTCGCGTGACCGGTTGGGACGACCACAGCAAGATCGCCCAGGGGCTGAAAAAGAAGTGCCCGTCCTACGACCAGGGGCTCGCGGCACTTGTCGCCGACCTTCACGATCGCGGGATGACCGACGATGTCCTGGTGATTGCCATGGGCGAGTTCGGCCGTACGCCGCGTGTCAACAAGAACGCCGGCCGAGATCACTGGGGTTCGGTCATGAGCGTACTGCTGTCGGGCGGTCGATTGAGGACTGGAGTCCTGGGTGCGTCGAACTCGCGTGGCGAAGTACCAATTCGCAACGCCTACCGGCCGGAAAATGTACTCGCCATGCTCTATCGACATCTCGGAATCGACCCGGCAACGTCATTTGCCGACTTCACCGGTCGTCCGCGCCCCGTGCTCGAACGTCGCGAGTTGATCAAGGAACTCGTGTGACCGTCCCAGCCAAAGCCGACCCCCTGCGGCTTGACCCCCAGCTCTGCCGCCGTCGGCAGCAGCGGCTCTGCGATGTCATGCAGTCGCTGGACCTCGAACTCGCCGTACTCTCGCAGCCCGAGCATGTCCAGTACCTGACCGGATTCCGGACACCTCACGTCCTGCTGAAATCAGCCGTCAGCCTGTCCGTCGATGGCCACTGCATCCTCGCAGCGCCAAACTCCGAACCGGACCACGTGGCCGCTGACCGTATCGTGACCTTCGAAGCACAATGGCACGCGACGCTCCGGCAGGAACAGCCTCGCGAAAGCGCCCGAGCCCTCGCCGATGCCCTGGAAGATTCCGGGCCGATGGCCCGTGTCGGGGTCGAGTTTGCCAACTGTGGACCACACCTGCAGGCGATCCTGAACTCCCCATCGGAATTGGTGGACCTGGAATCGGCGTTGTGGCAGTTGCGTAGAAACAAGGACCCCGACGAACTGGCAATGATTGGCCGGGCGATCGCCTGCACCGAGGCCATGTATCAGCGGGCGCGTGAGATCATCGCGCCCGGAATCACCGAACTCGAGGTCTTCACCCAGTTGCACGCGGCAGCAGTCGGCGTGGCCGGCGAACCCCTGACGGCCTGCGGCAACGATTACCAGTGCAACTCGCCGGGCGGTCCACCCCGCACACGGCAAGCACAACCCGGAGAACTGTTTGTCCTTGACCTCGGCCCCGGCTACCGTGGCTATTACGCCGACAACTGCCGCACGATCTCCGTGGATGGCCGACCGTCGGAGGACCAGTTGCGTGCCTGGTCAGCAATCGTGGCCACGCTGGACATGGTAGAAGACACCGTCCGACCGGGTGTCAGTTGCCGCGAATTGTTCCACTCCGCGCAGGCGATGCTGGATGATTACCGTCCCGGTGCCTTCGGTCATCACCTCGGCCACGCCTTCGGGCTGTTTCCGCACGAGGGACCTCACCTCAATCCCAACTGGGACGACACCTTCGAGGAAGGGGATGTCTTCACCGCGGAACCGGGCTTGTACGGACCGGAACTGGCGGCCGGCATCCGGCTCGAGCAGAACTACCGTGTCACGGCCGGCGGCGTCGAACGATTGACCTCACATCCGCTGGATCTGGCGCTGGTGTGATCAACGCCCATCGGCGGTCCCGCCTGCTCCCAGCGACAAGTCCAGTGTGAGCTGCAGCGTCCGACCGCCCGGTTTTCGTTCAACCAGCGTCACCGCGTCCCTGGTCAACTCGAGTCGCGAGACACCGGTATAGCCGGTTGGCACTTTCATCAGGAACATCAGGTATTCTCGTGTCACCGTCTTTCCGGCATCGATGAAGCTCATCAGCGGACGATCAAGAATTCGTCCCCGGGCAACCAACGCCTGGAAGGGTTGATGTAGCCCGGTGGTCCCAAATTCCAGCCCCCGGGCCATCACCTTACCCTCACGCCGGTAACGCCAGATATTCAGCCAGGGGTAGTCCCTGGTCTTCCAGACGTAACCCAACAATAACCCGGATCCCGGATGCACGGCCGTCACCCAACCATGTCCGGACGTGTCATCGAACACGAACGACGACACGTCGTGACCGGTCTCGTTCTTCTTACCCGGGCGCAGGTGTCGGAGGTCGACCCACTTTCCGTTGATCTTCATCCGTGGCCATCGCGCGGCCTGGGCGGAAGTCGCCGGCACTTCGGCTTCCTGCAGGAAACCATGGATCGCGTTGGAATCAACAACCGTCGTCGCATCAAGAAACGGGGGTGCAATCGAAGGATGCTGGACCATGTTGTAGATCCGTCCCAGCTTGCGGTCATTCGTCACCGCTTCGCGAACAAGAACCACTGACGACTTCCGATCCATCACAAGCTTGCGGCGCACACTGAGACCGGCCAGCTGCAATCGGACCTGCATTTCCGCAAACGGTTCGACATCGGATGACTTCACTGGCCTGGTAAGTTTCCAGCGGGTTCGAGGGGCTTCGCCATGAAATGGCACGCCTCGTTTCGCTTCGGCCTCCGACGGTGCTCCCCACCGATCCAGGCACAGGAAGTGTCCCTGCAGAAAAGGCTGGCCGTCCACGATCGGTTCGAGTCCTTCGATCGTCCAATTCAGAGGGTTCAACCTGCTGTCGGTCAAACGGAATTCCGTGATCCCGCCACCTGCCAGGGTGATCCGAACCACGGCCTGGTCGTTCTTCAACTGCACGTCCACCGGTGCAGCCGCCTCGAGGCTGTTCCCCGAAACGCCGATGCACATGCACAACAACACGCCTCGTAACCAATCCATTATGATCGCCCCCGAAATCCCATCAGTTCCATCACGACACCAACACATTGTAAGCTGTATGCTTCTGACCAGCGATCAGGAAACAACAATGAGGGACCAGAGCATGAGCCTTGAGGGTCAATGGGCAATCGTCACCGGTGCGGGACGGGGAATCGGGAAGGGCTGCGCCCTGCAACTGGCCAGGCGGGGTGCCGATGTCGTGGTCAACGACCGCCCGGAAAGTCCCGACCTGTCAGAAACCGTCGCTGAAATCCAAGCCATGGGACGCCGCTGCATTCCAATCGAGGCCGACGCTTTCGATCGCAACGGCTGTGAACAGCTGGTCGAGACTGCGGTCGAGCAGGCCGGCCGCATCGACATTCTGGTCAGCAACCCGGCCTACAGCCAGCGGTGCGCGTTCCTGGATTACCCACCCGACGTCTTCGAGCAGACGCTACGAGGCACATTGACGGCCGGTTTTCATATCGGTCAACTGACCGCCCGACACATGGTTGCTCGTGGCGGAACAGGCAAGATCGTGTTCATTTCCAGCGTCCAGGCTTACCTCCCGATCGCCGCCTGCGTCGCTTATGGTGCCGCCAAGGCCGGATTGAACCACATGATGCGAACGATCGCCGTCGAGCTTTCCCAGCACCGTATCAACGTCAATGCGATCGAACCCGGATGGATCGACACGCCGGGCGAACATGCCACGTTTGGCGAGGAGCGTATCGAAACTGAGGGGAAGCTGCTGCCCTGGGGACGACTGGGCACCCCTGAAGACATCGGTCGTGCCGCCGCCTTCCTGTGCTCAGACGAAGCCGACTACGTCACCGGGACAATCCTGCGTGTCGATGGAGGATTCGTCTTTCGAGACTGCCGTCGTGACGACGGCACGTGAACAACAACACCACCGGCCGAGATCCATTGTCCGGGACACTCGAAAGAAGCCGTTCTATCGCGTGTTTCCCTGACAAGAGATCCCGAACCGGTGGTGCGGCTGCGGTGTTCGAGCATCCTTGTTCTCGATTTCTGGTCACCAGCGACATAACCGCTGTCGATCACCAGAACACCACTCGCCTCGGTCACATCAGAAAAACCAGGCAACACCGACACCCGCTTCCCGGGGCAGGGGAGGCACAGGGGCCAGTCTCAGGACACGGATGCCGGTGATGCCATGGAACATCAATCACTGTCGCCTTTTCCTCTTCGTTGCCGGCGAGACACCCGGTGAACGCCGCGCTCGTGATCGTGCTTCACGAGCCGCTTCGGCCATCCGGATCAATTCCGCCACGCGATCCTGCTGAAGCGGCGTCAACACCTCTCGCACCTCACGATCCTGCTTCATCCTCAGAAGCTTTAGCTGGCGAATCAGCACCTCGGCCCGTGTCCGATGCATCGCCTGGATCGCGTAGATCCTCTCCCGCTGCTTCCCACTCAAGCCAATCTTGCCAAAGTATCTCGGAAGACGTCCACGTGGCTTCTTCGTCGACTTCCTCGACCTCGCTGTGGCTGACGGCTGGTTGGGACGGTCGGGTGCAACCGAAGTCACCGTCTTGGCCGAAGCAGAAGACCGTGCCGTCGGTCGAGGTTTCTTCGACGAGTTCTCCGTCGAAACCTGCGCCGTCGTCGTCCCCGGCCACATCACTGCCGTCGCCAGCAATGCCAGGCCCAGGCTCCCCAACAGCACCTCCAATGCCGAACCCTTTCGCCTTCGCTGGCGGTTTCGGCTGGTCACTGTCGCATTTTTCAGTGGTGGGTGTGTGATCTTGTTCATGCGTTATTCCTTTCATCGCACAAATCCTCATTTTCCGCCTCGCCTCACGCCGTGTCGTCGAATCGCAACACCGACGGGCAAGTTACACACACCGCAGCGGACAGTTGTGAGTCTCTCCGAGACTCGTTCCTCCTGATCATAAAACAGAGTGAATGTAAACAGTTGTATTCTACTTAACACCTCTCGGGTGCAATTGCAAGCGCCAATTCAGAGAAACGCTAAGATTCCCAGCGACGGCAGCCGTTGCGAGGCCAAACCAGTCGTCGCTATACCGACAGGCAACCACTGGTCTCGAGGAACTCGACAACCTCTGCTGCCAATTCGCTGATGCCCTTGGAATCGGCGTCGAGTACCAGTTCTGCCTGTTCAGGTGCTTCGTAGGGGTCGTCGATTCCGGTGAATCCCTTGATCTCACCGGCCCGCGCCTTGGCATACAGCCCCTTCGGATCCCGTGCCTCACAGGTCGCCAGGGACGCGTTGACATAGACCTCGATAAACTCGCCTTCGCCCAGCAACTCGCGGGCCTGCTGCCGATCAGCCGTGTAGGGGGAAATGAACGCGGTCAGGACAATCGTGCCGGCGTCGACAAACAGTCCGGCCACTTCGCCGATCCGACGAATATTCTCGGCGCGATCTTCGGCGCTGAAGCCGAGATTCTTGTTCAGTCCGTGCCGAACGTTGTCTCCGTCCAGGACGTAGGTCCGTTTTCCCATCGCGTGCAGGCGATGATCGACTTCGTTGGCCACGGTGCTCTTTCCCGATGCGCTCAGCCCGGTAAACCACACGACGATGCCGCGGTGACCGGACAATTCTTCTCGCTCATTACGGCCGACACGTGCCTCGTGCCAGGTGATGTTCGTGGCTTTCTGTTCGGACATGACGCTGTTGGCTCCGATAACACGTGTCTCTGGGGTATTCGGTTGGATCCCGCGGATCGTCTCTTCGCTCGGACCTTCCCGACGCGAGTCTCGATACTACGGCACATCAGCCGCAGTGAAAAGCCGCGGGAGCACCTTGGGCGGGTTCCGCCGGGACATTTTTGCACCAAACGACTCCACTGGTGTCACCTCCGGCAAGTTGCTAGGTTGGACGCTTCCCGGTCCCGGCACCCTCTGGAGGTCCATTCGTCGTGAGCGGCCCTGATTTTTCGAAATCCGAACTGATCCCCGTCATTGCCCAGGATGCCGACGACGGTGTCGTGCTGATGTTGGCCTACATGAACCGGGAGGCCTGGGAAGAGACCTGTCGAACCGGACGTGTCTGCTACTACAGTCGCAGTCGTGACAAGTTGTGGCGGAAGGGAGAAGAAAGCGGCAACTTCCAGGAGATGAAGTCCGTCTTCTACGACTGCGATGCCGACACTCTGCTGGTGAAGGTGGTTCAGCACGGCGGAGCCGCCTGCCACGAGGGTTATCGCAGCTGTTTTTTCCGCGAGGTCGATCCGGCCAGTGGCGACGCGACGGTTGTCGGCGAGCGGGTCTTTGATCCTGCCGAGGTCTACAAGACGAAGAACTGAAGCCATGACCGACTCCCCCGAAGCCATCTTGAAACTTGGCATTCCAGCCGGCAGCCTGCAGGAGGCCACCGCCGCGCTCTTCCAGAAGGCCGGTTACAACATCCGCTTCTCCTCCCGTTCCTACTACCCGTCGATCGACGACCCGGAAATCGAATGCCTGTTGATCCGGGCCCAGGAAATGGCGAGGTATGTCGAGCAGGGCATTCTCGATGCGGGCATCACCGGCCACGACTGGGTGCTCGAAACCCAGGCCGACGTGGTCGAGGTCTGCGAAATGGTCTTTTCCAAGGTCAGCCGCCGCAAGGTCCGCTGGGTGCTGTGCGTCCCCGAGAATTCTCCGGTGCAGTCGGTCGCCGACCTCGCCGGCAAGCGGATTGCCACCGAGGCCGTCGGTTTGACCCGCAACTACCTCGCACAACACGGCGTCGAAGCAGACGTCGAGTTCTCCTGGGGAGCCACCGAGGTCAAGCCACCCAAGCTCGCCGATGCGATTGTCGAGGTCACAGAGACGGGCAGTTCGCTGCGAGCCAACAACCTCAGGATCGTCGACACGGTCCTTGAAAGCTCGACCCGCCTGATCGCCAACTCCGAGGCCTATGCCGACGACTGGAAGCGAGGCAAGCTCGACAACATCGCCTTGATGCTGCAGTCCTGCCTGGAAGCCGAGGGCAAGGCCGGCCTGATGATGAACGTCCGCCGCACCGATCTCCCCACGATTCTCGAACAGCTCCCGGCACTGCAACAACCGACTGTTTCCTCGTTGTCCGACCCCGATTGGGTTGCGGTCAACACGATCCTGGAAGAAACCGTCATTCGCACTATCGTTCCTCGGCTCAAGGCTGCCGGAGCCCGCGGAATCGTCGAGTACCCGATCAACAAGATCATCGACTGACCTTTTCTGCAAACGACCATGTCGATCATCGTCCTCAAGGTCGGCGGCAGCCTGCTCTCGTTGCCCGACCTCCCGGAGCGACTGACCGGCGTGATCACGTCGTTCGAGTCGGCATCGCCGCTGCTGCTCATCGGCGGTGGGCCAGCCGCCGACATTGTTCGCAGCTGGCAGTCCACCCATCGGCTCGACGAAAACACTTCACACGATCTCGCCCTGCAGGCGATGGCACTCAACGCCCAACTCGTCGCCGAACTGCTTCCAGCAACCACGCTGGTTGCCGACCGCGGCCAGGCCGAGCGGGCATGGCGTGACGGGCAATGGGGACTTCTGGATGCCAACCGCTTCCTGTCGACCGAAGAGCCTCACCAATCGCTGTCGTTACCTCACACCTGGCAGGCCACCAGCGACGCGATCGCTGCCTGGGTCACGATCGCCTGGCCGGCCGATCGTCTCGTCCTCTTCAAGTCCACCGACAAGCCAACCCCGGCGACTCCCGACACGCTGGCCGCAGCGGGCCTGATCGACCCGTGCCTGGCCACCTGGTCCGATCAACTGCCACGAGTCGACTGGGTCAACCTGCGGTCGGCATCGCCTCGAGCGACACCCTGGCTTTCCTGAGCCTCTCGGCAAACAGGGCCACCCGGCCGGAATCGACCGCCTGCTCCCGCTGCCCCTCCAGGCAGGCCGCCGACCGAATTGCCACCACGTCGGGTTTCAGGGCAACCACTCGCGGCAGGCCCTCGACCGACACCCGACCGGCAAGGCCGAGCAACAATCCCGCCTGCCGCGTCCTGCGACGGACCCATTCCAGCCGGGTCACGTCGATTTGCTCGAGCAGGTCGCCGCGGGACTTGTTCCAGGTGTCGATCAACACTCCGGCACAGCGCGTGGCCACAGCCGCTTCGACCACAGCCTCGACCGAAGGAGCTTCGCAGGACTCGGCATCGGCGTAGGCCACGGCGATCCATTGCGAGGTCACGTTCAACTCTTCGCGAACATCACACCACTTCCGCTGCCAGCCTCGATCCACAGCCATTCCCGAAAGGCCCAGCTTGGCATAATCCAGCCGTGGCCAGGCCGTGTTCCTGAGTCCCGGCCGCGGCCATTCCTCCAATTCACCCAGCGCGGCGCTACTGGCGCGACCAACCGAACCTGCGAACTCGGCCACCGCGACAATCTCTCTCAGATCAGCCATTCCCAGTGAACCACGACCTGGTTCCTTGACGTCGAGGATGTCACAACCGCCGCTGATCGCCTCGACCGCCTCGTCGAGCGAACGGACACTGACCAGCAATCTCATCCCATCGGCGGTCACTTCGATCCTCCCCCGGGATGCACCAGCGGCTTGCCGGCCAACGCCCCGGTCGATTTTCCGGCGTAGACGGCCGGTCGGCCGTTGACGAACACGTACCGGAATCCCTCGGAGTATTGGTGAGGATCCTGGAATGTCGCGGCATCCCGGATCGCTCCAGGATCAAACACGGCGACGTCGGCAAACATCCCTGCACGCAGCTGTCCCCGGTCCTTCATCCCCAGAATTTCAGCGGGCAGACTGGTCATACTGCGAATGGCCACCGCCAGTTTCAGCACTTTCTCTCGGATCGCGTAATGGCCCAGTTTGCGAGCAAACGTGCCGTAGCTACGAGGATGAGGACGGTCGGCCCCCGGGAGGTAGGCTCGTCCATCCGAAGCGGTCGCGACCCACGGCACCTGCATGATGTGACGCACATCATCTTCACTCATGCTGAAATTGACGATGGCAGCGCCACCGGTTCGCGCGACACGGACGGCCACTTCAACAGTCGTCAGCTTTTCGATCTCGGCAATCTCGGCCACGCTGCGGCCGACCCAGTCCTGCCGTGGACCATACCTCGCAATCTTCAGCACGCGGCCATCTTCCTTGCGGCTGAGATTCTCGGCAATTGCCACGCGGATTCGTTTCCCGATCGCCGGGTCCTCCAATCGGCGAACCAACTCGGCGCGACCGCCGGCCCGGGCCCAGGTCGGAATCACTGTCGCATCCAGCGAGGTGCTCGAGGCGATGTAGGGATACTGGTCTGCCGTGGCCACCTGACCGGCTCGCCTGGCCTTTGCGATGATCAGCGCCGCCTGGCGGACCACGCCCCAGGAGTCGCGTCCACTGGACTTGAAGTGCGACACGTGGATCGGCAACCCACCCCGACGGCCAATTTCGAGTGCTTCCTCCACGGCCAGCAGCAACCTCACGTTTTCGTTCCTGATATGGCTGGCGTAGATCCCGTGATGCCGAGCGACCACCTTGGCCAACGCCACCAGTTCGGCGGTATTGGCATAAGTGCCCGGCACATAGATCAACCCTGTCGACATGCCCCAGGCCCCGTCCTTCATCGCCTTCTCGACGAGTCCCCGCATCTCTTTCATTTCTTCTTTGGTCGCGGCGCGGCGATCGGTTCCCATCACCTGGCGTCGTAAGGATCCCTGGGGAAGCAGATGGACCACATTGGTCCCTGCTCCGGCGGCCCCAATCTTCTGGTAATAGTCGGCCACATCGACCGGACCGCTCCCGCAGTTGCCGGTGACCACCGTTGTACAACCCTGCAAGAGATAATTTATGACCGACCGGGTTCCTGGGGCTACGACCTGACGATCGCTGTGATTGTGCAGGTCGATGGCACCGGGCATCACCACCAGGCCACGGCAATCCAGCTTCCAGGCGCCTGGCTTGACCTGGGCCTTCCCTACCGCCACGATCCGATCGCCCTTGATTGCCAGATCACCGACCACGCCCGGCTTTCCCGACCCGTCATGGATGGTTCCACCAACCAGGACCACGTCCGCTTCGACCGGTTTGGCAGGACGCCCTGTCGAAGCCAGAAACGACAGGGTCAACATCATCGCCACGTTTGCTGCTTGTCTCACCTGTCACTCCTTCGGCCGTCGTTTGTTTCCGGGCACACAAGACCTGCAATCGGAGCAGACTTGACCTCCTCGGCACCGATGACTGCAATGCGGTCCCGAATGTCGTCATTGTATCGCCCCGGTTGACGAGCGGTAGCGACGGCCGTCGCCGAAACCCGTCATCAGCCATTGCAAGCCCAGCAGACACTGCTGACTCGATGAGGTTCTCGCCATGCCACTTCCCGAATCGAGCCGACGTGAACTCGGCGACGGGTTCCAGATTTGTCCGCTGCCGATCGGATTGTGGCAACTCTCCGGTGGTCACGGACTCATCGACAACGAGGCCGCAACCGAAGCACTTTTCGGCTACCTCGACGACGGCTACACGACTCTGGACATGGCAGACCACTACGGACCCGCCGAGGACGTTTACGGGGAATTTCGACGGCGACTTCGGCAGCGACGAGGCGAAGCGGCCGTGGAGACCATTCAGGCGATGACCAAGTGGTGTCCCTCGCCGGGTCCGATGACGCGGGAGGTGGTCGCTGAAGCCGTTGGCATCTCGTTGCAACGGATGGATGTTTCCTGCCTGGATGTCCTCCAGTTCCACTGGTGGGACTACGACGATGCCAGGTTTCTCGACGCACTTGCTCACCTCGCCGACCTGCAATCCGAGGGACTGATCCGGCACCTGGCCCTCACCAACTTCGACACCGGCAACCTCGCGAGGATCGTCAACGCCGGCATCCGCGTCATCTCCAACCAGGTCCAGTACTCGCTTGTCGATCGACGTCCTGAAAGAGAGCAACTGGCTCTCTGCCGCGAACACGACATCCGCTTCCTGACCTACGGAACCCTTTGTGGCGGACTGCTGTGTGAAGAGTATCTCGACTGCGAGGAACCAGGTCCCTCACAGCTGGAAACCAATTCGAAGAAGAAATACAAGCGGATGATCGACGCCTGGGGTGGCTGGGGCATCTTCCAACGACTGCTGAACGCACTGGCGAACGTGGCCCGCCGCTACGAACTCGACATCGCCAACGTGGCGACCCGGGCCATTCTCGACCAAACCCAGGTTGCCGGCGTGATCATCGGTTGTCGCCTGGGCCTCAGTGAGCACCGTACAGCCAATGCCCGCGTCTTTGACTTCAACCTCGATTCCGACGACTGGCAACTGCTTGACGAGGCCACACAGGGCCACAACGACCTGCTGGCAAGCATCGGTGACTGCGGTGACGAGTACCGCAGCTAGCCATCCTGGCTGCAAAACCGCGATCACCGGGCCTTGCTCGCGGGCAGAGTTTCCAGCAGGGCCATCGTCGCCCAGCAAGTCCCACAGATGGAGATGAACTGTGACTTTCCGTGTGGAAATTTGCTCTCGAAATATGTCTGGAACGGCTTGCTCCGTGACCTGACCAACCAGGACCCGTCGGGATTTTGCGTCTTCAGCAGAAATCTGCATCCACGTTGATAAGCGGCATCGCTGCTCTTCAGGACACCGGCGGTCTTCAAAGCGACCAGGGCCTGTCCGGTCGCATACGAGTCGCTTTCCAGGTCCTTGATCTGCGACCAGCCACCATCGGTGCGTTGTCGCTTGACCAGTTTCTTGCCGATCTTCCGCACCTCTCCGATTTCGACACCGGCCCAGGCCAGGCCCAGCAGGCGAAACGCGCGATCTTCATTCGTCTTGGCTTTGGCCTTGAGCAACCAGGCCCGGACTCGTGGAATCCGTTCGCCAAGATCCTTCGCCTCGTCCGGCCCCGCATACAACTGCAACCCGCGCAGCGACAACGCCGTGGCCGTGAAATGACTGTCTTCCAGCGGTGGCCGATGAGTGCGGATCCGCCAGCTGCCATCATGGCGATGTTTGGTCTTGAGATATTTCACCAGGTCCCTGGTGACGGAATCGGGGGTCCAGCCGTCGGCATGCAGCCCCCACAGTGCATACCCCCCGTTGTATGCGCCGCCGGGAACCCCTTCCCCGGCCCGGATCCGTTTCTCCCGGCCCTTGAAATAGGCGTGCGCAAATTTCGACTGGTCCCTGGCCTGCTTGCGATCCACGGCAACTCCAAAATGCCGTGCCCTGGCAACGGTCACTGCCACCAATCCCTGGTGATGACAACTGAAGCACTCGCGCTGCTCTCTGTAGGCGGCTCCACTGAGCTGCAGCAGCGGAATCGTCTTGGCCAGGGCGTTTTGAACGGCAACGGGCGTGAGCCGTGGTTCGTCAGCACCAACAGGGCCGGATACTGCCAATCCGCCGATGGCCCAGGCCATCGTCACCGTCATGGTCCAGAAATGTCCAGCCCGCATGACCGACGCTCCTAAGGCAATTCACCGCCGGTTCCACACCCACCGTTGCCACAGCCCTCTCCACTCCCACACCCTCGCGGCGGTGGATCGAACACCGGAGAAAGCCGAACGTCATGTCCGGTTCGCGTCGAGAGATCGATGGCAACCCGCTCGGAACCGGCCCCGACATCGCCCAGGCAGTAGACGATGGCTGTCCGCCCATCCAGGAGAATCTCGGCATCAACCGGCTCGAGCCTCTCGTCACATTCCCGGACCAGGTTCAGCAATTCGTCCAGCTCACCCGGCACGTGGACCCTTGCCGACCGATCCTCCTCGGTCGCCACACGAATAATCTCACCCCCGGCCGTCGCCTCTCCCACGTGGGTCTCGCCGGCTGCCGAGAGCGTCTCACCCAGTTCCAGGCCGCGCGGCGTACGAACCACGACCCGATCACCCCGTTCCGCGACGACGCCAACAGGGGCGGTAAACAGGCCAACCCATCCCAACCGTCCGTAGCGGACCAGGCAACCGATCGAAGCCAGGACGTCAGTGTCTTGCATCCCCTTCACCTGTTCTGCTGCAACGAGGCGACTCATCCAGCACCAGTGTCAACTTCCCGTGGGCCTCGTGCAATGCCCGTTGCACATCCTCGCAAGTTTTACCCCGGGCGAACAGGAACCCGGGATACGGACTCCCTTCGGGCCAGGGTTGCAGCAGTTGTCCGGGATGGGCGGTGATCGCCACTCGTTGGATCCCCGGCACTTCGCCGGCGGCTTGCAGGCCATCAACACGAACCAGCCGACCCGCGACTGGGACCGGCAGCATCATCACCCCCGCAGCCGTGTCCGCCCGCGGCGGCAACGGCGCACGGTCTCCCAACGCGTGATTCAGCAGCAGGTCCTCCAGCGACAGGCCGGTCCCGAAACGCAAAACTTCCGAACACAAACCGCCAATCGCCCGAGGGTTGACCTCGATCACAACCGGGCCCTCTGGCGTCACCCGCATTTCCACGTGAACGCTTCCTTCCTCGAGTCGCACCGCGCGACAGGCCTCTGCGGCCGTCTCCGCCAGCAACTGCTGCCAATCCTCATCCTGCCGTGACGGTGTCAGGTAGATCGTCTCTTCGAAATAGGGACCCTCCAGAGGTTCGGGCTTGTCGAAGATCGCCAGCACTTCCAGCTCCGAACCTCTCAACAAGCCCTCGAGGGCCACCTCGGGTCCCGGGACGAATGATTCGACCAGGAACCCCGTCTCCGTCGTACAATCTGGCTCGGATTCAAGAATGCTCTCGAGTCGCTCGATGGCGGCTGCAAGTTCGCCGGGCGAGTCAGCGCGAATCACGCCTCGGCCTGCCGAGAGTTGCAATGGCTTGACGATCGCCGGGAAGCCGAAGCCGGGCCGAGCAGCCCGATCGGAATCGTCAAAACTTCTCCACGAAAACTCAGGAGACCTGACGTCGGCGGCGGCGAAGGCCTCTCGTGACAGCCTCTTGTCACGAGCCAGGGCCACGGATTGGGGATCGTTGTGAGGCAACCCCAGGACCCGTGCCGCAACAGCCACCGCCTCGACGACCGTGTCATCAACGCCAATCACCGCATCAATCGGATGATCCCGATGGAATGCCAGTACCGGCTCGGCAACCTGTTCCGGCGAGGAGAAGGGTAGCGTCAGCAGGCCCGTGGGATTCAGATGGGCCAACGAGCTGGTTTCCTCGCAAGCGACGGTCAACTCGACACCACTACGCGCCGCCGCCGCCAGCAATGCCGGCGTCCGGTACGTCCGCGTCGGCAGCATCAACAGCACGCGGGCCATGCCAGTTCGTGGGTAGCCGGCGGGCTACTTCTTGGACGGGGAGTAATACGGGTTGTTTCCGGCGGCGTGATCGGTGGTATCCAGGATCTCTCCCACCTCCGGAACCTCGGCCCGGATCGCGACTTCCACCCCCTGCTTCAAGGTCACATCAGCCTGACCACAGCCCTGGCATCCGCCTCCCATCTGGAGGTAGACCTGGTTGTCGCGAACATCGAGCAACCTGACCACACCGCCATGGCTGGCCACCGATGGGTTGACCTCTCTGTCCAGCACGCCCTGAACTCGATCCTTCAATACCTCGGCCGTGGGAATTCTTTCCCGGAGGTCGGAATCGACAGCGGGCTGTCCCGAGGCCACGTGGTCGCGAATTGCCGTACCGACCTGTTTGCCAACTTCAGGCCACGGCTTCGAACCCTGTTTCGTGATAGTGATCCGGTCGTGTGTCACCAGGACCGCCGAAATCCCCTCGATCTCGAACAACCGGGTCGCCAGTGGTGACAACTCGGCCGCCTCGGCACTGCCGAAATAATACGACTGGTCGGGGTACACCGGCTGGCTCATGGTGAACCGGCACATCGTGGGAACCTTCATCGGTTCACCCTGGATCAGGATCTCGTCAGACATCGTTTGCCTTCCCTTCGGTTCCGGTTCTGGGAGTCGTACAGCGCAAGCCAGTCAACCGATGTGTCGCGAACTGTAACCCACATCGCCGGCCGTCTCAATCGTCGTTTGTGCTATCGCGGCAACACTGCAGGCGGTCCCCGTGATATGCCTCCAGGCGGGAATTGGCATTCACAATGACCGACAACTTGTCGTGGACGTCGTTGACCCGATCACCGGGCAGGACGACATACAGTTGATCATCGGCAATCCCGGTGTAGACGCGATTGCCGATACACCCCAGGTTCGTGACGAAGCGACCCTCTTGCATCACCTCAGGAATCGCTGCACAAGTCGGACGCCCCGCGGCTTGGCCCGCAACAAGGCCGGCGGCATTCGCGGCTTCGACCAGGATCATCATCTGTCTGGGGGTCCCCTGCACGACCACCGCGTCGATGGGGCAGGGGGCCTGGTCGATGGGTGAATAGACCACTGCACCAAATCCTTCACTGTGGTGAGGGATCTCGGGAACCTCATCCCGTCGCACGTACTCCAGTTCCACCATCATGTCGATCATCGTCTGCTGTTGCTCGGCCTCGGCCACCGGCAATTCCACGCCATGCGTGTAAGCCCCGATGGGGCAGCCAAAATGATCCACAGCAACCGTGGCAAACACCTCGCCCTGCGCCGCCCGTTTCCAGTAGCCACAGCCCGCGGCTGCCGACTCGTCGACACGAGCCACATCCGCTGGCAACTCATCAACCACGGCCACGGCCACCGGGGTGACGTCCAACCCCAACAGTTGCTGCAAACCCGGTGCGACATCCATCCAACCATCTCCCCTTGCGGAATCATTCCCCGATCACGAGAGACTCGAACTGAGCCCCGGTCGGTTCCGCTCAACAAAACCAGTCTTCGGTCAATCGCGGTGCGGGCGGCGAGTCGATGGTGGCGACCGCGGCGTGGCAGGTCAACGAACCTCCGGCCAGATCCCGGATCCGGGCAAACGTCGTTTCCTCACCGAATTGATCGCGGGCATCGGCTTCGACCCGGGCCGCCACTTCCCGCTGCAGACCTTCCATCCGCGGGTCGGCGTATCTCCATGTCCACGAAAACGCCTGTCGGTCCAGGTCGCCACGAAACGCAAGAAATTCGGGGTGATCCTCGAGCAATGATCCCGGCGGCACCAGCAAGCGGATGGAAAACTGCACCGGATCGACATGTGTCACCAGCCCCGCGGATTCCACGAAACCGATTATCTCACGAAAGTCGTCGATGGTCGCCCAGGGCGTAAACGGCATCCAGGTCGGCCGCATCGGCAATCCCGCCATCCGCGTTCGCTCCAACGCCGTCAAGACGTCAGCGGGAGTGTGCCCCTTGTGAAGAATCTCCAGCACCTTGGCATTGAGCGACTCCACCGCCGTCACCACGAAGGCCGCGCCGCAGTCCACCAGTTCGGGAAGCACGTCCCCTCTCTCAACCAGATGTTCGATCTTCGCGGTGAAATCAAATGAGACATGGCGATGGGCGGCGTGCAGTCCCCGGGCCAGACGCAGGGCGTGCCCGGGTCCGTTCAGGAAATCTGGATCGGTGAAGGTGATGTGACGTGCTCCGGCAGCCACCTGCTGCGCGATGTCGGCCAGTACAACATCCTCCGGCACGGCAACAAACCTGCCCCGGTACACGGGCGGAATCGGGCAGTGCGTGCACAGGTGACGGCAGCCCCGACTGGCCTCCACACTTCCCACGAGCACGGCTTCGCTGCGACCGCTCGCCTCGAACTTCGCGTAGCGTTCCAAATCAGGCAAGGTCGACCGGTCCGGCACACGAAACCGCTGGTGCCTCTTGCCGGTATCCGGGGATCGATCGAGAGCGTCTTCGTTGTCCCATCCACGGATCAGCGACACCAGTTCCTCTTCGCTTTCGCCACCCAGGCACGCCGCGGCACCGTCTGCCATCAGGGCCGCGGAGTTGAGCACGGCATAAAGCCCGAAAAACACAACACGGCACCGCGGCTGGACCGCACGAATTGCCTCGGCCACACTGACACCCATACGCATTGCCGTGTGCATCGGAACGGAAATCACAGCAACCGCCGCGTGACGGATTTCGACGCGTGTCAGTGGTCGCACCGAGACATCACGGCAAACGGGATCGAAACCGGCCTCGCGCAGGAATCCCGCCGGCCAGGCCACTCCCAGCGGCTGACGTCCCAGTTCATAACACGACACCAGCAACACACCGCCGCGAGCCTTCGGGTCGTTTTCACCGCTGGTCATCACGTCGCGCCTCTCAGGCGAGAATCTCGTTGATCACCCGAGCGGGAAACACCGATGTCAGCCGTTCCTTCAATCCGTTGCGCCGGTAATAGAGCTCCTCGTGATGCAATCCCAACTGCTGCAGGATCGTTGCGTGCCAGTCATGAACACTGACCTTCTGATCGGCGGCCTTCAGTCCGATTTCGTCGGTCGACCCGTGGATGTGTCCCCGCTTGATCCCACCACCGGCCAACCAGGTCACCATCGCATTCTGGTTATGGTCGCGACCGGCCTTGAGAACATTCTTGTCGCCGGGCAACTGGGCGATCGGCAATCGTCCAAACTCCCCTCCCCAGACAACCAGGGTGCTGTCGAGCAAGCCGCGTTGGTCAAGATCTTCCAGCAACGCGGCCGAGGGTTGATCGGTCTTGCGACAGGCCGAAGGCAGCGCGGTGCCGATATTCGTATGGTTGTCCCAGATCTGGAAGTTGATGAACAACTGAACAAAGCGAACACCGCGTTCAACCAGGCGCCGGGCAATCAAGCAGCGGCGTCCGTAAGAGTCGGTCGCCTTGTCGCCGATCCCGTAACGCTTCTGTGTTGCCTGGGTCTCCTGAGACAGGTCCAGGGCATCCGTCGTTGCCATCTGCATCCGCGCGGCCAATTCGTAGCTGGCAATGCGGGCTTGCAGTCTTGGCTGCCCGTTGCGACGCCTCCGGTGAATGCGATCGAGGATCCCGATCAAGTCCCGCTCGATCTTCACGACCGAATCGGATTCCTTGTACTCGCGTGCCAGGTTCAGCACCGGGTCTCCGGTGGATCGAAATCGCGTGCCCTGGTAGACCGGTGGCAGATACCCAGCCTGCCAGTTTTGCACCCCGTTGACCGGTAGCCCGGCCGGATCGTCGAGCACGATATAGGCCGGTAGGTTGCGGTTTTCACTCCCCAACCCGTAGGTGACCCATGACCCCAGGCTGGGAAGGCCGGGAGTCATCCGTCCGCAATGCGCGATGAACAGCGCCGGCTCATGGGTCAGGTTGGTCGTGTACATCGACCGAACCAGTGAGATGCGATCGACCTGGCCGGCCAGGTGCGGCAGCAACTCCGAAACATCGATTCCACTCTCGCCGTGACGACGGAACTTGAATGGGCAACGCATCAAGGCACCGGCCGCGCCCGGATTCTCAACCTCGCCGGCGATCTTGTCGAAATACGACTTGCCGTGATTGCGGGTCAGTTCCTCCTTGGGATCAAAAAGATCCATCTGGCTGGGACCACCGTTCATGAACAGGTGGATCACCGAACTGGCGCGGGGTTCGAAGTGGGTCGACTTGGGTGTCTGATCAGGAGGGGCCGCTAACTGGCCGGTCTCGGCCGCCAACAACCCGGATCCCCCATAAAGGTCCTGCCCCAGCAGGCTCGCCAGCGCGGCGGCTCCCAGTCCGCTGGCGGTCGACTCAAAAAATCCACGACGGGTCATCCGGTGCAGCGAAGTTTCGGCCACCGATCCCGGAAAGTCATTCATCCACACAACCCTCTTTCCTCGACACGGTGTTCAGTCCAGGTAGATGAAAGCCGCCGAGTTCATCACGGCGTGGCAGAGATTCCCCAACGCCCGCCGTCGCGCTGCCGCCGGGTCATCCTTGATCTGCAACGACCATTCATTCCGCAACTTCCGCAACACGTCGGTGGCGGCGACCAGTTCCTCTTCGCCGGGACGGCCCCCGGTACCGATGCGGTACACGCGGACAACCTGCTGCTCGAGCCCGTCCCCGACTTCTCGCGTCACCCGTTCCGCGAATCGATCAGCCAGTTCCCGGACCAGCTTGTTGTTCAACAGGTGCAACGCCTGGGGCGCCACGATCGACACTGGCCGATCAACACAATTGGGGTTCATTCGCGGAAGATCAAAGTTCTGCAGCAGGGTGGCGATCTGTGTACGCCGTTGCAGCAGGAAAATGCTCCGTCGCCATCCTCGCTGACCTCGCACAGCCGTCACCAGTCCGTCGGCACGTGCCGTCACGGGATCGGCGGTTCCGAACTGCCGCGTGTCCAGTTCACCCGAGACCGCCAGCAGCCCGTCTCTCAAGCTCTCGGCATCCAGACGTTTCAGCTTCATCCGGGACCACAACCTATTTTCCGGGTCCAGGCGGAGATGTTCTCGGGTGACCGTCGAGGACTGCCGGTAGGCCGCCGAGAGCAGGATTCGCCGGTGAATCGATTTCAGCCGCCATTGTTTCCCGATCAGGTCGACGGCAAGCCAATCGAGCAGCCGGGGGTGGCTCGGCCGCGTACCGACCTTGCCGAAATTATCCAACGTGGCCACGATCCCACGCCCGAAATAGTGTTTCCAGATCCGGTTTACGATGATCCTCGCCGTCAATGGATGTTCGTCGGCCACCAACCAGCGAGCAAAAGCCAACCGCCGACCGGTCGACTTGGCGCCCGGCCAGGGCGGCTTGATCTCCAGCCGGAATCCCGCCGGTGAAAGGACCTCGGGCACACCCGGTTCCACCTTCCGTCCGGGTGTCCGGTAGTTACCGCGGCGAAGGACGTACGTCGGCGACGGGCTGCCACGATCCCACAGGGCCCGAACAAACGGCTGTTCCTTCTTTTGGCTCGCCAGTTCCTTGGTTTGCTTGGCAGTTGCCGCGACCGCCTTCGCGTAATCCGGTTCGATCTTCTTCAACGCCGCCTCGTCAATCGAAAGCGTTGCTTCGAATTTTTCCGCCAGGTACTTCTGGATTGCATTTCGGCTGGCGGCCTTGGTGGCCAGCATCGTGCGAAGATCTGCCCGCAGCGGTTCCGGCAGTTTTGCCAACCGCGTCTCGATGTGCTTCTTCCGCAACGCGGCGGCCCGTTTCTTCAGGGCAAGCTGAGCCGAGGCCGCCTGCTCAGCCAGGCTCGCGTTGAACTCGTCGACGGCCTTCTGCCTGGCTGTCGAGACGACAGGCATGTGACGAAAACCGATCGCTCCGGAACTGAATTGACTGGTTCCATACGGCTTCAGCCAATCGTTTTCATCGAGAGCCCCCTTGAAGATCGCCGCGAGGCGGTAGTAGTCACGTTGCGGCAGAGGGTCGAACTTGTGCGAATGACAGCGGGCACACTTCAGCGACAGTCCCAGCACCGTGGAAGCCAGTACTTCCAGCTCGGCATTGATCACCTCCAGCCGGTCGGGAACAAATCCGGTGATATTGGCATAGGTCGCGTCGGGCACGAAACGCAAGAATCCCGTGGCAACGAGATTGTCTTCCAGCTCCTGAGTGATGACCTTCGCATTGCGATAGTCAGCCAGTTCATCACCGGCCACCTGTTCGGTCAGAAAACGATCGTAAGGCTTGTCATCGTTGAAGGACCGGATCACGTAGTCGCGGTATCGATGAGCGGCCCGTCGGATCGGGTCGGCGTTTTGAATACCGTCAGAGTCGGAATACCCGACCAGGTCCAACCAGAAGCGGGCCCAGCGTTCGCCGAAATGCGGTGATGCCAGCAACCGGTCGACCTGGCGCTCCCAGGCGAGGGGATCGGGATCGTCGAGGAACGCGTCGATTTCTTCGATCGTCGGCGGTAGCCCCGTCACGTCGAACGCCGCCCGTCGCAACAGGATGCTTCGCCTGGCAGCCGGTGACAGCGACAGGCCCTGCTGCTCGAGTTTCCTGATCAGAAAAGCATCGATCGGGCCGTTCCCGGCGGTCGAGTTGACTCTCGGCAGCGCGGCTGCCCTGGGCGGCTGGAAGGCCCAGAACCTGCGATCCTCGGCATTGACCAGCGGCACTTCGACGGCCGAGGGTGGTTCGGCGGAAATCGGCAACCCCGCGGCAATCCACTTCACCAGTTTCTCGGTTTCGGCAGGTTCGATCACCTTGATGCTGACCTCGACGACGCGGCGGCGTGGCGGCATCGATCCATCGTGAATCTTCTTCAGCAACAGGCTCTCGCCGGGACGTCCTGCCACGGCTGCTGGTCCGGACTTGCCTCCCTTGAGAATCGACTCGCGGGTTCTCAGGTCCAGGTCGGCATTACGGACACGTCCCCCGTGGCACACCACGCAGCGCAGCTGGAGGATCGGATAGGTGTCGTGCTGGCTGACTGCCGTCGGCAAACGTCCCCCCTTGCCGAAGGGGGCTCCACGAAGAATCCACATCCGGATCGTCTCGACGTCGGCCTTGGCCAACCGCTTGTCTCTTGCCGGGGGCATCGAGCCATCTCCGACATGCTCGAACAGCGAACTCTGCTCGGGCCGACCCGGTGAGATCACTCGACCCGATTCCCCTCCCTTGACCAACCCCGCCCGGTTCGAGAGTGTCAACTCTCCCTTGGCCTTGGTTCCGGAGTGGCACACCAGGCAATGGCTTTTGAAGATCGCGCGGACGCGAGCTTCCAATTGCTTTGCCGTGGGATCGGCCGCCGACGTCGCGGCAGCCCCGAACAGCACGGCAACCACGACCGCGCCCAGGCGACTCACAACGACAGGACCTATTTGGCTGATCATCCGGGCATTCTAACAGCTATTGTCCCTTCCCCGGAATCTCGAAGCCACGGCTCCACGTGTCCTGCCGTTTTCGCCATAACTCCCCGACCGGCGATTCCGATGATTCTTCTTCTTTTCCACGGCTCTGCCGACACCCTAATCCGAACCGGCCATCGCGATCGAGGAACAACTGGTTGACGATCACGGCAACACGGCAATGATGGAAACAGGACTCCCCACAACGGTTCCAGCAATGGCAAAGACACCCACCCGTCGGCGCGGCTCCAATCACCGACCACAGACAATTGGTGGCTACCTGATTCAGCGACTGCAGGACCACGGTGTCGACGACCTGTTTGGGATTCCCGGCGACTTCGTCCTGCAGTTTTACGGCATGCTCGAGGACAGTCCCATCCGAGTGATCGGGACGACCCGCGAGGACTGCGCTGGCTATGCGGCCGACGGATACGCCCGTGTCCACGGGCTGGGGGCCGTGTGCGTGACCTACTGCGTCGGCGGCCTGAGCGTCACGAACTCGATTGCCGGAGCCTATGCGGAAAAATCTCCGGTGATCGTGATCAGCGGGGCACCGGGCATCGCCGAACGCCGCAACGACCCGTTATTGCACCACCGCGTGCGAGATTTTCAGACCCAGCGGGAGGTCTTCGAGAAGATCACGGTGGCCTCGGCCTCGTTGGAAGATCCCCTCACGGCCTTCCGCGACATTGACCGATGCCTGGATGCCGCGGTGCGTTACAAGCGACCGGTGTTCCTGGAACTACCGCGTGACCGCGTGCTCACGCAGGCCTTGTTTCCTCACGAAACCCGCGTCGATCCTCAGCAAAGCGATCCCGATGCGCTCCAGGAAGCACTCTGCGAAGCCGCCGCACTGATCAATTCCGCATCACGGCCGATCATCATCGCCGGTGTCGAGATGCACCGTTTCGGACTGCGAAAGGAGCTCGTCAAACTGGCCGAGCGGCACCAGTTGCCCGTCTGCGCAACGCTGCTGGGCAAATCGGTGATCAGCGAGGCCCATCCCCAGTTCATCGGTGTCTACGAGGGAGCGATGGGTCGCGACAAGATCCGCAGGTACGTCGAGCAAAGTGATTGTGTGATCCTGCTCGGCACGTTCATGACCGACATCAACCTGGGCATCTACACGGCCAATCTCGATCCCGGCCTCTGCATCTATGCAACCAGCGAGACGTTGCGGATCCGTCATCATCACTTTCATGATGTCGTTCTCTCGGATTTCGTCGGCGGACTGCTCAAGGCCAAGCTGGCTCCGGTCCGACGCCCCCTGCCGGCTCGCCGCCGGACGGCCGACCGTCCCTTCCGGGCCCGGGCCAACAAGCCGGTCACGACCCGCAGGCTCTTCACGCGGCTCAACCAGATGCTCGACGAGCAGATGGCCGTCATCGCCGATGTCGGCGACTCGCTGTTCGGCGCCGTCGATTTGAACCTGTCCCGACACACCCAGTTTCTCAGCCCGGCCTATTACACGTCGATGGGATTTGCCATCCCGGCAGCCATCGGGGTGCAGGTGGCCGACCCGGGACTGCGACCGATCGTACTGGTCGGCGACGGTGCCTTCCAAATGACCTGCATGGAACTCTCCACGGCCGTGCGCAATGGATTCAACCCGGTCGTGATCGTGCTCAATAACAAGGGCTACACGACCGAGCGCTTTCTGCAGGAAGGACCCTTCAACGACATTCTGGACTGGAAGTACCATCGGCTGCCGGACCTGCTGGGGGGAGGCTGGGGTTTCGAGGTTCACACCGAAAGCGAACTCGACCAGGCCCTGACGGCGGCGCTGGCCAACCAGGACGCGTTCAGCCTGCTCAACGTCCATCTCGAGCCCACCGACATCTCCCCGGCGCTGGAGCGGCTTGCCAACCGCATGTCGCTGGTGTTATCCCCGCCGGATCAATCCTCCGACAGCAGTTTGTCGAACTGATCCTTCTCGGGCCACTCCTTCACCGCATCGACGGCCTTGTGCACCAGCGGATCGATGGCCGAGGACGGATTGCTGCCGTTGCATGGCTTGCGGGAATTGAAGAGCACCGCCCAGTTGATGCCGTCGTGGCGGCGGACCAGCAGCGTGGAGGTTCCCGCCAGAGACCCCGTGTGCCACAGGTTCCAACGCCCCTTCGACACCTGTCGGACCGACCATCCCAGGCCATAGTACACGTCCGAAGGGCGGCCGTCGGACTCGCGGGAAACCGGTGCCGGCGGAGCTGCGATCATCTCCTTGATCGAGACGGCCTTGAGCAGGTGGCTCTTCTGCGGTCGATCCATCGCCGAGGCAAATCGAACCAGGTCGACAGCCGAGGCAATCCAGCCGCCGTGGGAATCCATCGCTTCCAGATACCAGGCGCCGTAAGCACGAGAAACCGGCTGTCCGAGGTTCGAGGCAAACACGCTCAAACCGACCTTCTCTCCGTCGACGTGATAGCGGACCTCGCCCGGGAAACGCCCCTGCGCCTGTGAACGGCCGACCCGCACGCGTGTCACTCCCAGGGGTTTGAACACCTGTTTGCGGACGTGCCGCTCGTAACTGGTGCCGGAAAGTTTCTCGATCACCCGGCCCAGCAGACAGTAGCCGTAGTTGGAATACGCGTAGCGTGTGCCCGGATCGAAATCGAGAGGCCAGCGTTGCATGAACCGGATGACGTCGCTGGCGGCCGCCGGGGATTTCGTGCCCAGCACCGTCGCGATCCGTACCGACTGGAACATCGGATCGAACGACACACCTCGATCCCAGCCACCGGTATGCTGCAGGCACTGCCGAATCGTCACACGTTGATGTCGCTTGCGATCAACGGTGGGTTCGAGCCCCAGTACCGCGCTCACCGAGTCATCCAGGCTAACCCGTCCCTGTTCGACCAGCTGCAATATGGCGACCGCGGTGATCGGTTTCGAGAGGCTGGCGATTCGAAACAAGCTCGTCGGCGATACCGGATCGTCAGCGGCGGTGTCGGCCAGGCCAAAACCGCGAGCGTAAACCAGGCGACCGTGACGAGTCACCGCCAGCGAGGCTCCGGGAAGCTTGTGACGAGTCAGAAAGCCGGTCATCAGCCGATCCAGCGATTCGAGTCGTCGATCGTGGTGACCGGTCACCGGAATTTCGGCCGCATCGGCCACTGGCGTGGCTAACAGCAACATGTTGCCCAGGAAGATGGTTCTCAGTCGCACCGTTTTTTACCTCTTCTTCAGCATTCGTTTCAGCACTCGACGCGATAACGGATCAGTTTCTCCGGATCGACATCACATCCCAACCCCGGCACGGCGGGGACGGCAATCCGGCCGTCCTTGATCTCGAAGGGCACAAGCGTCACGTCATCTTCCAGGCCGAAGTAGGTGGAATCGTTAGCCAGGGTGTAGGCCGGGCACGAACCGGCCACGTGGAGCATGGCCGCGGTCTTGGGTCCCAGGTCATGTCCACAATGCATGATGCACGGCACGCCGGCGGCGTGGGCCAGATGGCCGATCTCGATGCAAGGCCAGATGCCACCGGCGATATGGGTGTCGGGCAACAGGAACTCGGCAGCCCCCGCGTCGAGAATCTCCCAGGCACTGGCCGGGTCCACGACGCTCTCGTTGAGAGCGATCGGGGTTTTGGTCGCGGCCCGCAAACTGGCCGCTTCTGCCAACGGTTCGGCGGGAATCGGTTGTTCAAGATATTCCAGTTCGTACTCTTCAAGTCGACGGCCCAGTTGCGTGGCTTCCTCCAACGAATAGGCCCGGTTGGGATCGATGCGAAGTTTCAGCTTTGCACCCACCGCGTCGCGAACACCGCGGACCATTTCCAGGTCCTCCTGCATGTCGCTGCCGGCCTTTGTCTTCAGGGTCGTGTAGCCTTCCTCGACATAATGGGACGCGATTTCTCCGGCCCGCTCGTAGGTCTGGATCCCCATGCAGGCGGCCAGTTCCACCTCGTCGCGGATCCTGCCGCCCAGCAGGTCAACCACCGGCACGCCAAGTGCCTTTCCTTTCAAGTCCCACAATGCCAGTTCGATCCCCGACTTCAGCCGTGTCTCGAGTCGGCAGTCACGATGAAACGCGACCAGGTTGGTGGCATCACGTCCAACCGTCCACGCCCGGGCATCGGACTGCATTCTCGCGGCACTGATTTCGGGCAGAAAGTTCACGTTGTGCTCTCCCCAACCGACAAGGCCCTCGTCGGTCTCGACCCTGACGATCGCGCTCATCGTCGTCGAACTGGTCCGCACGTGAGAGCGGTAGGGGGCGATCGGGGCTACCTGCGGTACCTCGACGACGGTCACATCAACATTGGTCACCCGCATCGGGTCGATCTCCAGGAGTCGGGGGGACTGATCGGCTGTCTCGGTAAGGAATTGTCCTGCCAAGTGCCGCCACTGGCAACCACGCAGGCCCTCGGCAGGCCCGCGTCCTTTCGGCTACAATGACCCCCAGTCGGTCTTCTTCCCTTTTGACCTTCACCCGTGCCCGACCTCGTGCCTGATCCCGGTCACTTTTCCGCCTCTGAAGATGAACTCACCGTCGACGTGAGTCCGATCGCTGGTGTCCCCAACAACGGGCTTCGACTGCCGCGATTGAGACCGCGACTCAAGACCCGGCCACGGTTGGCCGTCGGCCTGTTCATCGCCACTTGCATCAGCACGACATGGGCGGGGGCGGCGCTTGCCGAAATCGATCCGGAAATGAACAGGTCCGAATTCCTTCGTGCCTGCCTGGCCAGCGGCCTGGAATTCACAGCGGCGGTGATGGGGATCCTGATCGCCCACGAGATGGGCCATTTCCTGCAGGCCAAGCGGTACGAGGTGCCGGCGACACTGCCGTTTTTCATCCCGATGCCCATATCACCTTTTGGCACGATGGGTGCCGTCATCGTCCAGGCCTCCGGCTACGCGAACCGCCGGGCGATGTTCGACATCGCCATCAGTGGCCCGCTGGCCGGACTCCTGGTCACGATACCGGTCACCTTGTGGGGCCTGCAGTCGTCGACTGTCGTCACCTTGCCGAAGAACCCGGACATGCCGATCCTCGTCTACGGCGACCCGTTGCTGCTGCAATGGATGATCGAATGGGTGCACGGCCCACTGGCAGACGGTCAAACCGTACTGCTGAATCCCCTGGTCTTTGCCGGCTGGGTGGGAATTTTCATCACGGCGTTGAACCTGCTACCGATCGGGCAGCTCGACGGTGGCCACATCCTCTACACGTTGATCGGCAAGCGAGCCCATGTCGTGGCCTTGTCGCTGATGGCCGCTGCAGCCGTCTACATGGTGCTGGCCCGCGACCCCTCGTTCAGCGTACTGCTGGTCCTGCTGCTGCTGATGGGTCCCAAGCACCCACCGACAACCGACGACACGGTCCCGCTGGGAACGGGCCGACACCTGGCCGGCTGGATCACGTTGGGCTTCCTGGCGATCGGGTTGACACCGGCACCGATCGATGTGATCGAACCACAGCCACCAGCCCAACCGTCGGCCCCGACTGCCCCGACCACACATCGGCCTCGCCCGAGCGGGACACAACTGACCCGCCGCTATCCTTCCCAGCGACTCTTCATGAACGACAGGGCGTCGGTCGCCAGTTGTTCTTCGGACTCGTACATCCGCCGCCAGATCTTTGTGGCCGCCGCCAGGTCGGGCAACGAAAGACCGAAGGCCTCGACCACCATCCAGCCGTCGTAGTCGACTTCCTTCAAGGCGGCAAACGACGTGTCCCAATCGACCCCGCCACTTCCCGGCGTCGAGCGGTCATTCTCCGAGATGTGCACGTGCACGCACTGGTCGATGCACGACTTCACCGCCGCGGTGATGTCTTTCTCCTCGATGTTGGCGTGAAACGTGTCGTACATCATCTTCAGTGCAGGATGATCGACCTCGCGGGTGAATCGCGCACAATCGGCCGCGCAGTTCAGGAAGTACAACTCGAACCTGTTGAGGTACTCCAGCACCAGCGTCACACCATTCTCACCGGCGTAGTCGGCCACTTCACGCAGCGTGTCCTGTCCGTGCCGCCACTCCTCTTCGGTCGGCAGGGCCTCCGAGAAATAGCCCAGTGCCGAATGAAACGGACCGCACAACAGCGGTGACCCTGCCAGGCGGCACATGTCGACGGCACTTTTCAGCCGTGTGACCGCTTCGGCACGCACGCTGGCGTCGGCAGAAATTGGATTGGCGTCCTCCCCCGAAATCGTCACGGCCGTCCGCTCCAATCCCAGTTCGTCGAGCTTGTTCCCGAGTCGTTCGAAGGCGGCCGCATCGTGGTCGAAAATCGGGATTTCGACCCCGTCGTACCCGATCTCCTTGATCTGTTCGAGTACCGCGTCATGAGATTCATCCACCGCGGTGGCCCACAGCAGCAGGTTCATTCCGTACTTCATCGTTAACCCCTTTCAGCGAGTATCTCGCGACACCAGTTCAACCAGCCGCCCGTTTGCCGCCAACTTCCCCGACTGGCGGCACCCATCCCAGCAACTCCGTCACTCTCGACTCGACCAATTCAGTTCCCCGTTCAATCACCACAACCACGTCGTGGGGAAGTTGAGCCAGTTTGATTCGCCGCATCACTTGATTCAAGCGATACAACAATCGCTCGGGGTCGGTGTAGTCGCCCAGGAAAGGGTGCAACAGGAACCGCTTGATCAACTCGGCCAGATCCTGTGTCTGTCCGCCACGGGCCATGCGATTGACCGCGTCCTGGACTGCGACGGGATCGATCCTTTCAAGAGCCTCGTAGTATCGAACCAGCCGGCCCGGATCACGAGCGATCAACAGGCCGTCAAGCACCAGTTCCGCTGCGATGTGCCCCAGCAGCCCCGGCCTGTAGCCTGGTCCCGACGGCAAACGATTCCGGAAGTCCACGGCCATCGTTCCGGTGATCTCCACGAATGCGCGACACCCATGAAAGTGCTGGTCATCTTCAAGGTGCTGCAACGCGCCGGCAGCCACCTCGGCCTGGATCGAGCCGCTCCCGTCGGCAAACGGGGTGACGTGACGGGTTCTCATTCTCACCCGGCGATTGACCACGCTCAGCCAGTCGGGAACGGCCGTACCGGCCAGGAACCAGGGCCTGTCGGTAAAACGCAGTCCGTGGGCAAAGTAATTCACGTGGAGTACCCGGACAGGTCGATGGCGTTGCCGTTGCTGGGACCATTGTGGACAATCGCGCCGGGATTTCCCAAGGGTGACCGCAATGGCTGACGACATTTTAAGGTTGATCGTCCTGGCCCGCGATCAGAGTCCGCGTGTCCAGGACGCCTGGACGGAACTCTCCGCCTTTCTCGACCAGCAGGACGGTGTCGAAGTTGTCGCTGCGGCCGTGACCGAAGACCTGGCCGACCCGCCCCCGGAATCCGATCTTGTCGTCGTACTCGGAGGCGATGGAGCGATGTTGCGGGCTTGCCGGCAACTGGCCGCCACCCAACGACCGATCCTGGGTGTCAACCTGGGACGGTTGGGTTTTCTCGCCGACCTTTCGCTCGAGGAATTTCGCGAGAACCTGCCGGTTATTCGCAACCGACAATACCGGGTCACCGAGCACCTGATGTTCGAGTGCCATCACGAGGCGGCCGACGGGACAACCGAGAGCATCGCGGGTCTCAACGAAATCGCGTTGTGTGCTGGGTCGAGCCTGAGCATGCTGGACATCTGCCTTGAAATCGACGGCGAGGAAGTCACGACCTACAGCGGCGACGGCGTGATCATCAGTACGCCGGTCGGCTCGACCGCCCACAGTCTTTCGGCGGGTGGCCCGATTCTCCGGCAGGATCTTCAGGCCTTCGTTGTCACCCCTCTGAATCCGCACACGCTCACCAATCGCCCGCTGGTTGACCGCGCCGATCGAAAGTACACGCTGAAGATGACCAATGTCCCCGATGGAGTGATGCTTGTTGTTGACGGTCAGATTCAACGCGGGTTTGTGTCCGGTGACACGATTCACGTCGTCCGCTCCGAACTCGCCTTTCAACTGGCGCGGGTGCCAGGGCACAGCTACTACTCGGCGCTGCGAAACAAGCTCGGCTGGAGCGGCCAAACCCGAGCCAGGGCACGATAACGCCCCTGGACTGGAAACCAACGATCCGGCCGGATTCTCGTCCGCATCGCAGAATCGCTCTCCCCAGGCTGGTAGCAGATCTGCTAGGCTTCCGCGCGATTGTCCCCGCCAGGAGCCCCCGGTCGTGCTCATCCCGTTCCGACGTGCCTGCCTGATCGTTGTCATTGCCCTGCTGTTGTGCCCGTCGCTGCGTGCGGCAGGTGACGGCAACAAGGCGAAATCGGCGGCTCCGGTCTGGCAACTGGCGTTCAAGTTCACCGCGAAACAGGCGGTGCACTACGACGATCGATTCAACAGCAGCATCCAGGTCCGCAAGGGCGAAAAGAGCGTCCGGATCCTCAACAACCGCGAGACGCGCAAGCACTACCGGGTGCTCACTGTCGATGACCGGGGACAGGGGTTGGTCGAGACGGTTGTCGACCGGGTGAAGATCCACGCTCAAAAGGGAACCGATCCTCCGATTCACGTTGACAGCACGGCCGACCCCGACAAGTGTCCCAGTGATTTCCGACCTTTGCTGCAGACGATCGGTCGGCCAATTGCCCGCAGCCGTTTTGGGACCTCCGGCAAGTTGCTGAAGGTGCTTTCGGTCAGCAAGACCTGGCTAAAGGCCAACCCGGGTTCCACGTTCACCTCGATGTCAAAGTCGCTGGTGAATCGCAGTTTTCTGGTCCCCCTGCCGGCCGTTCCCGTTGGCGTGGGTGCCGCCTGGGACGAGGCATTCCACGTGACAGCGATCGATTCGGATCGTCAACAGCGACGAATCGCCATCAAGCGGATTTACACGCTGGACGAAGTCGCCGACTCGAAGGCCACGATCACCTGGAAGACCGTGAAATTGACCCCGGTCACCGATCGGCGAATCCTGGCGCAGTTGATCCAGGTCGTCTCCTCGGGCACTGTCGTGTTCGATATCCGCCGCGGCCTGCTGATTTCCAAAACGACACGGATCGACAGCACCCTGGTGGGACCGTTTGGGGACGACACGTTGATGACGGCCAAGACGACGCACGAACTGGTGCTCTCCGAGGGCGATTGACCGCGCCCGGCTTTCGTCTACACTGGAGGTTGAGGGCAGCACAGGCTGTGCGCCCACCGGTTCGCCTGTTTCGGTGACGGCATGCAACGCAAGGCCCTTTCTCCCACGGTTGCCGAACTCCTGGCAGCGGCCCGGCGTGTCGTGATGCAGACCGATGCGACTGCAATCGTGATGCTTGCGGAATTTCCTTACGATTTCGAGGAGATCCGCAAGAAACTCAAGCGGGTCCGACTGCTCGTTGCCAGCAGCAAGCCCGATGTTCAGCGAGCCGCAACCGCCGACGACATCGCCCTCGTCCCGTTGCTCTCGGCCTCGGAAACCCGCCAGGTGCAGCTCAGCCAGGCGTTACTCGAGGCAATTGCCGACGACCTGTTGCAGCCGGGTGACACGATCGTCGCCCTGTATTCCGGCTACGAGCGAGACAGGATCGATTCGATCAGTGTCATCAACCTTGCCGACCACCTCACCCGACTGACGTCCCGCGACCTGCAACGACTCGAAACCAAGGTCCCGCTCGAGACCCTGCGATCGGTCGTCGACCTGGCCGTGGAAATCGGACGTGAGGGACGAGAAGGCAAGCCGGTGGGAACGATGTTCGTGGTCGGCAATCACCGGAAAGTTCTTCCGCTTTCCCATGAAGCCGTGCATGACAACTTCAGGGGATACCCTCAAAGGGAACGGCAGATCCGCAGTCCGCGGGTCCGGGAGAGCATCAAGGAAATCGCCCAGCTCGACGGGGCCTTCATCATCTCCGCCGAGGGGATCGTCCAGTCCGCCGGCCGGATTCTCAACGCCCCCGCCAGTGGCCTGTCGCTGACCAAGGGCCTGGGAGCGCGGCATTGGGCTGCCGCGGCGATCTCGAAGAACACCGGAGCAATCGCCATCGCCGTCTCAGAATCAACGGGCACGGTACGAATTTTCCGCGACGGAACGGTCGTGCTGCGGATCGAGCCGATGGATCGGGCAATGGCCTGGTACGACATCGAGACCGAACCGCCAACGCCGGGCGATTAGGCGAACCGGCCACAACGATCGGCGAGAATATCAGTGAAACTCGCCTAGGCTGCCGACCCGCGATTTGTTACTTTTTCGTTGTCTCAAGCGAGGCAATTCGGCGTCCTGCGTAATTGACGTGGTGGCGTGTTCCCCGTGCAGTTGGGAAGGGAATCCCATGCTCAAGACCCTCTCGATTTTTACCGGCCTGCTCTGCGTCATCCTGCTCAGCACCCTGGTGGTGATGCAAGTCCAGCGAGGCCTGCGGGAGGCTCCCGCGGCCGAGGGCGCAACCCAAACCGGCGTTCCGGGCACAACCGGTGACGACTTCGACCTGGGAGAACCCGAAGGGTTTGACACCCCCGAGACGATAGCCGCCTTCCAGGAAGAGCCCGGCGTGGTCGTGCCGGCAGCTTCACCGCACGCGACAACGTCGCTTGTTTCGGCTCCCCCGGCTTCCCCATCGATTGCCGACATCGCCCAACCCCCGTCGCTGGAGTCATTCCCCGCTCGCAATCAACCGCCCGCGGCACTGACACCGGATCCCACCGGATTCCCCTCCACACCGCCTGATCTGACAGCCGTTCCTCCCCCGTCGATCCAGCCCGCCAATGGAACCGATTCGCCGCCGAAATCCGGTAGCGATCTCGCAGCTCCACCGACCACCGGGTTCCCGGCGGCACCACCGATCACTCCGCCGCGGCTTGCGCCCCAGGAGAGCGTCGCGGCCCCGGCACTCGACCCGCCGACTGTGGTTCCCGCATCTCAACCGGCAACCACCACGATTCCCCCTCCCGCATCGTCAACGCCGCCCCAATCGGCTCCGGCCCGTGTAATCGACCTGCCACAACCACCTGCGATAACTGACATCCCATCATTTCCCCCCACCGCGAAAGTGCTTCCGGACACTCCCTCGGCGGTCACGCCCGACGCCGCCAAGCCCGCGTCGACCACACCAGCGGCAGCCGATCCAGCACAGCCAGCAGCCATCGTTGAACATCCTCTCCAGGGCACTGCGACGATCGACGCCGGTGCTCCGATCGGGAAACAGCAACCGCAACTCACGATTGCCAAGACCGCGCCCAGTAGTGCCAAGCTCGGCCAGCCCCTGATCTATTCGATCCTGGTTCATAACAGCGGAACCACGACCGTTGATTCGATTGTCGTCGAAGACCGGATCCCACGCGGGGCCCGTTTGACCGGAACCTTGCCGCAGGCCGAGATCGCCGAAAACGTTCTGAGCTGGTCCCTGGGATCACTGTCAGCGGGTGCCGAAAAGATCATCAAAGTCCGTATCATCCCCACCGTGCCCGGCCCGATTGGCAGTTCGGCCACGGTACGCTTCGCTGCCCGGACATCGGTCGTCATCCAGATCGAGGACGACGCCTCGGCGCCTGCCGAGGCCGAGGTCGAGGTCGCTTCTCCCAAGACCATCGATCCCACGCTGCAGTTGACCGTCGCCGCACCAAAGCAGGCCAAGATCGGCGACGTGGTGACGTTGAAATTCACGATGACCAACAAGGGCCAGGCGACCCGGTCGGGAATCGTCCTTCGCAATGTCATCCCCGCCCAGCTCAGCCATCCCGCCGGTAATGACCTCGAATACCCACTGCCAACACTGGCTTCCGGAGAGTCAAGAGTCGTGGTCCTGAAGGTCACGGCCAAGGCCGCCGGGCAGGCGGTCAACCTCGCGACCCTGGCAAACGGCAAGGCAATCGTCGCCCAGGATGAAGACACCATCGAGGTGGCCGCGCCTCCCGCGGTAAAGATCGAACAGACGATCCCCAAGGAATCGGCCGTCGGCCGCAACACCTCATTCAAGATTGCCGTCACCAACACGTCGACGGAACCAATCGGTCCGGCCACCCTCATCCAGACACTGCCGCCGGGGATCGACTACCTGAACGCAACCGGGACCGCCGACTATGACCCCGTCAACGGTCGGGTCACCTGGCTGCTACCGACATTGGCCGCCGGCAGCACCACGACCTTTGCCGTGGCCGTGCAACCTCGCCAGCTCGGCAAGACGATGACCAGCCTTGTCCGGCTGACCTCCAGCGGCAAGACCCTCGCCTCGTCATCGCATCCGATCAAGACCTTTGGCTTTGCCGCTCCGGGTCTGACAATCAGTGGCCTGGAATCCCCCGCGGTCGCCGGGGAGACGTTCGATGTTACTGTCAAACTGCCCAACCGGGGTACGGCACCCATCACCGGCAACCGGTTGGAGCTTGTCCTGCCGACGACGCTGGAACTGATCAAAGTCACCGGCGCCACCAAGGAAGCTGGCGACACACCCGGCAGTCTCAAACTGACACCGGGTGAAGGAAAGCCGATTGCTGCCGGCGCCACCTCGACGATCGTGCTGACGCTTCGCGGCCAGTCCTCTGGGCAGCACGTTGTCCAGTTCGGTTTTTCCTGCGATCAACTCAACCGGCCGCTGACCCGAATGGATGCCCTGACCACTCTTCCGGCCGACTCGATTCCATGACCGAACCGTCACGAGATCTCCTCGAGACCTTCGACAATCCGTACTCCGACCGTGACTACGTGGTCGAAACGGTCTGTCCGGAATTCACGTCGATGTGCCCGAAAACCGGCCAGCCCGACTTCGGGACGCTTACGATCAGCTATGTTGCCGACCAGAAGTGCTACGAGTTGAAGGCGCTGAAGTTCTACCTGCAGCAATACCGCAACCACGGTGCTTTCTACGAGGATGTCACGAACCGCATCCTCGACGACCTTGTCGCCACCCTGGCTCCTCGCTGGATGTCGATCGTCGCCGAATACACGCCACGAGGCGGACTTTCGACCTCGGTGACTGTCGAGTTTGAAGGCTCGACCGACGACGCTGCTGATTAGAGGAGCAGCGGGCCGGGCCATGGATTGGGCCCACTCAGCAGCAATCGACGGACATGGTTTCGGGACCAGGGCATTGAACCGATGAAGATATCGTTCGATCTTGACGATACCCTGATCTGCCAGGACGGCACTGTTCCGCGTGAGGCCAATCGCGTGCCTCGACTGCTGCGGCGATGGCTGCCGGACCCGTTGCGACAGGGAACGGTCGCCTTGCTGCAGCAACTGCAGTCTGCAGGTCACGAGATCGCGATCTATACGACATCGCACCGTTCCCGGTTTGCTGTTCGTTGCTGGCTGAGGTGTTACGGTGTCCGGATCGAGCAGGTAATCAACCAGGCAACACATCAGCGTGCGGTCAGCCGCCTGTCACTGCCGATGGTTCCAACGAAACTGCCGCCGATCTTCGGCATTGACCTGCACATCGACGATTTGCCGGGAGTGGCCATCGAAGCAAAGCAACACGATTTCAACGTGCTTGTCGTTGATCCCAACGACCGGCAATGGACGACACACGTCCTGGAGACCGTCGCCAAGGCCCGGGCTATTCCCGTCGGCACATCAACGACCGCGGCAGAGGCACGCTCGCACGAATCCGGGCAAACGACTAAACTCCAGTGACTTGCGGTCAGGCCCCCTTCGTCTAGTGGCCTAGGATGCAGGATTCTCAGTCCTGAGACAGGGGTTCAAATCCCCTAGGGGGTACTCAGCCGCACCTTCAGCCAACCGGCTCTTTTTCAGCCGGTTGGCTGTCTTTTTGTGCTCAAACGCACATGTGGCAATCACGTTGACGGGCAGGCCAAGCTCAAGGCGTATTCTTGTCGGTCACGCGTCGCTGCAGTTCGGCCAGCTGTTTGTCATGTTCGAACAGGTAGGCCTGCTGTGCCCGCCAAGCAGCCGCTCGCTGATCAACGTGTTTCTTGAATCTCGCATCGTTCTTGAAATCCTGCCGACGGGTCCGGCGAAACTCTGTGATCTGCTGGTTGGTCACAAAGAGCTTCGGATAGCTCCGCTCCAGATTTCGCTGGGCGGCATCCCGACGGGCAACGAGTTCCAGATATCCCTTGTCCTTCTGGAACTGTCGCTTCAATTGCTGGATTTCACGCAGACGTCGGCTGTCGGGAAGATCGGCAACCTCGGGCTTCCTGGAAACCAGGAACTCATCGATCGCACGGCGGGCACGAAAAGTCGCAAACAGCATTTCCTTGTATCGGGGATCCTCGGCATGCAGCTTCTTACGTAGTGAACCGATCTCTTTCCGGAATTCCTTGTGTGAGCGGAATACGTCCGGGTAAATCCGTTTGTTCTGTGCATCGAGGGCATCGACCCGTTTGACGAGCCTGCGGTATTCCGCGTCACCACGGTAGAGACGCTCGTGCGCATTTCTCTTCTGGATCGCTAGTTGTTCCTCGAGTGTCTTCTTGACCGGATACTTGCCCGAGAGCGCCTGGATGTGAGCCAGGTTCCCGGCTTGCTCGCGATGCTTTGCCGCAGAAAAGACCTGGATATTGTCGAAGGCCGCCGGAAACTGGTCCACCTGCAGCGCCAGGTAACGTCGTTGCTTGTCCAGGATCGGGTGCCGGGCATACGCAAGGTGATCTCGGTCGACGTGAGCCACCAGTTGATCTCCGATGAACTCGACGGTCATCGTGTACCAGCGATCAGGCTGGAACATGTAGGCACACTCGCCGTGCCGATACGGGAAGTACGGTCCGCTCTTGTCCAGGGCCGTCTGAACATAGAAGTGATCACGTCGAATGTGGACCACCGCGTTGTAGGAACCATTGCCGCCGGTCACGAGGCGAATGTCTCGCGCCTGGCGAAACTGGAAGTCAAAACGGATCACCGCGTCCCGGTACTCTGTCTGCTTCAGGCGGATACGAGTGGTTCGGCTTGCGGTCTTTCCCCGTTGCAGGACTCCTTGCTCGACCGACCAGTCTCCCGAAAAGGCCCAGCGCGAGCTGACCTGTCCCGGCGAGAAGTGGTCGGCAAAGTAGAGCTGCCGGGGTTGGGCCAGCAGCGGCGGCGAGGCACGGCGAACCCCCACCGAATCCCGCCAGGCGACCAGCTTGCCCTTGAGACTATCAACAACGTCGGGCTGTTCGGCCGACCGATCGTGGCGCTCGGAAGGATCGGCCGAGAGCGAGTACAACTCACTTTTTCCGGTGTCGAAGAATTCGATCAGCTTCCAGTCCCCCTCGCGAATCGCTCCGGCCGACCGACCGCCGAGAAAATGCGGCCGGTCCAGCGGGTAGTGCCAATACAGAGCTCGTTCTTTCGTCTTGACCGTGCCCCCTTTCCAGGTGGACAGTGTCGATCGGCCATCAACGACGTGTGCCGGATCCCGCTTGGTACCGGTCGCCTCGAGCAATGTCGGATAGAAGTCCACGTTGACGGTCGGTGTGTGCGAGACGGCCCCCATCGGAACCTGCCCGGGCCAGTGCACGATCAGTGGCACCCGCAGCCCGCCCTCGTACAGTTCACTCTTGCCGCCGCGTAACGGAGCGTTGGAGGTGACGTTGGTTTCTCCCCCGTTGTCGCTGGTGAAGACGAAGATCGTCTTCTTCGACAAACCCAACTTTTCCAGCCTGTCCCTGATCATCCCGACCCCGTCATCGATGCTCTCCAGCATCGCAGCCAGGTGCGGGTTGTGATCGCCGGCCCAGTGATTCAGCTCATCGCCCCCACGTCCGTGATCCTGGCAGAGGTAACATCGTTGACGGGTACTCTTGCCCGGTCGATGTTTCTGGCGATATTTGTCCACCAGCTCCGGCTTGCCGTTGAGTATCGAGTGCGGGGCGTAATGGCTCAGGTAGAGAAAGAACGGCCGGTCCTTGTTGCGTTCGATGAAGTCGACAGCCTCGTGATTCATCCGGTCGACCAGGAACTCGTTCTTCCCCAGTCGGTTGTCGGGAATATCGATCCAGCGGATCGGTTGTTTCCGGAAGACATACGGCCAGAAGTTCGCCCCGTTACCGACACCTTTCACCTCCCGGGCAAAGTCCCAGGCAAAGCCGTGCTCGCGGGGCTTGATCTCGTACTCGGCACCGTGAAACCTGTAGCCGGTCAGGTGCCACTTGCCAATCATGCCCGTGGCGTACCCACGCCGACCCAGCAGCTCCGGCAGCGTGACGTGTCGTGTCGAAAGTGCATTGGCGGAATTGGGCCGCAAGTAGTCGAGGATGCCGATCCGGGCCGGGTACTGGCCGGTCAGAAACGCCGCCCGGTAAGGCGAACAGACCGGCGCCGCGGCGTAGGCCTGGGTGAACCGCATCCCGTCCCGCGCCAGCCGATCCAGGTGCCGTGTCTGGTTGAACCCGTTGCCGTAGCAGCCCAGTTCCCCCCAGCCGAGATCATCGGCCAGGACAAACACGACATTCGGTTGACCCGCCGCATCAGCTGGCAGGGTCATCAGGGCCAGGGTCAGGAACAGGCAATACGCTCGCATGGTCGTTTGCTTCGGTGAGTGATGTGAACCCGCACGGTAACAGATTGCCGTTCCGCGGGACTCAACAGGTCGATGCGAACCGAGAACAGTCAGCCGCCCCTCTAGCGACCCTGTCGGTCAACCCACTCGGAACGAATCGTCTGGGCCAGCAGGGGATCGACCATCGCCGCAGTTGCAATGTGGACCGATTCGGCACCGGCGGTAAGATAGTCCTCGACATCGGCAGCTGATGCCGCACCGCCCACTCCAATCAGCGACACGTCGTGTTTCCCCGATTCGACCAGCCCGGCAAACAAGCGGGTTTGCTCGAGCGAGGCTTCACGCGTGGCCGCGCCGCAAATCCCGCGTCGTTGACCATCGAATTCGCGGGTGCCGTCGGGGCGGCGGACACTGGCTGCAACACTGTTGGTCATCGCGATCGCATCGACATGCCCGGCAACGGCAGCAAGCAGTTCTTCAGCCTGTGCTGCCTCGGTCACGTGTCCGGCCTTGATCACAAACGGCGTCGTTCCGACAGCTTCCCGCACCCGTTCCGCCACTATCCCCGCATCTGCGGAAACCTGGTAAAGCTGTCCATCGGCAGTGTTGACGTTTGGACAACTGAAATTCGTCTCGACACTGTCGGCTCCGCTTTCGACCGCCCAGCGGGCGCAGCGGGCATAGTCATCGGCCGTGTCATCAATCGTCCAGCCGTCCTCGATGCTCGCCACGACCGAGACGTTCAGCAGTTTTTCCGCGGGCAACTCTCGCCGGGTCCACTCGATGTCACGGCGCCACTGTTCTGGAGACTGCGAGGGCATGCCAAAGGAAACGGCCCAGCTCCCACTCATCTCATCGCAGGCGGGCACCTCGGTTTCATCGCCGCGGAGCGAACCGCTCACGACCGGCTGCAGGTTCGGCAGGTCGTAACAAGACCGTTCCACACTGCGAACGGTCTTGTAGGTCAGGACATCGAAACCCAGCGACGCGTAGTAGAGAATCCAGCGGCCATTGAGCAGCGGTCCGGCGGGCATTCCCAGTGGCGAGGCACAGGGGCGACCACAGAATGTCCAGTCACCGGGGATCTCGGCCAACGCGATCCCGGCCACGTCCGGAGCATTGGCGTAATTCCACTCGTAACTCTCGTGGCGATCATAGCCACGCAACCGGGACGGCAAAGAGTCTGTTGTCATGGCAGGGATCTTCGCGGTTTCGAGATGTTGCCCAACTGTCCGGCATCCTAACGGAAGCTCGTCTCCCGCGTCGCGTCCTCGATCGAAGTGGCCGTACCAGATTTCTTTTCGAGAAAGTGCACCTGATCGGCGATCGAGCGGGAGATCACCGGTCGGGTGTAGTATGCGGCCCAGCCATGCAGCGTTCCGACCACGCCACTGACATCGATCTCGCTGGCGCGATCGGATCGCCTACCCATCACCATGCGATCCTGGGCGGTGAAACCAGCGATCGCCAGGGCACGGTTGGAGAACGGATGCCTCAAGGGATAGATCCGCAACACCGTATCGCGGTGGTTTCTGAGATTGACCAGCATTTCGGCAGATTCCAACGCCCGACCATATCTCTGGTCGGGATTCAACCAGTGATGATCCATCGCGGCGGCCGCCAGCACGGCTCGCATTCTCCGTTTCTGTTTGGGCGGATCAGCGAGCACGTACCCCTGGACCTGGCCACCGGCCAGGACATGCAATCCCGCGACCACTGTCCGTGACCCGTGACTGTGCCCAAACAGGCTGACCGAGTGTCCGGCCGGCAGATCGGTGATCAGGCGGGCCAGGTACAGCCCGGCAAACGCGCTGCGGCGGCCCAGCACGCCGGCGTCGATCTGCGGCAGGGCGGTAAAGATCAATCGCGGTGTCGCCAGCGTGAACGGCCCGGTGCTCTTCCAGGAAAAGACGACGACGTTGAGCGGGCGGTTCGGTTCCGCCGCTCGCAGCCAGGCGGCAGTCAGCAGTCCGTCAGTCACCACGTCGTTCCAGTTGACGAAGCTGCCGTGCACGACCATACACACAGGGGCTCCGGGAACCAGGGAATCGTGGAACTGCTTTTCGTCCACAACCGACATTTTTCGGTCCCGATGGCATTTCAGGTAGTCAAAGGTCGCCCCCTGGATCACCTTCGTCCCCAGCGGACACTGCCTGCTGCTGATGATCCAGAGGTTGAGCTGGGGAGACTTTTCCTGGGCATCAGCTGCGGTGAGACCGACTGCTGAACCGCAGATCAGGATCAATGCCACTCCGAACGAAAACACAACCTGCCGACTCAGGCCCACATGGACTCTGCTGTACATGATTTTGATCCTCGGATCATGTCGCGATGCGCCTTTTCGTCATGCACCTGCGAGCGGGCGGCACCGATGTCGAGTATCGACGCCAACGGGCCTGGAGTTCCTCGGAATTCGCCGGAGACCGATCATTCCGTAGTGGTGGGACCGCTCGGTTGGAGAACTCCGTCCGATTGCAGAGAGTACACCGGACCAGCAGAGTGCATGGTAGCGGTTGTGCCGATCAGTCGAGCAGGCTGCGAACCACCACGTCGCGGGCAACATCAAAGTAGGGTTGCCAGGTGATTTCGGGCTCACATTCACGCAGGCAATCGCGAACCGCTGTCAGCGTATTCAACGCCATGTGCGGGCACCGGTTGCAGGCGCAGGTTTCCCCGGTTGACGCCAGGATGCCGGGCACGGGAACAAACGTATGCCGAGGTGCCGACTGCTCGAGCGCGTAAATCATGTTCGCCTCGGTCGCCACCAGGAACGTCGTCGGAGGTTCGACCGAGACCACGTGCCGCCGCATCATCTCGGTGCCACCAATGATGTCACTGATCTCGAGAATGTTCTGAGGACACTCGGGGTGCGAAATCACGACCGCTTCGGGGTTGTTTCGACGGGCCCGGTTCAGATCCTGCAGACTGAAGATCTCGTGCACCATGCAGGCCCCCGGCCACAGAATCAGCTCGCGACCGGTCACCTCTTGCAGATACCGTCCGAGGTGTTGATCGGGGACGAAGAGAATTTCCTTGTCGGCCGGCACCCGTTCTTCGATGATCTCCCGGGCATTCCCACTGGTCACGATCCAATCACAGAGAGCCTTCACGGCCGCCGACGTGTTGATGTAAGCCACCGTCTGAAAATCCCGTCCCTCGGCCCTGAGCTGCTCCTGGCGGGCCGCCAGTGCCCCGGCGTTGCAACTCTCGGCCAATGAACACCCCGCCTGCAGGTCGGGAATCAGCACGGTCTTGTCTGGATTGAGCATCTTGGCCGTTTCGGCCATGAAATGGACACCACTGAAGAGAATCTTCGAGGTCTCGACACGAGTGGCGTCGCGGGCCAGCTTGAGACTGTCCCCGGTGAAATCGGCCACGTCCTGGATTTCACCATCGACGTAATAATGGGCCAGGATCGACGTGTCCCGTTCACGTTTCAACACATCGATTTCGTCCATCAGATCCAGGGGATCTTCAGCGACGCCGGTCGTTTCTTCCGCAACACCCTTCGACATGCTCCCTACATCTCCGTTGGCCGCACTTGTCGAGAATCATTCACTCCCTCATCTCGATTATATGTCCCAGCCGATCCTCCAGAAACCGATCTGGTTTGTGAATCGATGCCAGCAGCGTTAAAAGTAGAGTTTCGACCCGCACGACATTTGGCCGATCCCTCATGGCTGCTCCACTGAAAATTCTCGTCATCGGCGCTCACCCCGACGACTGCGACCTCTCGGCGGGAGGATCCGCCGTGTTGTGGCAGCAGCGGGGACATTCGGTGACCTTCGTCAGCATGACCGACGGACGCTCAGGACATCACGAGATCGCCGGAGACCGTCTCGCAGAGGTGCGTCGCCAGGAGGCGGCTGCCGCCGGCGCCGCGATTGGCATTCGTTATGACGTGCTCGATCATCCCGACGGCGGGCTCGAACCGACACTCGAGGCTCGCCTGCAACTGATCCGCCTGATCCGCCGCGAATCTCCGGACCTGGTGCTCACTCATCGCCCCAACGACTATCACCCCGACCATCGCTACACCGGGATCCTGGTCTGCGACGCCGCCTACATGGTGACGGTGCCGGCCGTCGCTGCCGACACACCGGCGATGACGACCAACCCGGTGATAGCCTACCTGGCTGACGGATTCACGCGGCCCTATCCGTTCTCCCCGACAATTGCCGTCAACGTCGAGCCGGTCATCGACTCGGTTGTCTCGATGCTGTGTTGCCACACCAGCCAGTTCTTCGAATGGCTGCCGCACAACATGTGGCCCGACGACGTGGTCCCCGACGATGAAGCCGGCCGCCGCGATTACGTGAAACAAAAATACCACGACTGGATTGCGCCCCGCGCCGATCGACACCGTGACCTGCTCGTCGACCAGTACGGCGCCGAGCAGGGTGGGGCGATGTCGTGGATCGAGGCGTTCGAACCGTGTGAATATGGCGCGGCTCTCGATGACGAGGCCATCGGCCGGCTGTTTCCCTTCCTGGCGGATTCGGCCTGATGCCATTGTCGCTGACCGAGTTGATGGACTCAGACGATCCGGGGCTCCTCGACATCCGTACGGCAGCTCCCGGCCCCGAGGGCGCCCTCCCGCTTTCCGACGATATGCTGCGGAACCGCCCCAGCGGCGACATCTTCGGCATGACCCAAAACGCCGGCATGGGATGGGATCCCCAGCAGCTGACACGGCAGCAGTTTCTGATCCTCGGCACGCTCGGTGGAATCCGCGGTGACGACGGGCAGCCGATTGCCCTGGGCTACCACACCGGTCATTGGGAAGTCGGTCTGTTGATGCAGTCGGCGGCCCGTGAGTTCGACCGGCTCGAGAAACTCCCGTTTGCCGCTTTTGTCAGTGATCCCTGTGATGGCCGCTCACAGGGAACGACGGCGATGATGGACAGCCTGGCGTATCGCAACGACGCCGCCATGGTCCTGAACCGGCTGATCCGCTCGCTGCCGACTCGCGGCGGTGTGCTCGGCGTGGCGACCTGTGACAAGGGACTGCCAGCGATGATGATCGCTCTGGCCTCTCATCATCAGCTGCCGACGATCATCGTCCCCGGAGGCGTCACGCTGCCGCCGGAGCAGGGAGAGGATGCGGGCAAGGTCCAATCGATCGGCGCACGCTTCGCACACGACGAGATTTCACTCGAACACGCTGCCGAGGTCGGCTGCCGCGCCTGTGCGTCACCGGGAGGCGGTTGCCAGTTCCTGGGGACCGCCGGCACCTCGCAGGTGATTGCCGAGGCACTGGGCATGACCCTGCCGCACGCAGCCCTTGCCCCTTCCGGGCAAGCCATCTGGATCGACAATGCCATTCGTAGCGCCCGGGCGCTCGCGCAACTGGCTGACCGAAACATCGGTGTCAGCGAGATCGTCACCGAACAGGCAATCGAAAACGCCATGGTCCTGCATGCCGCCTGCGGTGGGTCGACCAACCTGCTGCTGCACCTGCCGGCAGTTGCCTTTGCCGCCGGCCTTTCAAGGCCCAGCGTCGATGACTGGAACAGGATCAACCGCCGCGTCCCACGACTGGTCGACGTCCTGCCCAACGGTCCCGTCGGGCATCCCACCATCCGTTTCTTTCTCGCCGGTGGCGTCCCCGAACTGATGCTTCAGCTACGAGATCTGGAACTGTTGCATCTGGACGCAACCACTGTCACCGGCCGTTCTCTGGGCGAGTCACTCGAGTGGTGGGAGAACTCGCCTCGGAGACAACAGGTCCGCGAACTGCTCGCGTCCCGAGATGGTGTCGACCCCGACGACGTGATCCTCTCGCCCGACGACGCCCGCCAACGAGGCCTGACCAGTACGGTCACATTCCCCGTCGGAAACCTCGCACCGGAAGGTTCGGTGATCAAGAGCACCGCCATCGACCCAGACGTCGTCGATGACGACGGCGTCTATCGCAAAATTGGCCCGGCCCGGGTGTTCACCACCGAGAAGGCCGCGATCGCTGCAATCAAGGGGCAGTCCGAACGACCGATCCAGGCAGGTGACATCATCGTCCTGATCTGTCGTGGCCCGCTGGGTGCGGGAATGGAAGAAACTTATCAGATCACTGCGGCCCTGCGTTACCTGGACTTCGGCAAGCATGTTGCAGTGATCACCGATGCCAGGTTTTCCGGCGTTTCAACCGGGGCCTGCATCGGTCACGTCGGCCCCGAAGCACTCGCCGGAGGCCCGATCGGCAAACTTCGTGACGACGACATCATCCAGATCTCGATCGATACCAACCAACTCTCCGGCCGCGTCGACTTCGTCGGCGAGGGCGAAGAGCGATTCGATGCTCAGCAGGGTGCCAAACGCCTGGCCGCCCGGAAACAATCCGCCGAACTCGCCGCCGATCCTGATCTGCCACCGGAAACGCGACTTTGGGCGTTGTTGCAGCAACTGGCCGGCGGAACGTGGGGTGGCTGCGTTTATGACCCCGATGCACTGGCGGCAGCATTGTCATCTGATTGACGTGGAAAGCGCTGGGGCCCAGAAAGCGGGGATGCTCGAGTGCCTCAAGACCGTCTCGACACGCCTGTTGACAACTAGAGCATTGTGCGGATCCGGTTCATTGCGGTCTCACACAACCCGCGTGCCACCGCTTCCTCGGGTGCCTCGGCAATCACCCGGACAATCGGCTCGGTGTTGCTGCCTCGAACCTGGACCCATCGGTCGTCCCAATCCAACCGCAATCCGTCGCCGGCGGTCACTCTCGCATCGTCGAACAGTTCGCCGAGCACGGCCACGGCGTCGGCCACACGCTCGGCGGGGCAGGGGACCTTCTGCTTGACGATTGCGTAGACCGGAAATCCGTCAACCCACTCCGACAATCGGCACTTCTCGATCGCCAGCCCTTCCTGCACCAACGCCATCGCGACAAAACTGTCACGGATACAGCCGACACGTGGATCGATCACTCCGCCATTGCCTTCTCCGCCCAGGACCGCATCGACAGAGTCCATCTTCGCCACGACGTTGGCCTCACCGACATGTGACCGGTGAAAGGAACTTCCCGGGTAACGGGCCACGACATCGTGCGTCACCCGGCTACTGGAACCGTTGACGACAACCGGACCCGGCCGCGTTGCCAACACACGATCAGTCGCCAGGGCCATCGTCAATTCCTCCCCGATATAGCGTCCGGTTTCATCGACGATCGCCAGTCGGTCGGCATCCGGATCCTGGGCAAACCCAACATCGGCTTGATATTCGACGACGGCCCGACACAATCCGCCAAGATGCTCCTCGAGTGGCTCGGGCATATGTTCAAACCGGCCGTCGGGCGTGTCTCCCAGCACGGACACTTCGCAACCGAGTTCTTCGAGCAGATCCGGTCCCAGCACGGCACCGGATCCGTGATTGCAATCGAGCACGACCTTCAGTCGACGCGCCCGGATCGCCTCGACATCGACAATGCCCAGCACGGCCTCGAGATGCGGGCCACCAGGATCGCTGATCGATTCGGGAACGGGCCTGGAACTGCAGCACAGCTTTTCGGGTTCGTCGTCGATCGATTCGATCATCGCGATCAGCCGGGCCCCCTGGTCGCCATCAAACACGCGGCCGGACCGATCGAATGGTTTCAGCCCGTTCCATCCGGCCGGGTTATGGCTGGCGGTGATCTGCAGGCCCGCCGCGGCGTTCAGCCGCCGTACGAGCAGGCCGCAGGTTGGCGTCGCGGCCACCCCAGCATCGAGAACCGAGCAACCTTCGGCCACCAGTCCGTCGAGGACCGCGTCCCGGACCATCGGACCGGTCTCGCGCCCATCACGACTGATCACGACCACACCACCGGCGACCGATCGCCCCAGCGCCCGTGCATACAGCGTGAGAAACCCGGGTTCGAGACCGTCCCCGACGACACCACGCAGGCCCGAGATACTGAGGATCCGCGTGGGCATCTCGGTCCCGTCAGCCCGCTTTGGCGGCCGTCTTGGGGGCGGGCTTGCCAGCCGCGGCCGTCTTGGCCTTGAAACCGTCTACCTGTTTCTGGGCGGCGTCGAGCTGAGCCTTGGAGGCGGCGGCGGTCGTCTTGGCCGCTGCCGCTTTTGTCTCGGCCGGCTTGATCAGCGCCGCCTGGTCGGTCACGCGTTTCTTGGCGGCGGTCACGCCGGCCTGTTTTCCGCTGGCGACCTTCTGCATCGCCGTCAACACAACCTTCGCCTTGTCGATTTCGGTTTTGCGGGTGACTACCGTCTTCTTTCCGGTCGCCAGAGCAGCCACTTTCTTGTCAACAACTGTCTTGAGTCCGGCCGCGGCCTGGACGAGTTCCTTGTCACCACTGGCCTTGGCCGCAGCGGCGGTCTTGGCCTGCGCCTCTTTGAGCAGGGGAATCGCAGCTTCCAGGGACGCGACGACCTTGACCGCAACCTTGTGCGTCGCCTCGGCGTCGGTGACGCCCTTGGTCGCCTTGGTCACGTCGGCGACAGCTGCCTTGTAGGCCTTCTCGGCCGCGGCGGCAGCAAGATTGCGTTGAGCGAGCCCTTTCTTGAGAACGCCGAGTTCTCCCTCGGCCTGCGCCAACACGTCGGCAACCTTGTTGTGTGCCGTCTCACGCTGGGTCAGCACGTCGACGACCTTCGCGAACTCGATTTCGTCTTTCCAGCGGGCAAGCGACTTGACCGCCGCGGCGTACGCGCCAGCCGAGGCTGCCGCGGCCTTTCCGGCAACAGTCGCTTTTTCGTTTGCCGGCTTCATCGCTTTCGTCAGTGTCACGGCACGCTTCTTGGACTGAACCAGCGTGGCCTTGGTGGTCTTGTCTTCCTTCTGGGCATTGGCCAGGTCTGCCTTGGTCTCGGTCAAGGCCTTGGTCTTGACCTCGTTGGTCTTCTTGGCCGTTGACAAGGTGGCCGTCCGCTTGGCAAGCAGGGTCTTCAGACTGGCCGCAGCCTGGGCGAGTTCCTTGTCGCCGGTCGCCTTGGCCGCAGTGGCCTTGGCCTTGGCTTCGGTTTCCTTGAGCAACGGGACCACGGGGGCCAGGGCCGCGACAATTTTTGCGGCGGCGGCTTGCTCACCAGTCAACGTCTTGGCCGTGGCCTGGTACGTCTTCATGTTGGCCGCGAGCGTCTTTTCCTTGGCCTGCAGAGTCGAGATCGACTTGTTGGTAGCATCCAGGTCGGCTTTGACCTTCTTCGCCGCCGCCTGGGCCGCCTTCAGTGCGGTTTGCTGCTTGTCGTTATCAGCCTTGGTCGACACCTGCAATTTTCCGGCGTCAGCGAGTCGTGTTTCCAGTCCGGCCGGATTGACCGTCAGTTCACCGATCAGTTTTCCGTCGGTCCCGTTGTAGACGCGGACGGCTCCCGAGTAATCACCAGCGATCACTCGCTTGGTTTCGTCACAGTAGGTGACCTCCAGGGCCAGGTCAGGCAGGGCAGGAAATGCACGGATCTGGCCGCCGTCCTGCTTGTAGAGCTTGGTGATCTTGTCACGCCCAGCTGAGGCGAGGTTGCCGTCACGGCAGAATTCCACCATGAAGGTCCCGCCACCGTGCGCACCCCAACTCTTCACCTGGCGACCGTTCTCCATCTCCCACAACCGAATCGTGCCGTCTCTGCCGCAAGAGGCGAGGATGTTCGAATCAGCTCTCCAGCTCAGCCCGGTCACGGCTCCACCGTGACCACGCAGGTCGAGGTACAATCGGCCGTTGTCAGCTTCCCAGACAAGCAGTCCGCCGGCACGATCGCTGGTCGCCACCAGCACGCCGTCGGGGCTGAACGCCGAGCAGTAAATCCAGTCGTTGTGCTTCTTGGGCACCTCCCACAGCAGTTCACCATCCGCCGTCGAGAAACAACGGACGACCTTGCCCGCACTTCCCAGCACGATCTTGGTCTGGTCGGAACTGATGTCGGCCCCGAAGACCACGTCGAGTTCCTCGCCGATCTCGAAAATCCGCTTCCCGGTCTTCACGTCCCAGACCACCGCCATTCCCGCGGCCGCACCGCGACCGCCACCGGCCAGCAACAGGCTGCCATTACGGCTGAACTTCAGCGTGTGCGCGATTCCCTCGGGGAAGGGCAAGACACCGACGAGTTCCAGCGAGCGGGTATCGTAGAGCAAGATCTGGGTCTGTCCGGCCACGGCACACAAAGGCGCCCATGGACTGGTCGCCAACGCGGTAATCGCGGTGGTCCGCTGCGTGACAACCGTCGGTCTCAGCAACAATCGGTCGGGAAAGGCGGGAACTTTGGGCCGCGCGGTCGAAGGGGCATCCAGGGCGAGATTGAACTTGGGCTTCTTGCGAACAAACTTGCTCCCGGAATTCTCCAGCGTGCCACCATCAATCCAGGCCTTGAACAGGGCCAGTTCCTTGGCCGGCATTTTGTCCGACTTCGGCGGCATGAACGGTTCGGCTTCGTGAGTGATCAGGCTCCACAGGTAGCTGTCGTCTGCGGCACCCGGCTCGACAACTTCACCGCTTCCTCCACCAACACGCATCGCGGCGTAGGACGACAGGTCCAACGCTCCCTCTTTCTTGTTCTGCCCGTGACAACTGAAGCACCGCGCCTTCAGGATCGGCCGGATGTGCTCGTCGTAAGTAACCTTCTTGACATCCTTGGGAGTCGGCTTCTTGTCCGCAGACAGACCGCTGGACGCCATCACAAGAACGAGTACCGCACTCAGAAAACGAGTCATCACAGGGCTCCAACAGCGTGGGAGTGAGAGTCGGCGGGAACAAAGGGGGGGAGCAGCGTGGGCAAACTTCGTCATCGGTCCAGTCTAGAACAGCACCGCCTGAAAACAGGACCTGGATCCGATGCGGGTCCGGAAAACAGGGCAGGCAGTGATGGTCAGGTGGTCTGGAACGGATCTAGTGATTGAAGAGGAACTCACGCGAATTCAACAACGACCAGAAGACATCCTCGAGGACACCGTTCTTGTCCTTTTCGGCCTTCAACACGGAATCAATTGTCGTCAGTTCTTTCGCGGTGGGCATACGGGCCAGGCAGCGGACGTAGAGGGACTCGATGACCTGTTTGTGCGATTGTCCCTGGTCAGTCATCTTGCCGATCACGTTACCCTGCTTGATCTTGCTGTTGACCGTGTCGCCGTTGAGCAGGTGCAGTGCCTGCGAGAGGTTCGGCTCCATCTTGACCTCACAGGCACACACGCTTTCCCGCTTGGCACGACCAAAGGTCGTCAGAAAGTAGTTGCTCGTGTTGCCGTTGGAGATCTGCACGGCCCGGGCTCCCAGCGGCAGTCCCCCGAACTTGTTCTTGGTCTCGGTGACCTGGCTGATTGCATCGAAAAGCACCTCGGCTCGCATCCGTCGCAGGAATGCGTGCGAGAAGTTGGTGCCGTCCTTTTCATTGCTCTTGTTGGTCTGAGTGGCCAACTGATAAGTCCGTGAGACACAGATATCCCGGACCAGCTTCTTGAAATCATACTTGTAGCCACTGAACCGCTTGGCCAGTTCGGTGATCAAGGCCTCGTTGACCGGCGGATTGCTGACCCGCACGTCATCAACCTCGTTGATGATCCCCTTGCCCAGGAAGTGAGCCCAGACGATGTTGGCCAGGTTGCGGCCGAAGTAGGCGTTCTGATCGGACGCCAACCACTTGGCCATGATCACACGACGGTCCTTGCCGGCGGTATCGGGGTAAACCCCCCCCAGGAATTTCGGTTTCATCACGCGGCCACCGACCAGGTGCCGCACCTCGCCGCCGCCACTGTTGAAGACAATCGTCTCGCGAGGATCTTCACCACGCTTGCGACCGATCTGGGCAAAGAACGCACCGAAGCTGTAGTAATCGTCCATCGTCCAGCGGTCGAACGGATGGTTGTGGCACTGGGCGCACTGGATTCGCATCCCCATGAAGACCTGTGCGACGTTTTCGGCGACCTTCAGCGTGTTGGTCTCATTCTGATAATAGTTGGTTGCCGCATTGGTGAACGTGCCACCATTGGCGCCGAGCAACTCCTGGACCATCACGTCCATCGGAACATTGTTGGCGATCCGTTCGTTGAGCCAGTTGTAGTACTGCAACATGGCCTTGTAACTGACCTGCCGGGACGTCCGGATCGTGAGCAACTCGGCCCACTTCATCACCCACATCTCGACAAATTCCTTGCGGTTGAGCAGATCGTCAACAAGCCGCTCGCGTTTCTTGGGATCCTTGGAATAGGCGATTCCCGACTGCGCGTTGGCCACCTCGACACCCGCCTGCTGGCGAGCCAGCAAGGCGATCTCGGAGGCCTTGACCGCAGCTACGGATGCCTTCGCCGCCGCCGCTTGTGCCGCGTGGGCTGCGACAAAGGCTTTCTTGGCCGCATCATCCTTGGCGTCAGCTGCTTTCGCCCGCGCCGCGGCCAGCACTTTGTCCGCAGCGGCTAAGGCGGCCGCTGCCGTGGTGACCGCAGCCAGTTTCGCCTTTTCGGCCTTGACGGCCTCGGCCTGCGCCGCGGTTCTCTTGACCAACAACGCCTCGGCGGCCGGCGTCTTGTTCATGAATCGGGCGTACTCGTCAGATGTCGGCAGAACACCAATGACGTCGAGGTAGGCTCGCCTCAGGAAGATCTCGTCCTGGCAGACTTCCGAGGGAATGATCCGAAGTTGACCGAGTTTGCGATGAATCAGCGTGTCGACATAGTTGTACTCGGGGGTCTTGGGATCCTTGTACTGCAGCCCCTTGGGCAGGACGATGAATCGCGATCCGGCGGTCTTCGTCTCGAACCGGGCCATCACGAAGGCTTCGCCACGGGCGTGCGCGGTAACAAGGCCCGACTGCGACATCTCGGCCGACACGCCATTGCTGGTCAGGAAGACCGACAGGGGGGTAACGTCTCGCGTCGTCCCGTCGGCGTAACGGGCCAGCACGTTGAGTTGCTGCAAGGATCCTTCGCCGTCGAGCACGGCTTCTTTCGGATACAACTCCAGAGCGGTCACGGCCGGAACGGCCTTCGCATCATCGGGGGCGCCGACTTTCAACCATCGATCCAGCGTGGCATACAGCTCGCTGTCAGTGGCGAACCGCTTTCCGCCGGTGTGCGGAACGGCTCCAACCGACTTCTCCATCATCAGGCTCGACGCGGGAATCGCCAGGTTCAACCGTCTTCCGGGAAGCTCTCGTGTCAACCGGTAATGGTCGCCGGCCGGATCAAACCCGAACAATGACAGGCGAAAACCATCCTTGCCACTGGCCGCACCATGACAACTGCCGGTATTGCAGTTGGATTTCATGAACACCGGCATCACGTCCAGACGAAAACTGATCGGCCGATCCTCGGTGGCCTTTTCGACCTCGACGGGCACCTTGATCGTGCGACCGCCGTAGACGACCGCGAGTTCGCTCTTGCCGTCGGCCTTGGGTGTCAGCGTGCTTCCGGACACGTTGGCCAGCTTCGCATTGGCCAGCGTGAACTTCGCCTCCTTGGTCACGTCCCGGGTCAGGCCATTGGCAAAGACGGCCTGCACGATCAACGATTGCCGGTCTCGATTCGTCGTCAGCTTGACCGCCGCCGGATAGACAGTGACCGAAGTGATCGGCGAGTCGGCGGCCGAAACCGGCAGGGCCATCGCCAACAGAAGTGTGAAGATCGAAAAGATGCGCGGGAATCGCATGAGCTCAGGTCCTCGTGAGGAGTCTTCCGACTCGCTTATCGATGAATCTCGGTTCTTCGTTCCGTTTCCAGGACGCGGGCGACCGCTGGGTCTCCCGGTCTACTTCGAGCCACCACCACCGGCGGCTTCCTGCTTCTTCTTTGCTTCCAACCTCAGCTTCTGCAATCGCGTCAACCGAACAACCTTCTTCTTGGCTGGCGCTTTTTTCGCTGGCGCCTTCTTGGCAACGACCTTCGGCTTCGGCGGGGCATTCTTCTTCGGGGGCAACGGCTTGTCGACCCGCAGGTGCGTTCCTCCGACGTTGGAGTGCAGAATGGGTTCGCCATCCCGTGTGATCGTCACCCGGCAAAAGACACTCTTGTGAGTGCCGGGACGGGTGTTCTTAGCAGTCTTGACCGGGAACACCAGTTCCTTGGTGTCCTTGGTAATCATCTTGACCACGGTGGTCGTATCGTTGGGCAAACCCAGCAGTTCGACTTTCGCCTGGCCCGGGAACGGAGTGTTCTGGTTGACCTTGGCCACGATCTCGGTTGACTGGCCCTGCTCGGTCGCCGCTCTCTGGATCGAGAAGGTGACGAATTGAGACGCCACTTCGAGCGTCGCCAACTGGCTTGACACCCAGGCGGTCCCACCGGCATTGGCACTTCCCAGAGCATAAACCTTCCACTTGCGGACCCCGGCCCCACCGTTGGCCGACAGCGAGTAGAAACCTTCGTTCTTGCCCTTGGGAATCGTGATGCTGCTCGAGGCACCGATCCCCGGCGGTCGGAACGGGAACTGAACGTTGATCGCTTCGTCCCAGCCCTTCTTCTTTTCCACGACGAGTTTCAGCTGCATCGAACCGTTGCGAACAATCGGCACCTTCGGCTGCACGATGCTGAGCTTGAAGGGCACCTCGTCGACGACGCAAACCGGTACGCGATTGACGTTGACGCTCCAGTAGACCGACTGGCCGGGACCGCCCATGATGAAGATCCCGTTGTTGCGGTACCCGCCGGCAATCGCCTGCTTGGGATCGGCATGCTTGGCAGTGAGTTGACTTAGTGATCCGGCGATAGGCGCGTCGGCGGCGGCCTCGAAGACGACCGGCAGCGTGTTGGCGCCGTTAGCCAACGTCTCGGCATGGATCGTGATCCCCTTGGGGAAGTCCGTTGGTGACAAGCTCAAGGCGCCACCGAAGTTGCTGCGACCGAAGTTGATCATCGTAGCGAAACGGTTACCACGCGGGACGATGATCCACTGACGGTACTGCCCGTAGCGACTGAACCTGGGGATACTCGTCGTCAATCGAGGCTTGGGCTGAGTCATCTCGACGCGGTACACGAAGTCTTTGGCTCCCCGGCCGAGGTGGTCGGTGATCCGCAACAGGTAGTCGCCGTCGGCTGGAATCGTGACACGGAAAAAGCTGTCCGGGCCCCGGGAATCGTCGTTCCCGGCAATTCCACCGCCGTCGGCCTTGTAGAGATTCATCACGGGGTCGAGTCCACTGCGAACTCGCCGCGCGTAGCACTCGATGTCAAACACCTGCCCCTTCTTCGCCGCAAACTTGAAGTAGTCGATGTCCCCGGCCTTCCCGATCACACCGTTGAATGCCTTGGGCAGTACGCCGGGCGTCGCCTTGGCGATTTCGTCGTTGGGCTCGGTTTCGAGGTTGTTCCCGTGCGGGAACAGTCGGAACCGATTGCCCGACGGAGCGACCTGGGCACCGCTTTTCGGTTCGAGTTCGAACAGTTCACGGGATTCGCTGGGCAGCTTGAATTTCTGCTTGAACGGCCCACTGGCATCACCCAGGAACGTCACCTCGACCTCCTGGCCCAGTTGGCCACCGGCCGGATAAACCGCCGTGGGTCGCGGAAACGTGCCGATGTGCAGCCGGTAACGACAGCCGCCGTTGCCACCGTAGGCACTCTCACGGACTTCGATCATGTAACGACCGTCTTCGGGTGCGACCGCCGACACAACCGCGTCCTGGAAGACCAGTGGTGAGTCGTCGGCGCTGGCGAGTTCGAATCGCTTGGCGTTGAGGATCGCGACGTAGGGATCAAACAGTGCCGTCCCCAAACGCATCCCCTCGATCTCGGCAGCGATTCTCTGCCCTTTCTTGGCCTCGACCACGTAGTAATCGACATCCTCGTTCTGAACGACACCGGTCACGGTGATGTTCAGCGGAACCGGTTGCGGAGACAGGAAGTCACTGTTGGGTTCCTTCTCGGCGGTCGTTGCGAATGGCCCGACATAGAACGTCTTGTACTCGCTGACTCCACTGGCCGTGCGAACCTGGGCAACGTGCTGACCCAGTCGACAGTTGGGCAATACCTTGACGGTGGCCTTGACGTTTCCGCCAGTCGCCACCAATTTCACCACTTCAAAGCCCGGACTGTAGAAGAAGATCTCCTTGGCGTCCTGAAGCCGACCTCCGTTGAAGGTCATCTCGTTCTCGACGCCGCGTTGCACACCACGCGGACCGATCGAACCCAGGGAGGGAGATGCTGCCTGGACCGGCAAGGCAATGGCCAGGGCCAGCAGCAGTGCACCAAGCAGTCGTGGAGTGGATTGTCGCATGGATCGTTTCTCCGGGCCGGCGATTCGGTCTCGTTCACGTCGTGTGACGAGACTCCATGGTAACGCCGAAAGGGTGGGGAACGGGGAAGGAATTTCGTGTATTTTTTTGTAGGAAACTCTGCCGGCTCTATCGCGTGATCCCGGCAGGATCGACTCGCGACAGCAACCGGTGTGTAAAACGACGGGCCACGCCCGATCCCGGACGTGGCCCGCAACTGTTCATGATCAAAGCAGCAGGGCCCGCCGGCACTAGGCCAGCAATTCGCTTCGAACCTTTCCGCCCTTGACGATTTCAATGGGACGGTCGCCGGGCGCCATCAACTCCTTGTCCGAGGTGATGCCCATGCACTTGTAGATCGTGCACGCCCAGTCCTCGACACCCAGGGCATCTTCCTCGGGCTCGCTGGCCGTGGCGTTGGACAATCCGTAGACCGACCCACGCTTGATGCCACCGCCAGCCATGAGCGAACTGAACACCTTCGGCCAGTGGTCTCGACCGGCGTTGCCGTTGATCTTCGGTGTGCGACCGAACTCCGATGCCGTGCAGACCATCGTCGAGTCGAGCAAACCACGCTCGTCGAGGTCACGAATCAGCCGGGCATAGGCCTGGTCGAACGGCGGCATCTGGCCACGGATGCCACCGGCGATGTTGCCGTGCATATCCCAACCGCCATAGGTCAGGGTCACGAAGCGAACACCGGCTTCGACAAGACGACGGGCCATCAGCATCCGTTGTCCGGCCGAGTTGCGACCATACTCGTCGCGAAGTTTCTTCGGCTCCTTGGCAATGTCGAACGCCTCGCGAGCCGCCTTGGAACTGACCAGCGAGTAGGCCCGATCATAGAAGGTATCGACCGCATCGAGCGAATCGGCCTTCTCGCGGGTCGCGAAGTAATCGTTGACCGCACCCAGGATCGTCCGCCGGCGGGTGAACCGCTTGTCATCGACACCACCGGGCAGTTTCAGGTCCTTGACGGTGAAACTTCCGCTGGCTGGGTCCGATCCCAGACTGAACGGAGCATAGGAACTGGGAAGGTATCCCGTGCCGGCAAAACGATTCGGCTGGCTGGGAATGCACACGTAAGGCGGCAGGTTCTTCCGCGGGCCAAACTCCTTGGAGACGACCGTACCCATGCTCGGAAACTCCAAAGCCGGGCTCGGACGGTAGCCGGTGAACATGTTGTGAGTCCCACGTTCGTGAGCGGCCTCACCGTGCGTGTGGGAGTTGACAACGGTGATCTTGTCGGCGATCTGGGCCGTGTTCTTCAACGTCTCATTGAGTCGGCCACCGGCAACCTTCGTGGCAATCGAACTCATCGGACCACGAAATTCCAGCGGTGCGTACGGCTTCGGATCAAAAGTCTCCTGGTGACACTGGCCACCGGGGAAGAAGATGAAGATGACTGACTTGGCAGTCCCTTCCTTGCTCTCGTAGAACTTCTGGTCCGCCTTTGCCTGTTCCATCCGGAACAGGTCGGCCATTGTCAGGCCCACACCACCCAGGTATCCAGCGTACAGAAAATCGCGTCGACTTGGTTTACGAGTCATCAGCCTCATCTCCCTTGGTTATCCGGCGACGCGAGCCATCCCGACTCCATCGCAATTTCGCGTTGTTCGCTCAACAAACCTCTTATTACATGTCCGAGGGGAATCGCGCNATTCCCAGGACACATCATCACCGACTTGCGCGTTAGATATCAAGGGAAAATACACCAACAACGGGNGCNGCGTCAAGTATCTCATCGATCCTTNGCGGATTCCGCCGCCGCATCCGAGGAACTCTCGGGGATCGACTGCGGCCCCAGGGGCCCCAGAACCTTCTTCAGCAACAGGATCTCGCGCACCGACTCAAGCGGCAACCCCTGCAACTCGTCGACCCACACCTGTTTATCAGCGTTGCTGGCAGACGGTAGTTCCTTCTCGATCAGATTCCGCACCTGGTCGCGTGTTGCCGACCGGTCGGAATCACCAACCGGCTCGGCGAGTCCGGTCGCCGGAAATCGGCCGGGAACAGCTGGGGGCAGCGACGGTGAAACAACCGTTTCGGGAAAGTACTCGCGAGGTGGTCCGTCGTCGGCGGGTGAACGCGGCCCATCAGAATCATCGCTCAACGTATCTCCGGTCACCGCCAACGATCCCCCCAGTGACCCGGCCACATCACGTTCCCAGGTACGCTCGTGGTTCGGGTTCGCATCGGAGAACCGACCGTGACTGGCATCGACCCGCCCGACCTCCGACTGCGACCAACGCCCCATCGCAAATCCCATCACGCAGGCCGCCAGCACGATCATCGAGTGAACAACCAACCGTCCTGTCGTCATGCCTGACTCCCTGGCAACTCATTCCGAAGCCATCCCGGCCCCGAAAACTTACGACTCCGCGCCGCCCTCTCAACGACGGGACCATACCCAAGAGGCCATCGATACGACAAGACCTATCGTCGGCCGGGTCACCCGGTCAAAGACTCGTCGGCACTGCTGTAGACCTCGCCGGTGCCGCTACTCCTGATCACCGGGGGAACGCCGCAGTTGTTTGCGTCTGGAGCGGCGGCGTTTCTGGTCCAGCCGTCTCTCTTTCGAAGCGCGGGTTGGCCGCGTCGGTCGCCGCGTTCGCCTGGCAACGGCAACATCGCGGATTAGTCCAGCGAGTTTTTCGAGGCAGTCGGCGCGGTTTCGTTCCTGGTCACGGAACCTCTGGCTGGTGACCAGAAATTCACCTTCCACGGTGATCCGTCGCCGGTACTTGTCTTGAATCCGTTCCCGCAGCGATTCAGTGATGCTCGACGAGCCTGCAACCGACCACCGCAACCTGACCTTCGTATTGACCTTGTTGACGTTCTGGCCACCGGGGCCGGAACTCCGCATGAACTCGAAGTCGAACTCACGCAGAGGAATCCGCACTCCTGCGGTCACCACCAGTTCTTCCCGTTCCAGTCGCGGCGAGGGAAATGTTGCCATGCGTCGGTTTCCCGAATCCTCGACGGGCGAAGACAACTCGCGCGTCACGACACCACGCCGACGCATCTCCTGTCCTGTCCGTACCAGTATAGCTCGTCGCTCAACGCCCGGCGAGAATCGCCAAACAACTCCTGGATTGATCGTTTCTCGCCAGATTGTTCCCCGGTGGACGATTTCGTGGCGGAATTCTAGACTGTGGCCTTGCCGAGAGTACCAATGGCGTCGGGAGGGAACACGCGATGATGCTGCCGAAAATGCTCAGGGTTCAGCAGAAGTTCGATTCTCCCCGCGTCGCAGACATCGACGCCGAGGTCTGTGACCAACTGTCGGGACTGAACCTCGGCGAGACAATCAGCCCCGGCCAGACAGTTGCCATCTCGGCCGGCAGCCGGGGAATCGCCAATATCGCCGAGATCATCAAGGCCGCCGTCGATTATTTCAAATCGATTGACGCCGTCCCAGTCATTGTCCCGGCGATGGGATCACACGGTGGAGGCACCGCCGAGGGCCAACGGGAAATCATCGAGAGTTATGGGATCACCGAGGAATTCACGGGTGCGGAAATCCGCGCCACGATGGAAACCGTGATCATCGACGAAACCCCCCAGGGAATTCCTGTCCATTTTGATCGTCATGCGTGGGAAGCTGACCACGTCCTGGTCTGTGGTCGCGTGAAACCCCACACCGGATTTGTCGGCGAGATCGAATCGGGTCTCCATAAGATGATGCTGATTGGCCTGGGCAAACACGAGGGGGCCAAGATCTACCACCGGGCAATACAGGACTACAGTTGGCTGGAGATCGTCACCGCCGTCGCCGAAAGCGTGCTGAACAAATGCGGTGTCGTGGCCGGACTGGCCATCGTCGAAAACGCATTTGACGAAACCGCCCAGCTTGCCGCGGTGGCCCCCGCAGATTTTCTCGAACGGGAAAAGGAGCTTCTCCGGCAGGCGAAGGAATGGATGCCGCGTTTGCCGTTTGAGGTGACCGACCTGCTGATCATCGACGAGATCGGCAAGAATGTCAGTGGTTCGGGAATGGACACCAACGTGATCGGTCGCAAGTACAATGACCACGCCGCCACCGATCGCGACTCGGTGGCCTGCAAGCGGATCTTCGTGCGGGGCCTGACCGAGGAGACCCACGGCAACGCCTGCGGACTGGGCATGGCCGAGGTCACCAACCACCGCACCGTCGCCGCGGTCGATCAACGGGTCACCTCGATCAACGCCCTGACCGGCGGGCACCCGTCGGCGGCGGGGATGCCGATGTCCTTCGAGACCGACCGGGAGTGCATCGAGGCGGTCATCCCCACGATTGGACTGACCGACCCCGAAAACGCCCGGGTGGTCCAGATCACCAACACGATGCTTGTCTCCGAGACACTCGTCAGTGCCGCTTACGCCGACCAGATCGCCGCACGCGAGGACCTCGAGGTTCTCGACGGTCCACACGACATGGAATTCGACGACAACGACAACCTGGTCCCGGTGGCCGCCTCCGGGGCTGCCGTACCCGCCTAGGATCCGCGTTGGCAGTGTCGCCTGAAATTCTGCCAACCGCTAGGTCGAGGCCGCCTCCGAGCCGGTCGGGCTGGGCATCGTCATCGGCGCAAGTGGCTCCCCCACTGGCCGGTGCGCGGTGAGCACCAACAGTCCCGACACCAGCGGGATCACGGCAAAGACGGCCAGGGCCGTTGCGTAACTGCCGGTCAGGTCCAGCGACAGAGCCAGCGGCAAGGGGCCAACTGCGGCCGCCACGACCGCGGCCGCCATCGCCACCCCACGAATCGCTCCCTGGTTGGTTCGCCCGTAGTAGTTGATCCAGACCGCCGTTCCGGCCGTACGAATGATGCCTCCCTGCAATCCCAGCAGTCCCCCGTACAACACAACCCAGCCCGGTGACGGCAGCCACAGGACCAGGCCCACGCCACTGCCCAGGAACAACATGCTGGCAGCCAACAGATATCGCTCGTGACCTCGATCCGTCAGGATCCCTGCCCACACGCCGGTCACCGTGGCAACCATCGCCTGCAGCCCCAGCAACCACAAGGCCTGGTTCCGCGGAATCCCGTGCGCTCTCAGCAAGTCCACCTGGTGAAAGATCAAACCGGTTCCGACCATCGCCGTCGTACACCACACCGCCAGCAATTTCCAGAAACTGCTCAGCGCCAGCGCATCCCGCACGCCAAACGACATGTCCCTGAAATTCCCCCCGGAAGCAGAACTCGAGGACTCGCCGGCATCCGGCCCGGCGACCGGATCCTCGGTCCAACGGCCATCCGGGAAAAGACCCAGTGGTTCGGGGCGATCCCGGACCAGCAGCAGCGCCGGCAAGACCAGTCCGACCCAGACCATTCCCGCCAACGACGACCAGGCCACCCGCCAACCAAACTCTGAGATCAAGGCATCGTTGATCTGGGGAATCGTCATCACCGAAACGGCACCACCCAGCCCGACGATCCCCATCGCCAGGCCACGCCGTTGCTGGAACCACTCACCGACAAGCCAGGTGGCCGAGAGCGTCAGCGCACCCTGGCCAATGCAGCGGATCATCGTGAATCCCACGCACAGGCCCGCCAGGCTCTTGATCGAGGACATCCAGAGACAGGCCGCCCCCAGAAGCACGCCGAGCAGGGGAAGCATGAGACGAGCCCCCAACCGGTCCAGCAGCAAGCCGATCCCGGGCAGGACGATTCCTCCACACAAACCGGCGCAGAGGTAGGCCACTGAATACCATGTGCGGCCAATTCCCAGATCGCCGAGCATCGGATCGATGAACGCGGCGACCGAGAAGGACTGGCCGGGCGCCGACAGGAACATGCCCGCCGTGCCCATCGCAAGCATCACCCAGGCCGGATGCAACCGCCGACGCGGCACCGGACGGACGTCGGGTTCGACTGGATTGTTTAGCGCGGGTTCAAGAACGGACACGGATCGGCAGGGCGATTGGTAAGGACAGACAGCAAACAGGCAAAACGTCACGCCGACGAGGCCGACATCGGGCCAACAGAATTGACATCGGTCGCCGACTCGGTCCGACTCGAGGACCGTTTCAAAGTGACTGCGGCGACGACTATCGCTTGGGCAACTCCGAGGCCAGCCACCGCGTGGCATTCTCGAGCACCTTCAACGGCAACGGTTCGAAGTACACACCGAACGTCTCGTGGCCGGGTCGAAAGTAGAAGACCTTGCCCTTGCCGAGATTCCAGAGGCTACCGCTGCGAAACCGTTCACCGGCCTCCCAGCGTTCCTCGAAGATCACCAGGTCCGGTTTCGGCACATGAAACGGCTCGTCGTACATCTCGGTGTGCGCCACGGTCCATTTTCCAGGGATTCCCCGGGCAATCGGGTGCCGTGGCATCCGGGTGGTGATCGTCGAGGGCTTGCCGTCTGGACGATAGGCGGGAAAACAGCAGTTGGGCAGTCGCAGGCTGATCTCGTATCGCCCCTGCTTGTTGCGAAAAAACGTCGCCGCCGGTGTCAGAGCCGTATCCCGCTTCGGCGCCCGGTAGAGAGGGGGCAGGGGGGCCAACCTGTTGACAATCGCGGTGCCTCGAGATTTCGCGGGGACCTGCCTGAGCGCGTCATCGGCGGCGCGTGCGTTCATCGCCTCGATGAACGGGGTCGACCAGTGCGCTGAATGCAGAGCAATCAGCGACAATTTGCCGGCGCGGATCCGCTTGACAATCCGCTGCCCCTGGTCGGGCTTGATCAGCCCCTGCCGCACATGCCCCCACCAGATCAACACCTGGCAGTCATCCAGCACCGCCTCGGAAATACCTCGCCCGGGATCATCCAACGCCACCGATCTCACCGACAGACCCGGCCGTTTCGAAAGCGCCCCGGCAATCTGGTTCCCCAGGAAATCCGGGTACGCCGTCTTCTGCTTTGGCTGTCGTTCATCCCAGACCACGACCTTGACCGGTCCGGCCGCCTTCGCCGCGCGGTCGACCGTCGATCCCGTCAGCAACAGCGCCAACACCAGCGTGAAACCCTGACGCATCCGCCCGACATTCATTCTCTAGTCTCCTGTTCGTGATCGTTTCGGCGGTGCGGCCGAAACACCTTCCAGGCCACCGCTGACTCTGACAATTTCACCGGTCATCCAGCCCGCCGCCGGACTCGCCAGCCACCCCACCATCCGGGCAATATCCTCGGGTTCACCCCATCGGCCCAGAGGCACCGCCCCTCGCACCCGTTCGATCATCTCCTCCTCCCCGATCCCCAGGCTCTCGCTGCGTTGTCGCATCACCGAGCGATTGAAGTCAGTGTAGACCGGTCCGGGGCAGACCGCGTTGACCCGTACACCGTAAGCGGCCATCTCGAGTGCCAGCGTACGGGTCAACGAGATCACGCCGGCCTTGGCAACGTTGTAAGCCGCGGCCAGGGCGGCCGGGTTCTGGCCGTTGATCGACGAGATGTTGATGATCGTCCCTGACTCCTGCTGCTCCATGATCGCCGCGGCCGCACGACAACAATAAAAGGTTCCGGTCAACGTGACCGCGATCACGCGACCCCACTCGTCGTCGGACAAATCCGAAATCCGGTCGAGTTGCTGACCAAGCCCGGCGTTGTTGACGACCACGTCGAGTCGGCCGAGTGAACCAACCGTCGCCTGGAACGAATCTGCAACCGCCGCACTGTCGGTGATGTCCAGCACCAGCGCAGAGACGGCCAGGCCGTCGGCGGCTAACGTCTCACAGGCTTCGGTCACCTTCGCGGCCTGCACATCCGCGAGCACGACACTGGCCCCGGCGGTGGCCAACTCCGCAGCCATCGCCCGCCCCAGGCCCTGGGCGGCACCGGTCACGATCGCCACCTGGCCGGTAAGGTCCAATGTCGTAGCGGCTTGCAAGGCCATCAGCTCTCCGGGTGTCAACGCGAATCGTTCGAGTGGGCAGCATACCTTTACGCGGCGGCCTCCGCATCACCGTTGGAAGTGTTCACCGGACCGCCCCGGCACAACGGCGAGCCTGCTTGCTTCTGAGGTTTCGTTGACCGACAATCCGAGCCGCCGGTTTGGCTCTTTTCGCATCACCGCTAGGCGAGGACACCAAGATGCTCCGCACCACGCTTGTCGCTACCGCTGCCCTGCTGCTGGGACTGGCCGCCCCCAAGCCCAACCCGGTCGCTCCCGATCCCAACACCAAACGACCGATCGAGGCCGCCCGCGAGATTTTCATCGAGAACATGACCTGGATGGAAGTTCGTGACGCCATGAAGGACGGCAAGGACACGGTGATCATCGCCACCGGGGGTATCGAGCAGAACGGCCCCTACCTGGTGGCCAACAAGCACGGCATCGTCCTGCAGGCGATGACCACCGCGATCGCCGCCAAACTCGGAAATGCCCTGGTCGCTCCGATCGTCGATTTCGTGCCCGAGGGCGACATCGATCCGCCGACGGTTCACATGAAGTACCCCAGCACCGTCGGCGTCACCGAATCGACCTACCGGGCACTGCTGACCGACATCGTCGGCAGTTTTAAGGTCCACGGCTTCAAGCACATCGTCCTGATCGGTGACAGTGGCGGAAACCAGGACGGCCTCGAGGCCGTCGCCGCCGCCCAGGACGCCTCGGCCAAAGGCGGCCCCCGGGTCAGCTTCATTCCCGAGTACTACAACTACGGTGACGTGGCCAAGTTCCTGGAGAAACAGGGCATCCACCAGAAACCCGAGGGAATCCACGACGACTTCGGAATCACGGCGATCATGACGACCGTCGATCCCAACAGCGTCCGTGCCAGGCAGCGGCTGAAGGCCGGAAAATTCAAGATCAACGGCATCGATCTCTCTCCATTAAAGAAGACCCAGGCGTGGGGTCGGCGACTGGTCAAGTTTCGTACAGACGTCACCGTCAAGGCCATCCGCGCCGCGCGAAAGGGATAGTCCCTCTCGGCCGCTTCATCGTTTGACCGGGTGATTGTCATCCTCGAGGCCCAACCCATGAACCTGATGCCCCGTTCTCTGCTGGTGATGCTTGCGCTGGCACTGCCGGCCGTCGCCGCCGGTCCGGTCCTCCGAGTTGCCGACCCGGTCTCGCCGCCCACCTGGGCGCTGCTGCAACGTCAACTGCTCGACGCCAACGCCGCGGCCTGCCGTAAGTTCTTTGCCCGTTACTTCGATGAACGCGGTTTCCTGTTATGCGTGGAACGCTGGGGCGGTGACGATGGACCCGACGATGCTCCGGAGAACGTCGGGGGTTGGGCCCAGCTTCACGCCCTGGGTGGCGCCGACGACGTGCTGGCCATGTACCGCACCGCCTGGGAGGGACACCTGAGGCAATACACGCTGGCAAAGACCGTCGAGGTCCCGCTGGCTCGTGACGGGATGTACTACAAGGAATTCCCGGTCATGTTCGATTGGCAGCACAACGGCGAGGGCCTGCGGCTGTTCAACCTGCAGGGGCTCAGTGACCCAGGCAACAACAATTACCGCCAGCGAGTCCGTCGTTACGCGGGGTTCTACATGAACGAGGATCCCGGCGCCCCCAACTACGATCCCAGGCACAAGATCATTCGCAGCATGATCAACGGCAGCCGCGGGCCGCTGATGCGCAAGGCCACCGGGCTGGACTGGGCCGGCGATCCGATCGAAGTCGAGAATCGCTTCCACCTCGGCCACGGCGAACGAAGCTACGCCGAGATGGTCGCTCACTTCAAGGACTACAACGACGTCGTCGGCGACCATCCGCTGAACCTGATCGCCACCACGCTGCCGTTGAATGCCTACCTGCTGACCGGTGAAGCCAAGTACCGGAAATGGCTGATCGGTTACGTCGATGCGTGGGTCGATCGCATGAAACGTAACAACGACATCATCCCTTCCAACATCGGCCTCGACGGCACGATCGGCGGCGCGACCGAGGGCAAGTGGTACGGCGGGACCTACGGGTGGGGCTTTACCGTGGTCATCCCGCAAACCGGTGGGCCGGCCCACCGCAACCGTCAGCACTGGGGCTTTGTCGGCTTCATGAACGCCTATTTTCTGACCGGTGACGACCGGTATCTGGAGTCGTGGCGAAAACAGACCGCCCGGGTCAACGCCGCCAAACGGACCATCGACGGCCGCGTGATGTACCCGCGAATGTTCGGGGACAAGGGATGGTACGGCTGGGTACCCCAGCCCTACAGCTACAACCAGCTGGAGATCTACTACCTGTCGATGAAAACACAGGACCGCCGTTTCCTGGAAAACGATCCCTGGCTGAAATACCTCGACGGCAACAACCCCGGCTATCCCGAGCAGGCCCTGCGGGCCGACCTTGCCGAGGTGCGGCAACGCGCAATCGCCATGGACACCGACACCACCACTCCCGACACCCGGCTGGCAGACGACCCGGCACAGTTCAACCCGGCCCGCGTCGCCGCACTGCGACAAACGATGACCGCCGGACTCGACCCCGGTCGCCGGGCATCGATCTGGCACTGTCGCTTGCGGTACTTTGACCCGAGCCGACGTCGCGCAGGCATTCCCGAGGACTGCGCAGCACTGATCGATCGCATGACCGATGACACGACCCGTGTCACGCTGGTCAACACCAACCAGCTGGCGCCACGCGAGTTGATCGTCCAGGCCGGCGCCTATGCCGAGCACACGATCAAGTCGGTTCGCCGTGACGGCAAATCCACGCTGGTGGACGGCCCGACACTGAACGTGCGACTTGCCCCCGGGGCCGGGACCACCCTGACATTCACCGTCGACCGGCATTCACGCCGACCGACGATCGTCTTTCCGTGGGACCGCGATTGACGCAGCACGCGGAAGGCAGGGGCACCTTGTCATCCAGGAGGAAGCTGACCAATGAAACGACGTGATTTTCTCTCGGCCGCAGGCACCTCGGCCGCCGCGCTGGGCCTGGCCGGTTGCCAGGAGGCGCCCCCGCCCGTGGCCCGGGCAAACGCCGAAGATCCTGCCCCCGCCACCGCGGCCCGGGACAAACCCGAGGTCAAACTCTACGCCGGAACACAACGCGGCCCGACCAGCAAGAAGATGCTGCAGTTCATCAAGCGACACGGTGTCGATCACGTCTGTGGTTTTCCTCCCAATCCCGGAAAACGGGGCTTCTGGACAGTTGAAGATCTGGAAAAAACGCGGGAGACCTGCGAGGCCGAAGGCGTCACGCTCGACATGGTCGCCCTGCCATTTCTTACCTCAAGTCACATCGACCGCGAAAAGCGTGGCGCGATCATGCTGGGAAAAAGCCCCGAACGGGATCGCGACATCGAGGACATCAACAAGATGACCGTGGCCTGTGCCAAGGCGGGCATCCCGGCCTGGAAGTACAACATGAGTCTGCTGGGAGTCCTGCGGGTCGAGCGGACTCCCGGTCGCGGCGGATCGACTTACAGCACCTGGAAGGCATCCGAGGCCGAGGCCAACCCGCCACTGACCCGGGCCGGTCGTGTCACCGAAGACATGGCCCTGGAACGCATGGCGTATTTCGTCGAACGGGTGATTCCCGTCTGCGAGGAATACAAGATCCGGGCCGCCTGCCACCTGCACGATCCGGGAACGCCGCCGGGTGGCTTCCAGGGCATCGACCGCTTGCTGGGGAACTTCGAGGGAGTCAAGAAGTTCATCGCGCTTTCCGAGAGTCGCTACCACGGTTTGAATCTCTGCCTGGGCTCGATGATGGAAAATCTCGAGAAGCCCAACGAGCAGATCCACGACGTGATTCGCTACTTCGGCGAGAAGAAGCGAATCTTCAACATCCACTTCCGCAACATCATCGGCAAGCGGGGCGACTTCCGCGAGGTTTACCTCGACAATGGCGAGATCGACATGCTGCAGGTGATGCGGTCGCTGGTCTCGGTCGGCTACGAGTACATGGTGATGCCCGACCACGTACCCCGCCACAACGACGACCCTGGCGGGCTGCAGGGGTTTGCCCACTCCTATGGGTTCATCCAGGCTCTGATCCACGCGATCAAGACCAGCGGCTAGGACCTGCCAGCACCTGTTCTCACGTCAAGGGAAGCCAAGCATGACGATCCGAAACCTCACGCCTGTTTTGCTGCTGCTGACAGCACTGCTGGTGCCCGGCCGATCCACGGTGGCCGCCGACCCGCAACTGGTCTCGGTCACGCGGATCTGGGACAAGGCGGCCCATTGTGCCTTCACCGACCTGATCCGCTGGAAGAACCGCTGGTTGTGCTGTTTTCGAGAGGCGAAAGGACACGGGGGCGACAACGGCGTGATCCGGGTGATCAGTTCCAGCGACGGCAAGGCCTGGTCCTCGATCGCGGTGCTCCGCGAAGCGGGGATCGACCTGCGGGACCCGAAACTGTCGGTCCACCCCGACGGGCGACTGATGCTGCTGATCGGCGGCATCGTCAATCTCGACGGCAAGTACCATACCCGTTCACCACGGGTCGCTTTTTCGCACGACGGTCATGACTGGTCGATGCCCAAGAAAGTGCTCAGTGAAGACCACTGGCTGTGGCGAGTGACATGGCACAAACGCACCGGTTGGGCGGTTTCCAAGCTCAACGAAGGCCGCAAGCCCCGGCGGGGTTTCCTGTACAAGACCAAGGATGGGTTGACCTGGGACTACGTGACCGAGATGGAAACCGAGGGCATCAGCGAGACGACACTGCGGTTTCTGCCCGACGAGACGATGGTGGCATTGATCCGTCCCCGCTGGATCGGGGTCAGCAAGCCGCCCTATCGCCAGTGGACCTACACCGACATCGGACAGGGCATCGGTGGCCCGAATTTCCTGAGGCTCCCCGACGGCACGCTCTGGGCCGCCGGACGCAAGTACGGCAAGGCGGCCAGAACGTCGCTGGCCCGCATGACACCGACATCATTCGAACACGTTCTGGAACTTCCCAGCGGTGGCGACACGAGCTATCCGGGCATGGTTTTTCACGAGGGGCTGTTGTGGATGAGCTACTACTCGTCCCACGAAGGTGGCAAGACGAGCATCTTCCTGGCGAAGATCAAGCTGCCGCAGACTGCCAAGTAGGGAAAAACCCGATCCACCACGGCTACGGTCGATTCGCGAACCCCCATTCGGTCGGCCGGTAGGCGATCGCCAATTCGGGCGTGGCAAGACGCTTGCCGCCCTGGGCCACGCTGTGCATGACGCGGTCGAGTACGCCGGTCGTCAGCAGCGTGCGTTCCACCGGGTAGGCGGGCCTGCCTGAATGGAACATGTGCTCGATGCCGCGCAGCAGGTGTTCAAAATGGCCAAAAGGCTTGCCTTCTTCGAGACGGAACCACGTCGCCACCGGTTCCTTGCGGCCCTTGATCTTCGCGGCGAACGCGAACTGGTTGGTGAGCCCATTGGCCATCACGACCGATGACCGAAAACCGTCACGGTGTTCCAACAGGTAGACGGCCGCCTGTGCAGCCAGCCCTTCCCGGATCGCTCGTTGCGGTCGCTGTTTTGGCGGCAGGACATTGAATGCCGCTTCGAGCAGCTCGACGGACCATTTCCCGGCCGCCTCGGTTTTCCAGATTTCCTTGCCCTGCACGGCCCGCACGGCCCCGACACCCGCCTCGCCTCCCTGGCGACGCTCGTTCATGCACTGCAGGGTTTCCAACGCGTGGAAGCCGTAGGATTCCAGGCCACCGTAACCCACCGCCAGGGCCTCCTCGATTTCCACGCCCTGTTCGAGCATCAACGCCGGATATCGCCAACAGACCGGTAACGAGGAACCGGCCATGAAGGGGATCTTCAGTTTCCTGGCCGTGTTGTACATGTGCAGCGCGTCGCTGAAGCGGTAGGAGAGGTGCTTGTCGGAGAACACCGGCACGATCTCTCCCTGTTTCTGCATCGCGGCCACGATCGCATCGAAAAACCGGCGACGCGGATACATGTGCTGCCGGGTGGTCTTGGTATAGGGGTAGTTGCCGTGTTCGCCGATCGAGAGCACACCGTGAATCTTGTCCTTGCCCGCGGGGCCGACGATGCTCTGCTCGATCGAGTCGACGATCGGGAATCCGTGTTTCTTGGCGAGCCCTCGACTCATGTCGCTCTTGGGCACCTGGTCGGTGTAGAGCGACACCAACCGCAGATCGGGGCCGGCCTTGCCGTCCTGTCGCCAGCCTTCGAGCACCTTGCCAACGATCACATCGGCATGGGAGTTGTTGCGGTATTCGGTCACGACCGCCGCGATCGGCAGTTTTTCCCGGGCCACGGCCGCTTCGACCGAAGGCCGCCCGCCGTTTTCGATCCCCGTGAACCCGGCCGCGGTTGCCAGTACCGCACCTTCCAGAAACTCACGCCTCGTGATCCGAGTCATTGTCAGCCCCTTTCCTGTTCCGTCGATCCACCTGTCCTGTCGCGTTGCGAACGACCGTTGTCTCCAGTTCGCCGCAACTGCTCCACTTGCGATTCCAGCTCTCTTCTCTTGTCACCGATCCGTTGCAGCTCCTCGCGGGTCATTCTCGAGTCGACACGAACCGCTGCCAGGTCGCCCAGGCCCAGCAGCAACAGCCACATCCCGGCCATCAGCACCGCGATCCAATACACGGTGGCAACGATCGGCCCCAGTTTCCAGACCTGCGCGTCGCCCACGCCCACCATCACGCCGATGATCGCGAGCATTCCGGAGGTCTGCATCCGCCGTCGGAACCGGGCCGCCATTCGGCGACGATCCTGGTCGTTCAATCCCGGGTCGACCCGCTGCCTTGCCCAGGCACGTCGGTGGGCCAGCATCATCGCCACCCCAACAGCAACGAGCACGGCACCGATCAATGCCGACAGGAACCAGTGATCCTTCTCGATCGTTTCCTCTCCCTTGTCGCCAGGCCAACAGGCCGTCTACGGACCGTCTGCCGGCAAAGTCTCGAGCCACTTCAACACCACGCGGCCGACCACGGCCAGGCTTTTTCCGGAACAGGCCCGCACGTTGTCACGGGTCGTGTGCCAGTGAGGATAGTCAAAATCGATCAGGTCACAGGTCGGAATCTTGGCGATCCGGTTCAGTGGAACGTGGTCGTCATCGACGTCGTGCTTGGGACGGGGGCTGGCGTAAAACTGCTTGACTCCCAGGGCCCGGGCCGTCGCCCAGAGTCCATCGGTGACCTTGGGAGCATACCGCAGGCTCTTCCGCTCGACATACAGCTGCAGGTCCCGATCGCCGATCATGTCCAGCAGCACTCCGGCCACGTACCTGTGGGCCGGCGGTTTGTCGCGGTAGCGGGTGGCAAAGTGAGTTGACCCCAGGAAAAACTTCCCGGCGGTCGAGTTGCCCCGCGGAAAGAGAAACTCCTCGGCGTCGAAGAACACGAAGTCGACCCCGAAGCTGGTCCGCGTTGTTCGCATGTGGTGAGCCAACTCCATCAGCAGCGCCACCCCGCTGCCACCGTCGTTGGCCCCCAGGAACCTCCCCCGCGGATTGACCGGGTCGCGGTCGGGGAAGGGGCGGGTGTCGTAGTGACAACAGATCAACACACGCCGGTTCCGATCGGGATGCCAATTGACGATCAGGTTGGCCAAGCGTACTGATTTTCCCGAAAGCGGGTGGGCGATGTCGAAGGGCTGCAGTCGCACACGACCGCGATAGCGGCTGAAGTGGCTGGTCAGCATCCGCACCTGCAATTTCATGCCACGGGATCCGCTGGGACGAGGACCCAGGCGGCAGACCGACTGCAGATAGCGGTAGGCCCGCGCCGCATCCGGAACCGGGGCCGTGTCAGCCGCGATGGCCGGCAACACGGATGTCGAGGCCACCAACAGGCCGGCAAGCACGTACGACCATCGTGACACGGGCGAACTACTCCTGGTCCTTGTCCTGGCCGGACAATTCCAATCGCTGCAACAAGGCGTCGTTCTCGGACGCGATCGCCTCGGGCAACTTCTCACCAAATCCGGCCAGGTACTCCCCCCGTTCCCGGACTTCGGCGAGCCATTCCCCGATATCAACGTCCAGCAGCGTCGCCGCGACCTCGTCGGCCAGGCCCAGCTCTTCAAACCCCACCGCCTCGGGCGTGGGCAACCAACCGATCGGTGAATCCACCGCATCACCTCCACCGGCCGCGCGATCGACAATCCATTTCAGCACCCGCATGTTCTCGCCGAAACCGGGCCACAACCAGTTTCCTTCGGCGTCGCGACGGAACCAGTTGACGTGAAAGACCGTCGGCATCTTCTCGCCACCGGTCTCACCCACGTCGAGCCAGTGTTGCCAGTAGTCGGCCATGTGATAGCCGCAGAAGGGAAGCATCGCCATCGGATCGTGGCGCAACTCGCCGAGTCCGCCGACGGCTGCCGCGGTCTTCTCGCTGGTCATCGTCGCCCCGACGTAGGTGCCGTGCTGCCACGATCGGGCCTGGTAGACCAGCGGGGTCGTCGAGGTCCGGCGGCCACCGAAGACAATCGCGGAGATCGGCACCCCCTGGGGCGATTCCCAGTCGGGCGAAATGCACGGGCACTGCTCGGCCGGCGCCGTAAAACGGCTGTTGGGATGCGCGGCAGGAATGTCGGATTCGGGCGTCCACGGATTCCCCTTCCAGTCGGTCGCCTCGGGAGGCGGATCGCCCAACCCCTCCCACCAGATCGTGTTGTCGGGCAACAACGCGACGTTGGTGAACAGCGTGTTTGCCCGGCAACTGGCCAACGCGTTGGGGTTGGTCTCCTGGCTGGTGCCCGGGGCGACGCCGAAGAATCCGAATTCCGGGTTGATCGCGTACAACCTCCCGTCGTCACCAAACTTCAACCAGGCGATATCGTCACCAATCGTCTCGACCCGCCACCCGGCTGCGGTGAACGACTCGGGTGGAACCAGCATCGCCAGGTTCGTCTTGCCGCAGGCCGACGGGAACGCCGCCGCCACGTAAGTCTTGTTCCCCTCCGGGTCGGTCAGGCCCAGGATCAGCATGTGCTCGGCCAGCCAACCCTCCCGGTTGGCCAACACGCTGGCCAGTCTCAATGCGAAACACTTCTTGCCCAACAAGGCGTTGCCGCCGTAGTTGGAACTGAAGCTCATGATCAGGTTCTCGTCGGGGAAATGGCAGATGTATCGCTGTTCGGGGTCGAGGTTCCCGGTACTGTGCAGGCCCTTGCCGAAGTCACCTTCGTCGCCGAGTTCGTCCAACGCCACCTGCCCCATTCGCGTCATGATCCGCATGTTGGCCACGACGTAGGGGCTGTCGGTAATCTCGATTCCCACCTTGGCCATCGGGCTGCCCGGGGGACCCATCAGGTAGGGAATCACGTACATCGTCCGCCCCTGCATACATCCCTCGAACAGGGGATCGATCACGGCATGCATCTGATCGGGCGCCATCCAGTTGTTCGTCGGACCGGCATCGTCGAGAGTGGCTGCACAAATGAACGTGCGGTCCTCGACACGGGCCACGTCGTTGACATCACTGCGGGCATAAAACGAGTTGGGGTGTTTCTCCGGATCAAGCCGGACCAGCGTGCCGTCCTCGACCATCATCTGGTTGAGCCGCTCGATTTCCTCCTCGGACCCGTCGCACCAGTACACGCTGTCGGCACCGGTGCATGCCGACACCTCGTCGACCCACTGTTGTAATTTCTGATTAGCCATCGACTCGGTTTCTCTCCTGTGCTTGCCGGTCACGTCCACTTCCACGGTGGTTTCGCGTTCCGAACTACTTCTTGTTGGTCTTGTTGGTCTTCGCTGCGGCCCCGGGCTTTGCCTTGGTCGCCGCCGGGACGCGTCGCGAAATCAGGCACTCGACCGGCTGGAAGACGTGGTGTCCCGACAGGGACGTGCCGAGATAATCACGGCCACGGAGCACGATGGGCCAGGAGGCAACCTCGAGTTGACGTCGCATCGCCTCGAGGTCGAAGCTGGCACCACTCACCGAGTACTGCAGATCAAACAGCTTGCCGTCGGGTCGTGGCACGACGATCAGTCCATGCCGCAGGTGGTCAAGTCCCAGCCACCCCAGCGTGATGCCGTGGTGACTCTCGTTCTGGAATGGAATCCGTGCCTGCGAGCGGAAGGCATTGGAGACCTCGTCAGCCAACAGCGCGTCGGCCCCCCGGATCTGGGCACTGGACTCGGCGGTCAGGGTCCCGGTCACCCGGATGTCAACGGTGTGTTCGTCGGTTCCGCTGTCACCTTTCCCCTCGGAGAGCGTTTCGTCGCCCCAGCGAACGCCGGTCAGCTGGCCGGTCGCGAGGTCCAACGCGACCGACATCATGTCAAATGTGACCGTCCGTTTCGGTTGGGCCTTGCCCAACGTCGCATCCAGTTCCAGGTCCACGCTGATCGCCAATTCATGGCGGCTGGTCCCTTCGGCATCCTTGGCTTCCACGAACAGCAACAAGGCCGCGGCCTTGCTCCCTTCGGGGGTGGGATCCCAGCGAATGTACCTGCTGTCAACGATCTCACCGTCGCCTGCATCAAACAGGGCCGCGTCGGTCCGCTTGGCGAGGGGGTGCTGGCGGACCTTGGCGATCAGTCCCTTGGGGAACCCGTCTTTGAAAAGCCACCGTCGCGAGATGGTCACCAGTACCGACTTGTCGACGGTTTCGACGTCGAGACGAAAATACCGGCTGCGAGACAACAGGATCTCGCCACCGGCTACGGCCGGCTCGGGCGCCGTTGTCTTGACCGGATCTGCTGGCAGCGGCGACACATTTTCGGGTTCGGAACTGCCTGCCGTCGTGGCGGTGTGGCCACTCGCGTTGTTTGCCACACCGGATGCTCCGGGACGATCAAGACGTTCGCAACCGGCCAGCGTCAGCGCGAGCACGAGCCCCAGGGTACAGACAGGTCGCCACGTCCATTCCGGTTGCCCGCCACTCATCATCACACTCCTCGTATTATCGAATCGGATCGGCCTGCATTCTAACACCTTCGCGTTGATTGCCAACAAACCGGGCCATCGGCACTGCTTCGCCCGGCCCAGCTTGCTGGACATCACCTGACCCAGCGCTCAGACTGGCCGCTTCCTGAAAACAACAAATCGGAGCGCCCGGCATGGTTGAACGGATCAAAGACCGCCTCGATCGCGGTGAAACGGTCATGGCCATCGGCGTGGGCCGCGTGCTGCACCACAACTTCCTGCAGGTACTGGGCATCGGCGATTCGTTTCACTGTGTCTGGTTCGATTCCGAGCATGTGGGATTTTCGATCGAGAGCCTGGAAGTCAACGCGTTGGCGGCCCGCAGCGTCGGGCTGGACAACTTCGTACGGATCGCACCAACCGACTACGCCACGGTCACCCGCAGCCTCGAGGCCGGTGGTGGTGGCATCATGGCCGCCCAGGTCTTTTCGGCCGCCCAGGCCGAGGAAATCGTGCAGTGGTGCAAGTTCCATCCGCGCGGCCACAGGGGCCTGAACACCGGCGGTTTCGATGCCCGGTTTGGCACGATGTCCCCTGCGGAATTCACCGAGCAGGCCAACCGCGAGACCTTCGTGGCGATCCAGATCGAAACGAGCCAGTCGGTCGAAGAAGTCGATGAGATCGCCGCGATCGATGGTGTCGACCTGTTGTTCATCGGCCCCAGCGACTTGAGCCAGAGCCTGGGCGTGACCGGGGACTTCTTCCACGAGAAGTGCATCGATGCGATCGACCGGGTGTCAGCCGCCTGCGAGAAACACGGCAAACACATCGGCGCGGTCGTCGTCAGCCCCGAACACGCCGCGATGATGCACGAGAAGGGCGTCCGCCTGATCAGCCCCACCAGCGACGTCAAGCTGCTGCACGCCGGCATCGCCGCGATCCGCGGCCAGTACGAGGGCTTTTACGCCTAGGTTGTCCGACCGGCTTTGCCGCCGGCAGGCTCGCACGGCTCACTTGCCGGCGGGGTTGGCCTTGCGATAGGCCGCGATCGCGTCGTGAGGAACCACGCAACGGAAACCGGTGTGAAACAGCCCCGAGCTCTCTTCCCCTTTCATCCGGGCCGCGACCCGGTACCCCCGGCAGTAGGTGTCGCTGCACATGAACGACCCGCCCCGCTGGACTCGCTTCAGGATGTCCGGTTCGTCGGGATCCAGGCTCGACTCGGGACCAGGCGGGTTCCGCCGCGGGCTGTCATCGTAGTAATGGGCCGTGTAGTTGTCCTGGACCCATTCCCAGATATTGCCCGACATGTCGAACAACCCGTAGCCGTTGGCAGGAAAGGACCCGACCGGGGCGGTCGTCTTGAACCCATCGTCGATGGTGTTGTTGACCGGAAAGTCACCCTGGTAAATGTTGTGCAGCCACTTCTTGTCCGGATTCCGCTGGTTGCCCCAGGGAAAAACTGCTCCTTCGAGTCCGCCCCGCGCGGCGTACTCCCACTGGGCCTCGCTGGGCAGCCGTTTCCCGGCCCAGCGACAGTACGCCTGTACGTCGTGCCAGGAAACGTGCACGACCGGGTGTGACATCAGATCGGCAATTGAAGTCCCGGGACCCTCCGGGTGGCGCCAATTCGCACCCGGCACGTACTGCCACCAGGCATACGCTCCCAGGTTCGGATCGAGATCTTCCTTTTTCAGGTTGGGAATCAGACAAATCGAACCCGGCCGGTTGAGTTCCGGCAGGATCTGCTCCTCGGTGCGTTTTGATCCCTTCCGGACCGCACTGAGATCGGGTTTTTTCTCAGCCGCCGTCACGTACCCGGTCGCCCCGACGAACCGCTGGAACTGGGCGTTGGTCACCTCGCAGGTGTCCATCCAGAACCCGTCCAGATCCACACGGTGCGGCGGGTAAGCATCCTGTTCGGACGAATCCCGACTGCCCATCATGAAGGTGCCGCCGGGGATCCACACCATCCCCTCGGGCGCATCAGCGGACGGCTCCTTGACCAGGGAACCACCCGCCTGGTCAGACTCGTCAGCCGCGTCGCTGGCCCGCGTCGGCGGTGCGGTTTGCGAACGATCGGAACAGCCGTTCAGTCCCGACAACACACCGCACAGCAGGGCCGACGACAGTAGAATTCTTCGCGGGTCTCTCATCAGTTCCCCAGTCTAGCAACCGATCCTCATTCCGGGCAAACCGTGTTGCCGCGGTCCTCGCCGGATCCCCGGTATCCGACATCGGCTGTTCTTCTGTCATCGGTGATGATTTGTTAGAGTGCCCACTGAGGCACGTTTCCCGAACACTCTCTTCTCGGATCGACAAGAACATGAAACTCACCCCCGTGCTCGCTGGCCGAGGATTCCTCGGCCTCACCGTCGCGCTGCTGATTTTCCTGTCTCCGGTCTGTTCGGCCGGGCGATCCAACAGCCTGATGGACATCTCGGCCGACGGAAAACTGCTGGCCTGTTCCAACCGTGACAGTGGAACGGTCACGATCCTCGACGCGAGTTCCCTGAAGAGGTTGCACGAGATCCCGGTGGGCAAGCACCCCGAGGGAGTAACATTCCTGGGCAAGACACACCGACTGGCCGTGGCCGTCTACAACGAGGACCGCGTCACGATCATCGATGCCGATACTGGAAAACCCGACAGCCGGGTCGCCGTATATGACGAACCCTACGGGCTTGTCACCAACGCGGGCGGAACCAGACTCTACGTGACACTCGAGTACCCCGGTCGGGTTGCCGAGATCGACCCGGCCACCGGCAAGGTGCTGCGAGAACTTCCGGCCGGCCGCTTCCCGCGGGGAATCGCCCTGGCCGCAAACGGCCAGACAATCTATGTCACCGAGTACTACACCACGCGGGTTAACGCGATCGATGTGAAGACCGGCAAGATGACCGATTCCTGGAAAGGTTCCAGCACCGACAATCTCTGCCGCCAGCTCGTCCTGCACCCGACTCGCCCCAAGGCCTACTTGCCCCACATCCGCTCGCGAATCACCGCCACGCAGGGCGAGGGATCAATTTTCCCCTACGTCGGTGTCGTTGACACCGCCGGCGGCGAAGGACGCCGGCGGAAACGGATTCCGATGGACGCCTTCCTGGGCAACCTCGTCGTCGCCAACCCCTGGGAGATCGACGTCTCGCCCGATGGCAAGCGTTTGTATGCCGTCTTCAGTGGCACCGACGACATGTTCATCTGCAACACGGTCAACGACGACTACACCGAGATTTCCTACCACCGACACCTGAAACTGGGGCACAATCCCCGTGCGGTCCGTGTCAGCCCCGACGGTCGCCGGTTCTTCGTCTACAACGCCCTGGACTTCAACGTCGTTGCCTACGATGCGGATTCGGCCCGGCCGATCGCCACCGCGAAGGTGACCGGCAATCCGCTGACTCCCGAGATCCTCCGCGGAAAGATTCTCTTCTACACGGCACAGCAGCCCATGGTCGGTCGTCGCTGGATTTCCTGTTCGAGTTGCCATCCCGACGGCGACGCCGATGGACGGACCTGGCACAACCCCGAGGGATTGCGTGACACACCGCCGTTGTTCGGGCTGGCCTGGACGCATCCGTTGCACTGGTCGGCCGACCGCGATGAATCCCAGGACTTCGAACACACGATCCGCGGACCGTTGATGCAGGGGCGCGGGCTGTTCCGTGGACCGCTCAACAAGTCGCTCGGCAAGCCCAACAAGGGACTCTCCGCCGACCTCGACGCGTTGGCCGCCTACACCAATTCGCACGTCTTCAGTCTCAGTCCACACTCCCGCGGCGGACTCTCCGAGTCGGCTCGCCGCGGCCGTACGCTGTTCAGATCCAAGAAGACCGATTGCACCCGCTGCCACTCCGGGCCCTACTTCAGCGATTCGCAACCCCGCCCCGAGTTGATTCGCCACGACGTCGGCACGGGAAAGGCCGATCCGGGAGAGAAGATGGGGCCGGCCTACGACACGCCGACGTTGCTGGGAATCTATCGCTCCGCTCCTTACCTGCACCATGGAAAAGCCGGCGACCTGCTCGAGGTGCTGACGACCTACAACAAGGGAGATCGACACGGCACCACCAGCCATCTCGACAAGAAGCAACTCGGCGACCTCGTCGAATTCCTCAAGAGCCTGCCTTACGAGGCCCCGGCTGCCGCCGCCGCCAACGCGGGACTGAAGAAGGTCGCCCGCTGACCCCCCGACTGATGGAAACCACAAATGAGACCCGCCCCAGCCCCGTCCTCCCGTTGCCTGCTCACGGCGATTGCCTGCGGCCTGCTGCTGGCATCGGGATGCACCAACACCGACACCCCCGACACCCCGCCGGCCGACGTCCAGACCGCCAAACCCTTACCAAAAGTCCAGGCCGCCGCCCCCGCAGCCAAGGTCACGCTGGTGATCAAGAGTTGGAAGGACACCGAGGCCCTGATCGCCGCGAACAAGGGCAAGGTGGTCATCGTCGACCTCTGGTCGACAAGTTGCCTGCCGTGCATGAAGGAGTTTCCCCACCTCGTCGCTCTGCACAACCGCTTCCCTGCCGGGAAGATCACCTGCATCTCGGTCTCCTGTGATTACGAGGGGCTCGAGGACGAGCCTCCCGAATCGAAACGAGACCAGGTTATGGACTTCCTCAAGGAAACCCAGGCCACCTGCACCAACATCCTGCTGAGCGACCCCGACACCGATGTCTGGGAGAAGATCCAGTTGGCCGCGATCCCGGCCGTCTACGTCTACGATGCCACCGGCAAGCTGGCCAAGCGGTTTGACAACGACGCCGGCGATTACGGCGACGAGGGTTTCAGTTACAAGAAACACATCCTGCCGATGATCGAACAGCTGATTCTCGGCAGCGACAACAACCAGACCCGTTCGCCGAAACCTTGAGCCAACTGAAGGACGGGCGGCCACAAGCCGCAAGGTGATGGTCGAATCCACTCCCGATGCACGCTGGTGGGCAACGCCGCGGCGACTGATCCGGCGGTTGCTCTCCCTGGACGACACACCCCACGCGATCGCGCTTGGCACCGCGATCGGGATGTTCATTGGCCTGACGCCGACCGTCGGCATCCAGATGATCATCGTGCTGCTTTTCGCGGTGGCCACGCGACGCCTGTTTCACTTCAATCGCGCTGCTGGCCTGATCACCGTCTATGTGTCCAACCCGATCACGATGTTGCCGATGTACGCCGGGTTCTACATCACCGGCCGCCTGTTCGTCGCTGCCCCGCTCACGTCGATCGACTTCCAGCAACGCTTCGAAGCCACGCTCGAAGGAGACTGGACCGAACCGTTGAGATTCCTGTTCACCGAGGTGGGCTGGCCGATGTTGCTCGGTTCGCTGCTGATCGCTTCGGTCGGGTCGGCCATCACCTATCCGGTCGTTCGCTACCTGCTCAAGCGACGACCATCTCCACACCTCACGTCCGGGACTACCCCGCCACCAGTCGCATGACCACAGACCCTCCTCTCCCGGTGCTCGATTGCCTCTGCGCGGGAATCGTTGTTGCCGATCACGTCTGTGCTCCGATTGCCGAGATTCCCGAACCCGGCACGCTGATCGAAACCCCCCAGCTGCAATTGACGATCGGCGGTTGCGCCTCCAACTGCGCAGTGGACATGATCCGGCTTGGCCTGGCCGCGGCTGTCGCGGGCACGATCGGCGCGGATGTCCTCGGTCGCTTCATCCGCGAGGCGTTGACCGAGGCCGGCGTCGACTGCACCTTCCTGGAGTCCCGTCCCGACCTGGCCACCAGCGGCACGCTGGTGATCAACGTCACCGGCGAAGACCGACGGTTCATCCACACGACCGCGGCCAACGCGCACTTCACCACCGAGACGATCACCGACGCGATTCTCGAACGCATCAGAATTCTCTACCTCGGCGGCTATTGCCTGGCAGCGGAACCGACCGCTGCCCGTGTCACCGATCTGTTCACCCGCGCCCGCGCCCGCGGTGTCACAACCATTCTTGATGTGGTCGTCCCGGGGCCGGGTGACTATGTCGATCGGCTGGCCACGGTCCTTCCCGTCACCGACTACTTTCTCCCCAACGACGATGAAGCCAGCCTGTTGACCGGGATAGAGGACCCGGGCGAACAGGCCGAGGCTTTCCGGCAGGCGGGAGCGGCAACCGTCGTCGTTACTTGCGGTGCCCGGGGAGCAATCCTGGTTGGCCCCGAAGGCCGCTGGCAGGCCGGCGCCCACGATGTGCCCTTTGTCGATGGTACCGGCAGTGGAGACGCGTTCGTCGCCGCTTTCGTCCTGGCACTGCTCGACGGGGAACCGCCAACCCGCTGCCTGGAGTTTGGGAGTGCCGCCGGGGCGCTCTGTGTTCAATCCACCGGTGCCACGACCGCGATGCCGGATGCCGACTCACTCAGACGGTTTGTCGACACCTCGGTGTTGGCCATCGAAACACTCTGAGCCGGCAACGACATGCCGCTCAACCCTGTCCGGCCCGCTGCAATCCATAGATCTCGACCGAAACCCCTTCGGTGAAGGCCACGTGGTCCGGAGGTCCGTCAATCTCGAAGCCAGCTGCCCGCACCAGTGATTGTTCGCCACGAACCCAGCGTGCCGGTTGCAACGGATAGGGAGCGTGATGGACCTGGCAGGAAAGCACCTCGGCCGCTCGACCTTGTCCAGAAACAAACAGCACGTACCGCTCGGCGAGGAAGTGTTCCAGAGTTCCTGGCCGGGCGTGGCCGTGTTCGTCGACGCCCTGGCTGGCGACGACTTCGTCGAACGCGATTTCCAGGTCGACGCCGGCCCCGGGCACACCCGGCCCGACGGTTGCATCGCGTGCAACGCGGAAGGTTCGTCGGCTTTCGTACCTTATCCGGGATCCGTCCCGGCGGACCTGCATCCGTGCATGATGGTAGGGCAGCCCCCAACGAGTTCGTGCGATCCAGACGGCAAGACGGTTCGCGGCATCGAGGCTAAAGAACCAGACACCGGGCACCCCTTTGCAATGCACGTAGGTACGGACATTGGTTTCATGGAACGTCGAGATCCCGGGAATCGACGGCGACCACCAGGGACGAACTCCGGTCATGTGAAACGGGACCAGTCCGATCCACGCCGAGCCATCGAAGGTGTCAACCTCGACACCCTCCGGCAACTGCGGCGCCAGCAGGTCCGGGGAAATTCGCCAGTGGATGAACGTCAGAGAATGCCAACGGTGGTACCCGATCGGACGGCGGTCCGGACGTCGAGTCGGTGCAAGCCGGTCCAGATCAACCATGAGGGAGCCCGGTCAAATCCGCCTGGGAATCCATCGCAACGGCTCGGGAACAGGCTGGCCGGACTCGGTGTTTGACGCATCCCGAGGAATCGGCGCGGGTTTCTCCAGTACCGGCAACGGTACCCGAACCGGTTCGCTGGGCGGAGCCGGTTGAACGCCATCGGCTGGACCGGTGAGCGGAGATGGCGCCACGGCCGCGGCCGGTTTGGCCGGCGGTTTGGCCGGCGGTTTGGCCGGCGGTTTG
>PBSL01000010.1 GCA_002726205.1 Planctomycetaceae bacterium | reverse complement strand
CCCGTGTTGGCCGCGAAACTTCGGAGCAGGAACCGAGTTCCGCCGGCGACGAGTCGCCGTCGGAGGAGATCGGAACCGGCATCGACGCGAGGGGGCTGCCGACGTCGGCTACGGGGTCGCAGGATCCGGACCCGGATGCACCATGATCAGTCGGTCTTCGTGCGGACGGTAAAACCCGTCGATCCGTTCGCGAATCGAGAAACCGAAGTTGCGGTACAGGCTGACCGCCGCATCGTTTGAAGGATCGACAGTCAGTAGCACCGGGGTGGTTGCCGCCTCGAGGCCGGCTTGCATCAGCCGGGTCCCGATGCCGGCACCTCGGCAATTCGGGTGCACCATGATCTTGTGCAGGCACAACTCGTCGGTCGTGGTGGGGAACATGACCAGGCCACCGGCGATATTTCCCGATTCGGGCAGGGGGTCGGCGTCGCCGGGTTGGCGAGCGACGAGCAGGGTTGCCAGGTCACACCAGATTCTCCAGATGTGCTCTCCATCCGGGATGAACAGGTCCGGAGCGGTCGGCCAACTGATGCGATCCAGGGCGGCCACGTTGAGGTAATCACGGTCGGTGGCGGCTTCGATCGTGCAGGTCACGTCAGGGTCCTCACGGGCGGATGGTGCAACCCGGAGAAGAATAGGGGCTGGGCGGTGGCAGGTAAAGACGCCGGACCCGCGTGGTGATTGACAATCCGGCATCGATGGGGCAAGGTGTCGCCGGTTGCGGTTGACGTCGCCGGCGATTTCGCCGGGTGGGGCGTTTCGAGCTGAGTTTCGTGGAACAGGGGCAAGAGGGCCTGCTATGCGGATCATGAAATGGACCCCGATGGCGAGGATTGCCCTGATCGGAATCGTTGCCCTGTCGCCGGCAGTCGGCCATGTCCTGGCAGCCCAGCGACGGCCGAACATCATCCTGGTGATCACCGACGACCAGCGATTCGATGCGCTCGGATGTACCGGCAACACGATCCTCAAGACACCTCACATCGATGGTCTGGCGGCGCTGGGTGCGGTTTTCACGAACAGTTTTTGCACAACGTCGATTTGCGCGACCAGCCGTGCGAGTTTCCTGACCGGGCAATACGCGATGCGGCACGGCATTCGCAGTTTTCGGACGGCCTTGACCGGTGAGCAGTGGCAGGCGGCGTTTCCCGAGTTGTTGCGTCGGGCCGGTTATCGTACCGGCATGGTGGGCAAGTGGGGTCTGGGCGGGCCGTTGCCCCGCGACCGATACGATGTGTTCAGTGGATTCAGCGGCCAGGGCCGCTATTACCCGCCCAAGGCAGGTGGCCGGGGTCCCCATCTGACACAAAAACTCGGGAAGCAGGCTGTCGCCTTTGTTGAGTCGTGTTCGCAGAAGCAGCCTTTCCTGTTGCAGTTTTATACCAAGGCCGCGCACTGTCAGGACGGCGACCCCTGGCCGTTCCAACCGGACCGGCGCTACGACGAGTTGTTTGCCGGTGTCGAGATCCCTCGACCAGCGACTGCAACACCGGCCCACTTTTCCCGTCTGCCGAAGTTTCTCCAGGCGTCCGAGGCACGGCGTCGCTGGAAGGTCCGATTTGCCAATCCGCAGCTCTACCAGAAGTCGGTCAAGGACTACTACCGCTTGGTGACGGGAGTTGATGACGTGATGGGCGGAGTCATCAAGGCTCTCAAGCAGGAGAAACTCTTCGACAACACGGTGATCATCTTCACGTCCGACAACGGGTTTTACCTTGGGGAGCATGGACTGGCGGGCAAGTGGTTCATGCACGAGGAGTCGATTCGCATCCCGCTGGTGATCAGTGATCCGCGTCTACCCACCAGGCGACGTGGGCGTCGAGTGACCGAACAGGCTCTCAACATCGATATTGCCCCGACGATTCTCGAGTTGGCGGGACTCCCGATTCCGGAGACGATCCAAGGGAGGTCGCTGGTGCCGCTGCTGTCCGGTCGGGCCAGGGACTGGCGACAGGAGTTCTTCTACGAACATCCGTTTCGCCATGCCCGGATTCCGATGACCGAAGGGATTCGCGGGCTGCGATGGAAGTATGTTCGCTACACGTCGTTGGATCCGGTTTACGAGGAACTGTACGACCTGGAAAGTGATCCTCGGGAAGAACGAAACCTGGCCGCGGATCCGAAGTTCGCCACCCGATTGGCCGAGCAGAGGAGAGGTTGGTCACGATGGCGGCGGCGGGTTCGTTAGTCGACGGGTAACCCGGCACCACGACCTGGCAGTCACTTCGACAACAGCAAGGGGATGTGATGTCCATGTACGTACTGGCACTGGACCAGGGCACGACATCGAGTCGGGCGATTGTCTTTGACGAGACCGGCAGTGCCGTCGGTCTCGCCCAGCAGGAATTTCAACAGCTGTACCCCGCGCCGGGACTTGTCGAGCACGATCCGGAGGCGATCTGGGAGACCCAGGTGGCGACGGCACGTGGTGCCCTGGCCGATGCCGGGATCGAGGCGTCCGATTTGACCGCGGTGGGGATTGCCAACCAGAGAGAAACGACGATCCTCTGGGATCGGGACACCGGTCGGCCGGTTGCAAATGCCATCGTCTGGCAGAGTCGTCTGACGGCCGACCGCTGCGCTCGCCTGAAGGACGACGGGTTGGAGGGCCTGTTTCGAGAGCGGACGGGCCTGGTTCTCGACGCGTATTTCTCTGGAACCAAGATCGCTCACCTGCTCGAAACAATCGACGGGGTCCGGGCTCGTGCCGAGCGAGGCGAGGTGCTTTTTGGCACGGTCGATTCGTTTCTTACCTGGCGATTGACCGGGGGGCGTCGGCACGTGACGGATGTTAGCAACGCGAGTCGGACGCTGTTGCTGAATATCCACACGCTCGATTGGGATGACGAACTGCTGAAGATTCTCGACATTCCGCGAGCCATGCTGCCCGAAGTGGTCGAGTCGTCGGGTGTGGTTGGAGAACTCGACGCCGAGATCCTGGGGGCCAGCGTGCCCTTGGCCGGGATAGCCGGCGATCAGCAGGCCGCGACGTTCGGCCAGGCCTGCTTCACGCCGGGCACGGCGAAAAACACTTACGGTACGGGTTGTTTCCTGTTGATGAACACCGGGACCGAGGCGGTGGCCTCGGAGAACGGGTTGTTGACGACGATTGGCTGGAGCGTGGGCGGTCGCGTGACCTATTGCCTGGAGGGGGCCGTGTTCGTCGCCGGAGCGGTTGTGCAGTGGTTGCGCGACGAATTGGGACTGATCACATCCGCGGCCGAAGTCGAGTCGTTGGCGGGGGAATGCGAGACGACCGACGGTGTTTACCTGGTTCCGGCATTCGTTGGCCTGGGGGCCCCATATTGGGATCCGGCGGCTCGCGGAACATTGATCGGGATCACCCGCGGCACCGGACGTCCACAACTGGCCCGGGCCGCGCTGGAGTCGATGGCCTTCCAGAGCCGGGATCTGCTCGAATTGATGCAGCGTGAAGCGAACGTGACACTCTCGTCGCTGAAAGTCGATGGGGGAGCCTCGGCCAATGATCTGCTGATGCAATTCCAGGCTGACGTGCTTTCGGTGGACGTGGATCGTCCACAGATTCTCGAGACGACCGCACTGGGGGCCGCCAGTCTGGCGGGATTGGCCACGGGAGTCTGGGGCGGGCTCGATGAGATCTCTGCCGGTTGGTGTTTGCAGCGGAGATTCTCGCCGGACATGGCCGCTGGTGTGCGAGATGCCCTTTATGCTGGCTGGCAAAGAGCGGTCGCGCGATCGCTTGCCTGGGCCGACTGAGTATTCTCTCGCCGGTTGTGTTTGGCTACGATGCAGGCCGCCGCCCGACGGATTCGTACCGATGCCGCGTGACTTTTCCACCGAGAGCCTTTCGCACGATCCGATTCACGGGTACATCCCGTTCGTCTCGCGGTCGGGACTTCCCGACGGCGAGGTTTCCGAGCAGGAATTGATTGACCATCCGTGGTTGCAGCGGCTCAGGCAGATTCACCAACTGCAGACCGCCTGGTGGGTGTTCCCGTCGGCCGAGCACATGAGATTCCAGCACGTCCTGGGGGCGATGCATCTGGCGTCCCGATCGATCGATGCCTGGTACGATTCACTGGTGGATGCGTGTGACAACGTGCCCTCGCGGGCTTGCGTCGAGAGCCTGGTGCGACTGGCCGCCTTGTTGCACGACGTCGGCCACGGCCCGTTTGGTCATTTCTTCGACGATCATTTTCTGGATGACTTCGACATCACCCACGAGGACCTGGGGGCGATGATCATCGAGGAGGAACTGGGCGGGCTGATTCGCCGGATTCGCCGCAATCCCTCCGGATGTCTTCAACCGCTCGAGGAGATTGATCCTCGGCAGGTGGCCTGGTTGATTCGCCGGCCCCGGGGCGATGGCCAGGTCGAAGGCACTCCCGATTGGTTGTGCAAGCTCCGTTCACTTTTCAGCGGAATCTACACCGTCGACAACATGGATTTTGTCCTCCGCGATGCCTACATGTCCGGCTACAACACCCGGGCTTTCGACCTGCCGCGACTGCTGCACTACAGTTTCTTCACACCGCAGGGCCTGACGATCCACTCGCGAGGACTGCCGACCCTGGTCAATTTTATCGAGACTCGCGCCAACCTGTTTCGGACGATCTACTTTCATCGAACAGTCAGGGCGCTGGACCTGTCGCTGGAGGGGATCTTTCCCGAGACGATGCGGCGGTTGTTTCCCGGCGATCCCCGTGAACACCTGGACGCCTACCGTCGCCTGACCGAATCGACTTTCCTGGTGGATGTCGGCCGTTGGTCGCAGAGCGAAGATGCCGAGACCCGCGAGCTGGGAAGCCGCTGGGCTGCAATCCTCAATCGTGATGTCGACTGGAAATTGGCCTGTGAACGAACGTTGCATTTCTATGCCGGTGAATCCGATCGGGTGACGATTTTCTCGGAGCCGGAACTGATCGAAAGCCGCGTGCGTCGTGCGTTGCCCGCGTCACTGAACGACGTCCGGATGCGGATCGATGTGGCCCGGCATTATCATCGTCCCAGCGGTCCGTTGCCCGCCGGCGGTCAGAACTTCGTGTTGGACCCCTCGCAGCCGCAGCCGCAGCCGTTGGACGACGACGAACTGTTTCAGCAATTACCGACCAGTTTCTCGATCTTTCGGATCTACTCGACCGACCACGCCCACGACGATCCACTCAACGAGGCCTTGAACGGTGTTCTCGGCGAGGTCGCCGACGCGAAGACCAACATGTAATCGCCGGATGGCGTGTGATCGGTTGGATCGAATGTAACGAATGTAGTGCCGGCGTGGCGGGTTGTGTGAACGGTCGTAACGGTCGTGACGACCGTATCGCTGGAACTGTCACCGGGGTGTGACGTGGTCGATACAGATCACGATGATCGATATCGAGGCACAACTGCTCGGCCAGGACACCGGCTGGCGCGAGGTCTTGGAGGCCTACCGCCCCGTGGAGACGGAGGATCAGGAAGAGGTCTCGACGGACAGTTTGGGCGATGAGTCGTTCGAGGAGTTGGCCGCACCAGAAACCGGTGAAGACGAGGTGCGATTGGCCGATCTGTCCGGTGACGACTCCGATGACGGCAACTGGTTGCCTCGGGTCACCTCGCTGGAAGGGATCGAGGACGAGAGGCTCTCTCGAATCCATGGACGGCTGATCGCCCTGGGATGGCTGGGATTCGACGTGGCCGGACGTGACGTCGGACTGCGTTACCGGATGACTTTGGACGGTCGCCGTGTGCTGGACGGGGTTGTCCCGGCGCCGACCCTGCATGTCCTCGACGAGACAGTCACGACTGCCATCGAAGGGTGAGCGCTGTCCGGGCTGGCCCGCTGTGGGCGAGACAGCTGAGCCGTTTTATTGGCGGGAGACGCCGGGTTGCCAATGGGCGACAACCGCATCAGGCGACAGCACGAAGATCTCGACCCGCCGATTTTGCTGTCGGGCGTTCTCGTCGCGGTTGGAAACCAGTGGCTGGTTGAGACCGTACCCGGCGGCGCCCAGTCGCGACTCGTTGATGCCATGTTTCTGCAGCGCGACCACCACGGCATTGGCCCGGTTCGTCGAGAGGTGCCAGTTGGTCGGGTGCTTTGTCTTGGTGCCAGCCCTGGCGATCCGACGATCGTCGGTGTGGCCGACGACAAGGATGTTGAGTTTCTTTGCCTCACCGTCGTTCATGATTCGAGCGAATTCCAGCAGCAACTTGCCGACAGCCTCGTTGTTGAGTCGGTCACTCCCGGTCGCGAACAGGATGTCATCGTTGTTGCCGATCTTGCAGACCCCGGATTGCGGGTCGAACTGGAATCGCGGGAATCGCTTGCGGAGTTCCTCGAGACGCCGGGTGGCGTTCTGAGAGAGCGGGCTTTGCTGCTTCAACAGGTTCAGGTACCGCTGGTGCAACAACGTGCGTTCGTTGCTGAGATTCGTCAGCCTTTGACTGCTGACGTCGAGGTTGGACTTTAATGCCACGTTGGTTTGGCTGAGTTGTCGGTTCTGGCCGGCCAACTGCCAGGATCGCAGTTGGGACTGCCGCAACGTTTGCTGCGGGACCATGTTGCAACCGGTTTGCGGAAAGAGAACCAGGACCAGCAGTCCCAGGACGGATGCTCGCGACGCCGCGGACATGGGGGCACTCCTTTGCCAACCTGGACAGGACCGGGTTCCTGGAACGACCGAAGGCCGCGCGACAAGAAACAGATTCTGACCCGGGTGGAATCGCCTCGGGTGTGACAGGACGGTAGGACTTGGGGGGAAGAGAATGGAGGGAGAGAGTTGGGAGTCAGCAGGCGTTGCGTGAGAGACAACGTTCCGCACATCGAGTGAGGGCGGATTTATAGTGTCCGCCGCACAACGTGCCTAGAGCAAACCGCCAGATTTCTTGCAGTCCGCCCGGTGCCGATGCGACCAGGCGGCCACCGCTCTGTCACGAGACCACTCGAGCGAAGAAAATCGGCTAGTTGAACATGTCGCCGATGGTCTCGATCAGGGTTCCGGAGAAGCCCGGGTCCTGCCAACCCCAGATCGAGCGGACGAGTTCGAAGAGCACCATGCCGCAAGCGATCATCAAGCCGGTCGATGCCAGTAACGGCAGGAAGGCTCCGATTCCCCATTCCGGTTCGACGTGAGCAATGACGGGTCGCTTGACATCGTATGCGTCGTCTTCGATCTCCTCATCATCATCGCCAAACAGCTCGTCGTCGGCGTCGAAAACGTCAAGCTCGAGTTCATCGTCTTCCCCAAAGAGTTCATCGTCGACGACATCCAGGTCGTCATCGTCACCGATGTCAGTGAACTCGTCGAACACGTCGTCGATTTCGCCGGATTTCTTGACAACGGTGTCGGTGTAGTCTTCAGCGTCTTCTTCGTCGGTAAAAATTAAAACGCCGGTTCCCGAACTGTCGTCAGCCTCGTCCATGTCGAAGTCTGTCGCGTCTTCGGTCAGTGCCGGTACCTCGTAAAGCGTTTCGTCGCCGGCGTCATCATCCAGGTCGAGTGAAATTCCACTCTCTTCACCGGTGTCCAGCGAGATGCCGCTGTCGGCGATCGTCTGCTCACTGAGCACGATGTCGCTACCGGCCGTTTCCAGGCTGATTCCACTCTCGTCGGCGGCTTCCAGATTGATGCCGCTCTCGGCCGCGGTTTCCAGCGAGATACCGCTGTCGTCGTCGGGTTCCAGCAACAGCGCGCCTTCGTCGGCCACCTCAGTCAATCCCAGGTCCTCGACGTCGCGGGGCTGTTCGATGGATGTTGCGGCCAAGTCGTCGTCTGCGAGCAACGGCGGAGGATCGTTGGACTGAACCAACTTCACGTCGCTGTCACTTCCGCTGACGTTGTCGGGCGATTCGTCGGACACCAATTGCACATCGCTGTTGGATTCGGCAAGAGATTCGTCGGACACCAATTGCACATCGCTGTTGGATTCGGCAAGAGATTCGTCGGCCACCAATTGCACATCGCTGTTGGATTCGGCAAGAGATTCGTCGGCCACCAATTGCACATCGCTGTTGGATTCGGCAAGAGGAGTCGGTGGCGGATCGTCCAGTTCGAGGCTGTCATCGAGAACCAGGCGGACGTCGCTGTCGGAGGACTCGTCGAGAAGCAGCGGTTCGTCATCTTCGACGGATTGTTGGATCAGTGTCGGCCCGTCGGCCGCGACATCGTCGTCGTCGTCGAGTACCGAAGGCCCTGTGCCACCGTCGACTGACGAATCAGCCTGCCGGGATCGACGGTACTCCTCGATGGCCTCGGCCTGGAATTTCCAGGTGCCACGGTCGGCGAATCCTCGTAACTCATTCGCTTCGCGGAGCCGAGTCAACTCGTCTTGAGGAAGACCAAGGATATCGGCGGCTTCTTCGATGCTGAGATATGTGTTCTTTGCCATCAGTATCGCGCTCCACTGAAGGTGGTCGCAGACCATTCCAGTACAGAGGGAAATCAATCGAAGTTTGACAGGGGCAGACCCTGCCGGGAAACCGAGTGTTCCTGCTGTATTCTAGGTGCCCCCTGCAGTGATGCAAGACGATTGGTCGGGGCTGTGAGAGAAAGTTGGCGATGGTAGTGATTGTATCGACGGACTTGCGTCGATCGGTTTCGGCTGGCAGACTTCGGACGTGCGAGGCCGAAACGGCAGCGGGTTGCCGGATCGAGGCCGCTGAAAAAGCGGAAAAACTGTGAGAAACAATGCAGCCAGCCAATCTGCTTTTTGTTCTGTCCGATCAACACAACCGGGATACGCTGGGGTGTTACGGACACCCGATGGTCCAGACGCCTCACCTGGATGCCCTGGCCGATCGCGGAGTCCGATTCAACGCCGCCTATACGAATTGTCCGATTTGTGTTCCCGCGAGGGCCAGTCTGGCGACCGGACGCTACGTGCATGACATCGGTTACTGGGACAACGCGTTTCCCTATGACGGGCGCGTTCCGGGATGGGGGCACCGACTTCAGGCGGCCGGTCATCGCGTGGATTCGATCGGAAAGTTGCACTATCGCAGTGTCCGGGACGAGGACGGTTTCAGTGAACGGATTGTGCCGTTGAACGTCGTCGATGGTGTCGGTGATGTGATGGGGGCGATTCGTGAACAGCCGCCTCAGCGAACAGGCATGAGGAATGGGGTGGTCGAAGCTGGTCCGGGCAACTCGACCTACCTCGACTACGACGTCGAAATCGGCAACCGGGCGATCGACTGGTTGCGGAGTCGGGCCGAAGCTCCCGATCCGAAACCGTGGATGCTGTTTTGTTCTTTCGTGTGCCCCCATCCGCCCTTCATTGCTCCTCCGGACCTCTTTGCGCTGTATCCGCTCGAGGAAATTCCCCTGCCGATCCAGAACCGGCTCGAGGACCAACCGCGGCACCCGGCTCTGGATTGCCTGCGACAGACGATGGCCTACGACGAGCCGTTCTCGGAAGAGGAGATTCGGCGGGTGACGGCCGCTTATCTGGGCGCCTGCACTCACCTTGATCGGCAGGTCGGCCGAGTGCTTGAGACCCTGGAAGCCACCGGCCTGGCCGGCTCGACTCGGGTCATCTACTCGAGCGACCATGGTGAGAGCATGGGGAGGCGTGGACTGTGGGGAAAATTCACACTCTACGAGGAGGCCGCGGCGGTGCCGTTGCTCCTTGCCGGTCCGGACGTCCCACGGGGGCAGGTCAGCGATGACCCGGTTACGCTGGTTGACTGCTACCAGACGATTCTCGAGGCCATGGGCATAGCCGCCGAGCCATCCGAGGCAAAGTTGCCGGGCCACTCCCTCTGGCCGATCGCTTCCGGGAATTCGCTGGGGCGGGTCGCCTTCAGCGAATACCACGCCGTGGGGACAACCAGTGCCAGTTACATGATCCGTGACGGAGACCACAAGTATATCCACTATGTTGCCGGTCCACCTCAGTTGTTCGATCTGGCCGCGGATCCTTTCGAGACCGAGGACCTGGCCATGGATCCGCGGTACGCCGATGTCCGCGTTCGCCTCGAGGGGTTGCTCCGCGGCCTGTTGGATCCCGAAGCTGTCGACGACCGGGCCAAGGCTGACCAGGCACACCTGGTGGAATCGCACGGAGGACGAGAGGCGGTGCTGGCGAAAGGAGCGTTTGTGAATTCCCCGGTCCCGGGTGAGGAACCCCGGTTCGTGTCCGGAGAATCCGATGAGTGACGTCGAGTCACGGCATGTTCGTCAGTGCCGTCGCGAGGCCGCGGTCGTTGTTGGCTTGTGGTCGATCAGCCTGGTCTGGACGCTGATCGTGATGCTCGGCTGGGGCTACCTGCCTGTCGAGGAACGGCCCGAGCGACCGGAGTTGGTCTGGGGAATGCCGGCGTGGGTGGTCTGGGGGCTGTTTGTTCCCTGGTTGCTTCAGATCGCCGCCGCCTGGTGGTTTGCCCTGTTCGTACTCAGGGACGACGATTCCGATGAGGCAACCGCACCGTCGGTGTGACCGTGGAGAGACGACGTGACCGGTGTCCTCGCCGAACAGCCGTGGTATTACCTCGGCCAACGCGACTTTTCGATTCTGATCCCCTTCGGGCTCTACATGCTCGGCGTGGCGGTGATCACGGTCCTGTCGTATCGTCACCGCCGCGGCGAGGACTTTGGGACCGAGTATTACGTGGCGGGGCGGAGTTTCGGGGCATGGGTCCTGGCGATGTCCTGGGTCGCGACGCTTGCCAGTGGCGGTACCTTTCTGGGTTATCCCTCGCTGGTCTACTCGTATGGCTGGAGCATGGCGTTTTGGGTCAGTGGCTCCACGGTCACGGCGGTCGTCGGGTTGGGGATTGTCGGCAAGCGGATCAACCGGTTGGCTCGACGAACCGGTGCCCTGACGCTGGTGGATCTGCTGAGAGACCGTTTTTCCAGTCACTCTGTCGGGGTGATCTACACCCTCGTGATCATGGTGACGACCAGCGTCTACCTGATCGCACAATTCGTGGCCGGGGCGCGGATCCTGGAGAACCTGCTCGTGACCAGTTACCCGATGGGGCTGGCCCTGTTCGCGGTCTCGGTCGTTGCCTACACGACCTACGGTGGTTTTCGCGCGGTGGCATGGACCGACACGTTGCAGGGCGTGGTGATGATCATCGGCGTGGTCTTGATCGTGCCGCTGGCCCTCTCGGCCGTCGGTGGCCTGGAACGTGCGACTTTGACCGGTGATCGTCCCCTGGCGACCCGGGTCGATCCCGAGGCGGCGGCCCACGGGGAACCGACCGATCGTCATGCCTACCTCTATCCACCCGGCCCGAGGAAGATCACTGATTCCGGCGACAACAAGATGGGCGGCGTGTTTCTTCCGGCCGGGATCGGGTTGTCACTGTTTTTGATCCGATCGCTGGGCGTGTTGATGATGCCCACGACGGTGCCGCGGATGCTGGCTTTTCGTGACACGGTCGCATTGCGGCGAGCACTGCTCTTGCTGGCCCCGTACTTTCTGCTGATGTATGGCAGCAGCCTGATCTCGATGAACTGCGCGCACAGTCTCGGGCTCGACCTGCCTGCGGGAAAATCCGACCAGGCGATGCCGGCGCTGGCAATGCGGCTGGTTGAACTGCAAGCGGCACCGGCGTTGTTGGCCGGCCTGTTGATCGCGGCTCCTTTCGCGGCGGTGATGTCGACGGTCGATTCGGCGTTGCTGGTCATCAGCGCGAGTGTCGTGCGTGATCTTGTCGAAAAATCGACAACGATTCAGCTCTCGGAAACGGGCATGCGGCGATTGAGTTATTCGGTGACGGCCCTGTCCGGAACCGCCGTGTTCTTCGGCGCCTTGCTGATCGAACCGGCGTTCCTGCAACCGCTGGTGATTCATTATGTTGCCGCGTCGGCATCGGCACTGTTCTGGCCCGGGCTGGCGACGCTGTTCTGGCGACGAGCCACTGCCGCGGGGGTCACGGCGGGATTGGCCGGCGGCGGACTGGTCTATGTCGTGGCCATCTTCTACAGGCCGCTGGATCCATTGATCGTTCTGCATCCGTTCGTTTACGGGTTTCTCGCTTCGGTTCTGCTGGTGGCGGTGGTCAGCTTTCGGACAACGGCCCAGGACCCCGAGCAACTTGTTCCGTATTTCGGTCGCGAGTGACTCGCCTGCAGACCTGCTTGCAAGCCGGTCTGGCACAGTTTCTACTGGGTGGCAGATCCTCTCCTTTCTTCATTTGCCCTCCACGCATGGCCGACGACCTCGTCTTCATGATGGGTGAGTACCAGGCGTCGCTGCCGGCGGACCGGCAGTATGCCGAAAATCACCTCTGGCTGCAGGTGGACCGAGAAGCCCTGCGGGTCGGATTCACCGCTTACTCGGTTCGTCTGCTGCAGGACGTGTTCTTCCTGGACTGGACGATCGATGCCAACACCGTTGTTCGTGGGCGGCAGGAGATTGGTGAGATCGAGAGTTCCAAGGCCGTCGCGACGCTGTTTGCACCGGCTGACGGCGAGGTCCTGGAATTCAACGAATTGTTGCTCGACGACCCCTCGATGATCAACACCGACAACTACGGAGACGGCTGGTTGTACCGATTCCGGTCCGATACGGAATTGCTCAGCCCCTCCGAATATCTCGAACTGCTCGAGCAGGGTTGGGGAGACACCCAGCGGATGCTCAAGGGACAGATCAACTGATGCCCGCAAAGTCGCTGACTGTCGTCGTCTCGCAATCGCAGAGCAAGAATCCTGCCAGGCGGCAACTCGAGGAAGAACTCGTCGCTGCACTGTTGCTCGACGAAACCGTCGACGTGGCGGTGTTGCCTCACCTGTATGATCTCCACGCCGACCATTCCGGGACGTTGTTCCTCAAGTCACAACCCGGTCACCTGGTCGTGCTCTGCTGGATGTATCCCCGCTCCGCCCACTGGTTACTCGACCGTGCCGGTGTCAAAGGACGACGTGGGGAGACACGTCTGGTTGAAGTTGATGACGACGGCGAGGAGATCGAGATCCCGGAATCGGAGGGGATTGGCGGGCTTGATATTCCGGATCGCGACATCTTCTGCCTCGACCTCGGTCAGGATTCGGATTCCCGGGTCTATCTCGAGGAAATCTCGAGGATCACCGAGGAACTTGCCGTCGAGACGGTTGATCTGGCGGACTGGATTTCCGGATCACCTCGACCCGAACAGCTCCAGCGTTACCTGGATCCGCAATCCATGCTCGCCGATGGTGGCCGGGCCGAACCGGTCAAGCGACGCTGGTATCCGGTGATCGATTATGAACGGTGTACCAATTGCATGGAGTGCGTCGATTTCTGCCTGTTTGGCGTGTATGGCGTCGATGCGGTCGACCGGATCCTTGTCGAGCAGCAGGACAACTGCAAGAAGGGTTGCCCGGCCTGCAGTCGGGTGTGCCCGGAAAACGCGATCGTCTTTCCCGGTCACAAGGAACCGGCCATCGCCGGAGCCCTTGGCGAAGTCGGAGCCCTGAAGATCGACCTCACGAGACTCTTCGGGGGGGATTTGGGACTGGGCACGGCCGTCTCCGAACGCGATGCGGAATTGCTCAGGGATGGTCGCGAAGCCGTCGGCGCCGGCGTGGGGATGCCCAAGCGGCAGGCCAATCGAGATCCGTCCAGGCGTGACGAGTTTGACGATCTCTTCGATGGCCTCGACTCGATGAATTCCTGATCGATTGTCTCGACCCAGATGCCTGACCAATACCTCGCCGACGTGTCTGTTCAACGGCTCGCCTCGGCCGAACGCATTGCCTCCGACCACTTGCTGTCGCAGCGAACAGCGGAGGGCCATTGGGTCGGTGAATTGTCGACGTCTGCACTGTCGACCGCGACGGCCACGATGGCGCTATTGCAGTTTCGGCTCGCCCAGCCCGGCGTGGCGGAGGGCGGGACCATCGACGGCCTGATCACGGGAGGGCGGTCCTGGTTGTTGGCCAACCAGAACGAGGACGGAGGATGGGGTGACACCGTCCTGAGCGTGAGCAACATTTCCACCACGATGCTTGCCCATGCAACGCTGACGATCGATTGTTCTGCCGGGCCCGAGTTGGCGGAATTACCAGAAGCCCTGTCGAAAGCGAGTGAATACATCGAGCGGGTCGGTGGTGTCGAAGCCGTGATTGCCCGTTATGGCCGCGACCGGACGTTTTCGGTCCCGATTCTCACTCACTGTGCACTGGCCGGAACCGTCGAGTGGTCCCGGGTGATCGCGTTGCCGTTCGAGTTGGCCTGCTTGCCGCACCGGTTCTACAAGACGGTCCGGTTGCCGGTCGTCAGCTATGCGCTGCCGGCACTGATCGCAATCGGGCTGGCGAGGTTCAATGCCCGGCCACCACGCAATCCCCTGACCTTTATTGTGAGGCGGTTGGCGCGGCGTCGCGTGTTGAAGATCCTCGAGAGAATTCAGCCGTCGAATGGAGGATTCCTTGAAGCGGCCCCGCTGACGAGCTTCGTCACGATGAGCCTTGTCTCTTGCGGTGATGCCGATCATGTCGTGACACGCCGGGGCGTGGAGTTTCTGGTTGACTCGGTTCGCGACGATGGAGGTTGGCCGATCGACACCAATCTGGCCACCTGGGTCACGACACTGTCGGCCAACGCTCTGGGAGATCGATTGAACGAACCGGACAGGGAGCCGATTCGGCGTTGGCTGCTGACGCAGCAGTATCGAGACGTTCATCCCTACACGAATGCCGATCCCGGAGGCTGGTCGTGGACGGACCTGCCCGGTGGAGTTCCCGATGCCGATGATACGCCGGGTGCGATCCTGGCGATGCTCTCCGGTGCAGCGGACGACCCCGATCCGTGGTTAGTGGATTCGGTCGAGGCGGCTGCCGGTTGGTTGCTGTCGCTGCAGAATCGCGACGGTGGGTGGCCGACGTTTTGTCGGGGATGGGGCGCTATGGCATTTGATCGATCGTCCCCGGATATCAGCGCCCACGTGCTCCGGGCGCTGCAGGCAGCGGTGGTGTTGACACCGACCCTGGCCGACCGGATCGAACGCGCATGTTGCCGTGGCTTCGATTTTCTTCGTACCGGACAACGTGACGACGGGGCCTGGATTCCTCTCTGGTTTGGCAACCAATGGGCGGAAAATGATGAAAACCCCGTATATGGGACCGCGCGAGTCCTGGTGGCGTGGCGTGCGGCCGGCTTGAAGGACGATCCAGCCGCCGTTCGTGCGAGAAACTGGCTGGCCAGAGTGCAGAACTGCGATGGTGGATGGGGAGGAGATGCCGATACACCTTCCAGTGTTGAGGAAACAGCACTTGCCGTCGAAGCACTGCTGGGAACTACTGAGACGGAAAAACAGGCGGTTGCCGGGATCGAGTGGTTAATCGATCAGGTGGAATGCGGTACATGGACCAAAACGAGCCCGATCGGTTTTTATTTCGCCAAATTATGGTATTTTGAGAAGCTCTACCCGGTGATTTTCACGGTCGCCGCCTTGCGAATGGCCTGCCGGGTCAGGGGAGGTGGTAGTGATCCTCCGGTTTCGGGATCAGATCGAGTTGCCGGGTAAGCGGCGATAAGGACAGGAGTGCCGAGTGTCGATTGCCCCGTCCGAATCGCGTGAGACGGCTTCGTTGCTGAGCGATGTCCCGGCGGCCGCAGGGCAGGACGCCTCGAGTCGTCCCCGCAAGCGTCGTCGCCGGCGGAGTACCAGCCACCTGAAGGTGGTACCCGAGACGCTTTCAGAGCGGGAGCGGATCAAGGGCGAAGCCGAGCGGTTCGCCCAGAGCCTTGACCGTACTTCTCCCTTTGGCAACGTGCAGCTTGAGGAATGGGGCCGGGAGTTACTCGCTGAACTGGAATTGCCCGAGCAGTACCTCGGATTTTCCTGCGTGATGATAGGGAATTTTTTCTGGAAACGGCAGTTCCTGGCGGTACCGTTTGAACGGCGGATGTTGCTGTTGCCGCATTGTCTGAAACATGCCGAGGGGTGTCCGGCCGAGTACGACGAGTTTGGTCTCGACTGTGAAAAGTGTGGCGCCTGCTCGATTGCCGACTACAAGGTGCGTGCCGAACAACTGGGATACAAGGTGCTGGTGGCCGAGGGGTCGCCGGTCGTGCTGAAGATCATCGTCGGCGGTCACGTCGACGGCATTCTTGGCGTGGCCTGCCTGAACGTGCTCGAGAAGGCGATCGACAAGGTGTTGATTGCCGGAGTGCCTTCGTGGGCCGTCCCGTTGCATTCGGGGGACTGCAAGAACACGTCGCTCGACGAGTCCTGGGTATGGGACGTCCTGGACAAGTATGAACCGCTGTCCGAGCAGCAGGCGACAAGCAGTTACCTGCCGTTGATCCGCGAATCGACCCGGCTCTTCGAGAACGACTTCGAGCGATTGTTACCGCCGGTGCGGACCTCGGCAGGTCAGCAGTCCGAGACGCCGCTGGCCAGAACCGAGGAGATCGCCTACGACTGGCTGGCTCGAGGCGGCAAGAGATTCCGCCCGTTCATCACCCTGGCTGCCTACGACGCGATGACCGGTGGAGCCGGGACGCGGGCCTTCGATCGCAATGGCGACGGGCTTGATTTTCCGGACTCGGTTCGTCGTGTGGCGATGGCGATCGAGGCTTTCCACAAGGCGTCGCTGGTCCACGATGATATCCAGGATGACGACCTGTACCGCTATGGCCGAAAGACGCTGCATCGTCTCTACGATCCGGGAACCGCGATCAATGTGGGAGATTACCTGATTGGGATCGGCTATCACCTGATCAATTCCGCCCGCGATGACGTTGGTGCCGACATCACCTGTGACGTGCTCGAACGAATGGCCTCGGCTCACATCAAGCTCTGTGATGGCCAGGGGGCCGAGATGATCTGGCAGAAGACCGCGGCGGATGCGATCTCGCCGCTGGAAGCTCTCCAGATCTACGCCCTGAAGACGTCGCCGGCCTTCGAGGCGGCGTTGTATGCGGGGTTGAGGATGGCCGGCGACGTGTCGGACTACGAGGAGATGATTCCCGCCTTTTCTCGGCATATCGGCGTCGGTTTCCAGATACTCAACGACCTGAAGGACTGGTACGGTGATGCTGGCAACAAGCTGGTGGCCGGCCAGGACATATTGGCCGGTCGTCCGACGGTGATGCTGGCCCTGGCGTTTCAAGCGGCCGACGACGAGCAGCAGCGTCGGTTACGTGAGGTGCTGGAGAGTACCGACGAAGAGGATTCGGTTCGTGTTTTCCGGCTGCGTGAGTTGCTGGAAGAATGCGGCGTGTTCGAGCAGGCGGAAGCCCTGGTCGAAAAAGCGAGGGAGCGGGCCGAGTCCCTGGCCGACGACGTGGAAATCGAGGAGTTGCGGCGGCTGCTGTACTTCCTGATCGACACGGTGCTGACCGCCGAGGACGAGGATACCGTGCCCGTGCCGACGGCCGAGGACGTGCTGCTCCCGCTTCCGGTCGTCGTTCACTGAGTCGGCCGGATGGCTGGGGCGCGACAGCGGTTGCCGTGTCGCAAAACCATCTCGATGCCCCGCTGACTAGCCCAGCGGCATCGGCTCGGGACGCAACACGAATGGGAAGACCCGGATGGGATCACCCTCGGGCAATTCCTGCCTGTAGGTCAACTGTGCGGCCCGGTCGGCGGCAAACTGCAGCATCGTCAGTTTCAGACCACAGAAGCGGTCGCTGTCGACTTCGGCCGCCACATCGGCAAAGACCTCACCCGAGGAGGCCGCGTGGCGACGGACGCCGTGAATGCTGTTCTCGCGAACCTTCATGCCGGCAGCGGCCAGCTTGAACAGGCCTTTCAGGAATCTTCCGACCAGGCTCTCGGGACCGGAGACCCTCAGGAGCTTGTCGAATTCCTCATGGGCTTCCCAGTAATAGCCGGAGTTGAACAGGTCAATCGCGAGCAGGAAGCTGCGGTTGTCGGCCCAGGCCTCGTCACTGAGCAACTTGGCCGTCGGCCCCTTCTTCTTGAAACTGTGCCCCTCGGGATGTCGAAAGGGGTGGGGTGTCAGCGACCCGGGAACGAAGGTGTAGGACGGCAGTTCCACGGGAGGAAGCAAACGGGGCGCGGCATTCAACGTCTCGACCATTGGTGTGACCTACTCCTGTGAATCTTGCGTCTCTCGCGAACGACCCGTCGAAGGGCAGTGAACGGAGCTACGCTCACACGGCAGTGTGAGGGGGAAAATCAGGGTGAGTGAGATTGGTTGGCGCCACGAGGGCTGGGTATTGAGAACCAACCGGACCGACTTATCAGCATAGCGTTTTTGTCTGGAGATTCACGTATCCTTCGCCCGAATCGTCCACGTTTTTGCCGTTTTGTTCGACGAGGTGTTCCCCCGGGGCGTTTCGGGGTGACGGGGATGATCAGGCAGACTGTGCGGACACGGCGCGACGCTTGATCGCGGCAATCAGTCCACGGGTTCCCCGTTGGCGAGCCATTCCCAGGGTTTCGGCCAATCCGAGTGGTTCCAGCACGTTGTCAGGCATTCCGAGAACCTCGTCGACGGTCGAACCATTGATTCCTTCGATCAGCAATGCCACCAGGCCGCGGATTGTCGGCGCCTGACGCGGCACAACGGCCTCGAGATGGACGATCCCGTCTGCGACATCGACCCACAGGTCAACGTCCGTCTGGCACTCGACGACGCGACAGGTTCGCGGTGGTGGTGTTGCGGCTCTTTCGGGTGAGAGCTCCGGAAGCGTTTCGGAGAACTCGACGAGCAACTCGAGTCGTTCACGAGAGTCGAGTCCATCGAATTCGGCAAAGAGCGGTTCGAGTTTCACGCGTCAGGGCCGGGTTTGCTTGTTGGTGACCGACTGGGTGTCGTGGACCGGCACGACAAAGCTCATGTGCAACTCGGCGTGTCGCAGGTGCAGCCGGACCCATTCCTCAGCAGTCAATGAACCGAGATACGGATGCGCGGCGGCCGGGCTGGTCTGGGCAAGTCGCCGAATGGCGTGTTCGAGTTTTTCCCGGGCCTTTTCGAGCGTGGTGTCCGGCGGCGGCAGGTGTGCTGCGGCCCGGCGTGGCACGCGAAAACCGGGTTTCATCGGCGAGTTCAGCATCCTGTTCTTCAGCAGCGGCGCCACGAAAACCCGGATCAGCCAGGCACCCCGGAAGGAAAACCCGTCAATCGACGCGTTGATCGTGAAGGCGAGGTGATCGAGGATCTGTGCAAAGGACCAACCGCCCACGGTCGTCACCTCAGCGGCGACCAGTCGCCGGGCATCCTCGAGAAACTCGTCGAGCGAAGCGTAGGTCAGCGAGCGTCGCCGAGAGATCTTGGTGGCCATGCCGATACCCTGCAGCACCTTCTTCCCAGACGACATTGTGGGCGAGTCTCACGAAGGCGACAAGGGTCTGATGTTCCACTATACTCTGCCCTCCGCGCCTGTCTGCCCTGCCGGTGGCCGGACGGCCTGGGGTCCGGTCCGAATGCTGGCCGGTGAGCCCGATGACCTTTGGGGGAAATAGACGATGGCGACCACCGAGACCGCTGGCGATCTGCTGGAACGCCTGGCCCGGTACGACACGCCCACGATCTGCAACGTGATTGAGCTGTGGAATTGCCGCCCTCGCAACGAGGGATACATGGGGCAGGGCATCCAGGCCTGTTTTCCAGAGATGCCGCCGATGGTCGGCTACGCCGTCACCACCACTTTTCGCTCGGGCTCCCCGCCGCGCGATGGCGATGTTTACTCGGGCCTCAACGAGCAGATCGAGTCGTTTGCACGGTTGCCCGGGGCGGCGATCGTCGTGTTTCAGGATATCGATGAACCCACTGCCGCGGCCACTTTTGGCGAGGTGATGTGCTCGACCTACAAGGCATTTGGTGCCGCCGGCCTGATCACTTCCGGGGCCGGTCGTGATCTTGACCAGGTCCGCGAGATCGGCTTTCCGGCTTTCACCAACGGCACCATCTGCGCACACGGTTACTGCCACATGCTGCAGACGGGAGTCCCGGTCAGCGTGGGAGGGATCGTGGTCAATCCCGGTGACCTGTTGCATGGGGACTGCAACGGCGTGACGAATGTCCCGGCCGAGATCGCCTCGGAGATTTCCGACGTGTGTGCCGAGTTCATGGTCGCCGAGCAGGTGGTGCTGGACTACGTCAGGGGCGAGAGTCCCAGTCCAGCGGGATTTGCCGAGGCGCGGAACGAATGCGGGGCGATGATCGCGGAACTGGGCCGACGTGTTCGCGGCGAGAACTGATCGCCCGAAACCTCGATCCCTCCGATCAACGTCACATGAACGATCACGCCACAAACGAACCTGAATCTGCCAAGATGACACCTGTTGGCGGCGGTGTGATCGCGAGGATACTCAACAGGTTTCCCGAGCCGAGTCGCCAACCGCTGTTGTGCGAGTCGGCCTACAACGTCGGCAACGGGGCCTATTACTCGCTCAATCTGCTGGTCCCGATCGTTCTCGAGACGATTCTCGGCGGCACGGTCCTGCACTTGGCGGTCTTCTGGTCCATCGCGCACGGCAGCAGCATGCTCAGTCCGCTCGTCGGCTTCGCTGCGCGATTTGTTCCCATGAAAATGCTGGTCGTCATCCCCAACATCGTCACGGTGGTCTGCCTGCTGGGGGTTGCCTTCAATCCGACCGATCTCGATGCCGCCACGTGGTTTACGACCGTGATGGCCGCCGCCTTCGTCGCGAGAGTGTTTCCGCGGACCGGCGAGATGAACATGTACCGCGTGTTTTACCCGTCCACCCACCGCGGTGCTGCGGTGGGCATTCTCAAGGCGATCATGGCCATCTCGGCCCTGCTGGTGACGGCGGCAGGCTACCTGTGGTTCAACTACCAGGAATCGTTGTACTGGATCCTGTTTCTGGCGGTCTCCGGATTTCTGCTGGCCAGTTCGCTGTTCTATGCCGCGATCCCGGTCCGCTCGGATGACGCGATGATGGTGACCGGGAGCGGTTCCGCGTTGACCGCGTTTGGGTCGGGACTGAAGATCTTCCTGACCGATCGCCGCTTCCTGCTGTACCAGATCGGGTTCTCGTTTGCCGGCACGGCCAACCACATGGTCTTCTGGATGGTGCCGAATCTCTGCACGCAATACCTCAAACTCGGCGATGAAAAGACACGATTCATCTCGGCACTGATGCCTGCCCTGCTGGTGACGTTCTCGGCTCCCTTCTGGGGGCGATATCTGGACCGGGTCAATCCGATGCTCGGTCGTGCCACTTTCAACGTGTTGCAGGGAATTGCCTTCGTATTTTTTGCCGTCGGTGGCCTTTCCGGAACGATCTGGCTGGTCGTGCTGGGAGCCCTGTTGCACGGAATCAGTGCCGGGGGCAGCGCTGTCAACTGGCTGACAGGCAGCCTGTACTTTGCGGGCCGCGACCGCGTGTCACTCTACAACGCCGTTCACGTCGGGTTGACCGGTCTGCGGGGGTTCGTGGCGCCGCTGGTCGGCGTGATGCTTTACACGGTGGGCCCGGTGGGTTGGGGAGATCTCAGCGGCCTTTCCCTGGGACCTCACACGTTCTGGGTTGCTTCCGGACTCAGTTTCCTGGGCGCCGCGACCATGTTCTGGCAGGGATGGACCGATTCCGGGCCGCGTGATGAACACGCCGCGAGCGAGTCAACCTGAAACGGTGACGGCGCAACACCGGGAACGGCTACCCGGGCAGACCCGGCGGCCAGAGTGTCCAGAACAACCAGGCGACCGGTCCGGCGTAGAGAATGCTGTCGAGCAGGTCCAGGGCACCGCCCATGCCCGGCAACAACGGTGCGGAATCCTTGACCTCCGCGTCGCGTTTCATCAGCGACTCGCACAGGTCCCCCACCAGTCCCGCCACGCCGATCAATGCGCCGTAAAGGCATGCCCAGAGCCAGCCAGGCCCTCCCAAAGCCGATGGGGACGTCTCACCCGGGCCAAGGACTCCGCTGGCCGCTTCGAGCCACACAGCGGCTCCCAGGGCGGCTCCCAGCACGGCTCCCCACGCACCCATCCACGTCTTGGCGGGGCTGAGTCGCGGGCACAACTTCTTTTTCCCGAACAACCGACCCAGCGTGTAGGCACCCGTGTCACCCATTTTGGCCGCGACCACCAGAGAACCCAGGGCCAGGTAGCCGGCGTCGGCCGTTGGTGTCCATCTCAGTCCGGCAGTGACGGCCAGCAACAACCCCGTGTAGACGACCACCAGCAGGTCTGATCCCAGCCCGGCCAGGCTCTGGCCGGGTTCACGGAACCGCAGTGCGTGGACCAGCAGCAGCCCCAGCACGACGATCGTAAAGACAATCGCCACTCTCTCCAGGGCCGCTGCTTCCGCGATCCGTGGACCGAATGGTTCCCAAAGCGATCCCGGCCAACCGGCCAGGACAAGTGACGCCGCAGCGATTCCAGTCAACGGCCAGGTTGTCGGCAGTCCTCTTTGGCCGAGCAACCCGGTCAACTCGAAGGCCAGCCGCAGCGCCAGCGCCAGGCACAGTATCAACAGGATCGGTGCGGTGGCACCCAGATGATGATCCCAGGCAAGCAGCCCCACCAGTGTGGGAATCAGCAGCGATGAGACCAGCAGGCGTTCACGGAGCATGGCGAGCAAGGGGGGGGAATTCGGGGAAGGACAAGCCGGCGGGGTTGATCGGGTCGCTACTTGGTCAGGCCGCCGAAGCGGCGTTCACGAGACGCGTAATCCTGCAGGGCTTCGAGAAGGTCGTTGCGGTGAAATTCGGGCCAGTACTTCTGGGTGACCCAGATCTCGGCGTAGCTGATCTGCCAGAGCAGGAAGTTGCTGACACGCATTTCACCGGCCGTTCGAATCAACAGGTCGGGATCGGACATCCCGGCGGTGTAGAGTCGCGAGGAGACGAGATCTTCGTCGACATCCTCGGGGGAGAGCTCTCCGTTGGCAACATCACCGGCGATGTCACGGATCGCGTCGACCATCTCCGCCCGGCTGCCGTAATTGACGGCCAGGCACAGTCGCATCCCCCGGTTGTCCCGGCTGCATTCGACGGTCCGTTCGACCTCCTGCAACACGCCCTGGTTGAGTTCCTCGGTGCGGCCGATCATGGTGAACCGCAGATCCTGCCGCATGATTTCCGAGCGTTCCTCGATCACGTACTGTTCGAGCAGGCTCATCAGCAGATCGAGTTCACGACGAGGGCGTTTCCAGTTTTCGCTCGAGAGACAAAAGAGCGTCAATTGATCGATAGCCTTGAGTTCGGCGCAGGCCTCGACGACCGTTCGCACGCTCTTGACACCCCGTCGATGCCCCTCGATTCGAGGCAAACGCCGCGATTGTGCCCAGCGGCCATTTCCGTCCATGATGATCGCGACGTGGCGAGGCACTCGCTCTCGGGTCAGCCCGAACTCCTCGAGCGTTCCCGGCGTCGTGTTCGTGGCGGCCACGGGATTTGTCCTCGCCGGGCAACCTCTACTGCAACTGCAACTCGGCAGCAGGTTCGGCCGTCTCGCAGAACAACGTCTCCTCGCGGTAGGAAGGTGTTTCATTCGGTGACGAGATGCCCAGGCGAACGTGTGTGTCCTGAACATCCAGAACCGTGACCGAAATTTCGTGGTCGATGACCAGACCTTCGTTGACGCGGCAGGAGACGATTTGCATGGCGGTCATTCCTGTTGGCTGAAGAATGCCGACGAGTCGGCGATATGAATGGCGAGATGAAAGCCCGAGAAGTGCAACGACGGAACATTGTGACGCCGGAACCGGTGCGAGGCAAGTTGGCGAACAATGGAATTCAGGGGGATTGGCGCGGAATGACAGAATCTCGATATGTTGGGTTGACATCGGCCAGAAGACGACTTCCACGGCCTCGCACCTCCGCTGCGGACTCGCCAGAATGGCTCTTTCCAGACAACCCCGCGAGACCGGTTTGAGAGGTCTCGATCGACCCATTCGACATTCGTGGAGACTCTCCCGACCATGAAACTTGTCATTCACCCTCCCGTCGACGACGACCGCCTGGCGCAGATCCGGTCGGCCGCCGGTCCGATGGCCGTCGTCAACGCCTGCGATGCGCAGGCGGCCGCCGAAGAGATCATCGACGCCTCGGCGTTCTTCGGAAAACTCACTCCCGAACTGCTTTCGGTCGCCGGGCAACTCGAGTGGGTCCAGGCCCCGACGGCGAGCCTGGAACACTACGTCTTTGACGACCTGGTCGCGCATCCCTGTACGTTGACCAACATGCGGGGACTCTACTACGACGTAATTGCCGACCACGTGATGGGTTACGTGATCGTCCTGGCCAGAAATCTTCACCGGTATCTCAGGCAGCAGATCAATCGCACGTGGGCTCCGGTCGGAGGTGAGCAGGAGCGATCGGATTTCCTGAGCGGGCCCGGCTGGGTCAGCGGTATCGACGCCAGCCACCTGCACCTGGCCGACTGCACGATGGGCGTGGTCGGGACCGGTTCGATCGGGGCCGAGATCTGCCGCCGGGCGGATGCGTTCGGCATGACCGTGCTGGGGCTGGACCCGGTCTGTCGCAGCGTGCCCGGCGTGGTCGAGCAGGTGTGGCCGGTCGAGCGGCTGCCGGAGCTGCTGGCAGCCAGTGATTTTGTCGTGATCGCAGCACCGCATACACCCGAGACCGAGGGGTGGTTTGGGGCCGAGCAGTTCGGGCAGATGAAATCGACAGCCCACTTCATCAACATCGGTCGCGGTGCGATCGTCCAACTGGATCCGCTGACCGAGGCGTTGGAGAACGGGCAGATTGCCGGAGCGGCCCTGGATGTCTACGAGGTCGAACCGCTGCCGGCTGATCACCGGTTGTGGGGGCTCGAGAATGTCCTGCTGACACCTCACATTGCCGCGGCCAGCCCACGGATCGCCGAGCGGCACCTGGAGACCCTGCTCGAGAACATCCGCAATTTCGTCGCCGGCGAAGACCTGGTGACGGTGGCCGACAAGGCTCGCTGGTTCTAGCCCCGGCCGATATAGAGCTGGTCGCGAGGCAGGACGACGCCTTCCAGAAAGTTGACGTGGTCGGGCAGCGAGACCATCGCCAGCCCGGCTTCGGCGATCGTCTGGATGTCCATCATCGGTTCCTGGTCGGCTTCCTTCTCGGACTCCTGTCGCCGTTCGATGGCCACGTTTCCGGGGTGCAGGCAGCTGGCGATGATGCCAAACTCGCGGCCGTCCAGACACGTGGACTTGGTCAGGCCCCAGATGCCGAACTTGGCAGCGACGTAGGGTCCGCTGCCGGGGCGGGGAACCTGGGCGGAGATCGAGCCGATGTTGAGGATCCGGCCGCCTCCCTGCTCTTTCATGATCGTGAACGCCTCGCGGGTGCAGTAGAAGGCCCCGGTCAGGCAGACAGCGATCACGCGGTCCCAACCCTCGTNGGTGACCTGGTCGATCCGGCCCCCGTCGAAGGCCCCGGCGTTGTTGACCAGGACGTCGACCCGNCCNAAGCGTTCCATCGTCGCCGCGAACAGGCTNCGAACCTGTTCGAGGTCGGTGACATCGGTCGGTTGCGAGACCACCTCGGTCCCGGCGGCGGTCAGNTCNTCGGCGACCGNCTGNAGNTTTTCGGCGTTGCGNGCTCCGATGGCCAGCCTGGCGCCTTCTGAGCCGAACAACAGGGCCATGCCCTTGCCGATGCCCTGGTTGGCTCCNGTGATCAGGACGACCTTTCCGTCGAGTTTTCCCATCTTGATGCGCCTTGTGCTAGTTGGTCTCTACGTGAGCGAAATTGCGTTTCAGAATAATCCAAGTCGTTTGGCTGTCGGATCGATTAGCCACAACCAATCATCAAACAGCACGGACATGCGTTCAGCGATCAAGGCAATACGCCCCATGACTGTGTAACCGAATCCCGCGCCGAAGGTGATCATCAGGAATCCGATTCCAAGTTTCGCGATACCTCCGACGACTCCCTCGTGTTCGATTGAAAAGAAGAAATATATCAGGACACAGAAGACAGTCAGGACAGTCAAAATGTTCTTCAGTGTCGCGCCAAAGTTTATGGTGTCGTCGGCCTCTAGGACAACGAGTGGAACGATGGTGGCCTGAATCTGGTGTACGAAATCGGCTTCCAGGAAACCGACAAGCCGGAATCCGGCGGTCAGGCCAATGAAGAATGCCAGAGGCCACCGGGCAATCCAGTTGCCGGTCGGAGACAGGCGCATCAACAACATCCCGCTCAAGATCAACGGGACCAGGTATATCCAGTTGGGTTCGGCTTCCAATGGTGTGGCTGGAATGACTGTCTCACGTACGATGCCTGGAGTCAGTTTGACGAACAGGATGCCGACGATCCCGTCCCAGAATCCTAGCACCATGGCGTAGGCAGCAGAGACGCCGATGAGGATAGCTTCGCTGATCTTGTAGAGAATGTTGTCTTGAAAGAGAAACGACAGGATGGCGATCATGCCGAACGCCGAGACCCAGAGACCGATTGTCATTGGCCAATTGAAGTCGACGTTTTCTTCGCCGCGGTGTCTTGGGGCAACCAGGGTACGGGTTTCCCAGGACTGGCCCTTCACCGAGTTGATCCGTTGCTCCAACCTGTCTCGGGACGCCTTGATGTCCTGGCTGGCCTTTGACTGTTTGTCGGTCTGTTGGGCGATCTTGTCGTCCAGGTCTTCAAGTTGTTTTTGCAGGGAGTCTTCCGCATTGATTTGAATGACCCGGGCGTAGGATTGGCCCATACGACCGGTTGATGTGCGAAAGATCAAGAAACCTCCGCCAAGCAGAATCAGCAGCATCGAAATGATGGTCGAGCGGTTCATGATGTGGTTCCTCGCCTGCGGTCCACGAAGAAAATGATATTTCCGACCACGATCAGCCCGATGATCAGCAGGTGGGCAACCAACTGTGGTCCCATTCTCCGCAACCCTTCCTGAGCATCCTTGTTCTCTTTCAGATCAGGGAATTTCTCGATCATGGCTTGTTCGTACTCTGCCGCGGCTTTGATGGCTCCGAGGATGCCTCGGAGTTGTTTGGGAATGTAGGGATAAAGTGCAGGGGCTCCGACACCGGTTGTGCCGGCCACCATATTCAAATTGAATGGTGTCGCTGCATACTGGACCCATTCCTTGGCACCTGGAGTTCCAGCGCTGACATTCACGATCAGATTCATTTTCAGGATGTCGCCAAGTTTTTCGGTCATTGGATGACTCTTCAGCGACGTGCCGGCATTGTCAGTGGTGAAAAGTTCCTGGAGGTTTCCCTCACTCACTATGGACTGGATGACGACTTCCATTCCCGGCTTGTAGCCGAGATTCACGTAGTCAGTCCCATATTTGTATTCCGGAAATTCCGTCGTCAGGATCCGGATGTTCTGCTCGATCATCGGGACGCCGGTCGGCCACAGTGTCATGAAGTAGAGCTTGTGTTTTTTCAGGGCACAGTGCCTCGTGAAGGCTGCCGCCATGGGTTGAAGCTCTCCCTGGCTGGCCGGATCGAAATCAAAGGCCAGCAGGATATCGGCCCCTTCTTCGAGCTGATCGATTTCCTGATAGACATTCCTCACCATCTGCGAGGGTTCCTCAGGAAACCTGATTCCGATCAGTAAAGGGATCGCGATGGCCAGGAACATCGCGAGGAAAATCCAGCGGCGATCCAGGTCTCGAAAGAATACGAACATGGATTGTTACTCTTCGGAGCCGAGGTAAGAACGATCAACTCCCATCAAGATTTTTAGTGAGAGCGAAACGATTCCCAGAGAAATGCCGATCATGATGGCGCGGTTGCCTGCGGAATTGAACACGTCCATGATGAACTCGGTCAAACGGTCAAATCGCAACGGTTCGGGCAACCAGTCCGTCAGGATAATGCCAGCGTACGTGCGACCGATCAGGACGATGAAAGCCGTTCCGAGTAACAGAATGGCTTCGATGTTCTTGGCGCGAAAAGCTCGAAATGCCGCCGATGCGATGAAGAAGGCCAGTAGTGCGAACATGGTCGCGGCCAGCGGCAGGTAGACATATTCGAAGATGTACCAGAACCAGCTGCTTCCCGGTTCCATCTTGTTGCCTGACCAAGCGTACTCGGGGAAGGCGGCGTTGGGATTCACTCCCACTTTTCCTAGACCGACCACTAGTGTCACCAGAAACGCGACGATGGTGATGACCGAAAATCCCCACCCAGCCTGTCGACTCGAGACCTTCTGCAAGTGCATTTTCAGCAGATTGCCGGCTCCAAGAACGAAGGCAAAGGCCGCCAGAATCTCGAACCAGATGGCAAAATCATCCTTCCAACTCTGCGCTGGAGGTACGAAATACGACACGATCATCACCACTCCAGCTGTCGTGGCGATCATCAGAGGGATTGTTCGTTTCATGGTTAGAACCCGTTGCTTCCCAGCAGGTTGTCTTTGATGTAGTCAGTTGCAGACTGGAGTGATTCGGCGACAGTCCCGCTCTTGAAGGAACCGATTTCCTCGGAATCCAGTGTGTTGTTCTTGTCCTTGTCGATCTCGGCGAACTCGGCTTTGCTCATCTGGCTGGATTCCGATTGGCTGATCGATCCGTCACGGTTTTTATCCAGCCGTGTGAAGGTGGCCTTGGATGAGTTCAGGGAAAATGTGGCCAACAGGCAGCCAACGACCAGCAGAATTGCTCCGAAGAGTTTGCCGACGTCCTGGCCCTTGAGACTGCCGAGTTGGTGTTTTTCGCCGGAGAGATAAGCACTGGCAGCGAAGAATTCCTCGCCGATGAGCGTGTAGTCGCAGGCGGCGACAAAGAACGGCAACTGCGAGGGCATGGCGGTGCCGGCGACCTGGATGGCGCCGATTGAGTTGCCAGTTTCAGCGAGAATGAGCGACTCGGCAAAAAAAGCGCCCATGTAGAAACAGGCGGCCGGTTTTTCGCGGACCATTGTTCCAGTGACTCCGGCAACATAACCGAACTGCTCGTCTGTCAGGTAATAGATGTTGTCTTCCCGGTAAGCATCCGGTCGACCCGCTGCCAGGTAGGCAGCTTCGACGGTCTCGCGGGCCATGGTCATTACCAGGGATCGCGACGTGGGCACTTCGAGCGTCGCATCGTATTCGGCTGCCAGGCCAGCCACACGGGACAACACGGTGATTCCAGCGACAGTCTGGATGTCGTTGATGTCCTGGATGCCTGGAATGAACAAACAACTGCGTCCCATTTCCGTGGCGCGTCCGACGGCTTCGTTGACTGCCTCAAGTCCTGTGATCTTGCGGATTTTCAAGTCGTGGCCACGGTGGGCGAGATTGATGAAATAGATGATGGAACAGGTGATCATTCCGAGGATCACGACGAACCAGCTTCGTTTGCCGTCGAAGTACTGTGTCGATGCAACGGCGGGTGTGTTGGTCGTGGCTGGTGTCGACCGGGAACCGTCGGAGGCAATGGCGATGACGGCGTACAAGTACTCGACACCATTCTCGCAATCTGTGTCGCTGAACATTGATTCGGTGGCGGCAACGGTCTGAACTTCTTTGAATTCGTTACCGACGGTTTTCCGGAGAATCGCGTACTGGATGACCGGTCGAGCATCGGCAGGGTTTTTCGTGGATGGCGTCCACTTCAATTTGATTGTGGAACCCGCGTCGTCGGGACGGTCGATCGCCGTGACATTTTTGGGAGGTGCCGGGGGAGCAGCGAACGCCGAGGGCGCTAGCAGTAGGGTGGCAGCGATTACCAATGCACCCGGCAGGACATGTACACGCATTGCTCTTTATCCTTCGATCAACTCGACGTTGGCACGAGGAACAACTAACCGTTCTCCCACGGCGTTTTCCACCGATAGCACCCGGGCAAGCGATCCCGAGTCCAATTCCTGAGGCTCGGATGGCATGTCGACGACAGTACCGATTGCGCCAAAGTAGGGATCCCGGATGATTCGCACCGATGTGCCGGCCTCCAGCAAACCGATCGGTCGGTCTGCGTTGGCCTCCCGGGTGTGCTCATCCGAGGTGTGGGGGATCACAAGTTCCGGTCGCATGACCCCGGCGCGAATCTGAGTGGTGCCGTTGACTGAAGCCTCGAATCCCTGGCAATCACCCAGAAGCCGAAACGTACGCTCGGCCATCGCAATCTCTCCGAAGCCCTCGGTGACAACCAGCGTGACACCGAGGGTCTCGGAACCGGTGATCGCGACTCCGAGGTCGTAGCCAAGGACTTCCCGGAGGTCCGCGTCGTCCAGCCCACCGGAAACAATGGCCGCACACCCGACCTGGATCGCACGTTTCACAGCCTCGCCCGTCATCCGGCCGCCACCGATCACGACTGCACCGGTCATTTCCTGTGTGATTCTATCGGGAGTCAGTTCCTGATCGGGTGAATCGCAGGCCATCACGACCGGCCCGTTTGTTTCACCGCCAATCCCAAAAATTCCCTGGACGAATGCGGTGTCACTTTCAATCAGAACACCCTCGTCGGGGATCACCTCAACAACTTCTCCGCTCAAATACGCGGTGACCTGAACCGGCAGCGGGCTGCCACGGATGATCACTTGGCCGGTGACTTCCGAGATGGTTTCGATTGTTCCGACTGCCTGGGAGCGACACATCGCTTTGAAGAAGCCGAAGATTCCCGATGTCTCGGCAAGCGGTTCGTCAATGTCGACAGAATCGCCGACCTGTTTGAGCATGCAGTCGGGGATGTCACCGGGAGGCATCGAGAGTATGTTGGCGACATTGATGGGATTGACGTTGCCCGGCATAAATGTCTCGGCAACCACGTCGGTGGCAGCCACGCGGTCTCCAACCTTCTTCTTGACTTCGCCGGGGATCGGCAGGATTCTGCGCACACGATGACGCGTCCAGGGCGTGACCATCAGTCCGGGGGTGTATGCGTGGGCCATTAATTCAGTTCCGCCAGTCCTTGGGCCTGGTTCCACGTCATGACCGCCGCCCGACACGCGTCCCGATCCTTGGGCAGTTCCAGGGGCCGGCCGCGACCATCCAGGAGCACGCCGACCGTGCCGCCTCGGATCTCTCGCTCGATTCGTTTTCCGGGTCCCTCGCCGGCGTCGAATCCCTTGGATGGTTCGATCGTGGCGGTCGCCGTTGCACCATCGGCCAACGGCAACAGTGTGATCTCGCCAAATAGAACCTGTCCGTTTTCGTTGATCCCGTCCCCGGTGACCTGGTACTTGAAACAGGGCTTGCCCGCCTTGCTGATTCCAGCCGGGGCGATGCAGGTGCCCAGGTACACCAGGCAGTCGCGTTCGAAGACCTGCAAGGCGGCGGTGGGGTGGACCTGGGAGAGGACACCCAGGTGGGGCATCATGAAGATGCTGTCCTTGGCCAGCGTGGTGACACCCTCGGGCTGGAACGCGTCGACGAGCATCGCGGCGGTCTGGGCCATGCGGGGGGCGTGCGAAAGGACACCACCGGAGGCGACCAGCAGGTCGAGTGTCATGTTGTTAACGATCGTCTGACCGCTGGACTGCTGGCTGAAGGTGTCGCCGACGGTTCGTTGTTGCTGGACTCCCTTGAGAGTCGTGGCGAAGTCCTTGTGCTGCTCGTAGGCCAGTCTCAACGCTTCGCGTGCCACCGCCTGCTCGAACAGCAGAGATTCGAGCGTCTGGGGGATGGTGGTCGGCCGGATCATCTTGTTCTTGACCCGGTTGCGAAGTTCCCGCTCGTCCATGTCCAGCGGCACCCATCGCAGGATGCTCGGCAGGGACGCCTCGGCGCAGACGTTTGAGATCGAGTAGCTCATGCCCAGGTTGGCGCTGACGGTGCGGTTGAAGGTGCCTTCGAACACGCTGAACACGTCGGTGGTTGCGCCTCCGATGTCGACCCCCACGGCGTTGACGTTTCGCTGATCGGCGATCTGCTGCAGAATGTTGCCGACGGCTCCAGGGGTGGGCATGATCGGCGCGTCGGTCCAGGAGATCAGCCTGTCGTAACCGGGCGCGTGGGCCATGACGTGTTCGAGGAACAGGTCGTGGATTGCGTCTCGGGCCGGTGCCAGGTTCTCCTGTTCCATCGTCGGACGCAGGTTCTCGACCAGTGACAGTTCGACGCTCTCGTCGAAGGTGCCGGTGATAGCATCGCGGGCGTCGGTGTTGCCGGCGTAGATGACCGGCATACGGTACTCGCCGCCGAAGCGAGGTTGCGGCTTGGCCGGGGCGACCATCTCGGCGATCTGCACGACGTGGGTGGTGGTGCCGCCGTCGGTGCCGCCGGAGATCAGGATCATGTCGGGTCGCAGTTCCCGGATCCGCTGGATCTGTTCGTGGGGCAGCCGCTTGTCGTTGGTGGCGATCGTGTCCATCACGATCGCTCCGGCACCCAGCGCGGCCCGCTTGGCGCTGGCGGCGGTCATCTCACGGACCACCCCGGCGACCATCATCTGCAGGCCCCCGCCGGCACTGGAGGTCGAGATGTAGATGTCGCAGCCCTGGCCGTCGCTGGCCGGCCGGATCACCTGGCCGTCGTCGCCGATCAACCTGCGACCGGCCAGTTCTGCCACCTCGCTGACCGAGTTGACCACGCCCATCGTCACGTCGGCCGCTGGTTCCTCGA
>PBSL01000009.1 GCA_002726205.1 Planctomycetaceae bacterium | reverse complement strand
CACTGGTCACCGGTCTGCTGCTGGCGATCGGCATGGCTGATGTCGGATCCGGCCAGAATCAGCCCGCCCGCCGCGCACTGACGGAACCGTCCCGTCAACCGGCGCGTCAACCGGCGCGTCAACCGGCCCGTCAACCGGCCCGTCAACCGGCAAAGAAGGGTCGTCTACCCCGCAGCCGCCTGCAAACACCCGATCTGCGTGTCCAGAAACTCGACCCGCAACTCAAGAGCGTCCTGGTGAAATGGGAGCGGGCGACGGCGGAAATCAAGACGCTGCAGGGAGAGATCTACCGCTATCACCGTGAATTCGTTTTCAACACCGAAAAACGGGCCCGCGGGGTATTCTACTACGAGGCTCCCGACAAGGGACGGCTCGACATCACCGCGGTGAAAATCCCCAAGGGAACGACATCACCGGTCAAGCGGCCCGGGCGGCGAGACAAGAAGACGGGCCGGGTCGCGCCTGGTCGCACGGTGCCATTGACGGTCACTTCGGACAATCCCGAGAAGTGGATCTGCGACGGAACGCAGGTGCTGGAGGTCAACGACAGCGATCGCACGATGGTCAGTCATCCGATTCCCAGGGAATACCGCGGCAGAAACATCATGGATGGTCCGTTGCCGTTTCTTTTCGGGATGCCTGTCGACAAGGCGGTCAAGCGGTACCACATGGACCTGCTGGGGACATCGGCCCAGGAGGTCTGGATTCGTGCCTGGCCTCGCTGGAAGCAGGACGCCGCCAATTATCGCGAAGCCACGGTGATCCTCGACACCGCCACCTACCTGCCCAAGCACGTCCGGTTGACCGCACCGGACAACACCCAGACGATTTACTCGTTCGGCCGCCTGAAGGTGAATTCGAAACTCAGCGCCCTGGCCAGCCTGTTTCCCGGTGGGAACCCGTTTCGCCCCAACCTGTCACGCTACCGTGTCGTCGCGGCCAAGTCCGATCCGCTCGTCCCCTCGGTCGTCGGCCTGCCGTGGAAAACGGCCCGCGACGTGCTGACAAAGGCCGGGTACAAGGTGAAGTTCACCGCCGGCCGACCGGCCACCCGGCAGAAACTGCTCTACGCTGTCTACCAGCAGGCACCACGGGAGCAGGCCGCGCTGGCGCCGGGCAGCCAGGTCACGCTGACGTTCTTCAGCAAGCCCGCCGCCGGCTCACCGTGATCGGTCCGATCGTCTGAAACGGGCTTGCGTCTGGTCGTCGGTCGAGCGTCTACTCGAAACATCCAATCGCACCACGGCGGGCCGGTGACGCCAGCGATGCTCGAGGCTCCTGACCCCGCCGACAAACCGCCCGACGATCATCCGCCCGACTCACCCCCGGAAACGGTCCTGGGAATCCGCCCGGAAGATCGACTGGTCATCGGCATCCTGCTCTCGGCGTCAACGGTGCTGGCCGCCGCTCACTGGGCTCAGCTGAGCGGGTGGGGCACACGACCAATTGAAATCGACCGCGTCCCGCGGTCGGCGGTTGGCTACCAGCTGGACCTCAACACGTCCAACTGGGTCGAACTGTCCCAGTTGGACGGAATCGGTCCGACCCTGGCCCTGCGGATCGTCGAAAATCGCCGACGATACGGCCGATTCGATCGGATCGACGACTTGCAACGGGTCCGCGGGATCGGCCCCAAGACGATCTCGCGGCTGCGTCGCTGGACCCGCGTCACTCGAGATTCCCGCGGGACGTCGCCGGTGCACTGACCCTTGCCGGCGCCAAGCCCATCAACGGCCGGGCTACCTCAATTCACGCACGTGGATGTTTCGCCAACGGCACTTGGAACCCTTCGGCCAGGTTCCGCCCCCGTGGACCTGGACGGCAATCCGGCCGGCCGGCCCCAGCAACTTGGCGACGGCGACCTTGTCATAGCCCTTGCCCGGAAAGGTGACGCCGTTGAACTCGTTGACCTTCACCCCGTTGATCCAGGTCGTGATCTGCGGCGGCGACCCCACGACCCGCAACCGGGCGGTGTTCCAGTCACCGACCTTCCAGGCATTGACCCAGCGGGCCCCGCTGACGGTATAGGCCTTGGGAGGCTTCACGGCCGTCGGCTTTGTCGTCAGGCCAATCAGTTCCTTCTTGTCGTTGTACTTTCCGAAGATGTCGAAGGGACGCGTGTTGAAACCACCGGTGCCCTCTCCGTAGACGTGGCCGACGTTTCCCGCATCGTGATAGTCAACCATCATCTGGAAACACTGGCCCCGGTTGTTTGACCGGACGAACAGGCCGCTGCAGACACCCCAGTCGGGCTTGATATCGATCAGCAGTTCGAAGTCCCTGTATTTCTTGTCGGTCAGCAGGATTCCCCCGTTGCCGCTTCCCGGCGGGTCTTGCTCGCCGGCAATCACCCCGTTCTCGACAAGCCACAGCCCGCCGGTTCCGTGGCCGATTTTCTTGGGATTCTTGTGCCATCCGGTCAGCGTCTTTCCATCGAAGATCGGTACGAACCCGGCTTCTCGTTTTTCGACCAGCCAGATGTTGCGGAAGACAAGCGGGTTGCCATGGTTCTGGATGTAGATCGGTCCGAGATCGACCCCTTCCTTGACGGGGCTCGCCCGGGTGCTTCGCGGCACCTCGACGTTGTCGTGAACGACCACGCCGTTGTGCCGGACCGTCATCCGGGCATTGGCGGTTTTCTTGCCCGCCTTGTCGTGGCGGGCGGCGATGAAATCGATGTCGTAGGACTGCCACTGCAGGGGAGGCAGGCACATGTTGAGGGCGGGATCCTTGATCTCGTAGATCCCGCCGCACTCGTTGTGTTTTCCTTCGAGTCCAAAGGAATCCAGGATCTGGACCTCGTAACGCCCCTGCAGGTAACAGCCGCTGTTGCTGCGTCCCTGGCCCCGCGACTGCGGCGCGTAGTTGAGCTTGAACTCCAGGTGCAGGTGAACGTCGGCGAAGTTGCGGTGGCTGGTCACGCCTTCCCGCAGCAGACCGTTCTCCAACCGCCCTCCCTTGAAGTGGCCGGCGGTGGTCCCGTCAAAAAGCACCACCGCGCCAGCCGGCGGCTTGGCACCCAACGACGGGCTCTTGCGAAGCGTCCTCTTCAACGTGCCGGTCACCTTCCCCTCGGGATCCCGAATGATGATCTGGCCCTGTTTCCATGTCCCCGTGCCTTTTCTCTTCGAGTCCTTGGCGACGGTGAACTCGACGAGGTTTCCCCGGCGAACACCGGTGGCCCTGATCTTCTCCTGCTTGTCCCAACCGGCACCGGGCAACCCCCCGGGGTAAGCCACCACGCTGAACTTGCCACCTCCCAGGGCCACCACCTGGGCGCCAAGCCTGGAATCCTCGTCGCCGTCCCGAACCATTCCCAGGTATTCACCCTGCACCGCGTAATCGGGGTCCTTCTTCGCCTCGGCCTCGGTGATCACGGCCCGTTTCTTCTGGGCGAAGGCCGTGGCTGCCGTCAGTCCGACAACCAGTGCAAGGGCGACAGTCAGTACACCAGAGGAGAATCGAAGATGCGGCATGGTGGGAATCCTGGGTTTGGTTTCCGGTGGTCAATCATGATTCGTCTCACATTCTGCGAGTCCACCGGCATGGTTGCAACCACCAGAGGGACTGACTTCTAGAACGCTTTGCGGGCATGTGTTAGATTGGGGGCGGGGGAACCCGGTTTCGGCCTTTCACCTTGATCGAGATGCCGTGTATGGATGCCGACAAGAAGAAGATTGCCGCCGATTGCTGGAAAAAAGGCTCGGAGGCGATGAGCAAGGAGAACTGGGATTACGCGATCGAGATGTGTGGTAAGGCCGTTCTGCTGGTTCCCGACAACCTGCTCTACCGCCAGACGCTGCGAGGTGTCGAGCGTCGCAAGTACGGCGAAAACGGCACCGGGGCCAAGATGTCGGGCCTGAAGATCGCCCCGATCCGCGCCCGCATCAAGAAGGGCCGCCTGAAAAAGGACTGGTCGGCGGTCGATCGAGCGGCCGAGGACGGCCTGAAACTCAACCCCTGGGATGCGCAGTTGCTGTTTGAGCTCGGGCAGTCGGCTCGAGAGCAGGGATTCACCGAAGTCGCCGTCGAATCCCTCCGCAACGCCGTCGCCCAGGACCTGGAGAACAAGGAATTCAACCGCAAGCTCGCCGAGTTGCTCGAGTCGCGGGGAGATTACAGCGAATCCTCGAAAATCTGGCAGCGACTGGCCCGGCTCGATCCGATGGACGGAGAAGCCCGGACCAAGGCCATGCAGGTGATGACCGACAACGTCATCGACCGTGGAGGTTACGAGGGGGCTGATACGACCAAGGACACGATGGCCGATCACGAGGTGGCCAAGCGACTCAACCTCGACGGCAGCGGACCGGCCGATGGCCCCGGACAATCCGACGAGGCCGACCTGGTTCACGCCGTGCGTCGCGAACCGGAGATGGTCGAACACCGGCTGAAGCTGGCCAACTTCTATCGAAAAGCCGCGCGACTGGAAGAAGCCACTACGACACTCACCGAGGCACTGGAACTCTCCGAGGGCGATTCCGGGATCCGTGAATCCCTCGAAGATGTCCAACTCGATCAACTGCGCCAAGATCTCAACCTGGCCAAGGACGCCGCCGCCGGGAACAACGACGATGTGGCCAACCGCAACGTACGGGCCCTGGGCGAGGAGTTGATCAAGCGGGAGATCGAGGTGTTCTCATCACGCATCGAACGCTATCCCAACGACCTGAAGCTCAAGAGCGAACTCGGCAACCGCTTCGTGCGGATCAAGAAATACAACCAGGCCATCCCGCTCTTCCAGGTCTGCGTGAAGGACCAGCGGCTCCAGACCGCCGCGCTGACGTCGCTGGGCAAGTGCTTCATCGCCGAGAAGAAAGGCAAACTCGCCAAGCGGCAATTCGAGAAAGCCGTCGAGACGGTCGACCAGCTCGACCAGCCCGACCTCTACAAGGAAACCCACTACTGGCTGGCAAGGCTGCTCGAAGAAGAAGGAAACTCCGCGGAGGCCGAGAACCATTACACCGAGGTGCTGGCGGTCGACTACGAGTACAAGGACGCCCTGTCCCGCATGGAAGCACTCAGCGAATAGAACTATTCGCCCGCGGGCAGCTCCCACCAGGCCGCCGCCGGCTCGCCCCGCTCGTACAACGCGGCCACTGTCCCGGCGGAAAGCGCCTCGTCGAGAATCAACAGGTCATCGATGCTGCCGACGTAGCGCTGGCCCAGGTTGATGACGATCCCGGCAAGATCCCAGGTCACCTGGTGGCGATAACCGTCCATCGTCGCCCGGAGTTGCCCGTCGATGTACAGGGCGGATGATCCGTCCTCGTTTCCACTGTTGACGTTCCTGAAGGTCGCGACCACGTGATGCCACTCGCGGTCATTCCAGCCAAGTTCACCGGCCACCAGCAACCAGCCGCCCTCGAACATGTCCTGGGCCGGGCTGTCTCCGTAGAAACCATAACGCAGTTTCCGGGGTGAGCCGTATCGCCAGTCGTTGGGCCGGGTCAGGTCGAGGTAGAAGGAAGCGTCGGCGGGGTGGCGACTGATGTGGAACGGATCGATCGGGAACGCGTCGTTGAGATCGTCGTCCGGATCGCCCTGGAGCCAGATCGAGATCGTGCCCTCGAAGCCCCCGGGATCGAACGGAAAATTTCCGGGAGATTCGAACACGCACTCGTCGTGAACAAACCCGTTGTCGAATGCATCAAATACCAGCCGTCCGCCGAATCGCCCTCCGGCCGGATCGTGTTGCACCAGTGCCGGATTGATCGTCGGCCGGGGGTTCCCTCGACTGACGTCGGCCACGACACCCTCGTCAAACGAGGCGTACAGGCACACCCGCTCCAGGGATATGCCCCCTTCGTTTCTACTGTCGCTGACCGGGATTTCGTCTCTCCGATTCGCCAGGCGGTCCCCGCACCGATACGATGGCATGTTACCATGCGCCTCCTGACCTCGCTGCTGCTTGTTCTGCCCATCGCCGCGATCAGCGTTGCCGGGGATCGTACCGGCGACGACCTGCGGCTCTCACCCCGAAACACCGAGGTTCCTTTTGCCTTTCGCCGCGAAGGCCGCAGGTCCTGGCCGATCACGCTCGGTCAACGCCGCACCGGCGACACACTGCAACTGGCGTTGAAACGGGGAAAGATCCTCTCCCCGTCGGCCACTCGTATCGCGCATGCCGGGTTGACCGCGACCGTCACCAGCGACGATCGGCTCGAGGTGTCTGCCCGACCCGGCGCGGTCTCCCGCGTGACGCTGGAGTTGTCACACACCCGCGACGGTCAATCGACACGTCAGACGATCACCCTGCAACCGGCGCCGCCGGATCGACCGATCTCCTACGTTTCCGACCTGGTCGATGACCTGATCCGCATCTTCTGGGACTACGGCAAGCGGGCCTGGCGGCCGATCACTCGCGACGCCTTCGACCAGTACTTCCGGCGGTTGCAGTGCCACGGCGTCAACCGGTTGATCGTCTGGCCGGGCCCTTTGCCGACACTGGTCGATCCGGACAACTACCCCGGTCCGGACTGGCGACAGTACGTCGAATGTGCCCGGGCAATCCGGGAAAGCCCCGGGTTGACCGCCGGCCTGGCACGACAGTCCGGGCTGCCGTCCTGGAGTTGGCTGCGAATGCTGATGCGGTTGCGAATGAAACCGCAGATCATGCAGGACTATGCCGCCAGCGCCCGGGCGCACCGAATCCAGCTGTCGGTCAGTTTCCGACCATTCGAATCGGGGCTGACCAAGTACTACGTCGTCCCCCGTTTCGGACACGACGGACGCTGGCTGGGAAACTTCCTTCCACACGCCTCGCCCGCCACCCAGTTCCACCCCGACGAGGTCGGCTTCGCGCACTACCGGTTGCTGCTCGAGAAACTCGGGCGGGCCGACGCGGCCCGCGTGGAAACGATTGAACTGGTCGGTGTGGCCGATGCCCGGCAACTGGCCGAGCGGTTCGCCCGGGGCCGATCCGACCTGCGACTGAGGGCCGCACCCGTGGCTCCCATCGACGACACCTCGCTGGTGCTGGTGCGGCAGGCCGACGCCAGCTACCAGTTACGGCCCTACGCCGAAATCCGCAAAGTGGCCGAGGCGAGCTGGCCGGTCCTTGCCGACTGGAAACTCGAGGCGACATCCGACACGTCCCTGCGATTGACCGGGATCCGCTGGCCACGTGGACATCGGTTTCTGCAGATCGAGGCAAACACCGCGTTGGGGTCGGGCATCGAACTGGCCGCCGACGGGGGACTGACGCTGCGGGCCGCGGCAGGCAACCGCCTCGGCCGTGTCAACGTCTACTGGGTCCTGGACGGCAGCGACCCCGGATCACGAAAGACCCGGATCGCCGGCATCCCGCTCGACGGCCTGTACCGCACCGAGTTCCAGGCGATCGAGGCCTCGCATGCCGAGTTGCTGAAACGGAAAACCTCGCGGATCAAGCTCGCCGGCAACACGCTGGTCATCGACCGGGGTGCCGACTGGTCGGTGGAAATGGTGGACTTCCAGAGACCGCGGGCGCGGCAGGAAGCGATCGCCGAGATCGCCACGCAACTGGCCCTGCCAGCCTATGACGAAATCTACATCAATACCCGTTCGCACACCCAGCTGGCCGCCTCGACCGGCGACGGCGTCCTGGGACTGAAGTCGATTCTCGAGTACCGCCGCGCCGGCAAGACCTACACTCATCTCGGCCTCGACCGGACCCAGGCACCGATCGGCCTGGCGTCCTTCCCGCCGTTTGCCGACCGGCTCAAGCGGGAAGGGGCCGTCGAGCAGATCACGACCTGGCAATCCGGCGAATGGTCGGTGCCGTGCCCCGACGACGACACCAAACTGGCGTGGCGATTCCACCGCAGCCGGGCGGTGGCACGGGGCGTGCGGGCCCTGCTGCAGGACCTGCAGGCACGCTTTCCCAAGACACGCATCCGGGCGGTGATTCCCCAACGAGCCCGTGTCGAACGCGCCGTGAAGGCCGGACTGGCCACGATGAAACGCCCCGATCAAGGTGTCTACAAGCGAGACTTCTACCGCCACATCTGGAGTTCGCTCAACCACATTCCCGCCATCGGCGAGGGCATGGCCGAAATCGACCTGGAAGGACTCCGCGTCGAACCGGTATTTCTTGGAATCCGCTACGCTCCGCCGCCGGGTCCACTGGCGCTGTTCCTGCAACACACGCTCAAGGACATGACCGGCAACCGGGGCTCGTCGTTCTCCGGCCCGCGTGGTTTCTGCTACGAGGCCCAGGAAACACTCCGGGCCGCCGATCGCAAGCAGGCCCGGCAAAAGCGCGAAACCATCATTCGCAGATTGCTCGCACACGGCGACGACATTCGTGAAGTGATCCTCTACGAATCGGCCGACTGGACCTACTACCTGCCCATCACCGATCCCCACGGATATCTCGATCCCTCTTCGGTGAAATAATGCGAATCCCGGTTGACCAGGCGCGTGACCTCTGCCACCGCGTGTTTCACGACGCGCTGCAGGCCCCACAGGCGATCGTCGAAGACGCCACCGGTGTCCTTGTCGATGCCGACCTGCGCGGCATTGCCAGCCACGGCATTGCCGTGCTGCCCTACTACCTCGACAAATGGCAGCAGGGTCAGATCGTGCCGACCGCCGAGATCGAATTGATGTCGGAGACCGCCACGACGAGCGTGTTTTCCGGGCATCGGGCACTGGGCCATTACACCTCGCGACACGCGATGCAGGCGGCCATCGACAAGGCCCGGACCAACGGGCTGGGCAGCGCCGTGGTCCGCAACAGCACGCACAACGGGGCGATCTCGGCCTACACGATCCAGGCCGCACGTGCCGGTCTGCTGGGAATCGCGGCCACGGCCTGTGCTCCCCACGTCGCACCATTCGGCGGCCGCGAGGGACTGCACGGCACCAACCCCATCAGCTACGCCCTGCCACGTCCCGGCACCGATCCGATCGTCTTTGACCTCTCGACCGGCTATTCCTCGGGAAAACTCAAGGACCTGGCCGCCGCCAGCGGAGAGTTGCCACCGGACCGGGCGTTGAATGCCGTCGGAGATCCCACCACCGATCCGGCCGACCTGAAAAACGGATGGATTCTGCCGGTGGCCGGCCACATCGGTTACGGGCTGGCATTGCTCGTCGACGGGCTGACCGCGGCACTGGCCGACAGTCCGATCGGACGCGAGATTCCCCTGGTACACGACACCAGCGGCCCCTACCACGGGTCGTTTTTCTGCCTGGCGATCGATCCCGGAGCTTTCGGCGGCGCGACGGCATTCTCTCAACGAATCGAATCGCTGGTCGACCAGATCGCCGGTCACACGGCACAGGATCCCCGGGAACCGGTTCGATGGCCGGGCCAGCGAGGGTGGGAACTGGCCAGGCAAAACGGGGAACGGGGAATCCCCTTCGATCCGGCACGGTGGGAGCAACTGCTCGAAGAACTCCGCAGCTTCGGCGTGACAACCTGAGGCCCTCGGCACCGGAAGTTCGCTCAGGCGCTGGCGACCCCGGGATAGTCCAGGAACACCTTCAGGCAACCTTCCCGCCGCTCGTTGAACATCTCGAACGCCTGCTGGATCTCGTGGATCGGGAACCGGTGTGTCACCAGCCCACTCACGTCCACCCGGCCCTCACCGATCCATCGCATGGCCAGCGGAAAGTCCCGTTCGAAGTCCGGGTTGACGCTCGTGTGAACCGTCAGGTTTTTCAGGAACAGATCCCGCCAGCGGACGCCGTCGAGAATTTCGGGGGGGACACCGAAGTAGAGCATGCGGCCTCCCTGACGAGCCAGGCTGATGCAGAGGTTGATGGCCTGGTCGGCGTGGCCAACGACCTCGATCACCACGTCAACCATCCGGCCTCCGGTCAGCTCCGCCACGGCCTCGACCGCATCAACCTCGGCGTTGCACACCGTCGCCGTGGCTCCCAGCTTCACGCTGTGAGCCAACCGCGATGGCAACAAGTCGACGCCAATCACCTGTCGGGCTCCCATGTTCGAAAGCGCCATGTTGTACAACTGCCCGATCGGTCCCTGGCCAACGACCGCAAAATCCAGGTCGAGCACATTGGGCAGTTTCTTCAGTGCATAGATCACCGTACCCAGCGGCTGTGCAAGCAACGCGTGTTCGCCGGGCACCCGCTTGTCGACCGGAATCACTCGCGTCTCGTCAACCAGGTACCGCTCGTAAAGTCCCCGCTGGTCGATCGGCACGGCGAGCACCTCGTCGCCTGACTTGAACTTCTCGCCATTGGTCGCCACCACCGTGCCGATCATCTCGTGCAACGAGTGCCCTTCCTGGATCGGAAACTCGTCACTGCCCTGGAAGAAGGGCAGGTCCGAACCGCAAAGACAGGAAAGAGTCGGCTGGAAGAGAATCTGGCCGGGTCCACTCGGATCCCGCGTCGGCAGTTCGGGTTCGGGAATATCGACCAGCTCGACCCGTCCCGGGGCATTCATCTGTCCGGCAAACACGGCAACAACTCCTTTCGACCAGGCAAGCAACCAGCGTAGGGTTATACACGCTGCGATTCGGACCCGGTAGGAACCACGTTGCCAACAGCCAGTGGTCTTCCCCGGCGTGGCATGACCCGGGTCGGCCCTGATAAGCTAACCCGCCATGATCAGCCACATCGACCGCCTGCGCGAAAAACTGCGTTCCGGCCAGATCTGCCTGGGAACCGGGGTGACGTTCACCGATCCGACGGTCACCGAGTCGCTGGCGGCCCGCGTCGACTTTCTCTGGATCGACCTGGAACACAACCCGACCAACCTGGAAACGATGCAGGCCCACCTGATTGCCGCCCGGGCCGGCGGCACCGCGGCACTGGTTCGAGTTCCCAGCGGCGAGATCGGCTGGGTCAAGCGCGTGCTCGACACCGGGGCCGAAGGCATCATCCTGCCACAGGCGGCCGATGCCGATGCGGTTCGCGCTTTCGTGTCGGCCTGCCGCTACCCGCCGATGGGAACCCGGGGGTTTGGCCCTCGCCGACCGTCTCGATACGGAGAACTGCAGGGAGACGAATACCTGCAACACGCCAACCGCCACGTCTTTACCGCGGTACAGATCGAGACCCGCGAGGCTCTCGAACAGGTCGAAGAAATCGCGGCAATCGAGGGACTCGATTCGGTCGCCCTGGGTCCGAATGACCTCTCGGGCGCGATCGGCCAGCTCGGACATCTCGACGACCCCAAGGTCAACGAAGCGATCCGGCGAGTGGCCGATGCGGCACATGCCGCCGGCAAGTCCTGCGGGGCCGGACTGGGCGCCTCGGTCGAATACGCCGAAACGCTGGCGAAACTGGGTGTCGACTGGCTGCAGATCGGAAATGACTTTGAATACATGAACCGTTTTGCGGTTTCACTGTTCGACGCGGTCCGCGAGCGAGTGCTGCGCTGAGTCCGGCGAACCGGTTCTCCGGCAGCCATTGGTCATCCAAGGAGCCCCCTCCGATGCAGTCACTTCGCGTGGCGACCTGCCAGTTCCCTGTCGAGGCCGACATTGCCGGCAACCTTCGCTTCACGCTCCGGCAGATCCGCCGGGCGGCCGAGCAGGGGGCCCGCGTCGTCCACTTCTCCGAATGTGCCCTGTCGGGGTACGCCGGGGTCGAGTTTCCCGACATGTCACACCTCGACTGGGACCAGCTTGTCACGGCCACCGGCGACATCCAGCAGGCCACCCGCGACGCCGGCGTCTGGGTCGTGCTGGGTTCGACCCACCGGCTCTCGGGACGGCACAAACCTCACAACTGCCTGTACGTCATCAACCCCGAAGGGCAGATCGTCGACCGTTACGACAAGAGATTCTGTACCGGCACCGGCGGCCGCCGACCGACGATGGACCTCTCTCACTACGCGCCCGGCAATCGCCCGGTCACATTCACCGTCGACGGAATCACCTGCGGCATCCTGATCTGCTACGACTACCGCTTCCCGGAACTTTATCGCGAGTACTGCAAGCTGGGCGTGAAGGTCCTTCTGCAATCGTTCCACAATGCCCGGTCAACGGTCGTCGACGACCAGGACTACAACATCTGGCGGACGATCGTGCCATCGACGATGTCGTGTCGGGCCGCCGAAAACCACATGTGGATCAGCGCCAACAACAGCACGGCCCGGCCGTCCCGCTGGCCGAGCTTTGCCGTGCGTCCCGATGGCCAGGTCGTCGGCCGGCTCAGTTTGCACCGGCCCGGTGTCCTGGTGACCGAGATGGTCCTCGATCCTGACCTCTTCGATGCACCGGGTCCGTGGCGAGAGCGGGTGATCGCGGGAACACTGCACAGCGGTACACTGGTCGCCGATCCTCGTTCCAGCGACGTCACCTGTCTCTAGCCCCACCGGTTGCCGATCATCGCCTCCGGCGGGATAATCGGCCGCGGAGACGGGACAGCGACTCGAACACTGCAGAAATTTCACTTCGTGCCCGGGGCACATCGAACGGGAGACATCGAACATGTCGCGGCTGGACGGAAAAGTACTGGTCATAACCGGCAGCACGCAGGGCGTGGGCGAGGGCATCGCGCTGCAGGCCGCCCGCAACGGTGCCGAGGGTATCGTCATCTGTGGACGCAACGAGGAAGCCGGCCGGAAAGTGGCCGCGGCCGTCGAGGAGATCGGGGCGGCCAGCCTGTTTGTCGAAGTGGACCTGCACGATGTCGAGGCCACTCGAAACGTGCTGGCGGCGTGCGACGAGAAATTCGGACGGGTCGACGGGCTGGTCAACTCGGCCGCGATGACCACCCGCGGCACGCTGGCATCGACAACCGTCGAGTTGTGGGACTACCTCTTTGCCGTCAATGTCCGGGCCCCGTTCCTGTTGACCCAGGATGCCGTGACCATCATGAAGCGCGAGGGAATCAGCGGTTCCATCGTCAACATCATCTCGGTGGCCGCCTACTGCGGGCTGCCACACATCGCCGCCTACAGTGCAACCAAGGGGGCCCTGGCAACGTTCACCAAGAACTGTGCCAACGGGCTACTGAACGACACGATCCGCGTCAACGGGATCATGCTGGGCTGGACCGACACGCCCAACGAGGATGTCGTCCAGAAACAACAGGGCAGCCCCAGCGACTGGCTGGACATCGGAGAAAAAGACTCGCCGTTCGGCCGGCTCCTGAAACCTCTCGATGTCGGTCACCTCGCCTGTTTCCTGCTCAGTAACGACTCGGGCGTGATGACCGGTTCACTGATCGACCAGGCCCAGCGGGTTGTCGGCACACTGTCGATGCCCGCCGACATCACCGGCGACGCGGTCTGACGATCCGGCGAGGTCCCGGCACAACCGCCAAGACAATGCGAAACACCAACCCGTGTCTGCTGACCGGGCACCAGGAGAAACCAGCGATGACCACCGAACAGGCCCACGAACACGCCACCGCCATCAAGGACTGGATCGTCGAGATCCGGCGACGACTTCATCGCCGCCCGGAAGTGATGTACGAGGAGGTCGAAACCTCCGCCCTCGTGCGGGACACCCTCGACGAACTCGGCATCGAGTACCGATCGCCGGTTGCCCGAACCGGGGTACTCGGCTGGCTCGGCGACGGCAACGGTCCCTGCGTGGCGCTGCGGGCCGACATGGACGCGCTGCCGATCCACGAGGAAACCGAGGTCGACTTTCGCAGCGAAATCGACGGCAAGATGCACGCCTGCGGCCACGACTGTCACACGGCAATGCTGCTCGGGGCGGCGAGATTGCTCAAGGATCGCGAATCCGAGATCCACGGAACCGTCAAACTGCTGTTCCAGCCGGCCGAGGAAGGCGGGGCGGGGGGGAAATTGATGACCGAGGAAGGGGTCCTGGAGAACCCGGCGGTCGAGCGGATCTTCGGGTTGCACGTCTGGCCGGAATTGAACACCGGGGAAGCCGGGTCACGGGCCGGGACATTCCTGGCCGCCTCGAGCACGCTGCGGATGACCATCTCGGGCAAGGGAGGCCATGCCGCGATGCCCCACCTGGCCATCGACCCGGTCCAGGCCACCGCGCAGGTGATCACGTCGCTGCAGTCGATCGTCTCACGGGAAGCCGACCCGCTCAACTCGGGTGTCGTCAGCATCACCTCGATCCACGCTGGCGAAGCCTCCAACGTGATCCCGCCGGAAGTCGCCCTGCGTGGCACGGTGCGAGCCCTGACGATGGAGAACCTGCTCTGGCTCCAGGAGCGTGTCCGCGAGATTGCCACCGCTGTCGCGTCCGCTCATCGCTGCGAGGTCGTGATCGAATTCCCGGGCAATGACTACCCGCCGACAGTCAACGACCCTCAGACCTGGGACTTCGCACGCCGCCTGGCCGGCGACCTGCTGGGCGAAGAGCAGGTCAAGGAAATCCCACCGGTGATGGGCGGGGAAGATTTCGCCTACTACACCGAGAAAGTTCCGGGCTGCTTCGTGGCGCTGGGGATCGCCAACGAGGAGAAGGGGACCGGAATCAGTGTCCATCACCCGAGATTCAAGGTCGATGAGGATGCGCTGCCGATGGGAACAGCCCTGCACGTGCAATTCGCCCTGGAGATGCTCGACCAACTCCGCTGAACTCTGCCACCACGGTCCACACCGAACCCGCGGCGGCCTCAACAACGACACGCAACCCGAGGGGACAACAATGAGTCGATGCAGATTGCTACTGGTCATCGGGTTGATCGCGATCACCGGCAGGCCACAACCGGTTCCAGCCGCGGCACCGCTGATCGATCTCTCGTTGCTGGTCGCCGAGGACTACCCCTGCACCTGGCCGTCGGGGTTTCCGATGTTCCAGTTGAAGCACTACCGCACGATCGGGTCACTCACGCCCTACAACATCGACGTGCTGACAATCGACGGCAACACCGGTACACAGATCGACGTGCCCCCGCACTCGATTCCCCGGCAGGGAAGCGGACTGGCCAACGAGGGTCCGCTGGGAGCGATCTTCATCGACAAGGTTCCCGCCTGGCAGTACGGCGGCGAGGCGGTCGTGATCGATGTCACCCAACTGCTCAACACCACCCCCAACGGGGTCAGCAGCCTGATCATGCCCCGTCACGTCCTGGAATGGGAAAAGACCCACCGCAAGCTCCGCTTCGGTGACGTCGTGCTGTTTCGCAGCGGCTACACCGACAAGTACTACAAGCCCTTCCCCGCCGGTCGCCGGTTCGTCGCCGCCCCGGTCGAGGGCACCGTGCCGGCCTGGCCCGACCCGCATCCCGACACCATGACCCTGCTCGGACGACGCGGCGTTCAACAGGTTGGCTGCGACAGCCCGAGCATGGGACCGTTGCCGACACTGGGCGAACCCACACACCTGGCCGGACTGAAATTCGGGATGATCTTCACCGAGAGCGTGACCCGGCTCGATCGCGTGAAACCCGGCAGCTTCTACTGCGTGCTCGGACCGCGGCACGCCAACGGGATGTACGGCGAGGGACGCGCCTTTGCCGTGCCCCCGGGGAAACTGGCCAGCCGACTGATCGACTCGGCCAGGAACAAGCGGGCCGTGGAACTCTCGGTCGTCCTCGACTCGCAACTCCCGGTCACCTGGACCGGGCCGGGTATCGGCAACCATCGCCATCCGTACATCAAGGCCGATTTTCTCTACGCCAGAAACCTCGACCTGCAGCACCACACCCACATGATGGACGCCCAGGCCGGCACTCACCTGGTCCCGCCCTCCTACGCCCTGCCCCCGAAAGGTTTCAACAACAGCAGCTACTCGAAACAGGTCCGCGGCTGGTTGAAGGAATACGAACGGGACTTCGGCAAACGGGGCACCAGTTCGCTGACCACCGAACAGGTTCCGCTGGACCAGACCTGCGGCGAGGCCCGCGTGATCGATGTCCGGTCGCTGGTCGGAACCACCGACAAGGCGACCTGGCCTGCCTCACCCCGGGTCACCGTCAAGCTGGTCAAGGCTTTCGAAGCCGCGCGGGGCCCGCTGAAGAAAGGGCAGGTCGTGCTGTTCCACACCGGTCACGTCGACCGCACCTTCCAGCCGCTGCCGGGAGGTTCAATCTGCATCTCCGATCCACTCAACGGCACGACCGAGGGCTGGCCGGCCGTCCCGGCCGCCGTCATCGACTACCTCGCCAGCAAGGGCATCGGTTGTGTCGGCAGCGACACGCCGAGCCTGGGTGGCGTCGACGAACAACAGGCCGTCAGCACCTACTGGGCACTGGGCAGCCGTGGGATGGTGGCCGTCGAGTTCCTCCACAACCTCGACAAGCTGCCTCGAAACGCCTACTTCCTGTTTGCCCCGATCCCGATCCGCGGCTGCCATGGAGGGCCCGGACGAGCCATCGCCCTGTACTGATCAATCGCACCGGTTCCCAGGGAGCAAACTCCTGATGTCGACACTCTTTCCCACCACCGTCATCGGCAGCATGCCGAGACCCCCGTTTGTCATCGACCTGTTCCAGTCAGGATCCCGGACCGGGACCAGCGACGACGCCTGGCAACGCCGGATGGACGACGCGGTCCGCTACTGCATCCACCTGCAGGAACAGGCCGGCATCGACATCGTTTCCGACGGGGAATGGCGGCGCGAGACCTACGTCGATGTGATCGCCGAGTTGTGCGAGGGGTTCGAGTGGATCGAACGCGACCTGTTCGGCTACCACCAGGTGGTCACCGCACCGCTGAAACCACGCGACCCCGGAGTGATTGCCGCCGAGGCCCGCTTCCTGAAGGAAAACACTGATCGACAGGTCAAGGTGGCCCTGCCGTCACCGTACCTGATCGGTCAACGGATGTGGGAACCGGGATACTCGGAGTCGGCCTACCCGACACGTGAGGCTTTCTGCGAGGCTCTGATTCCCTCGCTCAGGCAGGAGCTGCTGGCGATCCGTGACCAGGGTGTCGACGTGATCCAACTCGACGAACCTCACCTGTGTGTGCTCGTCGACCCCGAGGTCCGGGCGACGTTCGAGGATCCCGAAGCCGAGATGCGTCACGCCGTCGACTGGATCAACGCGATCGTCGACGGGGTCGACGGCGTCCAACTCTCCGTGCATCTTTGCCGCAGGAACTGGGGTCGCCGCGGCTGGGGCGCCGCGGGAGGGTACGAGGCGATCTTTGAACATGTCCGCAGGCTCGAGGTCGACCAGTTGATGCTCGAGTTCAGTATCCCGGTCGCCGGCGACATGGCGATCCTGGCCGAGCTGCCCCAGGAGGTGAAGATCGGCCTGGGCTGCGTCGACGTGCGGTTCCCGGAAATCGAAACGGCCGAGACGATTGCCGAGCGAGTCGAGCGGGCAATCGAACACGTCGACGCCGACCGCCTGACGCTCAACCCCGACTGCGGCTTCGCGCCGGGGAAGGACCACGAAGTGCCGCTGGACGAGTCCTACGAGAAACTGAAGAGCCTGGCGGCTGCGGCCCAACTGCTGCGGGATCGGCAGGCGAGTTGATCGCTCGTCAAGAGACCAACGTCCCGATCACCAGGCCGCCCGCAGGATCGACTCGAGGTCCTCTCGGGTCGTCTCCCGCGTGTTGACCCTCAGGATTCGCTCCAGTCCCGAGGCAATCTCGGCAAAGCCGGCCAACTGGTCCTCGGTAACGTTCACGTCCCGCAGGCGGGCCGGGATCCCGATGTCGGCCTTCAGTCGTTCGACCGCCGCAACGCTGGCCGCCGAGGCCTCGTCGGCGGACATCCCATCGATGTCCTCGTCGAGCAGCGAGGCCACCAGGGCAAACGTGTCGGGATCGGCCCCGCGGTTGAAGTCCATCACGAAGGGCAGCAGTAGCCCGTTGCCGCGACCGTGGGATGTCTTGACGGCCGAACCCAGGGGGTATTCCAACGCGTGCACCGCGGCAACACCGCTGTTGGAGAAGCCGATCCCGGCCAACGTTGCTGCCAGTGCCATGCCTTCCCGCGCCTCGATGTCCTCGCCGTCGGCAACCGCCCGGCGGAGATATTGGCCAACCAGTTCGATCGCCTTGCCCGCGGTAAGATCGGTCATCACGAACCGGCCCTGGTAAATCGAGCGTTCTCCCTCCGGCAATGGGAATCGCTCGTTGTCGACTGCCGTGAAGGCCTCGACGGCATGAGTCAACGCGTCGATCCCGCTGTCGGCGGTCACGTGCGGGGGACAACTGAGTGTCAAGCGGGGGTCAACCACCGAGAGACGGGGCCGGAGAAAGTCGCTGAGCACGGCGACCTTGATTCCTCGATCGGGATCGCTGAGCACGCTGGCGGCAGTCACTTCGGAACCGGTCCCGGCTGTCGTCGGCACGCACGCCAACGGAAAAATCGGGCCGGGAACAACACAGTCGCCCAGGTAATCCCGCGGGTGACCTCCGTGACCCAGCACCACGGCGGTGATCTTGGCCAGGTCCATGTTGCTGCCACCCCCCAGGCCCAGCAACCAGTCAGCACCACACGACTTCGCCGCCCCGGCACAGGTCACCGCCAGGTCCAGCGGAGGCTCCGGGCACCCCTCGGCAAACACCGTCGACTCGATCCCCGCCGCTGCCAGCGGTTCCGTGACTCGATCGACCACGCCCGCCTCGACCAGGACCTGGTCGGTCACCACCAGTACGCGACCCCCGCCCAGTTCCTGCAGGTGAGGGCCCAGTGACTGGATCGCATCAATCCCGAAAACCAGCCGGCCGGCCGAATGAAAGGTCCAGGTGGTTCGCATCGGTCGAAAGCTCCGGTTTCAGGGCATCCAAGTGTCGCTGGGGCGAGGTATGATCGCCGGAGACACCGTCCCTGTCCACTCTGGATACCACAGGTGATGGTTGCAATGCGGTTGTCGAAAGGCCGTCCAATGCTGGCCCCGATCGGCCTGCGACCGTAGGATGAACGCCCATTCGACGAAAGCAATTCCCATCTTCTGATCGTTCTCCACGGAAAGAGGCCCGACGATGAACCGCTTGCTCAAAACGACAACCGCCTGTTTGCTTGGCCTCGTCCTGGTGCTTGCCGGTTGCGATGACGACGCCGGTTCGGGAGCCGCAACCGGGAACAAGGCAACTCCTCCCAAGATCACCCCACCCACACAGCCTGCCGGCGATGACACGCAAAAGCCGGCCAACCCCGATTCGGCAGCTGCACCGGCATCCGCCGACAAGCCGAAAGTGATCCCCGACACCACACCCGAAAAGGCCAAGGGCGACAAGGCGAACAACCAACCCGCCGGCAAGGCAAAAGTGATCCCCAAGGCCAAGCCCGCCGAGAAACCCAAGACCGATCCCGCCAAGAAAACCAAGGCCAAGGGTGACAAGAAAGGCGGCGACAAGACATCCAAGACGCCTGACACGCCCGATGGCCCCCAGTCGCTGGATGACCAGATGCGCGCTGTTCTCGTGCTGGCCAACCAGGGCGACTTTGACCAGTCATTGAAGAAAATCGACGTGGTGCTCGCCCGCAAGGACTTCGGCAAGATCGAGCCGATGAAACAGCGGTCGATCCTGTTCATCACCGCCCAGATCGCCCAGGCCCTGGGCGGCCAGCACGCTTCCAAGGAGAAGACCACCGAATCCCATGCGGCCTTCCTCATCTCGGCCAAGCATTTCCGGACTCTCAAGTCCCAGTTCAAGGAACTCAATGACGGCGAACAGGGGTTTGGTGGCCGCGTATTCTACAACGAGGCCTGTGCCCTGGCCGGCAAGGACGCCAAGGCCGCCAGGGCGTCGTTGACCGAGGCATTCGAGATGGGATTCGATGACTTCGAGCTGCTCGCCGACGACAAGGATCTCGAACCGCTCCGCAAGGATCCCGGTTTCGTCAAGTTCGTCACCGCCCAGAAAACCGTCGCCGGCAAGCGAAAGTCGGCAGCACTGGACAAGGAGTTTGCCAAGAACAAACCCTTCCCGTTCAGTTTCACTCTGCCCAACCTGGAGGGCAAACCGGTGTCGCTGGAGAGCTTTCTTGGCAAGGTGGTCATCGTCGATGTCTGGGGCACCTGGTGCCCGCCGTGCCGGACCGAGGTACCGCATTTCGTTGAACTGCAGAAAACCTACGCGAAGCAGGGCCTGCAGATCATCGGTATCAACTACGAACGCAACAACGACCCGATCCCCGGCATCAAGGCGTTCTCCGAGCAAAACGGGATCAACTACCCCTGCGTGATCGGCGATCCCGCCACGCGGGACAGGATCCCCAACTTCCGGGCCTTCCCGACCACGCTGTTCATCGACAAGAGCGGCGACGTGCGACTGGTGGCCGTCGGAGCCCGTCCCAAGGAGTATCTCGAAGCCGTCGTCAAGAAACTGCTCGCAGAACCGGCCCCGGCNGCCAAAAAACCTGCNGCCAAAAAACCNGCTGCCAAAAAACCTGCTGCCAAAAAACCNGCTGCCAAAAAACCNGCTGCCAAAAAACCCGCTGCCAAAAAACCCGCTGCCAAGCCGTCCGCGAAGAAAAAGTCCGCGGCTGGGAAACCGGGTTCATAACGGTCATCGGCTTCTGACGTCTCTGACAGACCCCGCACCATGCCCGCCCGCCAGACGGTCGCTGCGATCCTGACGTGCTTCCGCCACCGGTCGCACGCCAACGTGATCCTCGAGAATTTCCTCGAACCCTACCTCTTCCGCGGCCGCGTCGTCGATCCGCGAAAGACGTTCCGGGTGGTCTCGATGTACGTCGACCAGTTCCCCAAGGTCGACATGGCCCGCGGTGTCGCCCGGGACTACGGGATCAAGATCTACCCGTCGATCCGCAAGGCGCTGTGCCGCGGCGGTCGGCGACTGGCCGTCGACGCGGTCCTCTCGATCGGCGAGCATGGCACCTACAGTTTCAACCGGCTTGGTCAAAAGCGGTACCCGCGGAAGCGGTTCTTCGACGAAATCGCCGACGTGATCGACGACGCCGGCCGCGCGGTACCGGTCTTCAATGACAAGCACCTGAGCTACCGGTTTGACTGGGCCCAGCAGATGTACGACAGGGCCAACCAGCTTGCTATTCCACTGATGGCCGGCAGTTCCTGCCCGCTGGCCCAGCGACGACCACCCATCGAATTGCCCCGGGGGTCCCGGATCGCCGAGGCGGTCTCGATCCACGGGGGTCCCCTGGAAGCCTACGGTTTCCACGCCTTCGAGGTCCTGCAGTCGTTTGTCGAAAGCCGGCAGGGGGGTGAAACGGGAGTCGCCCGGGTCGAGTACCTCCGCGGCCGTCAACTCTGGAACGCCGCCCGCAAGGGACGCTGGTCGCTGGACCTGGCCCGCGCGGCGATGAGAGCTGAATTGGGAAGGCAGGGTCCGTCGGTCGAGCAGGTTCCCGGCGAGCCACCGGTCACCTCCGACGGGCTGCTGATCGAGTACACCGACGGGCTGAAGGCGACCATGCTCAACATCGGCAAGTGCGACATGCGCTGGAACTTCGCCTGCCGGCTGGTCGGAGAACGCCGACCGCGGGCCACGGCACTCCACGTCGGCCCCTGGCGAAATCGCAACCTGTTCAAGGCCCTGGTCCACTCGATCCAGGACCATTTCCAGAACGGCCGCTCACCCTACCCCGTCGAACGCACCCTGCTGACAAGTGGCCTGACCGACGCGATGATGCACGCGGCCGAACAGTCCGGACGACCACTCGAAACGCCTCAACTCCAGTTCGCCTACAAGCCTCGCAACTTCAAGCCGATGCGCGAGAACGGGGCCAGCTGGAAGATCATCACCGACGCGATGCCCGAACCCCGGGGAATCGACAAGTCCTGTGGGTGAGACGCGACGAATGGTTCAGGCGGATTGCTTTTTCAGCGGTGTCTTCTCGACATCCTTGACCAGGTCCTGAAAGTCCTTTCGCATCCGCAGCGGGCCGAGATCCGGTTCGGTCTTCAATAGTGCCCGCAGCTGCGGAAACCGAAACGCACCGGCCTGGTGTGCTTTCCCGAGTACAGCAACCGCATCAGCAGCATAGCGTTCGGCCAGTTTCTTTCGTGCCGGTTCGTCGAGTTGGCGGTCAGCGAGAGCGGAACGTGATGAGAGCGAGCAGACGCAGGCAACATGCAGCAGAAAGCTCGGGTTCCGGCCTGCCGGCCCCTGCTGAAACCGCTTGATGATTGCGACCGCCCGGGCGTGATCTCCAGCTGCTGCCCGGGCCCGCTCAGCGTTGCCAACAAAGAACAGCGAGGGTTTTCGACCGGCGAGCCGGATCACGGCAATCCAGTCGGCCAATGCCTCGCGATCACGTTTCAGTGTTCTCAGCACCACGGCACGGCGACGCAACACCAACTGCAGGTTGGGACCGGCAGTCGCAATCTGCTTTTTCTGGAGTCGACCGAACAGATCGATCGATTCGCCAAACAACACCACGGCCTCGACATTCTTGCCGGCCTGGGCAAGGACGTTGCCCAGGTTGGTCAGGCACTGCGCCTGGCTGGTGATATGGAAGGGAACATCGGGTTCGTCGGCGGCCAGCGCGGCAAAGACCTCGACCCCTCGCTCGAGAACTCGTTGCGCGGCATCGAGTTGACCGGCTTCCCGCAACATCGCCCCGTAACTCATCGAGACAATTCCCTCGTCGGTACGAAAACGCACGACCTGTGGATTGTCTCGAACCAGTTGACCGGTCAGCAGGGCGGCAGCAGCCATCTCGTCGAGCGCCTCGCGCTGCCGTCCCTCGTTCTTCAGCACCAGCGCCAGCGAAGACTGGGCCGAGGAAAGCTGTTGCCTGTAGTCCGGATTGTCGGGCGCCTGTTTGATGATTATTTCGAGAGCCGTCTTGGCATCAGCAAGCGACTGGTGAGCAAGCTCGTAGAGCTTCAACCGCCGTTGCGCCACGCCGCTGACTGTCAGTGTCTCGGCCAGTTCTTTCTGCAACCCGATCTCCGAGGGCAATTCGGCGGCCAACTCACGATGAATGACGACCGCCTTGTCCAGCGCCGTCAGTGCGGTGGCATTTTCGCGGCCGCTCAACAGCTGCTGCCCAAGCTGTCGCCAGGTCCTTGCCAACTGGTTCCGCCATTCGGCCACGCCGGGTTCGGCCTCGATCAACTCGGTGGCGGTGCTGATGGCCAGCTTGAGCTGGTCAGCGGCAGCGGTTGTTTTCCCGGACTCACCGTACAGCCTCCCCAGTTCGTAGTGTGCTTCGAGGAGATCTCCACGGCTGCGATGATCGTCGGGATTCGCTTCGACCAACGACTTCAGGATCTTCTCGGCCTTGAGGTATTCCGGAATCGCCCGAGCAGGCTGCTCGATTTCCGACCGGAGAAATCCCATCCGCAACAGCGACTCGCCCAGCTCTCGCTGGAGCCGGGCATCATCAGTCGACCCGGTGACGAAATCCTCGTGATACCGCATCGCCAGCTCGAGCAGATCACGACGAAGCGGTTGCAGCCCGGGCACGTTGAGCAATCGGCTTTCGCTGACTTGCGTCAGGTAGCGGTTGACCACGTCGCGAGCCTTGCGGAAATGGGCCTCGGCAATCTGTCTCTGCCGCTCGGTTTCCTCGGCATTCCGTTCGGCCTGGACCCGCTGCCGCTCGGCCTCGACCGCATTTGTCCTTGCCGCGTCCCGCTGCCGTTCCGCCTCCTGCCGCTGCTTCTCGGTCTCGAAGTTTGCCGCGGTCAGTTTCACGTTCGCCCGCTGCTGGACACCGGCCACGATTCCCAACCCGGCCAGAACAGCCACCAGCAGGACTGCTGAAGTGGCGACCAGGGTGCGGTGTTGACGCGCCCAGCGCATCAGTCGCACCGTGACAGAATCCTTCAGCACGCTGACCGATTCATCGGCCAAGAACCGCTCGACATCGGAGGCCAGTTCACGGGCCGACTTGTATCGATCGGCGGGATTCTTTTCGAGAGCCCGTCTGCAGATCGCATCCAGTGGCAAGGGAACCCCGACAATCACATCGCGCGGCCGCTGAGGTTGTTGATGAAGAACGGCCTCGAGCACCTCGAGGGTCTTCTCGCCGGTGAAAGGAGGCCGACCGGTGAGAATCTCGTAGAGAATCGCGCCCAGGCCGTACACGTCGGTCCGATGGTCCATTTCATCGATCCGCCCCTCGGCTTGCTCGGGAGACATGTAGGCCGGCGTTCCCAGGATCTGACCTGCCATCGTTTGGTGAACGTCCGCCTCCGAACCAGCCAACCCCCGATTCAACGTATCGACCGCGGTACCGGGCAACCTGATTTTCGGAGACGAGACATCTTCCAGCACCGTCGCTCCATAGGCCCCGGCATCAACGGGTGGCGGTGACGCCGACCGGACAGGGGGATCGGTGGGCACGTCCGCATCGTCAGCGGGTTGTCCGTCGATCGACGTTCCCGCCAGCCCTGCATCCCCGGTTGTCGCCGGACCGGTTTCGTCCTGTGTCCGGGCGAGTCCCCAGTCAAGGACGACGGTTTCGCCAAAGTCTCCGACCATCACGTTTTCTGTCTTCAGGTCACGATGAATCACGCCTCGATCGTGTGCATAATCCACCGCGTGGCAGATCGCGACAAAGTGATTCAGCAACCGCACCAGTTCCATCGGTTCAGCCTGCCCATCGCTGCGACGCGAGTGATACTGGGCAACCACGTCACGCAATGTTCGCCCGCTGACCAACTTCATCGTGTAATAGGGGCGGTCGTCCTCTTCGTTGATCGAGAATTCGTAGACAGGCACGATCCCGGGGTGCTGCAATTGGCCGGTGATCTTAGCCTCGCGGATGAATCGCGACCGCACCGCCTGGCTGTCGACCCGCTCGTTCCGCAGTTCCTTGAGTGCCACCTCGCGGCCCAACTCGGTGTCGCGGGCCACCCAGACCTGCCCGACCCCACCCTCGCCATGCAACCTCGTCAGCAGGTAACGATCGCGTTGATCAACATCGGTCGTAACGGTGTTCACCAGCTCCAGGTCACCGCACATCCCCTCCAGCGACTTCCTGATCGCCTCGTCCTTGACCTCCGCCAGCACGCTGGTCACGTCTGGCGAGACACTGGCCACCAGCCCGGCACGAGCATCACCGCCAAACTTTTCCAGTCGACGAGAGAGCATCTGATCGACCTCTTCACGATCCCGGGGCGCGATCCACCCCCGTTCGACCAGCACATCGCCCAGGGATTTCGACTTGTCCGCCGACCAGAACGTGCAGGCCCGGGCAAACCGCCCGGCATCCAACAGGTCCATCTGCAGGGCAATGACGCCAAAGAGGAGATTCTGGTCGGTGGACATCGTGGAGGGCTTTTCGTTCCAGGAAGCAGGACGGGACCGAATCATCGAGCCCGAACCACCAGTATTCTCGATTCCAACATCACTCGCCACCGGCAAATGGCCGGTCCGACAGACTACTGACCATGGAACCGGGCGGCTATGCTGACGGCCGGATCATCGAGTTTCTGTCGGGAGGTGGTCATGGAAAACGAATCAGCACACGGTTCGGAGTACGTCGATGTCGTCGGCATGCCGTGGCAACCAACACCGTTCCCCGGGGTCGATATGAAACTGCTCTACCAGGCCCCCGACGGCAAGGGGTTCACCGCCCTTTTCCGGGCGGAACCCGGTGCCCGGCTGCCCCTGCACCGGCACACCGGAGTCGAGCAGTCGTTCGTCATCGAGGGAAGCCTCGTCGACCACGAGGGGACCTGCACGAGCGGCAATTTCGTGTGGCGCCACGCGGGAAGTGTCCACGAGGCGCACACGCCAGATGGTGTCCTGGCAATCGGCATCTTTGAAGGCCCCAACGAGTTCCTGGAACCGACCGAAACCGAATAGACCACGTCACCCCTGGCTGGACAACAAGATGACTGAAACACAAGCGGTCCTCGAGAAGATCAACGGCGAGTGGATTGCGGATCTGACCGAGGAGATGGTTCGCATTCCCAGCGTGACGATGGACGAGGCGGCTGTCTGCATTTACTACGAGGGGCAACTCCGCGAACTCGGCCTGGAAGTCGATGTCCGCGAGGTGACTCCGGGGCGGCCCAATCTCTATGCCCGGATCCAGGGTGGGGCGGACGGCCCCGCGTTGATGCTCAACGGGCACCTGGACACGATCCCCAACCAGACCGATCAGGCGTGTTATCGCGAGGGCGATCTGCTGTTTGGGCGAGGTACCACCGACATGAAGGGCGGCATGGCCGCGATCCTGGGTGCCGCCCGGGCACTGATCGACGCGGACATCTCGCTTGCCGGCGATCTCTGGTTGACCGCCGTCGTCGGGCACGAGGAGCCCGAGGCCGAGAAGGACGGCCCCAGGGCGCTGATCGAAGATATCAACAACAACCGGATCGCCGCCGACCGGATTATCATCGTCGAGGGGCCCGACCTGCTGTGGCTCATGAGCATGGGTTCGATGGTCTTCACGATCAGGCTCACTCCCGACAACGGAGGACAACACACCCAGTATGTCGCTTTCGGGGAGAACCCGATCCGCTTTGCCGGCGACCTGGTCGCAGCCATCCTCGACCGGCAGGCGGCTCTCGACGCAGGCAACGTCCATCCGCTGGCCGGCGCCGAGCGAATCGACCTGGGTATCCTGCACGCCGGTGATTACTTCAACCGGACCCCGACCTGTTGTCGCTTCACCGGGACCCGACGCTGGGCGCCCGGCAAGGACGCCGGGGGAATTCTCGCGGAACTTCGCGACCTGGTCGCACCGATCGCCGCCGCCGGGGGCATGACGGCCGAGGTGACAATGGAACATGAACGGGAACCGTTCGAAACACCGCTTGATGACCCGGTCGTTGCCGCCGTCCGCGACGCGCATCGCCACCTGTTCGACGAGGATCCCGAGGCGGTCGGCAAGCGGATCGTCGGCGACGCCAACCTCTATGTGCACGGCAGCGGCGTCCCCACGATTTACTACGGACCCAGCAACGAAACCGCGCACGCCGACATCGAAAACGTCTCGATGACCCGGCTGACCGATTCCGCCCGTGTCTACGCACTCGCGGCAATCAACTATTGCGGACTCTGCTGAGCCCGCGCCGTCTCGCGGATCAGTCCCCAGGCACGCTCGACGTGCTCACGACGGGTGCCGGTCTGACCAATCGAGAACCTGAGTGTCAGGCGATTCTCGAGTCGCGTGTGTGTCAGGAACACCTGTCCCGAATCGTTCAGCGCGTCCAGCAGCTGCTGGTTCACGTCATCGCCACCACCATGCCGAAAGCAGACCAGGTTCAACGAACGGGGCACGGCCAGTTCGAACGACTCGTCGGCCTCGACCCATCCGGCAAACTCCTCCGCCAGCGCCACGTGCCCGCGGATCTTCTCTTGCAGGCCCTCAACCCCGAAGCTGCGGATCACGAACCACAGTTTCAGTGCCCGGAACCGTCGGCCCAGCGGGACCTGCCAGTCCCGGAAATCGACGACCTGGCCGGACTGCGTCGCCTGGTTCCGCAAGTACTCGGGCAGGATACTTAACGCCTCCAGCAACGGACCGCGGTCGGCGACGAAGAAACAGTCGCAGTCGAAATTGACGAACATCCACTTGTGCGGGTTGAAGGCGTAACTGTCGGCCGCCTCGAGCCCGTCGTGCATCCCCCGGAATTCCGGGCACAACGCCGCCGTGCCGGCCATCGCCGCATCAACGTGCAACCACGCCCCGTGGCGGCAGCAGATCTCGCCGATCGATTCCAGCGGATCAACGGCGGCCGAGGAAGTCGTGCCCACCGTGGCACAGACAAAAGCCGGCACCAGCCCGTCGGCCACATCGGCCGCCATCCGCTCGGCCAGGCAGTCAGCCCGCATGGCAAACCCGTCGTCGGTCTCGATCTTCCTCAATCGCCCGGTCCCCATCCCGGCAACCAGCAGGGCCTTTTCGATCGATGAATGGGCCTGGTCGGACGCGTAGGCCACCAGCCGGCGATCAATCCCCGCGCTGCGACCGTTGGCACCACCGTGGCGGTAACAGGCCGCCAGCAACGCGCACAGCACCGCACTGGAGGCGGTGTCCTGGATCACGCCGCCGCCGCTGCCGCTGGAAAGAAACTTCTTGGGCAGGTCGAGCATCTCGACCAACCAGTCCAGCACGTGCTGTTCGAGTTCGGTGCAGGCGGGACTGGTTGTCCAGAGCATGCCCTGGACTCCAAGACCGGCCGAGAGCAACTCGCCGAGAATCGACGGCGGGGACGTGTTGGCAGGATAGAACCCGAAGAAACTCGGCGATTGCCAGTGAGTGATCCCCGGCAGGATCAACCGATCGACATCCGCCAGGATGTCCTCGAACGGCTCACCTGCCCGCGGTGCCGTTTCGGGCAACGCCTCCCTCAAATCCCCGGGCCGGGCCCGCGAGTGCACAGGGTACCGTTCCACCTGTTCGATGTAGTCGGCGATCCAGTCGATCACCTCGCGACCGTGACGGCGAAATTCCTCGGGCGTCATCACGCCGGGCCCCCATCGGCCGCCGACCCACCATGCAGCAGTCGCACCAGCGCCAGGTAGTCGGCATCGCGACGGGCCAGTTGTCCAGGAAGTTCCTCGGCGGGATACGAGAACAGCCCCTGTCCGGTCTTCGCACCCAGTTGACCGTCCTCGACCAGTTGCCGGATCCGACCGGGAATCTCGGTGTCCCCCCGCATGTCCTGGACCAGGTTCTCGAAAGTTGCCGTGGCAATGTCCCAGCCGGCATAGTCGCCGATCGCCAGTGGGCCCAGCGCGGCCAGCCGCAGGCCCATGCTGCCACGGATCGCCCGATCGATTTCCGCGGCGGTGGCCACACCGCGATCGAGCAGGTCCCAGATCTCTCGCATCATCGCCACCTGGACCCGGTTGACCAGGAACCCGGTCAGTTCCTTGTCGACCCGCACGGCCATCTTGCCGATTCCCTCGAGCATCTCGACCGCGGTCGTCACCGTCGCCTCGCTGGTCCGCTCGCCCCCGACCACTTCGACTACCGGGATCACGTGCGGCGGGTTGAACCAGTGAGTGACCACGGCCCGTTCGGGATGGTCGAGATCCCGGGCCGTCTCGCTGATCTTGAAACTCGAACTGTTGCTCGCCAGGATCGTCTCGGTCGACACCAGCGCCTCGAGCTTCCCGAACAGCTCCTGCTTGACCGCCAGGTCTTCCCATGCCGCCTCGGTCACGAAGCCCGCTCCCGCCACGGTTTCCTCGAGCGTATCGCAGACGGTGATCCGGCCCAGCACGTCGGGGACCGCAGCTTCTTCGATCAGCCCCGCCTCGGTCAGTTGTTCGAGGTTTCCGGCAATCCGCTCGACGGCCGAGGATCGCGAACCGGGTTGTTCGTCGAACCCGCGAACCGGGTAACCTCCGACGGCAAAGGCCTGGACGATCCCGTGTCCCATGGTTCCCAGGCCGATCACGGCCACCGAAGTCTCGTTGGTCACGCTCATTACTCATCTCCCGGCCACGCCAGCGATGCCACGGCCATCTGTTCGGTCACCAGTTCCACCACGCAGGACCCCTCGCCCAGGAAATCGACCCTGAACCGGGTGCCGGCCAGGCCGGGCATCCCAAAAACTCCTCCGGTCAGCGACCGGCCATCGTCTCAGTCTTCCCTGCAACGTCGGCCCGGGCAAGTCTGCGCGATCCGGAGACCGGCAAGAACCTGAAGCGCCCAGTGGCTATGATCGTTGGGTCTCCCCCTGTCGAGCCATTCTCATGATGCCCAGGACCACCCTGCACGGCCTGCTGTTCACGCTGGTCTCGGCCACCCTGCTCGCGGCCTCGCCGGCGGCGGCCGACGAGCGATGGACGGATTCGTTTTATCAGTTCCGCCTGCCGCTGGAGACCGACAGCGAAAAGCCCGGCTGGCAACTGCTGCCGCTGGATGAAGCGCGGATCACCGCCGCCATCAACAAGGTCACCCCCTTTCGCTTCGATCCCCACTATTTTGCCTACAACGGCCTTCGCATCGTCGAAGTCGATGACAACGGCCGGGTGATCGACGGCGACGTCGAGGCCGGATTCACGCTGGTACCGGTCGGACCCAACCTGGCCGCCAACGTGCTTGGGGGAACGTCGGAAAAAAAGACGATCCGCGTCACCGCCAATCAGTTGCACCTGATGACCTGCACGTCCTCGAAGGGAGGCAAGTCGCCGGCGCTGGCCTACGAACCGATCTTTCCTCCCGGCAGCCGGCTGCGCCGCGCCAACTTCCGCATCAGTTTCCTTCCCCCCTGGCTGCCTCAGTCACGACGAACCCACGACGTGCTGTTTGTCCCCGACCGACCGCAGATGGAACTGCTGCTGGGAGGACGTTTCATCGGGGTCATTCACGACATCGCCGTGCGAGCCGCGCACGTCCGCCTGATGGCCAACGTCAAGACGCCCGGTCGGCACCGCTGGATGATCTATTACCAACCGATGGGCAGCCACCACCTGCAGGTGCCACGGCTTCGTCGCGACAGGCTGCCGGAAACCACCGCGCGGATGCAATCGCTGGGCGACGCCCGGGAGTATATCGGTGGGACGCAGTACCGGGTGGCCGAAGGAGAAACGGTCCGCGCCTGGTTTGCCGAAACCACGGTCAAGACAATGCGTCAGCGACCGGTTCCCGCCGCCATCCACCGCGGCATTCGTGTGACCGCCGCGGCAAACGAATCGCAGTCGTTTCAACTGGTGCTGAGACCGCGGAAGTCGGTCACGCTGCAGTCGGCCACGCTCGGACCACTGGCCAACGGCAACACCACGCTCTCGACACGAACGGCCACGGTTCGCCTGGTCGAGTACGTGCCGATCAAGACCGGCAGCTATATCACGCCGGCGCGGGTCAGCGGCGACATCGGCGACCCACTGCTGCCACTCGACAAGCCGGTACGACTCGACCCGATCCAGGGCAACCGGTCGTTGTGGATCACGCTGCACGTTCCTCCCGGGACCGCCGCGGGCACCTACAGCGGAACACTGCGGCTGGCGCTCGACGAGGAGATTCTCGACGTGCCGGTTGCCCTGGAGGTGTTCGGGTTTGAACTTCCCGAGTTCGCCTCGTTCGGCTCCGACATGGGCGGCCAGTACATCGTCAAACGGCTCAACCATCTCAAGCAGAATCCCCGCCGGGTTATCGACTATCACCGGATCAGCGGCAAGCAGCAGATCCTCGATCTCACCCGCCGCTACTACGACCAGATGGCCGCGGAAAAGTTCTATCCCAAGAGCGTGGCGCTGCTGACCGAGATTGGCATGAACTGGACACCGCCGCCACAGGGGTTCAACGTCGATCGGCCCGGCAACTTCATCAGGCTCAAGGACTGGGACTTCACCCGGTTCAATGCCGAACTCGATCACTTCATCAACAAGGGCAAGGTCAACAGCCTGTGCCTGCTGCACACCAACCCGACCGCCTGCAATCATTTCAACCACCTGCCCGGCAAACCGCTGGCCGCACCCGCGTTTTCCTCGCCCCATACCTCGATGGGCTGGCAGACGTGGCGAGAGATGACGATCGTGGCCTACGACAGGGCCAGGACCGAGAAAAACACCGTCGAGATCACGCGGAAGCAATTCGACAACGTCGTGATGCAGTTTTTCCGACGAACCGCCACAGAACTCGACAAGCACGGGTGGCTCGATCGAGTGCACATCCTGATCGACGAAACCGAGAACCCGCGACGGCTGGCCCATTTCCTGAAACTCCTGAAGTCCGACCCGTTGACCGCGAGAATTCGTACGGTCGCCTGCCTGCAGGGACTGGGGCTGGTCATCAGGAATTCGCCGGGCAACGAGGGACTGACCGAGTTTCCGTTCCCGAAGCTGATCGACACCTATTGCCCGGAAATCGACGAGAACTACGACCGCTGGATGCCCTACTTTTTTGACGACTACCAGATTCCTCGCGACCGGCGCAAGCTCTGGTGCTACATCGTCTCGAGCAGCCGGATCGCCATCGACACGCCGGGAATCAACAACCGGATCCTGGCAATGGACGTCTTTCGTCGTGGCGGCAGCGGGGTGCTGATGTGGGAGTCCTTCGGCTGGGATCACACCTACGGCAACTCGACCAACCCCTGGCAGGATCCTTACACCCGTCACGCCAACGGGTCATTGTCGTTCTTTTATCCGCCTCGTCGCGATGGCCTGCCCAAGGATGCCGACCCGACCATCACCCCCTCGCTGCGACTCTCCACCTTCCGGGAATCGGTCGACGACTTCGAGTACGCCCGGATTCTCGAGGACCTGCTCGCCGAGGCCCGGCAGCGGAAAGTCGAGGCGACCCAAGCCGAGCGGATCCTGAAGGACATTCACCGCTTCTTCCCGAGCAACACGCACTGGTCGCAGAACGCCGCCTGGTTTCTCGAGCTCAGGGAACGGATGGCTCGCGAAATCGTTGCCCTCAAGGCCCGCCTGGCCGGGTAAATCCAGCCATCGGTTCCGTCCGATCCGTTTTCTCTGGTATCCTGTCACCGCAACGCACGACCGGTTGAATCACACGGAGTCCACGATGCGAACCCTGACGATCATTCTCGCCCTGTTGCTGACCACCTCCGCACATGCCGACAACTGGCCCAGCTGGCGCGGCCCCACTCTCAACGGCGTGGCACCCAGCGGAAATTACCCGGTCTCCTGGACCAAGACCGAGAACGTCACCTGGAAGATCGCTCTTCCGGGCAAGGGGACCTCGACGCCGATTCTCTGGGGTGAACAGATCATCCTGACCTGCCAGCAGGCGGGCAGGAACACGGCGATGTCGTTGGACCGGTCGGGCAAGATCACCTGGAAGGCGTCGGTTGGCGGCTCGGGCATCAAGGGCAAGCACCGCAAGGCCAGTGGAAGCAATCCGTCGGCGATCACCGACGGTCGACACATCTACACGTACTTCAAAAGCGGTGACCTGGCCTGCCTGACACTCGCCGGCAAGATCGTCTGGCAGACCAACCTCCAGAAAGCCTGGGGCAAGGACACACTGTGGTGGGACCTGGGTACGTCGCCGGTACTTTCCGCCAACCGGGTCCTGATTGCCGTCATGCAAACCGGTGGTTCCTACGTGGCCGCGTTCGACAAGGCGACCGGAAAACCGGTCTGGAAACGGGACCGCGATCTCGAAGCCCCGCTCGAGGCCGCCCAGAGTTACACGACACCGATCGTGCTGAAGCGGGGCAACCGCGAGACCTTGCTGGTGCTGGGTGCCGATCACGTCACCGCCCATGACGTGACGACCGGCAAGGAAACATGGCGAGTCGGCGGGCTGAACCCGACCGGCCAGAAGTACTTCCGCAGCATCTCGTCGCCGGTGCTGGCCGGCGACCTGTTGCTGGCTCCCTATTCCCGTGGTGGAACGCTGACGGCAATCCGCCTGGGCGGTTCCGGGGATGTCACCAAGTCGCACGTCGCCTGGGAGAACAAGGGCGGCGCCGCCGCCGATGTCCCGACCCCGATCGTCTCGGGCAATCGCGTCTTCGTCTGCAGCGACCGCGGCAAGCTCACCTGCCTGGATGCCAAGACGGGCAAGACACTCTGGAGCGGCGTGACCGAGAAGAACCGGACCGGCTACACGTCGTCGCCGATCCTGGCCGGGGGACGGATTTACCTCACCCGCGAAGACGGTAAGACGTTCGTCCTGGAATCCGGAAACAGCTTCAAGGTCGTCGGTGCCAACGAGCTTGGCGAATTCACCGTTGCCACGCCGATCTTCTCGCAGGGACAGATCCTGCTGCGGACGACCGAACACCTGTACTGCATCGGCAAACGCACGGCCACACCGGCCGCCGGCAGGTAACCGACCCGGTCGATCGCTCAGCGACCGGGTTTCACCTCCACCAGCCCCAGGCCATGCCATCGATCCAACTTCATTTCGACGGACCCCGTCGCGCGGTTCACACGATCGTACTGGCCCACGGTGCCGGACGAGGTCTTGATACACCCGCACTGGTAGCAATCAGCGAGGGCCTGGCGGGCAGGGGAATCCGGGTCGTGCGGTTCGAATTCCCTTACATGGTGCAACGCCGGCAGGATGGAACGCGCCGCCCTCCGGACAGGCAACCGGTCTTGCTCGACACCTGGCGGACGGTGATCGACGAACTGGGGGCCGACGGACTGGTGATCGGCGGCAAGTCGATGGGTGGCAGAATGGCCAGCCTGGTGGCCGACGAATGCGGTGTGGCCGGGCTGGTCTGCCTGGGTTACCCGTTTCACCCTCCGGCCAGGCCCGAGAAGACCCGGACCCAGCACCTGGCCGACCTGCAAACCCCGACGCTGATCCTGCAGGGCGAACGTGACCGGCTCGGCAACCGCGACGATGTCGCCGGCTACCGGCTCTCACCGGGGATCCACGTCGACTGGATCCCCGACGGCGACCACGACCTGGTGCCCCGCAAGCGGTCGGGCCGCACGGCCGAGGAAAACTGGGATTGGGCCGTCGAGTCGATCGCCGGATTCCTCGACAGCTAGCGTTCCACGACCAGTCGACGCGTGCAGTCGACCTGGGACCAGAACAGGGTGGTCAACAGGTAGACCCCGCCGACGAAATAGAACAACCCGTCGAAGCCGTACTCGCTCTTGACCCACATCATGATCGGCCCGGCCGCGAACAGGCCGGCGGCACCCACCGTGTTGGCCATCCCGAAGACCCGGCCGGCCGCCGGGCCACCGATATCGGTCACCGTACCCCACCAGGTGGGCTGGCTCATGTCGCTGAAGAACTTGCAGAAGAACAGCACACCCATGATCACCCGCCCGTCCTCAAAATAGAGGCTGCAGCAGATCAGTGCGGCCGCGATCACCTTGCAGCCACCGGCAACCAGTCGGCGGGCCCGGCGACGATTGCCGATCGTCCGGATCAGCCAGTCATTGAGTATTCCACCGCACAGCCCGCCAAACGCGCCACCCCACAACGGCAGGCTGGCAAAAACACCCATCTCGACCGGGCTGAAATCCTTGGCCTGGACCAGGAACGTCGGCATCCAGAACACGAACAGGTTGTCGGCAAAGGTACTGGAAAAAGACGCTCCGAAGAACGCGAGCAGATTGCGGATATTGCCCGGCGACCAGTCCCAGTGGACGGGCCGGTCGGCCGTCGTCACCACCTCGCCCGACTCGATCAATTCGGCTTCGGCCGCGTTCGCCCAGGGATGTTCACGAGGACTGTTACGGAACAAGAGGAAGAAGACCACGGCAAAGACGAAACCACCCAGGGCACTGATCACCAGTGCCGCCTGCCAGCTCAACTCGAAGACACCCATCAACAGCGTGGCGATCAACAGCGACGAGCACGCGCCTCCGGCACGGCCGGCGAACGAGGAAACAAACCCCTGCAGGCTGGTGCGGATCGAACGAGGAAACCAGCTCTGCGTGATCTTTCCCAGGCACGGGTAGCAGGGAGCCTGCACCAGGCCCATTGACAACCTCGCGCCGGCCAGGCCCCAGACACCCTTGGCCATCACCGGGACGATCACGACGAACGACCACAACACCGCCACCACTGGAATCACCAGGTGGGGACCAAGCAGGTCACCGGCCAGGCCACCGGGAAACTGTCCCAGCCCGTAGGTCAGCCCGATCAGGCCATCCAGCCAGCCCATCTCCTTTTCGGTGACAACCCCGTCCTCGAGCAGGTAGGGCTTGATCACTCCCCACGAATACCGGTGAACGTAGTTGATGTAGCTGGCCGCCGAGGCCAGTCCGAAGACCAACCAGCGGACATTGGTCGGACGGCTGGCCGGGTTCAGGCCGTCTGCGGAAACCGGAGTGAACTCGGAAAGGGACATGTGTTTGCTCGTCGTGGCAGGTTTCGCCGGTCGCCAGCGATCAGATCAGCGGGCACTTTGCCGCCACCAGGGCTTCGCGGAATGCCTCGCGTGCTTCCCCGGAGGCATCGACTCGCGGCGGGCGGACCTTGCCGCCGGCCAGTCCCACCAGGTCCATGCCCACCTTGACCATCGCGGCATCGTCATGGGCCAGCCGAAGCTGTTCGAGTACCGCCACCCGCTGTTGAATCTCGATGATCCGGTCCCAGTCGCCTTCGACCCCCGCCGCGTGAATCGCCAGCTCGGGTTCAGGCCAGAAATTGCCCTGGCCCGACGTGAAACCCTCCATCCCCATCTGGTATCTGAGGTGGGCCACGCCGGGATCGTGTTTCTTGTTTCCCACCCAGACAAATCGGTCGCCCAGCATCTGGATCGCCCTGAAGAACTCGTGGGGAACCTGGCAGGGGTCCTTCACACCAATGATCGCGTCGATGTCGGCCAGCTCGACCAGGAATTCCGCCGGCCATCCCTGCGTGTTGTAAGGCATCAAGGGCAGTCCGGTCACCCGGCCCAGCTCGTTGAAGTAGTTCCAGGTTCCCGAGAGATCGGAGGGGATCTTTGCACGGACCAACGGTGGCATCCCCAGGCACAGCTCGACCCCCAGCCGTTCGTAACGGCCAAGCAGTTCGATCGCTTCTCCCAGGTTCCCCGGCAGGCAGGCAATCACCAGCGCCCGACCATCGACGGTCCGCAAGGCGGTCCCGACCAGTGTTTCCAGTTCGTCAACCGTCAACGCTCCGATCTCGCCGGTCCCGCCACCCACGGCCACAACCTGCATACCGTGCTCGACCAGGAATGCGACGTTGCGTTCGAATCCGTCGAGGTCGAGGTGCAACAGGTCATCGGTGAACGGAGTCGCCGCGTAGGTATGGACCGTCTTCAGGCGATCCCGCAGTGCGCTGTCATGTGTCATAGTCGGTGAATCCGGTGTCAGGGTTCTCTCAATTCTGTCGGCAAGAACACCATTCGTCCAACGAATGAGCGAACCGATCGAATCACGCAGGCGGTTGCGATAGAATCCACATCCCTCACCCCGCGTGATCCACCTCTGATTACCGGAGTGTTCTGACAGCAATTGACGAGGTTCACCGTGTCCGACTCTCCCGACTTCAATGACAATGCCAGCCCCTCGCTCACCCAGACGGGCAAGTACCTGATCATAGTAACCGCCTTCCTGGGGTGGTTCTTTGGTGGCACGCACATGGCCATCAACGGCCTGGCCATGCGTACCGCGGCCCTGAACCTGATGGTGATTTCCGGCGAGGGTGAATTGACCGCCGGGGACAGAACAACCCTCGCGGAACTCCGCAAGTCGCTCGACAGCGACAAGGACGGGGTGATCCAGACCGCAGACTTCAAGAAGTCCGGCCCCGAAGGTGGTGCCGGGGTTGAAATCACCCAGTCCGACCTGAAGGCGGTGGGGCTGACCAAGAATCCAGACGGGGTGACGATCCTCGGCGTGGCCGGTGACAAGGATGGGATCATCTCGACCGAGGAACTCGAGAGATACGTGGTGGATGCCCGGTTGGGAGCTCCTGCCGGCCAGTGGTTCGGATTCTATGTCTGTGCGTTTCTGTTCGGTGCAGCACTGGGTGGCCTGGTGTTTGGACGTATCGGGGATCGGTACGGGCGATCCCGGGGCATGGCGGCGGCGATCACCTGCTATTCGGGCATGTCGCTCATCGGCTACTTCTCGCAGTCTCCCGAGCAGTTGTGGTTGGCCCGGTTTATCACCTGCATGGGTGTGGGTGGGATGTGGCCCAATGGCGTGGCGTTGATGTCCGAGGCGTGGAAGGGAGTGTCTCGACCGATGCTGGCTGGCGTGATCGGCACGGCCGCGAACGTGGGCATCTTCCTGACCTTCTGGGTTGGTCGCCAGGTGGGCGTGAGCTACGACCAGTGGCGGTGGGTGTTTTTGATGGGTGGATCTCCGATCGTGTTGGCCGGAATCGTGATTGCCTGTGTACCGGAGTCGCCGACCTGGATCGCGGATCGGAAGAAGTTGCTCTCCGGAGAGGACCTGGCCGAGGACGGTGCCGCCGTTTCAACCTGGGACGTGTTCAAGCCGGGGCTGATCGGGGTCACCCTGGTGGGAATCCTGCTGGCCACCGTGCCACTGTTGGGTGGGTGGGGAGCCTCCAGCTGGTCACAGGCCTGGGCGGACAAGGTCGGTGAGGAAATCGGCCAAACCAGTCTCAAGGCCGATATCGGGATGGCGAGATCCCTGACGGGGATCATCGGCAGCTTCCTGGGCGGGGTGATTGCGAGTGCCGTGGGTCGCAAGAAGACGTACTTCCTGACCAGTATCCTGTGCCTGGTCTGTGCCGAATTTGTCTACATGTTCCACACGCCCGAGCAATGGCAGTTCCTGGCCGGGTTCGCCGCCCTGGGATTCTTCAGCGGGATTTTCTTCGGCTGGTTGCCTCTGTTCTTGCCCGAGTTGTTCGTGACCAGGATCCGGTCGACCGGGGCGGGTGTCTGTTTCAACTTCGGTCGTATCATCACCGCCGTGACGGTGTTTGCCGGTGCCATCCTGATCCAGCAGTTCAACGAAGACTACGCGCTGCTCGGGAAGATCATGAGCCTGATCTACCTGCTTGGTGCGATCGGCATTCTGTTGCTGCCAGAGGGTGTCGGCGGTGAGATCGAGGACTAGTGGACGCGAGTGGCAGGACAAGACGGCAAGAAACATGCTGAAACTCGGATTGATCGATTCCGACCCCGCGGCGGATCTCGACTGGCAGGCGGCCGCCGATCGGTTGGCCGACGTGACGATCGTTGATGCCGATGCGGCCGATGCCGTACTGGTCGCCGGTGTCGATGCTGCCAACCAGGCCGCCGCCGCCGGTCACCACGTACTGCTGCTACCCGGATCGCTCTGCAATGCGGATGATGCGGCCCGCCTGGCCGCGCCCGACGGCATCGTTGTCATGCTGGCGGCAACCGGTCGGTTTCGACCCTCGATCCAGGAGGTGCAGGCGGTCAACTCGGCCGGCGCGCTCGGACCACTCGGGTTGCTCAGGATCCATCGCTGGATGCCCGCGGGTGCCCCGGTCAGCATCGCCTGCCTGGCCGAGCAACTCGACCTGGCCAACTGGTTGTTCGACACGCTGCCAAGCGAGATCTATGCCGTCCGCCGCGGCGAATCGGGCAGCTACGCCCACCTGCACCTGGGGTTCCCCGGCGACGGCATGGCCCTGATCGATGTGGCCACCACGCTTCCCGCTGGTGACGACTATTATTCGTTGTCGCTGATCGGTGGGGACGGTTCGGTCTATGCCGACGACCACCACAACATGCACCTGCTGTATGCCGGTGGCCAGCCCGAAGCGGTGCGGGGCGGTGAAGGCGTGACCGGGCTGGTGAACCTGCTGGGCGAATTCACGACAGCGATCTCCGAGGGTCGCCCGGCCGATCCCGGGACAATCGCCACGGCGGCGGCGTTGAGAGTCGCCGAGGCGGCCGAGCGGTCGATCGAGGCCGGAGCACCGCTGAGGCTCGACGCGACAGGAGACGGTTATGAGCTCGGCTGAGAACAGCACCGTCTTCCGCTGTGCGGTGGTCAGCGTGGTCAAGCACGCCTACGTCCCCAACGGCGTGGTCAAGCATCCGCGATTCGACCTGGTCGTGGTCTGCGACGATACCGACCAGCCCGATTGGGTCCACGAGCGAAACCAGCTCTATGCCGACGAACATGGCATCCCCTACGTCCGGGGCATCGAACAGGCGATTGCCGAACACGATGTCCAGGTAGCGGTGATCAGTTCCGAGGCCGAGCGACACTGTGACCTGGCCGTGCGGTGTGCGGCCATCGGCCTGCATGTCGTGCAGGACAAGCCGATGTCGAACCGGGTCTCGGAATGCGACCGCGTGGTCGCAGCGGTCGCCGAACATGATGTGCGGTTCATGATGTGGAACCGCAACTTTCTGCCGGCGGTGGTCGAAGCCAAACGCGTGCTTGACGAGGGCCGGATCGGACGACCTTACGCTTTTCATGTCGATTTCTACTTCGCCAAGGACTCGGGGCCACCCAAGGGCAGCCGGGATCCTGACGAGCCGCCGATCGACTGGCTCGAGCGGCAGATCGAGGCACACGCGGACGGATCAGACGGTGGCGTCGGGGTTGAAGCGATGGGCGAATTGAAGATCGAGGGGATCTATCCCTTGGCCTATATCCAGCACCTGGCCGGCTGCCGTGTCGAACGGGTTTATGCCCGGACGGCGTCGCATTTTCATCAGGCCAACGCCGACAACGATGTCGAGGATCTGGCAACGGTCACCCTGGAGATGGAAAACGGCCTGATCGGCACGCTGTGCATCGGCCGAATCGGTGCCGCCTCTCATCCGGACATCGGCGAGATCAAGTTGCACGTCCTGGGCGAAACAGGCGGGCTGGTGATCAGCGAGGCGCGACCGGAGGTCAGCGTGTATTACCGCAACCAGCCACCACAAGAGTTTCGCCATCGCCGGATGGCCATCGATCTGGACTACCAGTTGATGGAGAACTTCGCCGGGGCGATCGACAGCGGCCGTGGCGGGATACTCGACGCAGCGACCAGCCGCGACATCGCCGCCACCGTGCAGGCCGCTGTCGATTCGGGGAAGAGCGGGAAGGTGGAAGACGTCGCCTAGGTACCCGCTTCGGCATCGAGCTCGGCCAACTCAACCCAACCGCCCCGTCGCGCCGACAGCGCCGCCGCGTCGGTGAAGATCTGGACCCGCCAGCCGTCGTCGATGCCGGGGTGCTCGCCGCGTGTGCCCGCCAGCTGCTCCTGGAATGACGCGAAGACGTGTTGTGCCGCGCGGTTGCCAAACCCGCTGTCCTCGATCTGCTCGACCTCGCCGTCGGTGTCATCGGATCGGTAGACCGTCACGGTGTTGTTGATGCGGTCGATGGCAAGCGAGGCCAACGTCCCGTGGATTTCGAGTTCCGGCGACAGCCCTTTCCGCAACGTCGATGCGTGCGAGAGGATGATCGCGCCGATCGCGTCGTTGCTGAACTCCCAGGCGATCGTGGCGTAATCGAACGCGGTCCCCGGTTTTCTCTGGGCAGCGTCCTCGACCTGCTGCCGCTTGCCCCAGTCAATCGCCTCGCCCAGGTCAATCGCTCCCAGGTCGGGCTTGGGCGGCGAGATCACGTCGGCGTGTGCCAGCACCCGGCGGGCCTGGCAGCCCAGGATCCAGCAGACGGCGTCGTAGGCGTGAGACCCCACGTCGGCAATCGAGCCGGCCGAGGACAACTCGGCATCGTCCCGCCACGTGTGCGGGATCGCCTCGGGACGCGGATTGTGCCAGCGATAGAATATTCCACGGATTTCGCCCAGCACCCCGTCGGCGACCAGTTCCCGGGCGCGGATGAAGGAGGGGACGTAGCGGGTCCAGAAGGGAACGTAGTGCGCCACGCCGGCGTCACGAACCGCCGACCACATCGCGTAGGCTTCTTCGACATTGGCGCCGACCGGCTTTTCGCAGAAGACGTGCTTGCCCGCCGCGGCCGCGGCAAGCACCGGTTCCAGGTGCAGCGCATCGGGGGTCAGCACCAGGACCAGGTTCACGTCGGGGTGCTCGACCACCTCTCGCCAGTCAGCGGTGACGAAATCGCAACCATCCTCGGCCGCGGCCGCATCGAGCCGATCCCGCCGCCGGGCACACAGCGCCACGATCCTGGCCGTCTCGGAACATTCCCGGATCTCGGCCCGGTAAGGCGTCCCGATGAAACCGGTGGCTCCGATCACTCCCACGCCGAATGTCATTCCTGGCTCCTGTATTTCCCGTCGAGGTCGCTCTCGAGGATACCCATGGCGGAGGTGCCAGTGAAATCCACCGGGTCCTTACCCGCCTGGAACCGGCCGCACGCGTGCCTCGATCCGCCACACTTCGTAAAGTCGGGGCTGATGATTGACGCGAGGAGTCCCTCAAATGCGCGGTGCCGGCGATGCGATCCGGATCACGAAACTCGAGACCCTGCTGGTCAAGCCACGATGGCTGTTCCTGAAAATCCACACCGACGCCGGCCTGGTCGGGCTGGGCGAACCGGTGGTCGAGGGAAAAGCCGAGACGGTCGAGGCGGCCGTGCGGCAGATGGAACCCTACCTGGTCGGCAAGGACCCGCGGGCGGTGGTCCACCACTGGCAGGCACTGTACCGGCATGCCTTCTACCGGGGTGGACCGGTCCTGACCAGTGCCATCAGTGGCATCGACATGGCCCTGTGGGACATCAAGGGCAAGGCACTGGGCGTGCCCGTTTACGAACTGCTGGGCGGACCCACCCGCAACCGCGTCCGTGTCTACGCGCACGCCTCGACACCCGACACCGTCCGCGAGGCGATCGGCCAGGGCTTTACCGCCTTCAAGACCGGGGTCTTCAAGGAACGGCCGGCCCGGATCATTGAAACACCGGGATTCGTCAGGAAGGTGGCCGATTCGTTCGAATCGCTCCGGGAAGCGGCCGGCGAGGAAGCCGACATCGGGATCGATTTTCACGGGGCGATCAGCCCGCAGACCGCCAAGTTGCTGATCCACGCCCTCGAGCCTTACCAGCCAATGTTCATCGAGGAACCCGTGCAGTGCCAGAATGTCGACGTGATGGCCGACATTGCCCGCGGCACCCACCTGCCGATCGCCACCGGCGAACGGATCTTCACCAAGTGGGGATTCCGCGAGATCCTTGAAAAAGGTGCTGCGAACATCCTGCAACCGGACCTGTGCCATGCCGGCGGGATCACCGAGGTAAGACTGATCGCGGGGATGGCCGAGAGTTACTACGCCGCGATCGCTCCTCACAACCCGCTCGGACCCATCTCGCTGGCCGCCGGGCTGCAACTGGCAGGGGCAATCCCCAACTTCCTCTGCCAGGAACAGGTTCACCTTGGAGAAGGTTACATCACCCGACCCTTTACCGTCCGGGAAGGCTACATCGACCTGCCCACCGGGCCGGGGCTGGGCATCGAACTCGACGACGACGCGTTGCAGGAACGTCTCGGCCACGACTGGACCAATCCCACTCCCTACGATGCCGACGATGGATCGGTTGTCGACTGGTAAACCGCCATGAAACACCTGCTGTTGTCCGCGACAATCTGCCTGGCCACCGCCACCGCCACCGCCACCGCCACCGCATCCGCCGAGGAGCCACTGGCAGCCTGGCGAACCACCGTCGATTTCGGCCACGACCTCGGCCAGAACTTTGGATCGCTTTTCGAGGCCCGCGACGGACAGGGACGACTGGTCGCCGGGGCCGGGTTCATGGAGGCCTACAACACCCGCTTTCGCGGTGACCGACACACCGTGCAGTTCTTCGTCCGACCCAGGGCCGCGAACCAGTTCAAGATCGAGCGACTGCCTCATCCCGACATGGATTGCGGAATCTATCTGTTCGATCTCAACCAGCAGTTGTACACCTGGACCAACGCGCGGAATAACCGGGTCAAACGCTGGGACGCAGCAACCCGGAAGTGGATCCTCGACCGTTCGCACGTGGGCGGTCTGAGCTCTGGAGACGGAGCGATGAAGCTGGGCAAAGGGCTGCTCGTCTTCCGTGGTAACCAGGCCCGTTTTGGTGACCGGATCATCCTCAAGCCTCCCGCCAGGGGCCGCTACTACAACTTCTACTACGCCCAGGGCCGACTCTTCTTCTATCACACCGTGCGGGATCGACCCGGGTTCACCCGCATCTATGCCTGTCCGTGGAGCTCTGCCGACGAGAAGCCCATTGACCTGTCACAGGCGACCGTCCAGCAGGCCAAGTACGTTGGTGCCACGCCCTTCGCCTGGGGCCAGTTCCAGGGCGAGGTGCTCACGGTGACCAACCAGGGCGGTGTTCATGCCTTCGCCGGAGGACGCTGGCGGACGTTGCAGGAAGCCGACAACACGCTCAACTACCAGGTCTATTCGATGCTGAACTTCTATGACCGGATGCTGATGGCCCAGTATCCGACCGGTCACCTGTTTGACTATCGCGGCGGAACCCAGATCAGGCACATTGACGGCTGGCCCCCGCGACTGCCGGGCGTATCCAGGAATGCTCGTGAAGCACAGACGACGGCGATCTATCGCGGCGAGATGTTCACCGGTGTCTGGCCCTGGGCGGAACTGTGGCGATACAACCGCGATGTCGACAAGTGGACCTCGATGGGCCGGGCCTTCACGCATCCGGAACTGACCGACAAGCAGACCCACCCCTACGAACAGCACACCGATCGCTTCAAGATCGTGACCAATCACTGGGGACAGCGAATCACCGGGATGATACCGATCGGTGACTCGCTGTTCCTGTCGACATCGGCCAAGGGCACCTACGAGTGGTACAAGAAGTACGACTTCCTGACCGACAAGCAGCGACGTGAGTACGGAGCGGTCCTGAAACTGACAATGCCGGGAAACCTGGCCGCCGGGCTGGGCTGGACCGACAAACCGCTGACGCTGGAGTTTCAGGTCTATGCCGATCGATTGGTCGTCCGGCAGGATGGCCGCGAGATCGGTTCGAGCCGATTCAAGATCGAGGACAAAACACGGGTGACTGGGGCCAAGACAACCTGGGGCCGGGGGGTCTTCGGTCCGCTCAATGGCCGCCTGCTGCGTCAATCCTCGCCGTGAGAACGGGTGTGGCGGCCCGGGTGTTGTGGCGAGCGGTTGCCGAATCGCCTAGGCTGTCGGAAATGGACCATCGGACTGGAAATCCTGGAGAATTCACCGTGCGTCGTGTCGTTTCGCTGCTGAGTGGCTTGCTGGTTGTCCTGCTGGTCCTGTCGTCGGCCCCTGGTGCCGCCGCGGAAAACTGGGCCCGGTTCCGGGGACCCGGCGGTGCGGGAATCAGCCATGACAAGGGACTGCCGGTAACCTGGACCGACAAGGACTACCGGTGGAAAACCGCATTGCCCGGCCTGGGGCATTCGTCGGTGTGTGTCTGGGACAACCAGTTGTTTGTCACCTCGGCACTCGACTCGGGCCGACAGCGTCTGGTGTTCTCGCTGGACAGCAAGTCCGGCAAGATTCTCTGGAGCGACAAGCTCGCGTCGCGAACACACTCCAAGCATCAGTTGAACAGTTTCGCATCCGCGACACCCGCCAGCGACGGTCGGCGAGTCTACGTCCTGTTTTCGACCAACGAGGACACGGTCGTGCGGGCCTACGACTTCAAGGGCCAGAGGTTGTGGCAGGCCGACGTTGGTCCTTTCCACAACAAGCATGGTCACGGTTGCGGAACCTCGCCGATTGTCTGGCAGGACACGGTCATCGTGGCCAGCCAGCACGACGGTCCGTCGTCGATCGTTGGCCTGGATGCCGCCACAGGGAAGCTGCGTTGGAAAAGCGATCGCCAGGTCCGACTGACGGCCCACTCGACCCCCGTCGTCCTTGAACGAAAGAACAAGACCCCGCAGTTGTTCTTCTCCAACACCGGGGACGGCATCGGCAGCATCGATCCTCGCAACGGAAATGTCCTCTGGCGCGCCAACCTCTTCACCACCCGCGCGGTCAACTCGCCGGTGATTGCCGGCAACCTGGTCCTGGCAATTGCCGGTGGCGGTGGCAAGGGAAAGCAGATGGCAGCCATCCCGGTCGACCAGTCCGGTGAAGTCGCCGCCGACAAGGTTGCCTGGACGCGGGAACGCAACCTGCCCTACGTGCCCACCCCGCTGGCGTTCGGCAACCACCTCTACTTCTGGGCCGACAACGGTGTGGTCACCTGCCTGGAATCCGCCACGGGCAAGGACGTCTGGATGCAGCGTGTCGGGGGCAAGTACTGGGCCAGCCCAATTTGTGTCGATGGCAAGATCTACAACATCACCGACAAGGGCGAGGTCGTCGTACTTGCCTCGGGCGCGAAGTACCAACTGCTTGGTCGCACACAACTTGGCGAACCCGTCCACAGCACGCCTGCCGTTTCGCAAGGACGGATGTTCCTGCGAACCTTCAAGCACCTCTACTGCCTGGAAGCCGGAAAGAAGTAGACCGACTGCCTGGTCGGGCCGGCAACCTCAAACTGCTAATGACCTCTCCACGTCTGCTCGACTAGAATCCGCGGCCCGGCTGGGCCGAACCCGGCCCAGCGGTCAGGTGCAAGCGGAGGCAGTCGGATGTCGCGATCCCGGTTCGTTCTTGTTCCCCTGGTGATTGTCACGATTGCCGCCCTGGCGGTTTCCCGAGGCCTTGCCGCCGACAAGCCGCCCCAGGCCAGCTTCATGCTCGGGAAGTTCCGACCGCTGCAAGCGGGAATCGAGTACGAACGCCCCGAGATGACCGACGTGGCCAAGTGCCGTGTCCAGGTCGATCGCAAGAAAGGCCAAAGTGGCTGGATGGTCGTCGGGCCGTCCGGACAGATCCTGAGAAGATTCCTGGACACCAACGGCGACAGCCTGGTGGACCAGTGGCGTTACTTCCGCAACGGCGTCGAGGTCTATCGTGATATCGACGGCAACCACAACGGCAAGGTCGACCAGGCCCGTTGGCTCAACACCGGCGGTTCGCGATGGGGAATCGACTCGAACGAGGATGGCCGGATCGACAGCTGGAAGAGGATTTCGGCCGAGGAAGTCAGCCGCGTGGCCGTCGAGGCCCTGATCGGTCGCGACGTGGCCCTGCTGCAAACCCTGCTGGTGACACGCAACGACACGACGGCCCTGGGAATCGAAGCCGGGTTGGCCAAGCGAATGCTCGCCGCGGTTTCCGATCCGGCCACCAAACTGGCCCAGGTTCCCCCGCTGGCTGCCGGAACACGGTGGATCCGTTTCGATTGCTCGCAACCGGGCCTGATCCCCGCCGATGAGGGTAAAGCAAGCGTCGATATCGAGGTCTACGAGAGTGCCCTGGCGATCGTCAACACCGGCAAGAACAGCGGCCTGGTACAGATCGGCGAGCTTGTTCGCGTGGGATCGACCTGGAAACTGACCGCGATCCCTCGACCACTGGCCGGCGACACTGTCCAGGTCACCGCCGGGGGACTGCTACTGCAACCGGTTCCATCGACAATCACGACCGCGGCGTCGGGGATTTCTCCCGGTATGCAGAAACTGCTCGACCAACTTCGCCAACTCGACAACGCGCCGCCCGGCCCCACGGCCCCACGCGATGCCATCGGGAAATACCATGCCAGCCGAAGCGACGTGCTGGCCGGCCTGGCGCGGACGGCCTCGACACCATCCGAACGCGACCAATGGACCCGTCAACTGATCGACAACCTCGCAGCGCTGGTGCAATCGGCCACATGGCCGGAGGGACTGGTGCGATTGGATTCCGAGAAAAAACGATTGCGGCAACAGTCACCGCGTTCGCCGTTGCTGCCGTTTACCGCTTACCGCCACCTGCTGGCCCATTACAGCCACTCGCTGCAGACGGCGACTGACCAGGCCGGGCAATCCAAAGCCCAGCAGCGATGGCTGGTCGACCTGGGACGGTTCATCGACGATTATCCCCAGGCCGAGGACACACCCGAGGCGACCTGGCAACTGGCCACCGCCCACGAGTTTGCCTCGAGGACCGATCAGGCCAGGACATGGTACACCCGACTCGCTCGCCGGCACGGGCGAACGCCGGCCGGACAACGTGCGGCGGGTGCACTGGCGCGGCTGGACCTGAAGGGGAAACCCCTGTTGCTGACCGGCAAGGGATTGGCCAACACGACGATCCGCAGCGATTCCTTCCGTGGAAAGGTCCTGCTGGTGGTGTACTGGGCCACCTGGTGCAAGCCGTGTACCGAGGAACTGCCCGCACTGCAGTTGTTGTACCAGCAGTACCGGTCCCGTGGCCTGGAAATCCTGGGAGTCAACCTCGACCTGGATCGTACAACGGTCCCCACTTTTGTCAGCGCCCACCGGGTGACCTGGCCACACCTGCATGAGCCGGGCGGACTCGACAGCCGACTGGCCCGCCAGTTCGGAATCCTCTCGCTCCCGACAATGATCCTGGTCAACCAGCAGGGAAACGTCGTCACCACCCAGGCGACGATTACCGAGTTGAAGACCGAAGTCCCCAAGCTGCTGGGCATCAAGACAGCCGACAGTCCTTGACAGGCTGCCGGCACCCGATCATCACGGTTCTTTGCATCCCCGACGACGTTTCCCCAGAATGAACACATGGTCGCTTCCGGACTCTTCAAGGGCATCCAGAAATCGGTTCGCGGTGCCGTGAAAAAAGCGATCATCAGCCATCACCGCCGCAGCGACACGGTGCTCTTCAGTGACACCACGCTGCGTGATGGTGAACAGATGCCCGGCGCCACGCTCGAACCTCAAGACAAGCTGCGGATTGCCCAGGCACTGGAAGCAGCCGGCGTCCATTCCCTCGATGCCGGATTTCCCGCCTCATCGCAGGCCGACATCGAAGCCATCCAGTTGATGATCGGCGTGATCAAGGGACCGGTGCTGACGGCGTTGTGTCGAACCGTCCGCGGCGACATTGATGCGGCCGAGGAAGCACTCGCCGGAAATCCCCGGAACAAGCGCGGGGTCAGCCTGTTCTGTGGCACCAGTCCGTTGCACCGTGAACACAAGCTCCGCAAGGAACAGGCCGAGGTCGTGTCGCTGATCAGCGACACGGTCGGATACGCGGGCGAAAAATTCGACATCGTGGCGTTCAGCCCCGAGGATGCGAGTCGGACCGAACCGGAATTCCTGGTCGAGTGTTACCGGGAAGCGATCGACGCGGGAGCGACAACGATCGGGTTTCCTGACACCGTGGGCATCCTGACGCCGGAAAAAGCCCGCGACACGATCCGTTACGTCCAGGACAACGTCCCCAACATCGACCGGGCCCTGCTGGCGGTACATTTTCACAACGACCTCGGCCTGGCCGTCGCCAACACGCTGGCCTGCGTGCAGGAGGGAGCCAATGTCGTGCAGTGTACGATCAACGGCATCGGCGAACGGGCGGGCAACGCATCGCTGGAGGAAGTGGCGATGGCACTTGCCCTGCACGAGGACCAGTACGGCGTGAAGATCAAGGTCGATACCACCAGGCTCTACGAACTCACGCAACTGGTTGCCGAATTGACCGGCATCGGTCTTTCACCGATGAAACCCGTCGGCGGCGACAACATCTTCGCCACCGAGGCGGGAATCCACCAGGACGGGTTGCTGAAGAACCCCGACACCTACCTGCCGTTTCGGCCGGAAAAGGTCGGAGCCAGTGGCATCCGACTGGTCCTGGGGCGTCACAGTGGCCGTCGCGCCGTCGCGCACCGGCTGCAGGAACTGGGAATCGAACTCTCCGACGAACAGGTGCTTGGCGTACTTGAGGCCATCAAGGATGTCCCCAAGGGTGTCTCGATCGACGACGACCTGCTTGCCGAGCTCGCGCGAGGGTTGTAGGTTTGCTGCCCGGGCGGGTCACGTCAGCCAAGGATCTCGCTGATCGCCTGCCCACCGTCGACGATCTTCAACGGCCGGCCGTTGGGCGGCGAGAGTTCTTTCGACGCGTCAATCCGCAACACGCGGCACAACGTCTGGAACAGGTCCTCGACCATCACGGGCCGCTCGACGATCTCCTGGCCATTGGCGCTCGTTTTGCCCACCACGCGTCCACCACGGACACCGCCACCGGCCAACAACAGGTTGAAGTTTCTCGCCCAATGGTCCCGCCCCGGAGCGGGGGTTTTCTTGTTGATTTTCGGCGTCCGTCCAAATTCACCGGCCACGATCACCAGCGTCTGGCCCAGACGACCTCGATTTTTCAGATCGCTCAGCAGCACCGACACTCCCCGATCGACATCGGCAGAGGACGGCTCGATTTTCTGGAACAGGCTGTTGTGCATGTCCCAGCCGCCATGACGTACCTCGACAAACGGGACACCCGACTCGATCAGCCTCCGGGCCACCAGCAGCCCCTGACCGAAACGACTCTTGCCGTAGGCTTGTTGCTGGCTGGCCGGTTCGTCGTCGAGCCGGAAGGACTTCAGCTTCGGCGAGGCCATCAACCGCCGCGCCCGTTCATAGAGCACCCGGTGTTCTACCACCCGGGCCTTGGCTCCCGCCTCGGCAAACTCGTCGTCCTGGCCCTTCAGTAATGCCAACCGCCGCGCCAGCCGGGGCGCCGTCACTCCCTTGCTGACGTTGGCCGGAAGCTGGCCGGCCCGTGTGACCTCAAACGGTGCGAACTTCACGCCGAGAAACCCTGAACTGAGCGTCTTGCCGATGCTGACGAAATTCGGCAGGTCCGATCCCGGATCTCCCAGCTCAGCCGCCACCACCGCGCCGAAATTCGGGTGCTTTTCCGGGCCGCCCATCCGGCGACCCGTGTGCACGTGGTAGGTACCGCGGGCATGAGCGGCCTCCTTGCCGACCATCGTCCGGACCACTGCCACGTCCTTGATTCGTCGGGCCAGCTTCGGCCAGTGTTCGGCCACCGACAGGCCCGGCACTGCTGTACGAATTGCCTTGGTCGAGCCGGCGTTGGGCGCTCCCGGCTTGGGATCCCAGGTTTCCATCTGGCTGGGTCCTCCGGCCAGCCAGACCAGGATGCACGACCGTCCCTCGCGCTTGAGCTGCTCGGCATGCAGTCCCAGTGGAGACAGCAATGCCGACGCCGAGAGACCGAGTCCGAAACCGAGCGCCCCTCGACGAGTCACTTCGGCATCGAGGGCGAGAGTGGGAATCGACGGGATCATCTTGAATTCTCTGCTCGACCGCATTCGGACAACCTGCAACCAGACCGCGTTATCTCTTGGTCAGAAACTCCGTCGAGTTCACCAGCACCCACAACAAGTCCTCGACGGCCTCGGCCCGGTTTTTCACCGTCATCAGGTGGTCCAGGCCCCGGCTGATTTCGCGAGATGTCGGCCGACGAGACAGGACAGCCAGGTACAAACGATTCAGGAGCGCCCGCGGGGCCTTGACCATAACCAGTTGCTTCTTCAGCCGGCCATTGTTGAGTTTCCTGTGCAACGTGGCGTTGTTCATCAGCAACAGCGACTGCTGGACCGAGCCTTCCCGATCGCGTTGTGGCAACGAAGGATCGGCGCGGAATTCACGATCGAGGTCACGGCCGATCGTTCGATCGGGACCGGTCAGCCGCAACACGCTCGCCTTGACCTGGTCGGCATTGAGCCGAATCGGCCGAACGGCCGTGAACAATTCCTCGTCCTTCTCGATCGTACGGATCTCGCGCTGGTAAGCCCTCGAATTCGTCAGCAGGCGAAAGACCCAGCGGGGATCGAAGTCACGGTATCGAAACACCGCCGCGATCCGGTTCACGACGGAAGGATGCAGGCATTCCTGGTCGGGACCAAGGCTGTCAACCGCATAGAACCCATCGCCCACCAGTTCGTTCCAGATCCGGTTCACGAACGACCGGGCAAACCAGTAGTTGTCCTGGTTGTAGACCAGGTAGGCGGCCACGGCGACACGCCGCTGGTGGCTCGTCAGCTTGACCGTCGGCTGCTCGCCCAACAGGAACCGGGGCTTCATCTCGGTCTTCTTGTCCGCATTCCCCATACCGGGCATGTAATACTTGCCCTTGGAAAAAAACGCCGCCAGTTCGTGAAACTGTTCTCGCTTCCAGTCGTCAAACGGGTGGTCATGGCACTCGGCACACTGAATGCTGATACCCATGAACAACCGGGCCGTCTGGGAAGCCAGCAGGGGGGGCTTGTTCTCGTAGGCCAAGACAAAGTTGTTCTGTCCGGTTTTCTGGCTCCAGGCGTTTTTTTCCTTCTTCTTCTTCTTGTTGCGGACCGGCATTGCCGAGACCAACTCGGCGACGATCCGGTCCCACGAGGTCCCTTTCCTGAACTGTTCGGTCAGCCAGTTTTCCAGCGCCTGTGGATTCGTGCGAGAGCGGGGTGCCGTCGATTCGTGAAAGATGACGTTCTTCCAGTAGCGAGCCCACTTGCGCGCGAACTGTTCGGTCTTCATCAGCCGATTAACCAGCGCCGCCCGCTTCGAACCGGTCTCGTCGGCAACGAAATCCCGGATCACCTTGACCGACGGCGGACGACCGACCAGGTCCAGGTGGACGCGGCGGACGAACCGCTCGTCGTCGATTAGCGGTGCAAAGTCCGAATCACGACCGACCCGGTACTCGAGCGAGTTGTCCAGGTCGGCGGGCAGGTAACGGATCTTCGTCGAGACCCGGCGGGTCGGCATCGATTCGCGGATCACCTCCAGGAACTTCTGCTTGTCGGCAACGGTCTTGAGTGCCGGCAATTTCTGTGACTTGGTCGCCGACTTCTTTTTTGACCGTTTCGCATTTTTCCCGCGTAGCGTAACGGGCTTGCGCGAGGCCTTCTTCTTCTGGGCCAGACCGTCGTTCGCCGAACAACACAACGCCAGGCAGACGAACAGGGCAAGCGTACGGGACATCGGCGAGAGTCTCTGGAGATGAGCGGACCAAGAACGGCCTGCAACTCGATTATACGATCCCCGTTTCCAGATCATCAATACCGGACAAAGACAACGAAACCAGTGTCAAGGTCTGGTCGTGACTGCTTCACCGCGGGCCTGTGGATCCGGTACAGTGGGACAAGGAGCGCTCGACACACATGCCCCTGGACCGACCCGACGAGTTATTCGACGTTGTTGATGCCGACGATCGTGTCATCGGCCAGGCGACGCGTTCGCAGGTTCATGCCCGCGGGCTGTTGCACCGTGCGGCCCACGTGTTTGTCCTGAATTCCCGGGATGAACTGCTCGTCCAGAAACGGTCGGCGACCAAGGACGCTCATCCCCTGTGCTGGACCTCATCGTGCTCGGGGCATCTCGACGCCGGAGAAAGCTACCAGGCGGCAGCCGTTCGCGAACTGAAGGAAGAGATCGGCCTCGAGGCGGATCTCGAATTCCTGGTCAAATTCCCCGCCAGCGAACAGACGTCCAACGAACACACGGCCTTGTTTCGTACCACCTGCAACGAGGAACCGATTCCGGACCCGACCGAGGTGGCTGACCTGGAATGGGGATCGGTGGCCGAGTGGTCGCGGCAACTCGGCGAAGATCCCGAACGGTTCGACCCGCCCTTCCGGGTGCTGCTGGAGTGGTACGTCGAGCACGACAACAATCCCAACCATCAACCGGACTGACAGAAACCGCCTCACTCTCTAGCGTTCCGTGGCGTAACGGATCGCGTCACGGTTCTGCTCGATCACTGACTGCCAACGTTGATCGTACAGGTTCGCATTTTGCCCGTGGAGCGGCCGGGCCGGGAGCCACAGGTCCGGTTTGATCCGGGCGAGGCGTGAGAGCGAGAAGCCATACGTGCTGGGATCCCCCCGGGGTCCTCGCAGGATTTCGACCAGTTCCTGCATGGCCTGACGGCTGTCCGGATTCGTCGGCAATTCACCGGAAACCAGCACCTGCCTGCCCTGCCACTCGAACCGGTAGGCCGCTGGCGCCAAGCCACGGCCTTCCAGGGGAATTCCCCGGACCGGCGAGATGTCGACCGGGTCGGAAGTCTCGGCCGAATCCTCCAGCACCACGAAACGCGTCCCCGGTGGAACACGACTCTCGAGAACTGCACGTCCGGCACGCGAGATTACGACCGGGCACCCGACCTTTCTCAGCAACGAGGGCAGGGCGACGGTCGCCTCGGGTGAACAGGACGTCAGCAGGATGGCCGCAACCGCATCAAGGTCACGATCGATTTTTTCGAGTCGCTGTTCCAGGAAACCGGCCAGTCCGGGACCCCCGGGGGTATTAAACAGAAGCAATCGCCCCTGCCTGTCGAGCAGGTAACAGGCCGAGCCGTCGAAGTCCCCCAGGTAGAACAATCCCGGCAGCAATTCACGAGGCACGCCATCCAGGAAGTCGGCTCCGTCGGCGGTGAACCGGTCGACCAGTTCCTGCATCTCGGCGATACCCCGGTCAGTCAATTCTTGCCACTGCCGCGGCATGATCGCAGCACTGTTTACTTTCAGCGGGTCGCCAATGGCTTCGGCCTGCGCCAACTGCGGGTGGCCGGGCAACAACAGATCCGGCGCAGTCAACGCGGCCAGTTTTCGGAAGGAGGCCAGGTAGTCAGCGGCATCGGCCCGGTAACGTGGCGCGAGATAGGCGGCATAGGTGCCCAGATTGCCAGTCATGCTGGAAATCGTATCGCCGCTGAAAAGGACACGCTGACCGTCAGCCCGCAGCAGAAAACACAGGCTGCCGGGTGTGTGTCCGGGCGTGGCGATCACTTCGAATCGGCAGTCACCCAGCACGATCGACTCTCCGCCTTGAAGCTCCACGTCGATCTCGGTCGGGTGCGTTTCGACCCCGGGCATCTCGAATGTCGAGAACATTGCATCGGGCGGTCCACCGGCCCGCAGGATGTCGCAGTCGCGTCGGCCGGCATGGACGGTGGCCCCGGTCAATCGCCGCAGATACATGGCGCCCAGCACATGGTCCACGTGTGCGTGGGTCAGCAGGATTTTCTTCAGACGGGCCGGATCCAGACCCAGTTGCCTGAGCTGCGCCAACAGTGATCGGCAATCCGGTTCGAGTCCCGAATCAACCAGCACCAATCCCTCGGACGTGTCAATCGCATAGGCCACCGACGGACTCAGTCGACCCAGCAGATACACCCGGTTCGACAATCGCGTGGCATCCTTGCGGAGAACCGGTGAACTCGGCGAGCCAGACCACAGCGCGTACCCGGCACCGATCACGGCGATCACCGCGCAGACAATCGCCAACCGTTTTTGACCTGCATTCTCGGCTCGTGGTTGATTCATGATGGGCCGGCTTTACCGGAACTCGCCCGGGTGACGGGCCGGTCGATCGCCGGCCCGGGATCCGAGCGGGGTTCATTGTAGTCGATTCCCGGGCCGTCATCCGTGCGCCGTGCCCGATCGAACACCCTGGGACGCACTTGCAAACACCAACATGCGGCCAGACAATCAAGCCCGCTGCTTCCCAGGGATGTGCTGCAAGGACCCGCCCATGTCAGACCGGCCCGACACTGTGCCGGAGGATCAGGGTCTCGAGGCAGTCGAGGATGTCGGAGAACCCCGGCGTCTGGTCCGACCATTGGCGGTCACCGTCGTGGTCGTCCTGCTTATCAGCCTCGGCGTCTTCTTCGCGATCATGCGTCCCTGGTTGATCCGCCGCTGGGTGGCTCAACGGGTTTCCGAAACCGTGCAGACGTTTCCCGATTTCCAGGGAGACGCCTGGAGTGTGGCTTTCACCCCAGACGGTCGACGACTGGTCGGGTCGAGTGGAATGACGGTGGAATTTCGGGATGTTCAAACCGGCCGAAAGACCCTTGTGCTGGAAGGGCACTCCAACTCGGTGAACATGATCGCGATCAGCCCCGACGGTCAACGGTTGGCCTCGGCCAGCTGGGACAAGACGATCAAGCTGTGGGACACCGGATCGGGTCGAGAGCTCCGGTCGCTGGAGGGCCATTCCGATTGGGTCCTGGCGGTCGATTTCAGCCCCGATGGAAGTCAGCTGGCGTCGGCCGGCCGTGATTTTACCGCCCGCCTCTGGGATGTCGAAACGGGCAAGCAACTCCGCTCGTTCAAGGCCAGAGGTGGATTTGTCGTCGACGTCGACTTCAGCCCCGATGGAAAACACATCGCCACGGCCGCGTCCTTTCGCCCCTTCAACATGGGGGAATCGACAATCACGTTGAATGAACCCGGTGAGATCAATCTCTGGAATACCCTGACCGGCAAACAATCGCTTTCATTGAAGGGCCACACCTCGGCAATCCTCGGAGTGAATTTCAGCCCCGACGGCCGTTTCCTGGTCTCGGTCAGTCGCGAGCACACGGCCAAGCTGTGGAATGCCAAGACCGGCCAGGAACTCCTGACCTTCACCGGCCATGACAACTCCGTGGTCTCGGCGGATTTCAGCCCCGATGGTCGTCGCCTGGCGACGGCCAGTGACGATGGGACGGTCAGGCTCTGGAATGTCGAAACCGGCAAGGAATTGCTGGCCCTTGATACCAGCCGGAGCGGGGCCTTCTGCGTGAAGTTCAGCCAGGACGGACGGCGACTGGCTGTCGGCGGCTTCTACCTGGTGACCCTCTGGGATCTGGGGTCGCTGGATCGGCTCGACTAGCCCGGGCCAGCGTTCTTGCGGAGCGAAGTACGATTTCGCTCGATGATCGATTGCCACTGCTGGTCGTACAGATTGGCGTTTTGGCCGTTGACCGGTCGCGCCGGCAGCCAGACGTCGGGAGCCATCGATTCGAACAGGTCCAGCGTCTTCCGGTAGGCCGCCGTGTCGCCGTCCTCCGCGGCAAGATCTCCGAGCAACTCCTGCACCAGACGGCGATTGTCGACCTTGCCGAGCAACCGTCCCGAAACCAGGATCGACCTGTCGGCCCGGCGCATCCCGAAGACAACCTTCGCAGAGCCACGGCCACTCAACGAGGTGGCCACGACCGGGAACTCGGATTTCTCGTCAATCGTGGCGGCCATCACGAACCGGGTTTCCCGGGGCAGACGCTCACGAAGCGACTGCAGGCCATCGCGGTGGACGACCACCGGGCACTTGAACTTCTCGACCATTCCTCCCAGGCCGGCCGTCGCCTCGATCGACACGGACGTGACCAGCACACCGGCGACACCGTCGAGCGATTGTTCCAGCTTTTGCAGTCGCTGTTCCAAGAACTCGATCAACCCCGCACCACCGGGCGCATCGAACACGTACCAACGCTTCCCTTCCCGGAGAACATAGACGGCCCAATCGGAGAATTCGCCGAGGTAATACAGTCCCGGCAGAATCTCGCGGGGCGTGCCGTCCAGAAAATCTGCTCCATCGGCCGCGTAGCGATCAACCAGCCGCTGCATCTCGGTGATGCCGTCGGTCATCATCTGCTGCCATTGCTCGACGGTCACCTCTGCACTGACACCCGGGCTGTCAGCTTCACTGCCGGGCATCGAAAGGTGCGAGCTCGACGGAGGCCGCGGCACCTGCGGATGGCCCGGCAACAGGACATCCGGAGCCGGCAACTCGCGGAGTTTCCGGAGCGTGGCCAGGTAATCCGCCGCACTGGAACGGTAGCGCGGCGAAAGGTATGCGGCGTAGGTGCCCAGGTCGCCGCTGATACTCTGCACGGTGTCGCCACTGAAAAGAATTCGCCGCCCGTCGCGTTCCATCAGGAAACAGAGACTGCCGGGCGTGTGCCCCGGCGTGCCAATCACCTCGATGCGAACATCACCGCTGTGAATCGTCTCGCCGCCCTCGAGTTCCATGTCGACTTCCGTGGAATGCGTCTCGATTCCCGGCATGTCGTAGGTCGAGAAGAGTGCCTCGGGAGGACCGCCGGAACGGAGGATGTCACTGTCGGCACGACCGGCATAGATGCGAGCGCCCGTCAGCCGTTGCAGGTACATCGCACCCAGCACGTGGTCGCCGTGGGCGTGGGTCAGCAGGATCTTCTTCAAGCGGCCCGGGTTCAGCTGCAGGTATTTCATCTGCTGAAGCAGCGACTGGCAATTTGCCTCGAGTCCGGAATCCACCAGCACCAGGCCTTCCGACGTCTCCACGACGTAGGCAACCGACGGGGCCAGTCCCCCAAGCAGGTGAACCCCATCGAAGAGGGTCACCGGACGTCTCTTCAGAACCGGGTCCTCGACGATCCTCTTTTCCGGCGTGACATTCCAGATGACCGCAGCACAGGCCACCAGGGTCATCACACCCAGTCCTGCCATGATTCGACTGCCACGATCGCCGGCACCGTGCTTGGTCATGAGCCCCGGAGCCACTGATGACACGAAGAGGACAGCGGTCTGCAGAAGCCGTTCACTGACCCGCCGCCGGCTTTTCTGCCGCCGGTTGGTCCGGCTCGACCACCTTGTGCAACCGGTTGATCACCGGATTCTCGATCACCTGGCGGATTCCACTCGGCCAGCGGATCTCGACCCGGTCGACCTGTTCGTGTTTTCCGATCCCGAAGTGAACGGTTCGTGACGGCTGCGAAAGATAACCGCCGGCCGACTGGACCAACCTCATCATGGTCTCCTCACCGATCCGGACCTTGACCTGGGCGCCGATGGCATCCCGGTTGCTGCGGGTCCCCTGCAATCGCAGCGCCAGGTAGCTGTTCTTCTCGTCAAACTCGTTCTTGAAATAGTAGGGGATGTCGTTGAAGTTGTTGGTGATGATCTCCAGGCGACCGTCGCCGTCAAAATCGGCCGCCGCGGCACAGCGAGAACTCCGGACAGAATCCCGGTTCTGGATCTGCTCCTTGTGGGAGTGCCCCTGCACGGGCGGCTCGATCCCCCGGGCCTCGGCGTGATCCGAGAAGGTCCCGTCGCCGTTGTTGAGCATCAGGTAGTTGGGCCAGTAGTAGAACGGGAAGCCCATCCCCGACGCCAGGAAGACATCCTGGTGGCCATCATTGTCGAAATCGCCTACCGAGATGCCCCAAGGCCACAGCGTCTCCAGGCCAACCTGCTCGGAGAGTTCTTCGAAGGTCCCCTTGCCGGTCGCCCGGTAGAAGGCATTGCCGAACAATACCTCGCCGTGACTGAACGACAACGTGTCGGCCCAGCGTTCCTCGGTCTTGACCAGGTTGTTGTCCTGTTGCTTCATCGGCCCGAAGATCGACCGGAATTTCTTCTTCTCCGAATCGGTGGCCAGTTTCAGCGAACCGTGGTCAAGATCCAGGCCCATCCACATGTCGGAGTGCATGTCGACGACGAGGATGTCCAACTGCGAATCGTTGTGAGCATCGAACACCTTGACTCCCATGCCACCCCATGATGTTCGTCCGAGCGTTTCCAGTGTCACATCAACGAACTTGCCGTCATCGTTGCGGAACAACTGGGCGCGGCCGAACATGCAGGTGACCAGGACATCCTGGTCGCCGTCGTCGTCGAAATCAAAAACCGCCACATCACTGCTCCAACCTCGTCCCTCGAGGCCAACTTTCTTGGTGATGTCGGTGAACGTCCCGTCGCCGTTGTTGCGGTAGAGGATGTTGTATTCCTTGGCACTCTGGATCACCGCATCGAACCCATCACCTCCCTTGCCAACGAATGTCTTGCTGGTCGGGTTGATTTCGTCGAGCGTCCAGTCGGCGGTGTGAACCACGTAAAGATCCAGCAGCCCGTCGTTGTCGTAGTCGAAAAAGATCGCCGTCTGCGAGTGACCGACGTGCTCGAGCCCGGCTGCCTTCGTGACATCCTTGAGAACCCCGCCACCCTGGTTCTCGTAAAAGACATTCCCTCCACGCGTGCTGGCCACGAACAGGTCCTGGTCACCATCGTTGTCGACGTCGGCAAACGTGCCTCCCACGCAGACCCGATCCGCAAGCCCGACCCCCACCTTCTCGGTCACGTCCTCGAACGTGCCGTCACCCCGGTTTCGATACAACGCGTTGGATCCCAACTGGTTCAGGAAGAACACGTCTTCGTGACCGTCTCCGTCATAGTCGGCAACCGAAACACCACAACCGTGGTCATAGAGATTAATCTTGAAGGTGGTTCCCGATTCACTGGAAAGGAAACCCATGTGGAAATCCAGACCCGATTCCCGGGCAATATCGCGAAAACCGGGACGGCTGCCGACTGCGTTCGGCTGATCGGGTGGCCGAACCCCTTCATCACGGCTGAAATACACGGCCGCAGCTACACCAGCCAGGACCACCGTGAAAACAACGACACCAACGCCACCACCACCGCCATCAGAATCGCCACTCGAACCGCTTGCTTCAGCGGCTGTCGCCTGTTCGGTCGCCTGTTGGATTTCCCCGGGCTGGGGATCGGGATTCCGCATCTCGTTCATTCCTACCCGTCTTTCTCTGGTTCTGGCCCTGTGAACTTGCCCTGCAAAACAGCTCGGAAGATCTCGAAGTCAGCTGGATACGATCGGATCCAGCTTCTCTCAGTTTAGCCTACGAATTCGCCAACGCGAACGTTGCACAAAATCATCCGCAACATTGACCCCGGTCCCCGAAAAACCGGAAACGGGCTCCCAAAACGCCGTCCTGAAGGATCCCACGACCGGCAAGCGAATGCGATAGATCCTCGTTGCGCCAAGTTGGTGACTCTTCTCGATTTTCCACCGTGAGGATGTGGACTGGTATCGATTCAGGGTGGCGCCGATCTGTCGTTGCTTGAGGCTCCGGTAGACCACGGTACCGGGTTGTCCGCCATCGGAGTCTTCATCGATCCAATATTTCAATTTTTCTTCGGGCGCTGACCGATCCCGGCCGCGGCGCGACCGTTCATAGTAGTAGACATACTCGTAGGCTGGATGCCCACCTCGGAACGGCCCGGCCAGTTCAACTGACTGTCCATCGCAGTCGGACAGCACCCAGCGGGCGACAGCACGCCTCTGCCGATAGGTCAACCCGTACTGACCTTCCGGATCGGCGCGATCGTCGTCGAGGTAACTGTTCCAGGAAACCAGGAACAGGACGTGCGATGCGGCAAGGGTGCCCAGCGCCCCACAAGCCAGGACCCGGGGTGCTCGCCGGTGCCCGTCGAGGCAGCGACCCGCGGCAGCGGAGGCGAGAACCAGCAGTACCGGCAAGACGATCAGCAGATGTTCCGGACGCACGTCGGGTCGATACACCAGCCCGCCCAGCAGGGGAAGCACGACCCACAGCCACAAAAGTCCTGTTCCCGGTTGACCGGACGAATCGCCGGTCCGTGTCAACGCCCGGCCCGCCTCAGCGGCGACGGCAAAGACCATCAACAGGCCACAACCGACCAGAACCGCTCGCTGCCATCCGGGGAAAAACTCCGGCAAGTCCGCCGGCGAAACCGCAAACCAGTGATCGAAACCGCCGCTGTGCAACATCGACTGCAGGTAGTTGATCTCGTTGGTGATCGCCCGTGCGAGGTTGGGTTTGCCACCGAAAATCGACAACGAATTCCGGAGCTCTGTCCAGCCACCGATGTGATGAAACGCCACCCATGGCGTCCAGGTCGAAAGCCCGAAAGACACGCCGGCAATCGTCGGTGACCAACCCACACGACGCCGGCCGATCCAGATCACGACAGCCAGCCAGGCAGTCGCCGCCAGTCCCGAATAATGCAACTGGGGAATCAGGAACCCCAGGACCAGCATTCTCACCAGTCGCCCGCTTCCGCCCTCCGACAACCACGTCAACGACATCCCAATCAGCCAAAGGCTGACAACGGCCAGGCAACTGCCCGCCCACAGCTGCCGGGAATAAACGACCGCCCAGGGCGAACAGGCCAGCAGCAGTCCCGCGGCAAGAGCCGCACGGTGACCAAACAGCCGATCCGCCAGACGATAGGCCAGAAACACCGCCCAGACATTCAGCAGTGCCACCAGCACGACGCCGGTCAGCGGGTGCCAGATCAGCTGGTTCGGCAGAGAAACCAGGTAGATGAACAGCGACGATCCCCGCACGCCTTCGGCCAACGCGCCGGCCAACGGCCAGCCGGTGCTGGGCGAGGAAGCAACGACCACGTTCGCCGTCAGGCCGCTGCCGGCCATCTCGTTGGTCATCGGCACCAGTTCCAGTCGCGACAGTCGCAACACCGCCGCCAGGACCAGGATCGCAATCAATCCCCACGGCAGGCGACGACCGTCGACCACATCACTCGCTTTCCCTGGAACCGTGTCCGCAGAACCACTCATTCGGCCACCGTACGCGGTAACTCACACTACCGGTCATGACGGATCGCGTTCGACCCGTTTCCGGACCCCATCGCCACGTTCGGCAACTACTTCCCGGAACTGCCCTGTTTTGCCTTTTTCACCGGCTTCGGCTTCACGGTCACGGTAAAACGCCGTTCCACCTCGTCGATGTCGCCAACCAGACCAAAGTCAATCGCATCGACAACATCCTGCAGAAATCGGTCGGTTGGAATGATGACCGTCACCAGTCCCTTGCCGTCGGTCACTTTCGGAGTCCCACCCGCCCGCTTCAGGCTCTCCAACCGGTCAAGCACCCGCTGACGTGTTGCCTTGTCCATCTCGCCCTTGACGACCACCGTCACGGTCCGTCCACGCGGCTCCGAACCATCCGCCCCGGGCTCCTCTCCTGTCCCTGCCGAGACAAGTTGACTGATCCTCAGCTGTGCCAGCACTAGCGCCTGGGTGAGTTCCTTGTTGGTTTTCGCCAATTCGATCCGGTCGAGATCCTCTTCGACAGTTTTCAGCAACTTGATCAACGGGCCACGGTTGTTTCGGATCGCATCGTCGGGGATCCCGGCCAGCATCGCGCGGCCATCCTCGTACAGCTTGGTCAACCCATAGTCGAGTTCCGCGACAATCCACACGCCATCGACCTGGTGGACCTTCATCTGCGTCTCTTTCGGCTTCACATCGACGGCCTCCTGCGTCATCACAAACGTGCCGCTCATCGTCAGCCCGATCGTGGCCTCCGAGCCATCGATCGTGACCAGTCGTACCTTGGCATCGAACCCCTTGCGGAACGGGTCGTTGGGATCCTTGGCAGAGAGAGCGACAAGCTGTTTCAGGAAGCGCGTTCCCGTCCCGGAAAAAAACTTCTTGCCGTCAAACGCCCGGAGCTTATCGAGGTCGCCAAGTTCGCTGTCGACCAGTGATTTCAGCAAGACGATCACCTCGTCCCAGTTCTCCGAAAACAGTCTCCTGTTGATCGACTTAACCTTCAGCTGGGAATCCCCAAAAATCACATTCCGCTTGTCGCGGAGTACCTCGACAATTCGTCGTGCCACCACGAACGCTCGCTCCCAGACCTGGGGATCCATCTTCGCGGCAAACCCGCGGATGATCTCGTTGATCTCCACGTGGTGCCGCTCCGGCAGCGAGTCCCAGATAGCACCCCCCTCGCCGATCTGAAAAGCCCTCAGAAAGACCCGGACCGCCTCGTCGGGACGTGATAACGAGTCGGCACCGAGGGCCGTCGTCGCGGTCGGTGTTCCTGGCGAATCGTTTTTCGATGACGCCGTTCGATCACACCCGGACAGCAAGCCGAATAACACGAAGGTCATCGTCAGGAAGACCCCGCACCAGGATTCCCGGCTGATCGAAAGGTACCTCATGAAATTCCCGAAGCGCATACACGGGTGCCAACAGCGGGAAAAGCGTGTCGACACTCCTCCCCACGAACCAATCCAGGCCCCATGTTAACGACTTCCCACTAGCGCGGAACAGGCCCGAATCACAAACGTGCAATCGGCAGATCATCTGGTCGGTATCTCGACAGGGTGGTATCGTGTCCGGAAGGTCACCGAAGGCGGGGCGGTCGACAGGTTCCCCGGCGTGACATCGAAGATCTCTTTTCGGTCCCGCTGCCGATCCAGGCTCGCAGATGATCGTCAACGCCTACGCCGTCCTGATCGCCTTCGTCAGTCTCCTGCAATTTGCAGTCGGCCTGCTGATCATCGTTTCCTCGTTCGGCCGCCGTCGCGTCACGTCGACTCGTGACATCGAGAATCGGCCCTACCTGCTGCTGCTGCTGTCATTGCTGCTGCTGGGTTTGAACCTGGCATCCTGGCCACTGCTCTACGCCCTGTTGCAGAGCTACGTGCCCTCGTGGCCGGGCGTCATGTGTATCTACGGAGTGACACGAATCGGCACCGGCAGCGTGGGCAGCGCCCGCCACCTGCCCTGGCTGCTGGCAACGGTGCAGTGCACCAAGCCGTTGCTGGTTTTCCTGGGTGGTGGCTGGTTCGTGCTGTACCTGGCCAACCGGGCCACGCAAACCGCCCCACTGATGCCACGGTTGCTCTCCGGGCTACTGCCGCTGGGACTGGTCAGCGTCGCCGATGCCGTCTGCGTGGGATCCTATCTGGCCATCCCCAAGCAGGAACACTCGCTGAGCGTGGGTTGCTGCACCTCGGCGATGGCAGACCGGTCGCGATTTCTGCCCGAATCGCTGCTCGGGTCGGGCAGTCACACCTGGTTGACGATTGGCCTGCTGGTCGTCGTCGGCGGCCTCAGCCTGGGATTGCTGACCGCCATCCGGAGTGGACACCATCACCGCCGGTTCCTGTCGGGACTGCTCATCGGCACGCTTTTCGCGATGCCGCTGGGAGGCCTGTTCCTGGTCGAGATCGCCTCGCCGGCACTTCTGCAGCGACCGCACCACTGCCCATACGATCTCATCAGCGAGGTTCCCGAGAGCGTGCTGGCCGTGGTGCTGTTCACGCTGGGCTGTTTCTCGGTCGGCTGGGCCGCAGTGGCGGGCTGGTTGGGCCGCGTCGAAGAGACACAAGCCGTCCTGCCCTCGCTGATCGGACGCTTCCTCTTTCTTGGGCTCTTCGGATATCTTGGCTCAATGATCATGTTCCTCCTGGAGTTCTCCCTGTCATGAAACCGCCGGTGTCCTGGTGGTGGACGGCGTTGGTGGGGCTGGTGATCGCAGCCGCCCTGCCGGTCGTCGGACACCAGGTCCGCAAGGACGATCGCCCCCGTTGCAACTGGGACGGGCTGGTGCTCGATGCGGCATTCCGGGTGCGTGTCCGCGACGCCGCGGGAGCCTTTACCCGGTTCTGTGATGTTGGTTGTGCCCGAGCGTGGATCGATCGCCAACCTTCCACCCCACAGCAGATTCTGGTCACCGACGAGGACAGCAGGGAGATGCTTGATGCGAGGGAGGCTTTTTTTGTTCGCAGTTCGATCATCACCAATCGTGTCACCGGAAATCGCTGGCATGTGTTCCGCGACCGCGATCGTGCCAAGCAGCACGCCAAGCAGTCACGGGGCCGCCTGATGGTGGGTCCGGACCATCCATTCCTCTCAATAGAATCACCCTGATGACCAGCGACTCCTCGAACCGCCTGCTTGCCGTGATCGCCATCCTGGTCATCGCCGCCGGGGTCGCCGTGGCTCACTACCGGCAACCCGTCCCACCGCGAGCGGCCGACGCCGCCGGATTTCAGCAGCTGGTCGGAGGGCTCGGCTTCGGACCCAGCGTCGAACTGTCGACCTGCCCGGTTCAATTCGACCCGCGGCTGGAAACCACCTGCAATGCCCGAACCGGTCCGATCCCCGCCGGGGGGCTGCTGTGCCCCGGGTGTGGCCGGTTCCTGTTTTCCTTTTCCTCGCGGTCAGCCACGCACCTGACCGGCCCATCGGCCACCCGCAATGTCCTCGCTCCTTAGCATCGCACGGACCGGATCCGCTGCAATCCTGTTGTCGCCCCTGCGAAGCTCGGTGACCGTCATGGCCGTCATCGCCGTGCTGGTTCCCTACCTCGTCGGGATCGGCCTCGTCGAAGGCCTGCGACAGGAATCCCGGATCGCGATTGGTGCCGGCACACCGGCCGAAAAGGAACTGTTGCCCGACCTGTATGTCGCGGCCAACCAGTTCGGACGACGTGTACCGATCCCGCTGGAACTGGCCGAACCCATTCGCAAGTTCGACGGAGTCACCAGGGTGATTCCCCGGATCGTCGGCAGGATCACGCTGGGAAAAGAGAACGTCGAAGCCGTGCTCGTCGGCATGCCACGCGAGGAACTGCAACGACGCGGCTCGTCGATCCAACGATTGACCCGGTTGATCGATGGCCAACTGCCTCGATCACAGCACGGCGAGGCCCCGCAACTGGTCATCGGTTCGGGACTGGCCAGGAAACTCGACAACCTGCAGGTGGGCACCGTGATTCCCCCGATCTTTCGCAGTGGCGGGGGCGAGAAGACTCCACGGATCACCGGGATCTTCCAGTCCGAGATTTCTCCCTGGCAGTCACAGATGATCCTGACCACCTTCGAGTCGGCCGCCGAGATCTTCGACCAGCGGGGCCTGGCCACCGACCTGCTCGTCTTCTGTCGCCAGGGGCAACCCGAGGCGATCCGCTCGCGAATTCTCCAGTCGTTGACAGGTTCCTCGACCAAGGCCGCAGCCAGTCACCAGCCATCGGTCACCTCCCGTACCGACCTCGAATCGCTGCTTCCGGCCGGCCTGGGTCATCGCGAGGGTGTCTTCAACCTGCTGTTCGTCATCGCCTTTGCCATCGGCATCCTCGTGATCCTGGTCACGTCGGGCTTCGGACGCCCCGAGCGCCGCCGCGAAATCGGCATCCTCAAAGCCACCGGCTGGCAGACCGACGAGATCCTGATTCGCAGTCTCGTCGAGAGCCTGTTGCTGGGCCTGGTCAGCGCGGCGGTGGCGATCCTCGTGGCCCTGGCCTGGCTGAAATGGTTCAACGGGTTCTGGATCGCCGGGATCTTTCTGGCGGGTGTCGAGACCCAACCGGCCATCGCGGTGCCCTACGTCCTGGCAGCACAACCGGCCGGGCTGGCGGTACTCGTCGCCTGCCTGCTGGTCACCACCGGCTCGGCGTACTCGACATGGCGGACCGCCGTGACCCCACCCGCGGAGGCCATGAGATGAATCGCGGGTTGCTCGAGACGGAATCGCTGAGCAGGACCTACCATCCCGGGACCTCGAGCGAGGTCCGTGCACTGAGCGACGTGTCGCTGGCCATCCCGGCCGGCAGCTACGTCGTGCTCGACGGACCCTCGGGTTCGGGCAAGACCACGCTGCTGTCCCTGCTCGGAGCACTCGACCGCCCGACCAGCGGTCGCGTGAGATTTGCCGACCGCAACCTCGAGGACTGCTCCGACGTCGAACTGGCGAGACAACGCAGGCGGATGGGGTTCGTCTTCCAGGACTTTTCGCTGATCCCCCGGTTGCCGACCTGGGAAAACATCACCTATCCACAGATTCCCCGGGGGCTGTCGGCGGCAAAGCGGAGGCAGGCCGCCGACGATGTCCTGTCCCGCCTGGGACTGGCCGCGAAGGCCGACACCCCGCCCGAGGAACTCAGTGGCGGGGAACAGCAACGGGTCGCGGTGGCCCGGGCGCTGATCGGGGACCCCGAGGTGATCTTCGCCGACGAACCGACATCGAATCTCGATCGCCGGGCGGCCGCGGAACTCGCCGCGATTCTCCAGGAAATCAACGCCGCCGGAACGACGCTGGTCGTCTCGACGCATGACACCGACCTGAAAGAATCGGCATCGCTGGTCTTTCTGCTCGAGGACGGTCGCCTGCGGGACGACACGGCCTGAGCCGGAAGCCACGGGGGTCGCGGCACTACCGCTTCGGTGGAGCTGCCTCCTTGACCACCGCGCCCTTGCCGTCGCTGAGTACCAGCAACGAGAACTTCTCGACGTTCTCCAGGTCGTTGGTATTCAAGGACGTGTAGTCAAAACGGCCTCTCAGGTCGGTGTACCCGTCCTTGTAGAAGCGAACCCGCCCGTCACGCTGCCGGGCATAGACCTTCACGTAAACCCTGGTCACCGGCTTGCGGTTCCCGGCGTCGGTCACGCGAACCTGTCCGTAGGGTTCGATCACCTGGACGGCCAGCGAGTTGGAATAGTAGGCCTGCGAGTGAACCAGTCCCGAGCCGCGAACCTCGACCAGCACGTTGCGGTTGTGGAATCGCTCGGGCAGATCCACGCCATGACGGGCCTGGTCTGCGGGCAGCTTGATGCCGGCCGAGTGGTTCGGGCGAATGTGCGCGAACCGGCTGGCATCCTGCTTCACGAACGGGTTGCGGCTGAAGAGCAGTTCAATGTCCATCAGGTAGTAGTTGACGGTGACCTCGGCGAGGTTCTGGTAGTCGATCGTCAACCGGCGGGTTTCGACCTTGATGTCGAAGTTCGGCTGGCTGGCCGCCAGTTTCTGCCGTTTGGCCGCTTCGTTCTCCGGATCAGCGGCCGGCTTGCGTCCCTCGGCCTCGTCCAACTGGGCCACGACATCACCAAAGAGCCGCCGCCAGTGATCGACCGGGTAACCCACACGTTCGCCCCCGGGGCCTGCAGCCACCGGAATCAGGCCACCAGCCGGCAGCGGCTTGAGCCGCGCGAGCCATTTCTCGGAAACCTGCCGCGCGACCTGTGGCTTGTCGCTGAAAAGGTCCAGGTAGGCGGTGAAGTAGTCGTACTGCAACCGCGTCTGCAGTTTGTCCGCGTTGACACGGCCAAAGAACGCCAGGGCCTCGTCGACGCGGTCCTGCAACAGCAGGTAGTAGGTGACCGCCATCAGGTCGTTGTCATCGAGGTTGGGCGTGTAACTGATGATTTTCAGCAGGCGATGGTACTGGGCGTGAAAGCGGTCGTTGAGAATCTGGCGTCGCTGGCCGAGCGTGTGAGCCCGGGCATTGACCAGCGGACGGTAATCCATGTGCTGGTACGTGCGGCGTTCGACCGGATCGATCACGAGCAGGGGACTCTGCAGCACGCTGCCACACTGGCTGACAAACGAATCAGCGTGCCTGAGGTATTCCTTGATCACGACGCTGTCGTTGTGCAGCAACGCGTAAGCCCAGAGCGTGCCATTGTAGATGTGTCGCTGCCGCAGCAATCCGAGCAACTCGTCAAAGAAGACCTTGTCCTTCATCCGGAAGGCGATCCGTGTCAGGTCGAGCCTCAGCACGTTGTGCTTGCGAAGGTACTCGAGCACCTCGCCACGGGTACCGTTCTGGGAGACGTGAGCCCAGGAGGCCAGATCGAGTCGTGACGGTTCGGTCACCGCCTTCAGGACCACCGGTTCGGCCGCCGCGATCACTCGTTCATTCCTGGCGACGTGAACCGGGTAGTGCCGGTAATTGCCGGCTGCCGGAAAGTAGAAGTGGTACTCGATCCGTTGCGTGTGGTAGGGATCGAGATCGACGTGGACGCTGCGGGTGTAGCGAGCCCTGTTGACCGGGATCGCTCCGACCGGGACCTGCAGCAGCACGTCGAGCCGTTGCTTGGCAGAACCGGGATTGGTCAAGACGACCTGGCAGCCATAGACGGTGTGGACCAGGAACTCGTCGGTCACGAACTTGTCGACCCGTTCACCATCGACCTGGCGAAAACGGTCGTCGAACCGGTAGAAGTTCTGCGTGACCAGCACCGGCGTTTCCCCAACAATCTCCCCGGCCGGCTTGACCTCACGGTGCAACACGATCGCCGGGCTGGCGGGCACCAGTGTCAGGGCGTTGCCCTTGAAGTCGATCTTGTGCTCGCCGGCTCGGAACGGCAGATCAAGCACCGCCAGCGCGAACATCATCTCGGGAAAACTCCTGGCCGCATCCGCGAAGTTCTTGGAGAAGAACGGGTCGGCCGGGTTGCGGTGGACGTAGTCGTTCCAGAACCGACTGGTCGTCACCAGGTTGCCGACCTGTTTTTCGATCGGCAGCCGGTAGTAGTTGTTCTCGACCCATTCCTGGGTTCGATCGAGTCGGCGGAACAACTGTCGAACTCTTTTCCTCAGCGCCGCATCCTCCTGAAAATTCCGATCGCGGCTGGCATTAGACGATTTGTCCAGCGCCTCAGTTTCCTTCTGCAAACTCATCTTCGCTTCCTTGGACTTCTTCGCATTGCTTTTCCCCTGGGGTTTCGCACTTGCGGCTGTCGAGGGAGCGGGGGCCCTGGCCACTGACCTGCCATCGGCACCGCCCCCTAAAGCACCACCGACCCCACCAGCCATGTTGTCCAGGCTCTCGCCGGCCTTCCGGGCACGGCGTCCCGAGGCGAAGAAATTACTGACCGGCGCTCCGAGGTTCGCCTTGCCATTGGAATCGAGCGCCCGGCCACGCAGGGCCGTCTCGTACAACCGTTCCGTCAGGTCGCGGTTCCTGGGCAGCAATGCCAGCAGGTCGGCGACGTGCCGCCTGGTCCGGGGCAACTCGCCGTCGAGTCGCTCGGCCAGCAGGATCCTCTCGACAATATTCAACCTCGCGTGCGACCATGGGTCGACAAAGCGATCCAGGTCGTCACCCAGCAACCAGTGGTCCAGGAAGGTCTTGTCCTTCTTGTTCCTCAGGAACGGCTGTACCACCGTCCGGAAGAACTCGGGATCCTTCCGCGACAGGAAGAAGTTCAGTTCGTGGCAAGCGTACTTCGAGTACTTTGCCTGCTTCCCGGCGGCGTCCAGTGTCGGCCAGTCCAGCACGAACCGGAACTCGGCCAGCACCGCGTTCTTCGACAGGGTACTGTAAAGATCGTAAACCCGTGCGAGGCTGTCGTAGATCTCGAACCGCGACGACGTGACGTCGGGAATCACCAGGCGCGTCCCCTTGGGCAGGACGCTGACCTGTCTTTGCTGGGTATAGTGGTTGGCCGGGTCAAGGCCACGGGCCAGCCTGAGGTCGAGGAATTTCGCCTCGGCATCCGGCAGCATCACGCTGCGAGACGCGGTATGACGAGCATCAACGGCGACCACGTGGACATGATTGAACGCGGCCAGGGCATCCCGGGCAATCTCGACCACGCCCTGCTTGTTCACACGCAGGTTCAGCTCAACCAGCGATGCGTTGGCCAGGAAATCAAGGTTGGCGTAATCTGTCGGGGGCTGGGGCGGCGCCGATTTCTTGGCACCACGGGCTCCGGCACCCTGTTTCTCGTCTTTCGCAGCCCTGAAACTCTCGCCGGCGGCGGCTTCCTGTCTGCCGGTCGTGGTCTTGCGGATCGGCCATGGATTGAGCAAAAGGCTCGGTCGTTGCAGCATGTTCCCGGGAAATCGCTTCTCGAACTTGCGTTCGATGATGTAACGGAACTCGTCCCCGATGTTGCGACCGGCGACAAACAGCGACGGGTGGCCCGGCACGGTCACGACAAAAGGCTCGGCATCCTGCACGCGTCCGAGAAACCCGTCAGCTGAAAAGGCGGGGACGTAACGCGTGGCAAAAACGTGCACCCGGGTCTTGGCCGTGGCGTTGGCCAGTTGGATCGACAGCGATCCCTGTTCAAGTGAGGTCGAGACAATCTGCAGCGGGCGGCCCGCGCGGTCCTCGAGTCGCCGATTCGTCCCCAGCAGGTAACCGCCCTGGCGGCTTCCCGCGGTGATCCGGATCCGGATCGCCGTCGCCGACGGCTTGATCAGCAGGTCGTAGTCGCCCGCGGGCAATCCTGCCAGTTGCAGGAAGCCGTCACGAAGCGTGGCCGACGCGAAACGATCTGCCACCCATTGACCGCTGCGGACTTCCAGCAACGACAGGTTTCTCGGGTCAAGCTCCCGGTCGGCCGCCATCCACGGAATCCGGACCGGTTCTCCGGCCAGGCCGTGAATCGAGGCCGGGTAGGTGAAGTTGTCGCGACCCAGTCGCCAGGTGTGGCTGGTCCCGTCGGCAGCGGTGGCTGCCAGCGTCGCGATACCGGCCAGTGGCCCGAGCGTTACGCGGCCGTTGGCATCGGTCTGCAGCACGACGCGAACCGGTTCGCGAAACTCGCCGTGCTTGAGCGTGACCCGGACCGCTCGCGATGGACGTGGCTCACCGGTCTTGCCGCGATATTCCAGGACGTATCCACCCGGCAACCGCGCCAGGTGAAGGTCCTCGACCCGCGGTGACTGATCGATCGCGTTGATCACGAACGACTGGCCGGTCGAAAGTACCTGCGGCTTGCCCAGGCTGAGGTTCTGGACGCGGGCGGTCAGGACAAAATCGATCCGCGACAATCTCGAGGGAACCTGGAACTGGTAGACGCTCTCGGCGTCATCGGTCAACTTGAACTCGCCGACGTCCTTGCTGGTGGTCACACCGTCGTGATTGACCGACGTGATCCTGAGGCGCGGATCCTTCAGCACGCCCAGCGAGACCGGTGTCCCGTTAACCGACAGCGAGGGCCGGATGACCACTCGGGCCTTTCGGCGATCCAGCAACGACTCGCGATCAACGACGATGCCGGCGGCGAACGAGTAGTTCTCGGACTGGTGACGGAAACGCTCAAACGACGCAAACCCGTCATGGACCAGGATGATCGGCTGTACCGCGGGAGCGGTGCTGAAGGGAACGTGAATCGTACCGTTTTTCGTGGCGGTGTATTCGTGGCCAGCCAGCCAGATCGACGTGCCGTCGATCTTCCGGCCCGCCTCGTCAAGCACGGTGAACACGTGCCCCGCGGTCCCGGTGCGAACCAGGTGACGCAGCTTGCCCTTGCGGACCAATGCTCGGCTGCTTTTGCCGTTGCCGATGAAATCGACCACCCAGGTCCCGCGTCCCTTCAGTTCGGGAAACTTGAACTGCCGCCGGACACGGCGCTGCGGTGGTTCCTCGTAGGTGAGGGTCCGCTCGAGATTGGGAACCAGTCCGTCGAGGTTGATGTCGGTGTTCACCTCTCGACCCTGGTCCCGGTAATAGTTCAACGCGTTGATCTCGAAGACCTTCACGATCAGTGTCTTGACGTTCTTGATGTCGAGTTCCAGCGTCACCAGGTCGGCAGGAGCGAGCAGGCGGCCGTTGGTCACGGCGAATTCCAGGTCAACCCGCTTCTGCAGCCGCTGGTACTGCTCGGGTGTCAGCCAGGCCGCCCAGCGGGCCGGGTCGCCCTGGCCGGCAAGGATCTTCGTCTCGGCGAAGACCTGCTTGAGGTACCTGTCGGCGAGATAGGGACGGTACGGTTCGAAGTTCTCCTCGCGGAGAAAGAAGTGCTGCAGGCAAGCCCTCACCAATGGCTCATCATTCCCGACGATCGGCAGGGCGGTCACGGTGGTGTAGTTGGCCTGCAGGTTCACCAGGAAGCGACGGTTGGCCAGCTTCCTGATCACCTCGGGTCGCACGTAGGCCGCCTGTCGCGGCAACTTGAGGTACTCGAGAAATCTCTGCCGGTCATACACGCCGCGGGTGCGATCCAGTCGCAGACGGCGGGAAAGCACGTGAGCCTTCAGCGAGTTGTGGACCGGATCCAGGCGACCGACGTAGTTCCAGAGCCGGTCGAGGTAGGCCGTTTCGACGGCCGGGTCGTTGCGCCAGTCGCTGTCGTCGCCGGGACGGAGCTTGGAGAGGTAGATGGAAACAAAGTTGCCCTCGTTGAACAGTTGTGGACGAAACTCGAGACATTTTTCCAGCTGCGGCAACAGCAGTCGGCGGTGCAGCGGCAGCGATCCGAATCCGCGGCTTCCCGCGGAGTTCAGGTCGTCCACGATCAATCGCGACAGCCCGGCCACGTCGGGGCGAGTCAATCGCGAGATCAGTTGGCGACGACGCGCGACGTCGAGTTTCGTGCCGACCAGCCTTTCCAGAGCTGCCGTTTCGAACCCCTGCAGGGAACCGGATCGTCCCAGGGCCCTGCGCGTCAACGCGGCACGCGTGATCAGAACTGGATTGAGCAGGACCGGAAGCCGGGCCTGCGCGGCCGGGTTGGCCCGCTGATGGTTCAGCACGACACCCAGTCGGGGACGCAGGAACTCGAGCGCCTTCTGCGGCGCCCTGGCGTACTGCAACAACACCTGCCGATTCTCGATCTCGCGGTAACCGACAGTCCGTGTCTTGGTCTTCTGCAACCATTTCGCCATCAGCGCATCGACCTGCTCGTAATTCTCTTCGCTCTGCAGGTGCAGACAGTGGAAGTAGAAGTAGTCCTCGGTCCCCGGGATCAACGTCTTCAGCGGAATCGAACGGTCCTGGGCAAGCGAAAAGTCCTCGAGAAACGAAATCTCGCCGGCATCGGCAACTGCGGCAAGCAGGACGACCGATGTCATGACGCGGGCAAGCAGACGACTCATGGCAATGTTCCTGGTGAGAGAACTTCTGGAGTGGCGTGAGCAAGAAAACCCGGTGACAGGGCATTCCGCAGAACCAACCGCCACCTCAAATCCTAACTTGGCACTGACCGGCTCGCGATCACGAAATCAGACGACGTCAATCAACGCCGCGCTTCGACCTGTTTTGACGACGCACAAGGCCGTCCGGTTCCAGCGAATTCACGTGACGAGAGAAAACAACGAGGCAGTCGGACGCCGTCGGCTAGGCCAGCATCTTGCGGACTACCCTGGAATCGTTCACCTCGGGATCGGTCAATCGTTCATCGCGACCGTTGTGCGGGAAACTCAGGCGATGATGATCGATCCCCAGTTGGTGAAGCAACGTCGCATGGAAATCGTGCACGCTGACCGGATCGTCGACGGATCGGTACCCGATCTCGTCGGTCGCCCCGTGCACGTGACCACGACGGAACCCACCGCCACAGATCACCGTGCTGAAGGCATTCCGGTTGTGATCGCGGCCGGTGCCGTTCTGAGAAATCGGCAACCTCCCGAATTCCCCGGTCCAGATCACGATCGTCGAGTCGAGCAGGCCTCGCTGCTTCAAGTCGCGGATCAACGCCGCCGAGGGCCGATCCACCCGGGGGCAGATCTTCTTCAACCCCGGCTCGAGGTTGCTGTGGCTGTCGAACGGGCTGGACCCGTTGGCCACTGTCACCATCACCTCGACGAACCGCACACCGTGTTCGACCATTCGCCGGGCCATCAGGCAACGGCGACCGAAGTCGGCGGTTGTCTCGTTGTCGAGCCCGTACAGATCACGGGTCGCCTTCGTCTCGCCATCCAGGTCCAGCAACCGCTCGGCACTGACCTGCATCCGTGCGGCCAACTCGTAGTTTCGGATCCGCGACTCCAGGCGGCTGTCGTCGGGATAGAGGCGGCGGCGGCGGTTGTTGAGCGCATCGAGCAGGGCGAGGTTGCGGCGGCGGACCTCCGGGGCGACCTGGCGCGAGGGCTTGAGATTGAGTACCGCATCACCCTCGGAGCGAATCTCGGTCCCGCGATAGATCGCCGGAAGCCAGCCGTTGCTCCAGTGGTTGGTCCCACCATCGGTATAACCCTTGGGATCTCTCAGCACCACAAACGCGGGCATGCTCCGATTCTCGGTGCCCAGGCCATAACTGACCCAGGCACCCAGCGTCGGCCAGTTGGGGACGACCTTGCCGCTTTGCAGGAACCGTTGTGCTTGAGGGTGGTTGTTGTTGGCGCTGAACATCGACCGGACCAGGCAGATCTCGTCAGCGAGACCGGCCAGGTGGGGCAACATCGAGCTGATCTCCATGCCGCACTCGCCGTGTCGTCGAAAACTGAAAGGTGTTCTGACCAGCGTCTTGCTCTCGCTGCCCGGCTGCAACGTCTCGAACGTCTCCGATGCGGTCCGGCCATGGAACTTGTTCAACACCGGCTTCGGATCGAACAGGTCCACCTGGCTGGGACCACCGACCATGTTCAGCAGGATCACCGAGCGGGCCGCTGGAAAATGCTGACCGGCACGACGCTCGCTGTCGATCGGCCGCGACGGGTCATCAGCCCGGGCAAGAGAATTTTCATCAGCCAGCAATCCCTTCAGCGCCAGCCACCCGAAACCCAGCGAACTGGTCTCGAGCAGGCGACGACGCGAGAAATTCGCCGTGTTGGCCGATGACGGGACTGCTGGCATCCACGCTACTCCCGATAGAGAAACTCGCTGGTGTTCAAGATCGTATGACACAACTCAACGACCGCCTGTCGCATGGACTGCATCTCGTCACGACCCGCCGCCAGAAACGACTTCCGTTGCGCCTGCAATGCCGCACGACACAATCGGAGTTCCTCGATATCGGCACGCCGGCACAACGCGCGACGGTACACCGCCTGGATGACCCGGTCTGACTGAAACCGGTCGTCGGCCCCAGCTCTGGCCCCGGAAAGTACCGCTTCGGCCAACCCGCGTGCCCGCTCGTCGGCAAATGGTCCGTTGATCATCGTCAGCGACTGCAGGGGAACGGCACTGGCCTCGCGGCGACTGCAGGTCGTCAGGATCGATGGCTGGTCAAAAACGTCCAGTACCGTCACGGCGTAGCCTCGACGGGTGACCAGGTAAACGCTGCGACGCCAGCGATCAAATGGCCGTTTCAGAGCCTCCGCGTTGATCGTGATCCTGCCATCACTGTGGGCCGATTGTGGTACAGGAGGACCACCGAGCGACCGGTCGAGCCGACTGCTGACAGCCAGCAAGCTGTCGCGAACCGCCTCGGACTCGAGTCGTCGCAGTGGCATCTTCCAGAGCAACCGATTGCCCGGATCCACTTGCCTCGCCCGGTTTGAATCGACCGGTCGTGAACTCTGCCGGTAGACCCGCGACACCAGCAGCAGCCGCAACAGCGGTTTGACCTGCCAATCGTGACGTTGAAATTCGCCGGCCAGCCAATCCAGCAGCAGCGGATGGGTGGGGGGCGTTCCCTGGACCCCGAACTCTCCGGAAGTTCTCACCAGCCCCTTGCCGAACAGCGCCTGCCAGAAGCGATTGACCAGGACACGGGTCACCAGGGCCGAGGCACGTGTCTGCGGCCGTGTCAGCCAGCGGGCCAGTGCCAATCTCCGCCCGCTGGTTCCAGCCGGCACCTTGGCCGGGGTCATCACCGACTGCCCGGGCGTGTCACAAAGAACACTCGGGTAGCCGGGTGCAACCGGAAGGCCCGGGTAGCGAAAGTCGCCCCGCCGGAGCACAAACGTCGTCGACACCTTGCCGACGTCAAACAACGCCTGGATCCGACCGTAGCCTCGTCGTTGTTGCTGCAGGTCCCCGATCGTCTCCTCGGCCAACGCGATCGTCGCCTTCTCCTTCGCGACAAGTTCCCCGTCGATCTCGGCATCGACAACCTTCAGCAGTTTTTCGAATCGCCCGGCGAGATACTTCTCCACCGGGCTGCGGTTCTTCGGATCCGCGGCGATCGCCGCGACAACATCGGCGCGGATGGGCTCGGGAACAGCGGCTCGTTTGACCGCAAGGATTCGCGAGCCGGCGGTCCCGCGAACGGCCTTGATCCGTTTCTGTTGAGAATCGATCGCCCGATCCCGCCGCACATTTTCGTCGTCGATTTCCCGGCGGGTTGTTTTCGAGACGTCGAAGATCGATCGCTCGTTGACCTTGGCATCGAAGCGGTACACCGGGCGCCAATCGGCCGGGTTGTAGGACGTCATCAGTGTTGCCATCAGCCGGTAGTAGTCCTGCTGGGGGACCGCGTCAAACTTGTGGTCGTGGCACCGAGCGCATTTGATCGAGAGTCCCAGCAGGCCGCCGGTGACAACGTCCATTGTTTCGAACAGCACTTCGTAGTAATTGGGCGTGATCACCCCCACCGACTCGTGTGTCTGGTCGCGGGCGGTTCTCATGAACCCTGTCGCCACCAGGTTTCTCACGATTTCCGGCGTGTAGTGGTCGGCCCGCTTCCAGTCGACCAGTTCGTCACCGGCCAGTTGCTCGTGCAGGAAATGGTCGAACCGGTGATCGGCATTGATGGCATCAATCACGTAGTCGCGGTACCGCCATTTTCCCTCGGTCATGATCACCTGGGTTGGCACGTGGTCGAACCCGACCGTGTCGGCATAGCCGGCAACGTCCAGCCAGTGCCTGCCGAATCTCTGTCCAAATTCCGGCGATGCCAGCAACCGGTCCACCTGCCGTTGCCAGGCACCGGGCATCGAATCCGACAGGAACCGGTCCTGCTCGGCGGGGAAGGGAGGGCGACCCAGCAGGTCCAGCACCACGCGTCTTAGCAGCGTGGCGCGATCGGCCGGTTCGGCCATCCCCAGCCCGGCCATCTCGAGTCGGGTCTGAACAAACGCGTCGACTGCAGTCACAACGTCCGACGACGAATTCACGACGGGAACGGTCGGTCGAGACAGCCTCTGGAAGGACCAGTGCTGGCGGTCGCCGGGTCCGACCAGGTCCCTGGGCTGGGGAATCGTGTACGGGGTGTCGGCCAGCATGCCCCCGGCGATCCACGAGCGGATCGTCTCGACCTCGGCCTTCGACAACTTGGCTTTTCCACGCGGCGGCATTGTCTGGCGACGGACCATCTGGAACAGGTAGCTCTGCCCGGGTTTCCCCGGTACGGCGATCACACCGCTTTGGCCACCATCGACCAGGGACCGGATGCCGCGAAGGTCCAGTCCCCGTTTCGGTGCCTTGGCTCCATGACACTCGTGACAGTGCCGGGCAAGGATCGGTAACACGTCCCGTTCGAATCGCAGTCGATGGGTCTTGTCAACATCCGGCGGCCCTCCGAAAAGAAACGACGGGGTCAGCACCAGCAGCAGGAAAACCGGGCCCATGAGCAATCGGGACAGCATGTCGTTGATTCTATCTGACCGTGGCGTGGAAAGCTGCCGCGGAAAAGATGAGGATGCTCTCGAGGACCACGTGGCGTGCTTGTGAGATCGAGAACATGAGATTGCAGGGAAAACGAGCGGTGATTACCGGAGCCGCCAACGGGATCGGCCGTGCCATCGCCACGACGATGTCGCGAGAAGGCGCCGCGGTGGTCCTGGCCGACATCGACAGCGACCGTGGTCAGGAAGTGGTCGAGACGATCCGGTCGGCGGACGGCCAGGCAGAATTCATCCGGACCGACGTCACCGATTCCTCCGAGGTGGCCTCGCTGGTGGAACAGGCAGCCGCGGCACTCAACGGGATCGACACCTGGGTCAACAACGCCGGTTCCTCGTTGACCGAGGACCTGCTCGAAATCGAGCCCGACCAGTGGCGAGACGAGCTGCGGCTGAATCTCGAAAGCCATTTCCTGACATCACGCGAGGTTTTGCCGACGATGATTGCCTCGGGAGGCGGCAGCCTGGTCAACGTGTCGTCAGTCAACGCCCTGTGGGCCATCGGCGAAACCGGTTACAGCGCTGCCAAAGCCGGATTGATCTCGCTGACGAAGAACATCGCCGTGAGATATGGTCGCGACGGCATCCGGGCTAACGTGATCTGTCCGGGAACGATCGGAACACAACGCTGCCTGGACTACTGGCAGCAGAAGGCCGGGGCGCTGGAGAAGTTGCTGCCGTGGTACCCGCTGCAGCGACTGGGAGACCCCGAGGACGTCGCCTGGCTGGCCATTTTCCTGGCCTCCGACGAGTCAGCATTCATCACCGGGGCCACGATCCCCGTCGACGGCGGCCTGACGGCCGGTTCGCCGCTGTTTGGAACCCTCTAGTCGTGACCGACCGGGTAATCTTTCAGACCGTTACAGGATGGTACATACTGCGTTTTTCCTCTTCTCGCGCAAGTGGTTCCCGCCATGGCCCGCTGGCTCGGATTCTTATTGGTCGCAGGACTGCTCGAAAACACGCTGGTGATCTGGGGAGGTGAATTCGGCCGGTTACCGATCTCACAGTCGAAGAACGGTCGTGATCACAACCGCCAGGGCTTCACGACCTGGATGGCCGGAGCCGGGATCAAGGCCGGTCACATTCACGGGGCGACCGACGAATTCGGTTACGCCGCGGTCGAGAACCGTGTCAGCGTTCCCGATTTTCACGCCACCGTGTTACACCTGCTGGGGCTGGATCACCACGACCTGGTCTTCGAGCGAAACGGGCTCCGCGAGCGGCTGACGAGTATCTACGAGCCGCGGGTCGTCAGCGAACTGTTGGCGTAACGGCCGACCGGTTCAGGCGATGATGCCCTTGAGAACCTCGCCATGCACGTCGGTCAACCGCCGTTGCAGGCCGTTGTGGTAGAACGTCAACGCCTTGTGATCGAGACCGAGCAGGTGCAGGATCGTGGCGTGAAAGTCGTGGACGCTCGCCGGGTTCTCGACCGCCTGGAAGCTGAAATCGTCGGTCGCCCCGAAGCTCAGCGGCGCCTTCACCCCCGCGCCAGCCAGCCAGCAGGTGAATCCGCGGGGGTTGTGGTCGCGGCCGAACGTGCCTCTCTGGAACATCGGTAACCGGCCGAACTCGGTGCAGAAAACCACCAGCGTGTCCTCGAGCAGACCCCGCCGCGCCAGATCGACCAGCAAGCCAGCGACCGGCTGGTCGAGAATCTTCGCGTGGTGGTCGTACTGTTGCTTCAACTTGTTGTGGCCGTCCCAGTTGAGCCGACCACCCGACGCGTAGGATCCGTTGAACAACTGCACGAATCGCACGCCCCGTTCAACCAGCCGACGGGCCAGGATGCAGTTGCGGGCAAAGCCGGCCTTGATCTTGTTCTCTGGATCGTCGGCCCCGTACAGCGCCAGCGTTTCCCTGGTCTCTGATGCCAGGTTGGCCACGCCCGGCACCGAAAGCTGCATTCGCGCCGCCAGTTCGTAGCTGGCGACCCGTGCCAGCAGTTCGCTGTCACCGGGAAACCGCTCGGCGTGGCGCTGGTTGAAACGCCGCAACGCCTCGCGGGCCGCCAGGTCCTTTTCCGGCGAGACCCCCCGCGGTCGCTGCAGGTAACGAACCGGCTTGGTCATGCTGAAGGGCGTCCCCTGGAACTGTGCCGGCAGGAACCCGCAGGTCCAGTTGTTCGGCCCCGCCTGGGGATTTCCCCGAGGGTCCTCGATCGCCACGAACGCCGGCAGGTCCTGGTTCTCGCTCCCCAATGCGAAACTCGACCACGCCCCGATACTCGGAAAACCGTCCGGCACGAATCCGGTCGACATCACGTTTTCACCGGGCCCATGCGTGTTCGTCTTGGTGGTCACCGAATGCAGAAAACAGATCCGATCCGACTGTCCGCCGATGAAGGGCACCAGGTCCGAGACCATCTTGCCGCAGCGACCGCGCGGACGGAACTCCCACAGCGGTCGCTTGAGATTGCCGTTTTCCCCCTGGAACGTCACCAGTCGCTCGTTGCCCGGCAACGGTTGACCATCCCGCCTGATCAGCTCCGGCTTGTAGTCAAACGAATCGACCTGGCTGAACGCCCCGGCACAGAAAACAACGATCACGTTCCTGGCACGGGCCCGATGGTGACCGCTTCGCGGAGCCGAGGGCCGGGCCGGGTCGATCACCGGGCTTGCCATCAATCGACCGTCGGCCTGCAACAGGCTCGCCAGCGCGATGCTGCCCAGCCCGATTGTCGTATCGCCGAGAAAACGGCGACGGTCCAGCAGGCCCAGGCCCGGAGGTGAGATGCTTGTGGTTGTCACGTGACGGGATCACTCCAGGAACACGAACTCGTTGGAATTCAACAGCACCCGGGCTACCTGTGCCGTCCCATGCCGTGACGCCAATCCGGACAGAATCGACCGTTCGTCCTTGTCGGCTGAACGGCCCAGCGCCCACTCGACCATCACCTCGACCTGCCGCTCGATCTGCTCACCGACGGCCCCGCGAACCCTCTCGGCCAGGAATTCCGCCTGCCGGTTGACGAAACGACTGTTGAACAGGCCCAGCGATTGCACCGGTGTGGTCGAACGTGACCGCTTGGGAGCCATCCGCCCCCCGTCGGGACAGTCGAAAGCGCCGAAGACCCCCGGACGCTGCAGGCGAATCCTGGTCCCGTAGATCATCCGTCGCCATCCCGCCTCGGTGAATTCCTCCTTCGCGACATAATCCCCGAACGTGTTCCCCGGATTGTCGTAAAAGTCAAAACCCGGACCGTACATCCGGAGATTCAACTTGCCACTGACAGCCAGGATCGAATCCCGCAACACCTCGGCTTCGAGCCTTCGTGGCGGGAACCGCCACAGGAGCCGCGACTGGTTGTCGACGGCCAGCGCCGGGGCGCGCGGCCGGGACGATTGCTGAAACGTGGCCGAGAGCAGGATGCGACGATGCAGGTGCTTGAGTGACCATCCATTCTGGATGAAATCAACGGCCAGCCAATCAAGCAGCCCGGGGTGTGTCGGACGAGAACCGTTTCGGCCAAGATCCGATGGCGTATCCACCAGCCCCGTGCCAAAGTGATGCTGCCAGACCCGGTTGACGATGACCCGGGCCGCCAGCGGGTTGTTGGCAGCGGCAATCCTGCGGGCAAACGCGACTCGGCGCGTCCTGTCGTCGGCGGCTGCAGCAAGTTTCAGTGAACCGAGCAAACCGGGGGCGCCGGGCAACACCGGCTCGAGCCTCTGCAGCGGATCTCCTCGCTTCAGCCGATACGTTGTTTCCGGTGTCTCGAACCGCCCCAAAAACCCCTGTGGGCCGGCGCTGAGGCGGTCGACTTCCTGCCGGACAGCGGCCAATCGTCCCATCAGCTCACGAATCGCGGCTGTTGGAGCCGCAGCGACACCGGCCAATCGAATGCTTTCGGCCTTGCGATTGTCAGCCGGATGCAGCATCCGGTCGCGAGAATGGGCAATCGTCCGCCAGCCCCCGGCGTCGGGCACCTGGATGTCGTAATCGACCGGAACACTGCCACCCATTGCCTTGATCACCACGCGATCGATCGTCCGCGAACCGGCAAACCTGATCGTCACCCACGACGGGCCGGCCAGCCTGGCCCGCCAGAAGAAGTTCAGCTTGCGAGCCCCGTCGATCAGGTTCTCGGCCAGCCTCGACTGATTGTCCAGCGAGTAGCTCGACTGGTCCGCCACTGCCCCGGCCGCGGCCAGCGCGACGTTGCGAGCGGGCCCGGCATCCCGAGGCGTCCAGGCCTCCAGGTCGTCGAGCCGGGCTGCCGCCCCGTCGTTGGTGGCATGAATTTCGAGCCGAATCATTCGCGTGGTCACCGCGGGGAACTTCTCGCTCGTCTCCTGCAGGTCGATTGCCGGCCGCAATCGGTGTTGTTGCTGCAGCAGGTCGCGTTGTCGCTTGAGTCGGTCCAGCCGCGCCCGCGACTCCGGCAACCGTGCCTGCCAACGATCGTTCTCCTCTCCACGAATCCGCCGATCACCGTAGCGGACGCCAGCGAAGATCGCCTGGACCGAGTAATAATCGCGTTGCGGAATCGGGTCGAACTTGTGGCTGTGACATCTCGCGCACCCGATCGTCAGCCCCAGGAAAGCCGAGCCGGTGGCGGTGATGATCTCGTCAAGCTCGTCCTGACGCTGCTGCCGTGTCAGCTTCAGATCGGGACTCTTGACCGTATCGCGGGGCCCGGCGACCAGGAACCCGGTGGCTGCATCCTCACCGACGGTGTCGCCGGCAAGCTGCTCGAAGACAAACCGGTCGTAGCGGCGATCTTCGTTCAGCGCCCGGATGACATAGTCGCGGTAATGCCAGGCGTTGGAGATCCTCGCGTTGCTCTCATACCCGGTCGTCTCGGCAAAACGGACCAGATCCAGCCAGTGCCCGGCCCAGCGTTCTCCGTACCGCGGACTCTCCAGCAACCGATCGATGACCCGCCGCCAGGCCCCCGGTTGGCGATCTTTCAGGAAGGCCTCGATTTCTCCGGGACCTGGTGGCAACCCGGTGACAACCAGCGCTGCCCGGCGGATCAGCACGCGGCGATCAGCTGACCGCGACGGTGCGAGACGGGCTTCGCGGAGGCGGTCGAACACGAATGCATCGACGGCATTCTTGACCCGGGCCGCCTGCCCCGGATCCCTGATCCTTGGCGGGGCCACCGGCGCCAACCGCTGAAAAGCCCAGTGACGTTCCCGCGGCGACGACTCGGGCATCACCGCGCCACGATCGATCCAGGTCTTCAGCACGGCCAGCTGCGATCGTGTCAGTCCCGGTCCCTTGGGAGGCATCCTCGTGGCGGGATCGGTGCCGAGGACCCGATGCACCAGCGGGCTGTCCGACGACTTGCCGGGCCGGATCGCCGGCTCTCCGGAATCGCCGCCGGCGACCAGCGAATCCCGCCGATCCAGTCTCAGACCCCCCTCCTGCTTGTCCGGGCCGTGACACTTCAAGCAACGCGCCTGCAGAATCGGCCGGACCTGGTCAACAAAGTCGACAGCAGGCCGATCGGCTGCGACCGACAACAGCGCCAGGCTCAAGACCAGGCAGGAACTGGCGAGTGGAATGCGGATCACGATGGCACGGCTCAACAACCCAAGTCGATGCCATTGTAGGCCCGACGACAGTCGTCACGGAACCGTCACCACGATTGGTCAACCCGCTCGTGAGCCCTTTCCGGCAGATCCGGCATCGGTGCTGCGTCGCTGTCGATTCGCGAGGAACAGAAAGCACACCATCCCCCAGGCTACCAGCGACAAAAGTGAAATACGCAGACCCCGTCGGAAAGACCGGGGCCGAAAATGAAATGCAATCCGATACTCCCCGGCCGAGGGAATCTCCACGGCCCGCCAGCCACCAAACGCCGATTGGATCGGGACCGGCCGGCTCTTGCCCGACTGCGTCAGCACCGCTTCCCAGCCCGGGTAATGGGAATCGGCGAGAACCAGGACTCCCGGGCGCTCGGCTCTCCCGGTCAACTCGACGGAACTGCCCGAATCGGCAACCAGGTCCGCCGCCTGCGCGCTATCGAGCATACCTCGCCTTGCTGGAGGTACCTGGCGAAAGTCGCGGGGATCGGTGGCCGGCAGCGGGGGATCTTCCAGGGGGAAGAACCAGGCACGGTGCACCTCAGCGGTGGGAAGCTCCCAGATGGTCCACTCCAACGAGGACGGGTTCGAAGCAAATCCGGATCCGAAAGCGTGTCGCGACAACCAGGGATCAGGCTGACGAAGCAGCGAGTGAAAAGGGAGCGTTTCCGGCGGTGAGGCCGAAACGGGGCCCTCGACGTAGAAACGGATGCCGGCCAGTCGGATGAACTCGTAATGATCTTCTTCGAACAACTGGGAATAGGAGATCCGGCTGGGGATATCATTCCAGCGCCACAGCACCGGAAGATTCGTGGCTGATCTTGCCCAGGGATACGGCGGGTGGCCCGCATCTGCCCAGTAACGGTGCATGTCCGGCAACCGCTGCAGCGTGATCGCCGCGTGACCCAGTTGCAGCGGGGTGGCTGACTGGGCCCCGATGATTCGCGCCCGATCCTCCTCGGCCAACCGGCCCAGCACGACACTTTTTCGTGTCGCCGGATCGACCGGTTCCCACCAGGCCCGCCGTAGCAGGGATCCCGAGACACTCAGGTCAAGAACCGACCAGCCCAGCAGCAGCACGATCCGGCGAGTCGACTGGTTGGTCAAGGAAGGAATGCAGAGTACGACCAGCAGGCAACCCAGGTTCGCCAGCGGAAACACCAGTTCCCCACCAATCATGTCGGCGAAAGCGTCAGCCGGTGTGTCCAAACGGACCCGATTGGACGGAATGCCGTGAGAAATCAACTCCTGCCGGATGCTGGCGTCGGCGGTGCGATGAAACCTCCCCGATTTCTGTGCGGCCAACCGGATTGACCAGGTCGCGACGAGAATCGCCAGGACGCTTCCAGCCACGAACCATCGCCAACTGCGCCGCAAGCGTACCCCGTCAACAGCGTCGAGGCCGCGTCCGGCCAGGAGACCGAGTGCCAGGCCGGAGACGATTGACCAGCGGGCCGGCGAGGTGAACATGCCGAACCCCGGCAGGCGGATCAACTGCTCAAAAATCACCGTCGAGAGGTGTGGTCCCAGGCTCAACAGAAACGAGACCAGCCACAGGACCCCGCAGCAGATCACGGCCGGTTCCCGCCGACAATAGACCAAAGTCGCCAATGCCAGGCTGAACGGGATCAGTCCAACGTAGTTCAGGCACTCCCCGGCATCACTGTGCCATGGTGCGGCCAGCAGCTGCTGCCACCACGGGTGCAGGCTCGTCAGCGTCGGTGCCACGTATTGCACGGCCAGTGCTGGCGGGACGGCAAAGCTGCCCAGGTATTCGATTCCGCGGCCCCGCCAGTCGGCCTGTCGCAACAACTCCAGCGTGGGCAGCCACTGAACCGCGACCAGGCAGACAGTTCCTGCCAGCGCCAACACCAACCCACCGGATCGTCTCAATCCGACGCGGCGACCCTCCGGGACCACGCAGACGGCTACTGCCGTCACGACGAGGACCGAAACCAGCGTGAAGAATGCCACCTGGAAATGCCCGGCGAGTGCCTGGATCGACAGAATCAACGGCAGTGCCAGAAGCCAGCTCCGCTCGCGCGAGATCATCCACCGCCAGCCGGCAAGCACCGCCAGGGGAAGCCAGCATCCGGCCGTAAAGGACCACTGTTGTGCCAGGTGGATGGTAAAGAACCCCTGACCGACAAACACGACCCCCGCTAAACCGGCCGCCGAGCGACCCAGGCCAAAACCACGACCGCACAGGTACGCGAACCAGGCTGCCAGAAAATAGTGCAGCACCAGGTTCATCCGAAACGCCGTGACCGGCGCAAACAGGCGATACAGGACCAGGTGGGGTGGATAGAGTACACCGATGCGACCGTCGGCCAGGGCCGGGGTCCCGAAATCCAACCGGTCGTTCCACAACGGCAGTTGTCCCCGCTGCAGCGACTGGCCATAAAACGACATCAGCGGCAGGGTGACGGTGGAATTTTCCGGATCCGCCGGTCGATGCTGTCCCAATGTCACGGGAAGCAACCAGGCCGTTATCAACAGCCCCAGCAGCAGGACGGGCAGGTGGCGAGTCGTGCAAGGCATACGGTGATCACGGTGAAATGTCAGGCGAAACGGTCCGTGTGAGCAAGAGTCGTTTCAGAGGAAAATCACCGGCGTGTCCGATTTCCCGGGCCTTCTCCCGGTCCAACAGGTGGTACCACAACTCGCTGCGAACGCGGACCGGCACGACCACATCCGGATCAGCAATCTGGACGTGGTAGACAAACCGACGACGCGAGTCGGGCAACAACCGGGTATCGGGAATCGGTTGGGCCTTGGATTTCATGCCGTGTTCGTATTCTCCGATCCGACGCCTCATCGTCTCGCGCTTCGGCCAACGCGAACTCGCCTCCGGCCCCGCAAGCTCCTCGCCAGAACCGGACGGGGTCCGTGGCAGCAACGGGCGACCCCGGGCATCGGTGACCTGTGTGTCGAGCGTCAGGAAACGAAACAACTCCCCACCCGGAACCCGATGGCCGACATTTTGAGTTGTGAGCGTCACGACGATCTCGAGTTGCCGCGACCCGGGCTGCCAGACCGCTCCAAGTTCCAGCTCCAGCGCGGTCTTCAGGACACTGTCGGTATAACCACCCTCCATGCGGTGGTCGTTCAGGTGGCAATCGTGGCAACTCTGTTCGGCGCCACCGGCTTTCCGATAGTCCAGGAACTCCGCCAGGCTCGCCTGCTGCAATTGACCGTGGTAGTTGTCAGGCAGGTTGGCCGTCTTGAACCCAAACTGGTGACACCCGGCACAAAATGCTGCGGTCGACAACTCGGGGGTCTTCCGCATGGGATGCGCCGCGAGTCCCTGCGAAGTGACATGAACGCCCAGCACCTTGCCGTCGCGCAGATGGCACGACAGGCAGTCGACACCGTCGGCCAACCACGAGGGAGGGTCCTTGAAGACCTGTTCAATTCCTTCCGCTTCCTGCGTGGGCAGCAAGTGCCCGTAGGGATTGATCGGTGCATGGCAGTTCATGCACTGCTGGGCCCGCCCATCACCTCCGGTGTACAAGTACTCGACCTTGAAGTTTTCATTCGTTCCTGCCGCCGCATGCTGACTGCTTCTCCAGTCCTTGAATTCTCTCGCGTGGCATTTCCCGCACTTGACGTTGGTCCACGGCTTCACGTCTTCGGGGTCGAAGGCGGTCAGTCCCTGGTCGAAGTGGATCGGCGTTGGCAACCGGGTTGCCGAGAGCAGTGACGGGATCCGTCCGCACTCGACAACAACGACGGTCCCCAGTACGGCCAGCGGGAGCAACAGCCACGCGCCGACCCTCCCAAAGCGAGCCGGGAGCGACTGGCACAATCGCTGAACCAGGTCCATCATCAGTGGCCTCCGGCCTGTGAACGAACGACTCCGGTTTGAGGCACGGGTCAGGCGAGGATCTCGTCAACCACCCGCCCCGACACGTTGGTCAGCCGGAAATCACGACCAGCAGCCATCGCGAGTTCACCGACCAGCCGCCGTTTCGCTCCCGATGCAGAACAGGCTCTTCTCGCCACGGATGTAGAGCCGATCGTGGGCAATCGCCGGCGAGGAGTACGTGAACTCGCCGAGCTTGTTCTCCGACACCACGTCGAGTCGGGGGCCGGGCTTGACCACCTTGGTGATCCCGTCATCGGCGATGAAGTAGGCCAGGCCACGGGCCGTCACCAGCGATCCGCTGTAGTGTCGCCCCATCCGGTCCTGCCACAGCCGCTTGCCGGTCTTGGCGTCAAAGCAGTTGCCCGTGCCGCGGTCATCGGCCACGAAGAGATACTTGCCGACTAGCACCGGCGAGGGGACATAGCACTTGGCGCCGCGGGCGTGCCAGGCCACGTGCGTCTTGGTGACATCACCGCTGCCCCGTGGGTTGATCCCCATCACGTGATACGTCGGAAAACCACAGGCCATGAAGAACAGGTTGCCGTTGTAGACCATCGACGCCACGAACTGCTCGGTCGGACCTTCGATGATCCAGTGCTGCTTGCCCGTTCGAGGGTCCAGGCTCGAGATGTGCTGGCTGCCGGAAACCACCATCTGCGTCCGGCCGTCAATCTTGCGGATCAACGGCGTGACGTAGCTGCGGATCCCGTACTTGCGATCAACCTTCCAGACGGTCTTGCCACTCTTGCGGTCCAGCGCCACGATGTAGCTCTTGCCGTCGTGATCCCCGTTAACGATCAGCAGGTCCTCATAAATCACCGGGCTGCTGCAATAACCGTGGGCGCTGACGAACTCGCCCGGCCTGGTCAGCCACAACTGCTTCCCGGCCGTATCGTAGGCCGCGACGACCATCTTCCCCGGCGTGATCAGTCGCTTGTTGCCGACGTTGGGTGCGGGGACCTTCTTGCTGCCGACCTCGAGAAACGTCGCGTAGACGACCTTGCCGTCGGTCACCGGTGTTCCCGAGGCAAAACTGTTGAGCCGGTGCTTGGTTTCCAGGGCCGAGGTCACAACGATCCTCGACCAGAGAATCCTGCCCGAGTGCGCGTCCAGGCAAACCAGCGCCCGCTCCTGGCTGGCCTTGAGACAGCCGACGACATAAACCCGGTTTCCATGCACGATCGGCGACGCGTGGCCCTTGGCCTTCAGCGGGGTTTTCCACAACAGGTTCTTGCCGGTGGTCGCGTCCCAGGAAATCGGCACCTTCGTGCTGACACTGGTACCGTCACCACGCGGCCCTCGCCAACCCGGCCAGTTCTCCGCCGATGCCGTCGGCATCAACATCACGCCAGTCAACAACAGGCCCAGGCCGGCAACCGTCCGTTTCATTGGTCTCACCATCTGAAAAAACTCGTTCAAGAATCAGGTTCGCTGGAGTGATCGTATCAAATCGCGGCGGGTTGGTGCGAGTTCTCTGGCGTTCACTCCTCTTGCCCGCTTCCGGAATTCAGCCATATACTTCCGGCCCACCGCGGTCCCGGCACCGCACCGCACCGCCACGGACGGCCCGATGCCCGACGAAAGTGACTTCCGAATCGATCCGGCTCACCCGGAACCCGACAACCACAGCGGGCCGCAACACCGCGATCCTGCAACGGTCGAGGCCGGCAACGGGGATTGGTTCGACCAGGACCTGGAATCCGCCTACCGGCAGGCCCTCGAGGCCAACGAGGCGGTCGAGGAAGAAATCGGTCCGGGGATCGAACCGACCGATTGGCCCGGTCCCGACCAGGACGACCAGGAAGAACCTCAAGCCGCAGTCGAGGAGGAACCCGAACAGCTCCGGGTGACCTCGGGCCAGGTGATCGAAGCGGCGTTGTTTGTCGGAGGCCAGCCGCTGACGGCCAAGAAACTGGGCACGCTGATCGGACCGGATGCCGACAAGACCCTGGTCGAGGAAGAGATCGAGAAACTCAACGAGCTCTACAACCGGGAGGAGCGGCCCTACGAGATCCGGTTGGAAGAGGGAGGCTACCGGTTGCAGTTGCGCGAAGAATTCGATCCCGTCAGGGACCGCGTCTTTGGCCTCGGTCCCAAGGAAGTCCGACTATCCCAGGAACAGCTCGAGGTGCTCGCCATCGTCGCCTACGAGCAGCCCGCCTCGCGGCAGGAAATCGAAGCACACGGTCTCAACAACGTCAGCGGAATGCTGCGACAGTTGCTGAGACGGCGGCTGATCCAGATCGAGCGGGGCAACAACCCCCGACGCGACATCACCTACCGCACCACACCACGTTTCCTGGAAGTCTTCAACATCACCGACATCCACGACTTGCCCACACCGCGGGAAATTGAATTGCGGTGAGGGAGCCAGCGACCACGGTCACTCGGCAACCACCTCGATCCCGGTTTCGCCGACGAGGTCATGGCCGCGAGAATCGGGAATCCGTGCTCGGATCAGCAAAGGCTGGTTGAACGGTCCGGCTCCCTTTCCGGCAAAACGGATCTTCAGAATGCCGGAGGTCTTCCCGGCCGCCAGCTTCACCGGTGTCGCCGACACGCCCCGGATATGGATGGGCACGATCAACTCGACCAGCGCCTCTCCATCGGCTCCGCTGCCGCGGGAAACTGCAAACGGCATTTCCACCACCTTGCCAGGCCCGGCGACGATCGAACTGACCGACGTATCGACACCGACAACTCCCGAGGTGGCCAGCACGACGGTCTGGTCGCTCTGATCATTCGACGTGAAGGAGACCTTGTGCCTGGTTCCATCCTTGTCGGTGACGACACCGATCAGCAGCATCTCCGTCCGACTGGTCCGGCCAACCTCCAGCCATGGCGGCAACTTGATCCGGAAATCGAACTCGTCAACACCCGCCGGCACGACCATCGGATCGGCGGTCACGCCCTGGAGGTGCCGGCCCTGGATGTCGGCCGTCGTGGCGACGAAGGGGCCCTTGAACCCATTGCGAATGATCGAGTAGTGGCGGTAGAACGTCGATCCCTGCTGACCAAAGCGACTCTCGAAGATCCCCTTGAACTTGAACGGCGTCGGCACGGCGATCACCGTCAGCAGCGAGTCCCGTGGGAAATCATGAACCGTCGCCGGCACAAGAACGGCCGTCGATTTCGTTTCGGTTTCACCAATTTTCGCCTTGCCGATGACCCGGACACGCTGCGCGACCACCTTGGCATCCCCGGTTGCCTTCAGCTTCAACTCGACAACGTTTTTCCCCTTGGGGATCTTGCCACCGGTCACGGTCACTCCGGCCGGAAGATTCTCCAGCGACAGGGCAATCTCCTCGTTGAACCCGCCACGACGTTCGACATTGACCTTGTACTTCGACTCGGCACCGCGGGTGATCGCGAGGCTGTCGCCGGTCAGCTTCAGCTGAAATCCCGGCTTGCCGGTGACCGGCGGGGCGATCTCCAGCCGGTAAAGGAAATCCTCGCCCCCGCGGCCGGCCAGTTGTTCGGAAACGACAACCGTGTATCGCCCATCGGCGGGCACCTTGAAGTTGAACGTCGGGTCGGTGGAACTCTTCGAGTCGTCGCCACCAGAGACCTTCTTGCCGTCTGCGTTGAGAATCGTGACGGTAGCATCCAGGGGTGACCGCAGCCGGGCGGCGTGGAGATCCATCACGTAGACCGCGTCCTTCTTCGCCTCGAACGACCAGTGATCCCGGTCACCGACGGACTCGATCCGTCCATTGACGACGATCGGCAGACTGACCGCCTGGGCGGCCTGGGGGGTGTCGTTCCCCGGTACTTCGAGCACATTGCCGTGATCGCTGACGGCGACCGAAAAGATGTTGGTCCGGCCGCTGTCGAGATTGAGCGTGCGGCCGATGGTCGCCGCGGCCCCGGCCGCGACCTCGATCGGCACGGCCTTGGCCGGAACCCGCTGTCCGATCAACCGCACCGCGGTTGTTGCCCCTCGCTGGACACCCAGTGGATAGGTCTGCCGCACCCAGGGGCCATCACTGATCGTCAGACGATAGACGTAGTGCTGCAGGCCACCGAACTTGATGTCGTGGATCCGAACCTGGTAGGTCCCATCAGCGGGAGCCGTGAACCGCAGGAACGAATCGCTGCCGAAATCATCGGTGCTTTCGGCGATTCGTCGTCGGTCGGGTCCCACAACTTCCAGGCGGGAATCCAGTGGCGACCCGATCCGTGACGCGTTGACCGCGCAAATGTAGCTCTGGCCCTTCTTCCCGACAAACGTCCAAACATCGACATCTTCCCGGGGAAAAATCCGTCCGTTGATCGTCACCGGCAAGGTGACCGCCGTCGGAATCGGGCGGCCGTCAATTTCCTGTTCGACGATCTCCGGCAGGTGTCCAACAACAAAAATCCGACCAGCGGCCACTCCCTGGGACGTCGAGACGTGGTAATAGCGATGTCCCAGCCGGGCATCTTCGGCCACGGTGATCGATCCGAGTTGGTCCTTCGGGTACGACTCGCCCGCCTGCGACGCCGGCATCGGGATCCGGGGACCCTCGAAGTAGACCGTCCGCTCGGCCCTGACCAGCTTGCCGGAGCCAGTGACGCCGGGTCCGACAAGTTCAAACGGGCAGGACTCGTGAAGGTAATGACCTCCAACGATCACCTTGACCGTGGTCCCGCGACGGGCTCCGCTGGGAAAGATGTAGCTGGTACTGGGAGGCGAGGCGAGGCTGGAAGCGGTGATCGCCAGCGTGCCGATCGCCGCCAGGGTGGCGATCCTACTCATCACGCAAACAGCTCCTCGATCACTTCACCTCCGTGCGGAACGATCGGGAACGGTCGTCCGTCGCCGCTGATGAAGATCTTCCCGGGGTTGACCCCCAGGCTGTGATAAATCGTCGCCGCCAGGTCGGCTGGCCGGTAGGGCTTCGTTGCCGGTTTCTCGGCCCGGGCGTTCGACGCTCCAACAATCGTTCCCCCCTTGATGCCGCCGCCGGCCATGGCGATCGCCGTACTGGGACCCCAGTGATCTCGACCGGCCAACTTGTTGATACGGGGCGTCCGGCCAAACTCGCCGGTCACCAGCACCATGGTCTTTTCGAGCATGCCCCGGTCGTAAAGATCCTCGAGCAGGGTCGACATTCCTCCGTCGAGCAGGTGCAGCAGGTCGTTCTTGAGGACGTGGAAGTTGTTGTAGTGAGTGTCCCAGTTGGCGTGGTTGATCAGCACGCAGCGAACGCCGGAAGCAACCAGCCGACGGGCCATCAGGCAGCTTTGGCCGAGCGTGTTGCGGCCGTACCGGTCGCGAACCTTGTCGGACTCGCTGTGGATATCGAAGGCCTTCTTGGTGGCAGGCGAGGTCATCAGCTCAAACGCCTTCTGCTGAAAACTGCTGACGGTGCGAACCTGGCTGTTGAATTTTGCCTCCCCACGCTTCTGAAAACGATCGACGGTGCTGAGCAAGTCGCGACGCGAGCCGAAACGGGCGGCATCGATCGCGACCGGCGGGGCAAGATCGGGCACGGCAAAATTCGGCAACGCCGGATCGGACTCGACGACAAACGGCGCGGCACTGGACCCGAGGTAACTGGATCCGCCGCTGTTGTGCATGCTCGGAACACACACGTACGGGGGAACGCTTCCGCGGGCGCCCAGTTCGCGAGCAATGATCGACCCGTGCGCCGGACGCTGGTTGTTGGGCTTCAGGCCCGCGTTGAAACCAGCGGCCGGATGGTAGCCGGTCAGGATATAGTGATCGGCAGGACCGTGGCCGGAGTTGCGATGGCCAAAGGAACGGACCACGGCGAACTTGTCCATCTGCTTGGCCAGCCGGGGCAGGTGCTCGCAAAGCTGCACGCCCGGGACACTCGTGGCGATGGGATCAAACGTGCCACGAAACTCCTTGGGGGCGTCGGGCTTCATGTCCCAGGTATCGATCGTGCTCAATCCCCCGGCCAGGAACAGGATGATCAGAGAATTTTCGCTGTTGGGCTTGGCGGCCCGGGCTTGCCCCTCGAGGATCGAGGAGAGCGAGAACGTGGTGCCGAAGAGGCTGGCGCCACCGGCGGTCAGCATGTCGCGGCGGCTCAGGCCGTCACAGAATCGCCCATGGTTGAAATTGTCCTGGCCGCTCATTATCACTCCTCTCGAACTCGGGGTAACCGATCGAGTATACCAGCCGGGGCTACGCGCTCCGAACGTGTTTGGTCCACACAAGACGAAGGTCTGGTCAATGGTTGAAGAGGAACTCAAGCGAGTTGAGCATGCTCCAGGCAAGATCTTCGGCAGACTGCCGCCGGTTCCCGATCCGCCCAAAGTGATCCAACGCCGCCCGCCGTTCCTTCTTTCCGGGAAACCGGTTGAAGAAGGTCAGGTAGAGTTCTTCCACCACATAGTCATCATCGGTTGTTTCGCGGATGAGCTTCGCAATCCGGCCACCGGCATGAGCAATCTTCTTGTGAATCCCGGGTGAGTTCATCACGTGCAGGACCTGGCCGACGGTGGGTTCAACGGCCCGCTCGCAGGCACAGGCGGTCACGCGGTAGGGGCGTCCGAAGAGTTTCAGCAGGTAATGCGGCACCTGGCTGTCCCAGAGTTGCACGGCCCGGTACCCGGCCGGCGTTCCCGGAAACTTCTCGCTGACCCCGGTCGTGTCGCTGATCGCGTCCATCAAGACCTCGGCATCGACGCGTTTCATCAGGAACCGCGAGTAGTTCTGCTCATCCTTTTGGTTGGACACGATCGACTCGGTCGTTCGCTGGTAAGTCCTCGAAGCCGTGATCGTCTTGATCAGCGTGTGCAGGTCGTAGCGGCTTTCGACGAGGTGTTCGGCGAGCGCATCGAGCAGGGCGGGATTTGACGGTGGGTTGGTCAACCGCACGTCATCGACCGGTTCGACCAGGCCACGGCCCAGGAAATGAGCCCAGGTGCGATTGCAGATACTACGGGCAAAAAACCGGTTGTCACTTCGGGTCATCCATTCCGCCAGGATCCGGCGACGATCACCGGCAGGATTGGCCTCGGGCATCGACGTCTCCAGGGCGTGAGCAAACACGGCGTTCCCGGTACGAGGATGCTTCGTCTGGGGGTCGCCACTGGCATGGATTCTCTCGCCCAGGGGCCCGCGCTTGAAACCAACCTGGGTGAAAAAGGCCTGCATGCCCCAGTAGTCGGTCTGGCTCCAGCGATCATAGGGATGGTGGTGGCACTGGGCACACTCGATCCGCATTCCAAGAAAGACCTGGGAAATCACCGCGCCGCGGTCGCCGGGCTTGCCAATCGCCTTGTAGAACACCGCCTGGGGATTCTCGCGGACCGGGCCACTGGCGGTCAGCAACCGCCGGACAAACACGTCGATCGGCGTGTTCTTCGCGAAACTCTCGCGAATCCACCGGTAGTACTGGTACGCCGTTTCATGACCGAGCTTCAGCCGATCGACCCGCAGCAGGTCCGACCACTTCAACGACCAGAAATCGGCGTACTCGGGACGCAACAGCAGGCTCGACACCAGCTTCGCCCGCTTGTCGTCGGACTTGTCGGTGAGAAATCGCCGCGACTCTTCCGACGTCGGCAAGCGGCCAATGACATCGAGGCTGGCGCGACGAAGAAACGTCGCATCATCGGTGCCCCCGGAGGGAAGAATGTGCAGTTTCCGGAGCTTCTGGTGAACCAGACGATCGATGAAATTGGTTTCAGGAAACTTCGGGTAGTCGACAATCCGCTGATCGCTGGGAATCATCGCCCGGAAAACTCCGACGGCCCCCATGTAGTTGGCCATCACGGCCGCCTCGCCGATCGCCTCACCGATCGTCACCAGCCCAAACTCATCGACGAGGGCCATGCCCTCGTTGTTCGACTGGAACTTGGTGTGTCCGGTCACATCGGCCGTGCGGCCATCCGAGAAGGTCGCAACCACCCGCAACTGGTGCTGCGTCTTCATGTCGACTTGTCTCTCGCCGGGAGTGACGTCGATCGACACCACCCTGGGGTCCGTCGCCTCCCCGTAGGGACTGCCCTGCGAGATCCAGTCAAACAGAATCCGATAATCTCCCGAGCCACGACGGATGCGGACTCCTCCCCCGTGAGGAACGTCACCGCAGGCCTTGGTCAGCAGCAGGCTGGTGGCGGGCAACGTGGGCACCACGCGGCGACCCCGCGCCTCGCGTGTCAACGCCACCCAGTCGGCCAGCGGCTCAAATCCGAACACCGAGAGCTTGAAGCCGTTCTGCCCTTCGGCCTTCGCATGACATCCCGAGGCATTGCAGCCGAACCGGCTCAGCAGCGGCACGATGTCGCGTTCAAAATTGTAGGTCCGCCGCGCCCGGGTTCCACGAACCTCGACGGCAACCTTCACCACCTGCCTGCCGACACTGACCTCGACGATTCCCAGCCCATCGCCGACACCGCGCAGAACGCCTGTCGAGGAAACTGCGACGACTCCCGCTGCCAGCGACCGATAAGCCGCCACGCGACTCAGGTCACCGATTGTTCCCTGGGGCAATCGGGTCGAAACCTGCAGGCGATGCACCGTGCCGGGTCCATCCAACACGACCTTCGTCGGACCCACACGCACAACACCAGGCTCGTCGGCACCGGCCGGTGCAACGACCAGGGCCGACCACATCAGGCAGACGGCCGAAAAGACCAGGCAACGGCATCTGTTCATTGTTCGTGTGCCTGCCCAAACCGTTGATGTTTGCTTCGACTGTTTCTGCGGACCGTCGACCGACAACGGCAACACGAAAAACACATCAGCGAACGTCGATTCTATCCCCCCGCCAGGGTCTCAACAACCCACGTTGATTTGGCAAACCGGTCGCCGATGCCAACTCCCGATCACTGCCGGAAAGGCATTCTCGCGTTCGGCACGACGTCATCGCCGGGTTTGCCGACGGGCGATCGTCGTCAAGAAAAACGTTTCTGCGCGACCGGTTGCTGGAACGGGACCGGCTGAGCATCGACGACATCCAGGCCGTTTCGGCCGATGTCGCTGCCGGAACCGATTAATCCACTCGACGGGGTTTCGCCACGCGGAACGCCAAGAGCACACCGGCCCCGCCTCCGGAACCGGTTTCGAAAGGAAACCGATTCCGGCAGATCATCTCGTCGCTTCCCGGCAACCCCTAGACCTCGGTCGCCGGTGTTTCCTCGGGAACGTCCGATTCCGATGGTGTATCAGTCGGGCTTCCCTGCTCATTTTCGCGTTGAATCGCGTCGAAGACTTCCTGGCGGTGCACGGGGATCTCCTTGGGCGCATCGATGCCCAGGCGAACCTTGTCTCCGCGAATGTCGACAATCGTGATCACAATATTGTCCGCGATAATGATGCTCTCGTCGCGCTGTCTCGACAGAACAAGCATCCTAAGAACTCCTTCTCCATCGCTGCCGTTTTCGTCCGAGAGAACCCGGAGAAACGTCAGGAGACTGTAGTTGTCGTGAATTGGTCAACGTGAAAAGTGTCCAGAACGGACACCGTGCTAGGCTCATCGTCGCATTCTCCGGGGCGTTCGAACCGCGATCGATCAAAAATGGCTGGCGCGTCCGAAGCGACGTCCGGCTGTGCCGGCTGTGACGGCAGTGCCGGTTCCCTGCCCGGCCCCACCCGCCTTGTTGCGTGCTTCCAGGGAGGCGGCTAACTTGAGTTGATAAACTCGGCGGGCGAGATATTCCCGGGGTTTCCACCTCACCGATCGACTTGTGACTCCTGAGCAAGGACCACGGGGACCTCGACGGGCCGAATCGGTCTGCCGTCCCTATTTTCCGCACTCTTCTGCCGGAACCGAAGCGATGCTGACGCTGCTGATCGCCGTGGGAGCGTTTGTCGGCTACCTGGTGGCCTACCACACCTACGGGCGTTGGCTTTCCGGCAAGATCTTCAATCTCGACGCCGGAGCGATCGTGCCCAGCCACGAGTTGCGGGATGACGTCGATTTCGTGCCGACGAAGAAGGAGGTGATTTTCGGGCATCACTTCACGAGTATCGCCGGCACCGGCCCGATCGTGGGACCGGCCATCGCTGTCTTCTGGGGCTGGTTGCCCGCCCTGGCCTGGGTCCTGGTCGGCTCGATCTTCTTCGGCGCCTTGCACGATTTCGGCGCGCTGGTGGTATCGCTCCGCAATCGTGGTCAGACAGTCGGCGAGGTGGCCGGACGGTTGATCAGCAAGCGGGCGCGGCTGCTGTTTCTGCTGATCCTGTTTTTCGCCCTGACGATCGTGTTGGCCATCTTCGGCCTGGTGATCGCCTCGATCTTCAAGTCCTATCCCGAATCGGTGATCTCGGTCTGGATCGAGATCCCGATCGCGGTGGCCATCGGGTTCTGGGTTTACCGCAGGGGCGGTGGGCTGCTGTTGCCGTCACTGGTCGCCCTGGCACTGCTTTACGCGGCGATTTACGTCGGCGTCTATCATTTCCCGTTTTCGTTTGCCGCGATCGGGCTCGAGGTTTCCAACCCGATCATCACCTGGACGGGGATCCTGATGGCCTACTGCTTCGTGGCCTCGGTGCTTCCCGTCTGGACGCTGTTGCAGCCTCGCGACTACATCAACAGCCACCAGTTGATCGTCGCCCTGGGACTGCTGGGGCTGGGGCTGGTCGTGGCCGCTGCCACCGGCCAGGTCGACCTGGCCGCCAGCGCTCCGGCGATCGCCGAAACCGCTCCCTCGGGCGCCCCCCCCATCTGGCCGTTCCTGTTCATCACGATCGCCTGCGGGGCAATCAGCGGGTTCCACTGCCTGGTCAGCAGCGGCACCAGCAGCAAGCAACTGGCATGCGAAACCGACGCCCAGTTCGTCGGATTCGGCTCGATGCTGCTCGAGGGCGGCCTGGCCGTGATCGTGATCCTGGCCTGTTGCGCGGGCGTCGGCATGGGGGTCACGACCGAGGAGGGCACGCTGCTGACGGGGCTGGCGGCCTGGCAAACCAAGTACGACGTCTCGGGCGGCTGGGCCAGCTTCGGCCTGTCTCAGAAAGTGGGAGCCTTCGTCGACGGGGGAGCCAACTTCGTCAGCTCGCTGGGCATCGCCAGGGAACTTGCCGTGGGGATCATCGCCGTGCTGGTCGCCAGCTTTGCTGCCACCACGCTGGACACCGCGACACGACTGCAGCGATACGTCATCCAGGAACTCGGCGTCACGCTGCGAATCGCGCCGCTGAGAAACAAGTACACCGCCACCGCGATCGCCGTCGTACTGGGCGGCGCGATGGCAACAATCCCCGCACCGGGAAAACCAATGGGGACCGGCGGCCTGATCCTCTGGCCCCTGTTCGGTGCCACCAACCAGTTGCTGGCCGGGCTGGCACTGATGGTGATCGTCTTCTACCTCTGGCGACGCAACATCAGCATCTGGTTCGCCCTGATCCCTATGCTGATCATGCTGATCATGCCCGCCTGGGCACTTTCCTGGCAGTTGTTCAACCCCAGCTCGGGCTGGGCTCTCCCGTTGCTGGAGATGACTTCCGGGCAACAGGCCTGGACCTGGTCAAACACCCACCTGCTGTTCACCATCGGGCTGGCCACGCTCGGCCTGCAACTCTGGATGATCATCGAGGGCGTGTTGCTCTGGCCACGGGCCCGTGGCGTCCTCGAGGAAGCCCTGCCGGCACTGGATAACTTCGCGAAAGCCCCTGACCAATTGGCAACAGGAGAAACACCATGAGAAGACTTGTACCCGCCCTGCTGGCCGCCGTGGCCCTGCTGGCCGTTGATGCGTTCGCCGCCGAGAAGCTCAAGCTGTTGATCGTCGATGGCCAGAACAACCACAACTGGCGAGCCACGACGCCGGTGCTGAAGGCCTTCCTGGCCAGGACGGGCCGCTTCGCCGTCGAGGTCGCCACCTCGCCGGACCGCAAGGGCACCGCAGCGGCCTGGGACAAGTTCCGCCCCGCCTTCGAGCGGTTTGATGTCGTGCTCTCCAACTACAACGGCCAGGCCTGGCCCAAACCCGTCCAGGCAGGACTGGAGAAATACATCGGTGGCGGCGGCGCGATGGTAATCGTCCATGCGGCCAACAATGCGTTCCCGAAGTGGATCGAGTTCAACAAGATGATCGGGCTCGGCTGGCGGGGCAACGGTTACGGCAACCGGATCACGATCGACGCCAACGGCAAGACCGTCCTCACCCCGAAGGGGCAGGGTCCGGGAGCCGGACACGGACCCCAGCACCCCTTCAGCATTGTCACCCGGGATCGCCGGCACCCGGTCATGCAGGGAATCCCCGCCGAGTGGATGCACTTCCGGGACGAGTTGTACCACGGGCAACGGGGCCCGGCGTTGAACATGCAGATCCTGGCGACCGCCTACTCGGCCAAGGACAAGCGGGGCACCTCGGCACACGAGCCGATGGTCTGGTGGATTCCCTACGGAAAGGGACGGGTGTTCACCACCGTGATGGGTCACGGTGACTACTCGATGAAGTGTGTCGGTTTCCAGACCATCGTCGGTCGCGGTGCCGAATGGGCGGCAACCGGAAAGGTCACGTTGCCGGTCCCCAGAAACTTCCCGACCGCCCAGAAAACGAGTGTGGTCACCAACTAGGTCGGCGGGACCTTCAAAGCAATCGCGGGGCCCGGCCGCCTGGTGGCGCCGGGCCCCGCTTTTTTTTCGGCTCTGACCACGACCGTGTTTGCAGACTCGCTGACCCGAAATTCCTGTTGACCTCCCTCGCGGCACGTCCTATCGTCCCGCCTCTCGTGTGGTTCTCTCACCCGCTCCACTCACACAAATCCCTCGGTTTTCTCCCCGCTCACACCGGTCACCCGATGATTCTGCCGGGGCCTGACCGTTTCACGCTCATCATCTTCGCTTCGGACTGTTCGGAAAGGATGCCCCGATGAAAAAGACCTCGAGCCTCTTGTTGGCCCTGGCCTTGCTGGCTTCGACCAGTGGCTGTTACTGCTGGCCGTTCTATGGTGGTGGTGGTGGTGCTGGTGGTGGTATGGGCGGATACCCGTTCGGCTGCCCACCGATGCAACCCACCAACCAGATCATGCCCACCCCGACACCGGCCACCGGTTACAACACGATCAACACGGTTCCGATCGCGATGCCGACCGCAACCCCGATTGGTGTTCTGCCGGCCCCGACCCCGGTGGTGCTCGAAACCCTGCCGACCTTCCGCTAGGCCGGCAGCGGCAACCCGCCCTCGGACGACTCCCGAAGCGATCGCCGACCCGGGAAACGGACTCGCTCCGTCCCCGGGCCGTTGCGTGCGCCCCCGGACTGCCGGCTCGCTTCAACGGCCTGGCTGCCACGCGTATAATCGCGACAACACGTCCCGCTTTCACCACCAGCCGGGCAGACCACGGCAATGGAAATCGTGCACTACCCGCACCCGGCACTTCGCTGGAAATCGTGTCCCGTCACGCGGATCAACGCGGCACTGAAATCAACGGTGCGGGAGATGTTCGAGTTGATGTACGAGGCGATGGGGGTCGGGCTGGCGGCCAACCAGGTCGCGTTGCCCTTTCGATTCTTCATCATCAACATCAGCGGTGACCCGGAACTGACCGACGAGGAGTTCGTGTTTCTCAATCCCGAGATCACCAACCGTTCGGGAACGGTCGAGGGAGAGGAGGGCTGCCTGAGCGTGCCGCAGTTGTACGGCCAGGTGCAGCGAGCCGAGTCGCTGACCGTCAGTGCCTATGACCTCGAGGGTGAAGGTTTCCAGATGGATCTCGACGAGCTGCCCTGCCGGGTCGTCCAGCACGAGAACGACCACCTCGAAGGGGTCATGTTCTTCGATCGCATGAGCGACACCGACCGCAAGGAGCTCGAGCCCGGGATCGACGAATTCGAGACGATTTTCCGACACTGCCAGGCGACCGGCGACTGCGACTCCGACGAGGAACTCGCCCGGCAGCTTGGCTCCCTTGAACGCAATGGTCTCGGAGGATGAGGTGCCTCTGAAACTGCTCCTGCTGGGAACCGGCGACTTCGCCCGTCCCGCCTTCGCCGCGCTGGCCGCTGGTCCGCACGGGATCGTCGGCCTGGTCACCCAGCCCGATCGCAGCGGCGCCGGCCATCACAATCATCCACACCCCATGAAAGACGAGTTTCTCGAGCGGGGGATACCGGTGCTGCAACCACCCGACGTCAATTCCCCCGAGACCCTTGACCGGCTGGTCACACTTGACGCCGACCTGGCCGTCGTCGCCGCCTACGGCCAGATCCTGCGACCCGAGTTGTTGAGCATTCCCCGGCTGGGCGCAATCAACCTGCACGCCTCGCTGTTGCCCCGCCATCGCGGAGCCACGCCGATCCACCATGCGATCCTCGCCGGTGACAGCAAAACCGGCGTCAGCATTTTTCAGATCGAACCGGCCGTCGACACCGGCCCATTGCTGGGCACGGTTTGCACGACGATCAGCGACGACGAGACCAGCGGAAAACTTCACGATCGGCTGGCCCAGCTCGCCGTCGACCTGGCCGTGAATGTCGTCGAACAGCTGGCCAGCGGAACAACCCGGCCACTTGAACAGGACGACGCGCTTGCCACCCGCGCTCCGCGACTGAGCAAGTCCGACGCCGAGATCGACTGGTCGTGCGACGCCACGACGCTCGATCGCCACGTGAGGGCCATGCAGCCCTGGCCCAACCCCTTCACGTTCCTGCACACCGCCGATGCCCCACCGCGGCGACTGATCATTCTGGCCGTCGAAACCGGTCCCCTGCTCGAGGAGATCCCGGCCGGCACCGTCGTCAGCGGGGACAACCGGGACGGACTTGTCGTCGGCTGTGGCGGGGGAACGGTCCGGGTGACGCGTCTGCAACCGGAAGGACGACGGCCGATGGAAGCGGAGACGTTCCTGCGGGGAACCGTGCTCGGCCCCACCACACGACTGGGCCCCCGATCCGGCAACTGATCCCCTCTTGCCCCAGCAGTATCTTTCTGGGACCATCCCGCCCCGCGGCGAGTCACGATCGAATCTGGCCGCGGCCACCACCTCCTGGCCGGATCTCATGCGCCGACTCACCACACTCCTGCTGGGCATGTTCCTGGGCGGTGGTTGCGTCTACGGAGCCTACCAGTACCACCTGGTCCGCACCGGCGACCAGTTCCTGTTGATTCCCAAGGGCAGGGTCTCGCTGATTGATCCCTATGTCGATGTCCGTGAATGGGACCTGGACGACTGGGAGAAGCATCCCGAGGTCCTGGAGGCGATGAAATCCCAGGGCCACGCCGATCTGCTGCCGACCGACCGATCCGGAGACAACGGCGATCTGCAGGATGCATCACGGACCGATCCGACCGTCGAAACCCGGTCGGCCGATCACCTTCCGTCGACTCCCCGCAACAGCCGCAGCGACGATGCAACGTCCCAGCGCCAGTAGAATCCCGTGCCGGGTGTCACCGGCCATGCCCGTCCTCGACCGTCGGCACCGTCTGCCCGGCCGGCCGGCCAACGGCACGCGGGTTCCGGCCGCGGCCGTCCTGGCCACCCTGGCACTCGTCGTCAACGGCTGCCTCTCTCCGGCAAAGTCGACAACCGACCCCCCGGTCCGCTACTCGGTTCAGGCCGATCGCTTCACGCTGCTCAGTGATGTCTCACTGCAGAAGGACCACTGGCTGATCGAGGATCTCGAACAACTCCAGCGGCACATCGTCGCACGACTCCACCTGCCAGAACCTTCCCGGCACGTAACGGTTCACGTGTTTGCCGGCCGGCGGGAATACGAGTCGTTCCTGGCATCGACCTATCCCCAGCTGCCTTCCCGTCGCGCCTATTTTGTCGGCACGCCGCGCCGTCTGGCGGTGTACACCTTCTGGGGCGACCGGATCCAGGAGGACCTGCGGCACGAATTCACTCACGGAATCCTTCACGCGTCGCTCAAGCACGTTCCCTTGTGGCTCGATGAAGGTCTGGCCGAGTACTTCGAAGTGGTGGGGCCGAAACCGGGAGGAATCAACACCGAGTACGCCGACCGGTTGGCCGCGGCCGCGGCCAACGGCTGGCGTCCGAACCTGGACCGGCTGGAAACGCTCCAGCAGGTGGCGGACATGCAACGGGTCGATTACGAACAGGCCTGGGCCTGGGTGCACTTCCTGTTGCACGGAGATCCTCGGGGAGCCGGTCTTCTTCGCAGCTACCTTGCCGAGCTCGCCCGGCGACCCCGTGCGGGATCACTGGGTGACCGCATCCGCAAGGTGATGCCCGACGCTGACACCCGGCTGCTGACCTACCTCAGGAAACTGCCGACGCTTGGCTTCGAACCATCTCGTCGCAACCTCCGCTGAACCCCGCCCGAACCGTCACTCGGGCGGTTGCCGTTTCTTCCCGGGATCACGACGGGGAACCAACCGGGGCCGTTCTGGCATCTCTGCCACGGTCACCTTGATCGGCCGGGCCTTGCCACTCCGGCGAACCGACATCGCGTAGGTCTTACCCACCTCGAGCCTCTCGACAATTCCCTGCAGGCTCCTGGGACCGTTGACGACCTGGTTGTTGAATTTCAGGATGATGTCGTCGGTGACGATCCCGGCGAGAGCCGCCGGCGACTCCTTCATGACCTGGCCAACGATCGCTCCCTGGCCGATCTTGACGTCGAACTTCCGGGCCACCGTGGCATCGACCGGACTGACCCCGACACCCAGCCAGGCTCGTTTGACCGAGCCGTTGTCGATCAGCTGGCGGCTGACCCAGCGAACCATGTTGACCGGCACCGCGAACCCGACTCCCGCCGACGAACGTGTGCTGGTGGCAATCGCCGTATTGATTCCAATCACCCGCCCACTCATGTCCACCAGCGGTCCGCCGCTGTTGCCCGGGTTGATCGCAGCGTCGGTCTGCAGAAAATCCTCACGCTCGGCAATCCCCGGTCCTCGCCCCTTGGCACTGATAATGCCGGCGGTGACCGTCAGGTCCAGCCCGAAGGGACTGCCCACGGCCAGGACCCAGTCTCCCACCTGGATCCGGTCGCTGTCGCCCAGCATCACCGGCGAGAGGTCGCCGGCTCCCTCGATCCTGATGACCGCCACGTCGGTCCGCGGGTCACCCTTCACGTCCTTGGCCACGAATTCCCGGCCGTCATGCAGCCGGACCATCAGCTCCTCGGCATTTCGAACAACGTGGTAGTTGGTCAGGATGGTTCCACGACGGTCAATGATGAACCCTGAACCCATTCCCTGAGGATTCCGGGGGGCCCGGCTGCCCTGGCGCCCAAAGAACTCGCGAAATCTCTCGGGCAGTTCCGGATGTTCCTCGAAGAACTTCTCGAGGTCCTCGTTGCCGTTTCCGGCGGCGCCGGCCGGCAACTTCTGCTTGACGCGAATCGAAACGACGCCCGGAAGAACCTTGCGCGACACCTCGCGAAAGACACTGGAGAGTTCCACGGCAGTGGCGGCGGTGGCGATCCTGGCATTCCCGGACCGTTGACCAAACCCGACCGCGGCAACCACGCAGACACCGCAGGCCACCGACAAAAGCCAAAGAGAACTGCTGCGAATCAACTTCATCGTTGCACTCCCATCTCAACTGTCTTTGACCGACGGGCCCAGTCGTTCATCGCGAGAATCTGCCCCCGTCCGGCTCCAGTGTATGAGCTTACGTCAAGACTCTCCAGACCTGTTGGACACTCGTTGACTTTCACCAACGGCCCTCCTAGTTTGCACTGACGTTTCCCTTCGGAGAACAGGCCGACAATACACCCGACGGCCCCGTTCCCCAGTGATAACAGGACTGAAAACAAGGGCGAAAACAAGAACGAGGTGTCACGGCGGTGGCAACGGAAAATGACGAGCTTTCCTGGGAAAGCCAATTGGAAGCATGCCAGCAGGCGATCGACTACCGGTTCCACAACCTCGAGATCCTCCGTCGCTGCCTGACCCATTCTTCCAGTGCTCCAACCCGGCTCGATTCCAACGAACGACTGGAATTCCTCGGCGATGCCGTGTTGGGACTCGTCGTCTGCGACTTCCTGTTCGAACGGTTTCCCGAGCGTCCCGAGGGCGAGTTGACCCGGATCAAGTCCGTCGTCGTCAGCCGAACGGCATGTGCTGAAATCAGTGTCGAGTTGGGCCTGGCTGAATGCCTGAAACTGGGCAAGGGACTCGGGCAGGGACCCGGCCACCGCTCGATTCCCTCGTCCATCCTCGCCGCCGTCTTCGAAGCCGTCGTGGCCGGGGTCTACCACGACGGGGGTTACGACTCCGCCCGGGCAGTGGTCGAAAACTGCCTGGCAGAACGGATCGACCGGGCAGCCGACGACGAGTCCCGCAACTACAAGCACCTGCTGCAACAGATTGCACAGAAACGCTACGGAGAAATTCCCGTCTACCAACTCCTGGATGAACAGGGACCCGACCACGCCAAGTGCTTCCAGATCGCGGCGAGGATCTCCGACGAGACCTTTCCGGCAGCCTGGGGTCCGACCAAGAAGGAGGCCGAGCAACTGGCCGCCCAGCGGGCCCTGGAACTGCTGCGTGGTGCCGGAGAACAGGAACGGTCGGCCGATGCGCAACCGCTCCCGAATGATCGCAGCTGAGCGAGGTCGCTCATCGACTGGCTGCCAGCGCCGCTTGCAGGTTCTCGAAACTCGTCCGCGCTATGTGCTCGGGTCCGGGATCGTAGTCAAACACCTCGACCGAAACCCACCCGTCGTATCCAACGTCCTCGAGTGCCGAGAGAATCGGTACGAAATCGGTCTCGCCCATCCCCGGGCCCAACAAGTTGGTGTCGTTGACGTGAAAGTGTCCCAGTTGCGCGGCGTGGCGGTGAATCAACTCGGGCACCGAATCGGTTTCCTGCCCGACCATCGCCTTGACATCCTGGTGCAGAACAAAATTCTCGGCCGCCACCCGCTCGATCAACTCCACCGCATCACCACAGGTCGTGATGAAATCGGTCTCATTGGTCGTCAGCGGCTCCATGCAGATTGTCACGCCCCGCTCGGCCAGGCGTGGCATCACGGCCACGAAGATCTCCGCGGCATATTCCATCGCCTGTTCCCGGGTCACTCCGGGCAGGAGATTTCTCTGGGCCGGTGAACCAAAGACCATCAGGTGGCCACCCAGGTCGGCACACGCATCGCCCAACGCGACCAGGTAGTCCCGCGTCGCCGCCCGGACCGACGCCTCCGGCGAGGTCAGGTACAACCCCTCGGTCTTGGCCAACAACCAGTGCAGGCCGATGATCTCCAGGCCATGCCCTGCCGCCCGCTCCCGCAACTCGACCCGTGCCTCCGGCCCCAGTGCATCGATCGTCTCGGCCAACGCAAACGGCGCCGCTTCGATGCCCGTGTAGCCGACCTCCGAGATCACTCGACACTGCCGTTCCCACTCCCAACCCTCGAACATCTCCTGGCAAATCGCAAATTTCATCCCGGCTCCCCTGTCCCTGTTACTGACGCAAAACCCGGCGCGAATCGACCGCTGGACTCATCCTAACAGCTCGGCATCCGACTGAGGACCGCTGGTTCTCAGGGCCGAGTCTTCGGGATAAGCAGTCTGGGGGGAATTGGAAAGAACCAACGACTGGGAAGAGATTCAAGGTTCACTGGAGTTTGCCGGGCGGAGTGCCGAGGAAAGAAGAGAGGGTTTCGTGGGTTGATCGGGTCGTGACGGTCAATCCGGTCGTGATCCTCCCGTCATCCCGGCGGCCTCGAACAGACCGACGAGCATCCAAAGAAACCAACCGATGGCGTTTCCAACACCGACGATTCGAACGGCCCGACGACCAACGGTGCGTTTCCTGGTCCTGACCGCCCTCGTCGCGGGAATCACGTCAACGTGTTCGACGGCACGAGCCGGGTACTGCGGTGCGACCAGTTATCGTGCCTGCCCGACCAAGGCCTGCCGTGCCAGCGACGAATACTGCACGGCGCGGGTTCGCTGCCGGACCGAGTACAAGAAGATGAAGGAGACTGTCTGGGAACCCAAGGAGTTCACCGTCTACAAGACGGTCTTTGACACGGTCTGTGAGAAGATCCCGCTCGAGTGCACTCGGACGATCTACGAAACGAAATACCGCAACAAGTGCTACACGGTGAAGATCCCGACATGCGAGCGGAAGTACCGCAAGGAGTCGTATACGGTCTGCCGCAAGGTGCCCGAGACCCGTTACAAAACGGTGACCTACACGACACGTCACCCGGTCCACAAGACGAAGTACCGTGAAGAGTCCTATACCGTCCGCCGTCACGTTTCGCAGACGAAGTACCGCAATGTCAGCTACACGGTCTGCCGGAAGGTGCACGAGACGAAGTACCGCACGGTCACCTCTCGCAGTGTCAAGACGATCCGCGAAACACACTACAAGGACGTCACCTGGAAGGTCTGCAAGCCGATCGTCCTGGAGAAGGAAGTCGAGGTCGACGGAGGCGAATGGAAAACGGTGAAGGTTCCCTGCCGCACTCCGGTCATCCGGTCCTGCAGTGGCGAGATCACCCGGCCTGGATGTGAGAAGCCGGCCCGGGTGGCCTGTGCTCCCCGGATGGTCTGCAAACGGGTCTGGGTTCCCAGGAGAGTCAAGAAGAAGGTCTCGTGTACAACCCACGTCACCGAGATCAAGCACAAGCGAGTGCCCTACACCGTCTGCCGCGAGATTCCCGTCTGCACGAAGAAACAGGTGCCCTACACCGTCTGCAAGGTCGTCCGTGAACACAAGACCAAGCGGGTGCCCTACACCGCCTGCAAGATCGTCCGCGAGTGCCGCACTCGCAAGGTCCCCTATACGATCTGTGAATGGAAAGAAAAAACCCACAAGAAGAAGGTGGCCTACACCGTCTGCAAGGTCGTCCGCGAACGCCGGACCCGCAAGGTGCCTTACACGGTTCACGGTTGCCGGACCGAGACGCGGACCCGCAAGGTGCCCTACTGTGCTCCCCGCAAGGTCTGCTACACCCGGATCGTGACGCGACCCAAGAAGGTTCCCCGACAGGTCGAGTACAAGGTGACCCGCTGCGTGCCGCGGACCGTCACCAGGCGTGTCCCGGTCCGCGTGACCATACCACTGAAGATCAGGTCGACCTGCTCGAAACCCAGGGACTGCGAAACCTGCACAAAGTAAGCCTCGATCAGCCACGCTGAAACACGCGGGAAACAAAGGGCCCTTCAACACGAGCCCTTCCAGCGGGTCGCACTCCCGACCCGGTCCTCCGCGAGCCGGCCCCGCAACGGGACTGGCTCGCGGATTTTTTTTCCCTCGAGGGAACTCATCGCGGACCGGATTCGTCCAATTCTCCATCCGGCTTTTCCCTGTTCTCTCGACGCCATTCAACGGAAACAGGACAATCAAGGATCCAGCGGGCGCAAGGACACAAACGATGTACGCGAGACGAACTGGTGGAACCGGCCTGTTGCTCATCGGTGGCGTGGTCCTGTTGTTGGCTGTCGCCGCCCTGCCGGCACAGCCGCCGCCGCCGGCACAGCGTGCCCAGGCGGCCAAGGTCTTCAAGGCCGGCAATTTCCGTGATGCCCTGGCCATCTACACGCGACTTGCCCACGATCGCGGTAATGACCCCGCGATGGTTGGTAACGACCTGAAACAGGCCCTGCTGTGCCTGGCGCGGCTGCGGCGCGAGTCGGAAATCGACGCCTTGCGCGACAAGGCTGTCCGGATCCATGCCGGCAACTGGCGGTTGCTGCTGGCCGCCGCCCAGACTCTCGCCGACGGGCCACACTACGGGATGATTGTCGCTGGAGAATTCCAACGCGGCCGCGGCCGGGGCCGGACCCGGGGCCGGTTCGTCAATGCCTTCGAGCAGGACCGTGCCGGTGCACTGGACCTGCTCGGGCAGGCCCGCCTGTTGGCCACCCGCGACAACAACCGCAAGGGCCTGGACAGCTTCTACCTCGAGTTCGCACGGATTCTCATGCTCGGCCGCAGTTACGGCAGCTCCTGGCGGCTGACCGGTCTGACCGATCCGGCCAGCCCGCCCGATTTCGAGAACTCCGGGTTTGGCTTCAGAGGATTCGGCTTCGGCGGTGCCCCCCGGGGTGCCCCGGTTGACGAGGAGGGTGCCCCGGTCTTTCACCGGTTGCCCGAAAGTTACGAGGCCGCCACCACCGACGGCCAGCGGTGGCGATGGGCACTGGCAGCAGCCGTACAGGCCAACGCGGCGCGAGGGCCACAGGTCCTGATGACACGGGTGAGATTCCTGCAGCAGGAATTCGGGGTCCAGACGATGCGTCACGCCGGAATCCAGCCACGCAACGCCGTCGTCAAAGACGACGAAGCCGACAATGCCAGCGGTCCCTGGGCCGTTGGCGGGCTGAAGGACACCGAAACGATTGCACGCCTGGCGACCGGAATTCGACGCTTCGCGCTGCCCGCCGAGTTCAACTTCATCAACCTGCTCAAACGTGTGGCCAACGCCGACGACCCAAGAATTGCGCCGGTCGGCAGCGCACTCGAGACGTTGGCGGGACTCTACGAGAATCGACAGCAATACCCCCGCGCGGCCGCGTACTGGAAGCAGGCAATCGACCGATTCGGTCCCGGGTCCAACAACCATCGCAGAAACCGACTCGACCAGATCATCGCCAACTGGGGCCAGTTCGACAGTGCCCGGGTCCACCCGGCCGGCCGGCCGGCCTCGCTGGAATACCGGTTCCGCAACGGCCGAAGGGTTCAGTTCACCGCCCACCGGATCCATGTCGAGATGTTGCTCGACGACGTCAAGAATTACATCAAGGCCCGCCCCCCGCGGATCGACTACCGCCGGATCAATATCGGTAACATCGGGTACCGACTGGTCACCGAGAATCAGCGAAAGTACCTCGGAGACCAGGTCGCCACCTGGGCCCAGGATCTCAAGCCGCGACCCGGTCACCGCGATCGCCGGATCACGGTGACCACGCCCCTGCAGAAAGCCGGGGCTTACCTGCTGACCGCCGATATCGGCGACGGTAACACCAGCCGGATCATCATCTGGATCAGCGACACCGCCCTGGCTCACAAGCGGCTCGACGGGCGGGACTACTACTTCCTGGCCGACGCTACCAGCGGGCAACCGATCCCCAAGGCCAACGTCGAGTTCTTCGGTTACGCACAGAAACGGATTGCCAACAATCGTTACCAGATCGATATCAACCAGTTTGCCGAGTTCACCGATGCCCGGGGACAGGTTTTCCCCGACCCGCCGGACCGCCAAAACCGGTTCCAGTGGCTGGTGATCGCCCGCGGCCCCGACAAGCGACTGGCCTACCTGGGTTTCCGCCGCGCGTGGATTGGCCGCCACCAGGTTCCGATCTACGACCGCTCCCGTGTCTATGCGATTACCGATCGGCCGGTCTATCGACCCGGCCAGGTGGCCAAGTTCAAGTTCTGGATCCGTAATGCCCGCTACGACAAGCCCGACCATTCACTGTTTGCCAACCGGCGTGTCGTTGTTCGCGTGAACGGTCCCCGGGGCAAGCCGGTCCTGGAAAAACAGTTCACGACCGATGCCTTCGGCGGATTCGACGGCGAGGTCTCGCTGCCCGAGGATGCCGAGCTGGGCCGCTACCGCGCCAGCATCGACCCGAAAAAGTCCGACCCCATCTTCACCAGCCGGCGGGTCGGCGGTGGAGGATCCTTCCGGGTCGAGGAATACAAGAAACCGGAATTCGAGGTGACCATCGAGGCTCCCGAGCGACCCGTTCGACTCGGCGAGGTCATCAACGCGACGATCCGGGCCAAGTACTACTTCGGCGGCCCGGTCACCAACGCCACGGTTCGTTACCGGGTGCACCGGGAAACCCACCCCAAGCGCTGGTTCCCGGTCGGCCGCTGGGACTGGCTCTACGGCAACGGCTACGGATGGTTCACGCCCGACTACGACTGGTACCCCGGCTGGCGTCGCTGGGGCTGTCTCTGTCCGCTCCCCCCGTGGTGGGGTGGAAGACAGGCGCCGCCGGAACTGGTGATGGAGAACGAGGCGGCAATCGGACCCGACGGCACACTGACGGTTCGCATCGACTCGTCGGTGGCCCAACAGTTCCACGGAGACACCGATCACCGCTACCGGATCACCGCCGAGGTGCTTGACCGGTCACGCCGGACGATCGTCGGCACCGGCCAGGTGCTGGCAGCCCGCAAGGCCTTCCAGGTGGTCACCTGGCTCGATCGCGGGCATTACCGCACCGGCGAGACAATCCGGGCCAGTATCCAGGCGCGGACGCCCGACGGACGCCCGGTCAAGGCCAAGGGAACCGCGACGATCTTTCACGTGACCTACAATGAGCAAGGCGAACCCAGGGAAAAAAAGGAGCGGTCCTGGAAAATCACGACCGATGCCGAGGGACTTGCGTCGCTGACGATGAAGGCCACCGACGCCGGCCAGTACCGGCTCGTCTGCCAACTCGAGGACGCCGACGAACACCAGGTCGAGGGAGGATCGGTGTTCGTTGTCCGTGGACCCGAATTCGACGGAAAAGACTTCCGGTTCAACGACCTCGAGCTGATCGCCGATCGTCGCGAGTACCGGCCGGGACAAACGGCCAGGCTGATGCTCAACACCAATCGCCGCGACAGCACCGTCCTGCTGTTCCTGCGCCCGGAAAATGGTGTCTACCACCGGCCACAAGTCCTGACACTGAAGGGCAAGAGCACGGTGATCGAAGTCCCCGTCGGCCTCAAGGACATGCCCAACTTCCACGTCGAGGTGGTCACGATTTCCGACGGTCGCGTTCACTCGGTCGTCCGCGAGCTCGTCGTCCCGCCGGAGGACCGGGTGGTCAACGTCGAGGTCACGCCGTCGGCCAAGGAGTACCGGCCCGGAGCACCGGCATCCGTCGATCTCAAGCTGACCGACGCCCAGGGCAAACCGTTGGCCGCTTCACTGGTGCTGAGCATGTATGACAAGAGCGTCGAGTACATCTCCGGCGGATCCAACGTCAGCGGCATCCGCGAGTTCTTCTGGAAATGGCGGCGGCGGCACACCCCACAGACCCAAAGCAGCCTCGACCGTTACTTTGGCATCCTGCTGCAGAAGAGCGAAAAGCGGATGCAACCCCTGGGAGTCTTCGGCAACCAGGTCGCCATGGAGAACTCGATGATGGCCGGAGGAGGGCGGTTGGGTGGCGCCCGCAGGGCGGTGGCCAAGTCCGCAATGCGAGCCGCTCCGGAGGCGGTCGCCGACGCAGCACCGGGGGGGGGAGCGGGGGCGAACCTCGTCCAGCCCACCGTCCGCCGCGAATTTGCCGACACGGCGTTGTGGGCCGCCGCGGTGACCACCGACAAGGACGGCAAAGCCCGCGTCAAACTGGAAATGCCCGAGAACCTCACGACCTGGAAACTGCGGGCGTGGGCCATGGGCCACGGAACCAACGTCGGCGAGGAAACCGCCGAGGTGCTGACGACCAAGAACGTGCTGGTCCGGTTGCAGGCACCGCGATTCTTTACCACCACCGATGAGGTCGTACTCTCGGCCAACGTCCACAATTACCTCGAGGAAGCCAAATCGGCCCTTGTCCGCCTGGAACTCGACGGGGGCACGCTGGATGCCGGCGGTGTCACCGAGCGACGCGTCATGGTTCCCGCCGGCGGCGAGGCCCGTGTCGATTGGCGGGTGAAGGTGCTGAAGCCGGGTGAGGCCGTGGTGCGAATGGCCGCTCTGACCGACAGCGAATCCGACGCGATGGAACTCCGGTTCCCCGTCCACGTTCACGGAATGCTCAAAACCGAGTCCCTCTCCGGGGTGGTTCGAGCTGACCAGGAATCCGCCACGTTCGATCTGACGGTCCCCGCCGACCGTCAACCCGACCAGACCCGGCTCGAGATCCGCTACTCGCCCACGCTTGCCGGAGCACTCGTCGATGCCCTGCCGTATCTGGTCAACTCAAAGAACAAGTCGACCGAAAAAACACTCAATCGCTTCCTGCCAACGGTGATCACTCACAACCTGCTGCGGAAGCTGAAGATCGACCTGGAAGCGGTCCGGCGGCAGCGAACGAACCTCAATCCGCAGGAAATCGGCGAGGCAGGTCAGCGCTGGCGACGGATCAATCCCAACCCGGTCTTCGACCCGGTCGAGGTCACACGGCTGGTCAAGGCGGGTGTCAAGGCGTTGACCGAGATGCAGCTGGCCGACGGCGGCTGGGGCTGGTTCTCCGGCTACGGGGAACGCTCCGGGCCTCACACCACCGCGACGATCGTCCATGGCCTGACACTGGCCAGGGCCAACGACGTGGCGATTGTGCCTGATGTTTATCAGAAGGCGGTGGGCTGGTTGAAGCGCTACCAGCAAGAGCAGCGGACGCGCCTGACCAACGCGGCCACCAAGACAAAACCTTTCAAGTCCCGCGCCGACAACATCGATGCCCTCGTCTTTCGTGTCCTCGTCGACACTGGCAGCGTCGACCGGCCGATGGGCGACTTTCTGTTCCGCGACCGGATCGGACTGTCGACCTACGGCAAGGGACTGCTGGGCCTGGCACTGCACCGGATGCAGGACCCCCAACGCCTGGCGATCGTCATGAAGAACATCGACCAGTTCCTGCAGCAGGACGACCAGAACCAGACCGCCTACCTGCACCTGCCCGACGGGGGACACTGGTGGCGGTGGTACGGGAACGAGATCGAGGCCAACGCGGTGTACCTGAAACTGCTGGCCCTGACCAACCCCCGGGACATCCGGGCCTCGAGGCTGGTCAAGTACCTGCTCAACAACCGTCGCCACGCGACCTACTGGCAAAACACCCGTGACACGGCACTGTGCATCGAGGCGATGGCCGAGTTCCTGCAAAACAGCGGCGAGGGCACACCCGACCTGTCGATCAGCGTGCTGGTCGATGGCAAACAGCACAAGCAGGTCCGCGTGACTGCCGAGAATCTCTTCAGTTTCGACAACGCCCTGGTCCTGACCGGCAAGGCGGTCACCAATGGGCGACACCGGATCGAACTCCGCCGCAAGGGCCGCGGTCCGCTCTACTTCAATTCCTATCTGACCAACTTCACGACCGAGGACTTCATCACCAAGGCCGGTCTGGAAATCAAGGTTCAGCGAAAGTACTACCGGCTGGTCCCTCGCCCGGGGGCCACCAGCAAGGTGTCCGGCTCACGGGGCCAGTCACTCAAGCAGCGCGTCGAGAAATATGACCGGCGTCCGGTCAAGCACCTCGCTGAACTCACCAGCGGTGACCTGGTCGAAATCGAGTTGGAGATCGAGAGCAAGAACGACTACGAGTACCTGGTGTTCGAGGACCCCAAGGCGGCGGGTTTCGAGCCGGTTGACCGGCAAAGCGGCTACACGGGTGGTTTTCCTTCGGTCTATCGTCAGCTGCGAGACGATCGCGTGTCGTTCTTTCTGCGTCATCTCAACCGGGGTCGTCACAGCGTCTCGTACCGAATGCGTGCCGAGACTCCCGGTCGGTTCAGCGCCCTGCCGACACGGGGGACCGCGGTGTACGCGCCGGAATTGAGAGCGAATTCCGACGAGATCACCATCAAGATCCTGGATCGCTAGGGAACCGGGACCGCTCCCTTCCCGATTCGACCCGATTCGCTATACTCCCGCGCGGCATGCAGCATGAACCTGAACTCGCCGCCGCCTTGGCGGCAATCCGGCCTGCGATGGCCCTGTGCCGATCGGTGCAGGGCTCGATTGATGACGCGGTACTGGAAAAAGACGACCGCAGTCCCGTGACGGTTGCCGACTACGGCAGCCAGGCGCTGGTCTGCCGATCGCTGGCCGCCAGCCGGCCGTCGGATCCGGTTGTTGCCGAGGAAGAGGCCGGGGCACTGCGGCGACCGGAGCAGTCCACTTTTCTCGCACGCGTCGGCCGTGAACTGGCTTCGGTGGGCGTCGAGGCCGAGGGAAAGACGATCTGTGACTGGATCGATCGAGGCAGCTCTCAACCATGTCAACGGTTCTGGACACTCGATCCGATCGACGGCACGAAGGGTTTTCTCAGGAAGGGACACTACGCCGTCGCCCTGGCCCTGATCATCGACGGCCGGGTTGAAGTCGCCGCGCTCGGCTGTCCGCAGCTGGGCGATCCTGCCGCCGGAGGACTGGTTTACTGGGCTGTGAAGGACCAGGGTGCCCGGGTTGCCCCGGTCGGCAATCCCAACGACTCGCGCCCGGTTCAGGTCAGCGACTGCCAGGACATGCGGCTGGCGCGATTGTGCGAATCGGTCGAATCCGCCCACAGCGCCCACGATCGCTCGGCGCGGATCGCCGAAGACCTGGGACTCGGCGGCCAGCCCGTCCGACTCGACAGCCAGGCCAAGTACGCCACGGTCGCCGATGGCGCAGCGGAGATCTACCTGCGGCTTCCCGTCAACGACACGTACCGGGAGAAGATCTGGGATCACGCGGCCGGTGCGTTGGTCGTCAGTGAGGCCGGGGGGCAGGTCAGCGACACCCACGGCCGCCCGTTGGATTTCTCGCTCGGCCGTACGCTGTCGGCCAACCGGGGCGTGGTCGTCACCAACGGTCCACTGCATGAACGGGTGCTGGACGCCGTGCTCGCGTCGACCCCGTCTGACCAGCACGGTGATGGTAATCATGATTGACCCGGCCAGCTGGACACTGCTGATCGTGGCCCTGGTGATTGTCGCCCTGGCGAGGCTGAGAACCTCCCCGGACCTGATCCTGCTGGGAGGACTTGTCCTGCTGATGGCCGGTGGTGCCTTTGCCGAAACAAAGAACGCACTGCTGGGTTTTGCCAACGAGGGACTGGTGACGATTGCGGCGTTGTTTGTCGTGGTCGAGGGTTTTCGACAGACCGGAGGACTTGGGAGCACAGGACAGGCGCTGCTCGGTCAGTCCCGCAACCTGCCACTCGCCCAGGCCCGGATGATGCTCCCGGTGTCACTGGCCAGCGCCTTCCTGAACAACACACCGGTGGTTGCGATGGCCCTGCCGGTCGTCAGGGACTGGGCCCACAAGCACGGCCTGGCGATTTCACGGTTGTTGTTGCCGCTGAGCTACTCGGCGATCCTCGGCGGACTTTGCACGCTCGTCGGCACCAGCACCACGCTGGTGATCAACGGACTGATGATCGACTCCCACCGCCTGGATCTTGGCGGCAAGGGGTACGGACTGGGAATGTTCGACATCGCCTGGGTCGGCATCCCGGTTGCGGTGGTGGGGATGGTCTACATCCTGGTGTTTTCGCGTTGGTGGCTGCCCGATCGCCGCCCGGCGATTGCCTCCGCCGACGACCCCCGGGAATACACCATCGAGATGCTCGTTGCAGCCGGCAGTCCCCTGGTGGGGCGATCGATCGAGGCGGCCGGGCTGAGAAACCTGCCGGGCATGTACCTGATGGAAATCTCTCGTGGCGACCGCGTGCTGCCGGCGGTGGCATCCGACCAGCTTCTCGAGGCCGAGGATCGGCTGGTCTTTGTCGGCATCGTCGAAAGCGTGGTGGACCTGCAGAAGATCTCCGGACTGGAACCGGCAACCGACCAGGTTTTCCAGCTCGACGGTCCACGAACCGAGCGCTGCCTGGTCGAAGCGGTCGTCTCCGCCAGTTGTCCGATGATCCACCGGACGATTCGAGACGGTCGATTCCGCAGTCACTACGCGGCCGCGGTGATCGCCGTGGCCCGTCACGGAAAACGGATCAACAGCAAGATTGGAGACATCCGTCTGCGACCCGGCGACACGCTGTTGCTCGAGGCTCACCCGAGATTTCTCCGGCAGCAGAGAAACCGGCGCGACTTCTACCTGGTCAGCGCCATCGATGACTTCTCGCCACCACGTCATCACCGGACCTGGGTGGCCCGGGGTATCCTGTTGGCGATGGTTTTGACGGTGGCGATGGAGTGGGTCAGCATGCTGTTGGCCGCCCTGGTCGCCTCGTTCGCCATGCTCGCCAGCGGCTGCCTCAGCGGAAGCGAAGCCCGGCAATCGATCAACTGGAGCGTGGTGCTGGCGATCGGCGCTGGACTGGGAATCGGCCAGGCGATGCACGACAGCCATGCCGCCGAGCGGGTGGCCAGCCTGCTGTTCGGGGCCGCCGAAACGGCCTACGGACTCATCGACGATTCGATCGTCAATCATCCCCGGGCAATGCTGGCCCTGGTGGCCGCGCTGTCGCTGGTCTTGACCAACATCATCACCGCCAAGGCGGCCGCGGTGCTGATGTTTCCGATCGCGGTTGCCGCTGCTGATTCGGTGAGTGCCAGCGCGTTCCCGTTCGTCATCGCGGTCGCCGTCACCTCCGCTGCCAGCCTGGCCACCCCGATCGGATTCCAGACGAACCTGATGGTCTATGGACCCGGCGGTTACCGGTTCGGCGACTACCTGCGATTTGGCGGCCTGCTCAGTGTGATCGTCTGGGCCGTCACCGTCGTCGTGGTTCCCTGGGCCTGGCCCCTGGCAGCGGCGAGGGGCGGATGATCCACCCTGCCGGTGGTTGGGCTGGTTGACGTTTCGGGACCGACCTACAATGATCGCCGACGTTTGCTGCCGGGTTTCGTCACCCGGTCTTTCACTTTCCCACCGGAACCGTTCGCCTCGATGACGTCGCCACAGGTCGACCTGAAGAATCGTTGGCTGGCGGCCGTGCTTGCCTTCCTGATCCCCGGTGCCGGACACCTCTACCAGGGCCGGCTCGTCAAGGCCGCGATCTACTCGGTCGGCATTATCGGCCTGTTTGTCGGCGGCATGGTCCTGGGGGAATGGAAAGTCGTCTACTGGCGATGGGAACCCGGGGGCCACCGCTCGTTCGGATACCTCTCGCAGGTTCTTGTCGGCCTGCCGGCCCTGCCGGCCCGCTGGCAGGCCGGCCGCTACCTCGAGCAGGGCAGGGCCATCGATGAAACGCTGGACGCCCCCTTCAGCGGGCGACTCCGTTACGATCCGGACCCGGACCAGCTCACGATTCACCCCGTCGATCCCGACACACGACCGACTTCGAAGATCCACGAGATCACCGGGACCATTCACTGGCAGCGTGAAGCCGCTGCCGTTACCGGCACTCTCGAGGGAACTCTCGACGATGGCCAGGCCGTGTCGCTGACACTGATTCGCGAACCGATGGCCACGCGAAGGGTGTTTGTCCACGATGAAATCACACCGTCGATCCTCCGGCGTGACAAGGAAACTTCCGTTCGCCTGTTCTCGAGCACAGCACGATACGTGCGGTGCGACGTCCAGAATGGCGATCGCGAAGGCATCGTCGAAGGGACCGTCCCCAGAGACTTCTGGAACTGGTTCCAGGTCCCGCTTGAAGAAGAAGCCCTGCAGGAACTCCACGGACGACTCGGACGACGTTTCGAACTCGCCCAGGTCTTCACCTGGATTGCCGGCCTGCTGAACCTGCTGGCAATCTGGGACGCGTTGGAGGGCCCGGCCTACGGGTACGGTGACGAGGAAGACGATTCCGAACAAGCCGCGGCCGACTGACGTCGATCCGGGAGACTCACATCGTGGACGCTCACAACACCTGGTACATCCTGCCCCTGGTCGTCGTGATCAGCCTGGTCTACAGCGCCAGCCGTTACGAGCTGACATCGCGGATTTTCTCGCGTGCCAGACGGATTTTCCTGACGATCATGATCTTCCTGGGAATCCTCTTCGTCGTGCTCAACACGCTTTCCTTCCGGCTCTGATGCGTCAGGCAGCCCTGGTCGGCAGCGCGTCCTGTGATCCGAAGTAGATCCGCTGGGCCTGTTCGTCGGCCAGCACTTCCGCGGGTGACCCGCTGACAAGCACCTTGCCCTGGTAGACCACGTAGGCCCGATCGGTCACGGTCAGCGTCTCGCGCTCACGATGATCTGTCAGCAGGATCGAAATTCCCTGCTCGCAGAGGCGGTGTATGATCTCCTGGATGCTGCTGATCGTCACCGGATCGACACCGGCAAACGGTTCATCCAGCAGGATCAGTTGCGGTTGACTGGCCAGGCAACGAGCAATCTCGAGCCGACGACGTTCGCCCCCGGAAAGTGTCGAAGCGACCTGATCGGTGCGGTCGGCCAACGAGAATTGCTCGAGCAGTTCACCCATCCGCCTGTGACGCTCGGCCCGCTTGACGCCGAGAAATTCCAGGACGACCTGCAGATTCTGGGCAACGGTCAGTTTCCCGAAGACGCTGTCGTCCTGGGGCAGGTAACCCAGGCCCTGCCGCGCGCGGCGGTACAGGGGCCAGTCGGTCACATCGGTACCATCCAGAATCACGCGACCCTCGGTGGGCGTCACCAGGCCGCACGTCATACGAAACGACGTGGTCTTCCCGGCCCCGTTGGGGCCCAGCAGCCCGACGATTTCCCCTCGCTCGACGGAGAAATCCACACCATCGACGGCCCGCTTGCCCGGGTAGTCCTTGACCAGTCCTCGACATTCCAGCAGGGGCATCGCGAGGGTCCTCCCTGACCCGTGGTCGCCAGTCAGCAGCTAACGGATCCGTCTCATTCGACTGAACTGGGGATAAAATGGGATGCGAACATTCGGATAGTCTGTCAATTTCGTACGGCCGGTCTCGACCGACGGCTCGACATGAAAGAACCATCGGTTCATGACCGGGATCTTTCCCAGGATCGAGTCCCCGTCGTCGGGAAATCCGCGGCCGTTGTTCAGGAACGGTACCCCGTGCGGCCAGTAGATGTAGAAGGCCTTGCCGACCAGGGCCGATCGCGGTACCGCGTGACGATGTTTGGCCCCGCGGCTATTCCCCCACAGTCGCCCGTCCTTGCTCCTGGGAGAATTGTCACCGAGCATCAGGAACTCGTCGGGACCGAGCTCGAAAACGACCTCGTGGGCTGTCTGAGAATACACTTCCTCCCACGCTCTCGGATCGTCGACACTCGCCAACAACTCCAGCTGATTCGTACTCTCCTTGCTGTAATCGGGATCGGCCGCCATGCTCGGCTCCCTGGCTTTCTCGCTCCGGTAGTAAATGTCGCGGTAAATCCGCAGGCGATCGACGGTCAACTCGATACCCTTGGCGGCAATTCCGGCCGGCGAGAGGTCGCCAATTCCGGGACCGGGGAACTCGGTCGGATCGCAGCGGTAGCTCGTGGCTGATCCCAGCTCGACCAGGTCGTCATCGATCCACAGGCAGAGCCGATCATCGACATTGGCAAACCGGAACTGGTGCGAGCCCGTCTCCAATCGAGGAATCCGGGCCTGGCCCAGCAGTTCCTCCTCGTCCGCACCCCGGTTCAAATCGATTTTCGATGTCACCTGGACGGTTCCGGCCGGGTCCAGGATCACGCGAAAGCGGCGACGGCCCTCGATCAGTTCCAGCACCAGTCGTGCCTGGTCGCCGACCTCGCCGATCGTCACCCGGCAGTTCATCGTCAGGTCACCGACCCAGTAAAAGTCCTGGTCTCGACCGCCGCTGCTGCGACCACCCTCGTAGGCATTGTACCCGCAGAAATCGGTGATCAGGCGAGGCCGGGAGGTGCCCAGCGGCTCGGTCGCAACCCAGGTCTCCGGTCGCGGCACGAAATGTCGATACCGCAACCAGGCCGGCGTTTCGCCGACCGGCAGCGTGAATGCGCGACCGCTGTCAGTCTCTGCCCAGCCGTCAGAAGTCTCGACCCAACCAGCCACCGCCCTCGGGTCATCAAAGTCACGACGGACCGCGGCCCAGCGGCGTGGCCAACCTCGCTGGTGCAACTCGGTCTCCAGGTGGTCGTTGTCGTGAACCATGATCTGCAACACGTTCTGTTTGTCCGGGTCATCCTTCCTGAGAATCTCGCGGCTGCCGTCGGGGAGTTCCCGGTAGAGGTTCCCGCGGTGGATCACCAGGGTCTCCTCGGGCAGGCCGACCAGCCGCTTGATGTAATTCGTATTGGGTTCCTCGGGATACTTGAACACCGCCACGTCCCAGCGGCTGGGCTCACCAAACTCGTAAGGGAATTTGTTGACCAGGATTCGGTCACCCTTGAAGACTGGCAGCTCGCGGACGTCGTTTTCGAACCGGCAATTGGGACAGTATGCCGAGTCGATCCGGTAGACCGGTTGCAGCCAGTCCTCTTCGAGTTCGTCACTGGCTCCAATCGAGAATCCGTGGCCGCACTTCTCGCAGTCAACGTCCTTGTGCCGCCCGTAGAGGGTCGGTGCCATCGACCCGGTCGGAATCACAAACGCCTCGGCCTCAAAGGTCTTGAACACGAACGCCAGGATGAATGCGATCGCGAACGACTCGATCGTCTCCCGCCAGCCCCCCTTCCGCTCAGGCTCCTTGTCCCTCAGCAGATCGGTTGCCGAGGTGGTGGTCTTCGGCTGAGAGTCGGCTGCGTTGGCCATGAAGCGTCTCCGCCGGGCACGGGGGCCTGCGGCAAGACCACGGGTGAAGGAATCAGCGAATATACCGGATTCGACCGAGGTCGGGAATGCGGATGTATCGGGACGAATTCCCGATCCTCAACTCCCATTGACGTGACGGCAGGTGCAACAGCAGGGGCCGTCCGATGATCAGTCGAGCGGGCACGGCGGGAATCGACCACGAACGGCTGTCGAGTGAAACCGGGCTGTTGTCCCCCAGCATGAAGTACTCGTTCGGCCCCAGCTTCCAGGGTGTACCGGTCGCATTCTGCCGGGGACTCCCACGATAGAAGACATCGCGGTCGATGCGGATACCGGTGATCGACAACACCCCTCCGGCAGCGCCCAGCCTCAACAACGGCCTCTCCAGACCCGACGCGTCCTCGACCGCAGGCTGTTTCCCGGTATCTAACGGGTAGGCCGGAAACACCTGGCGACCGTCGGCGGTGGCCTGCAGCGTTTGGTCGACGGTCGAGAATTCCAGTACGCGAGACTTCTCGGCGGTGCCGCCGGTCAACCCGACGGGGGCCCCCTTGCGTCCGTCGATTTCCAGCCACTGCCGACCCCGGCCAAGGTCGCGAACCCACGCCACCCGGTGTGTCGCACTGTCGAGTTCAATCCTCAATCGGCCCGGCCGGTTCGACCCGACCGATTCGACCGCACGCAGCGTCAGCATCAGATCCCGAACCCGGTGGGTTCGGGACCTGGGTTCTCGTGGATTGTACGGGTACCGATCCCGGACCGGTCCGGGCTGGTCAACGTCAAGGTGGTGGTATTCGAGCCAACTGGTCGCCGCCTGCGTCGGCTTGAAACGAAAACGGCCCCGGGTATCCGACCACCCCCGGCCCAGGGTCCAGCGGGTGGAACCGCCAGCCGGCCGAAACCGGTCGTCGTAGACTGGAACGCGGGTGGCGCGTTGTTGGGCGAGTGTTTTTCGACACAACCGACCATCGACGTGGACATCGCCACCTCTGATCTGCACCGACTCGCCCGGCAAACCGATCACCCGCTTCACGAAAGCCATCGTCGCCCGTCCCGGTCGCCGAAACACGATCGGCTCCCATCGCTTCACCTGCGAGAACACCCACGGCAACTTGTGGACCAGCAACTGGTCCCCCTCGTTGCGGGGGACACCGGTGATGGCGATGCCGGTTTGGCCGCAGTTGATGCAGGTGGCCAGCGGGGACCGTGAGGCGGGATCGTCCACGTTGACTCCCCGGGCAAACTCAAACCCGCATTCGGGGCAGGTGACCCGCTTGTGGAAACCGAGCAGTTGCGGGGCCATCGATCCCGTCGAGATCAGGAATCCCTCCACCAGGAACCCCTTCAGCAACGTGACCGCGATCGCAATACAGGTGACCAACTCGGCCAAACCCCGCACCGCACTGCCACCCCGCGCCATCTAGTGGTCTCCACTGGTGTCCAGGACCGACAGGAAGGCCTTCTGGGGAATCTCGACTTCACCGAACTGCTTCATCCGCTTCTTACCCGCTCGCTGGTTGGCCCACAACTTCCGCTTTCGTGTGATATCTCCGCCATAGCACTTCGCCGTCACGTTCTTTTTCATGGCCGGAATCGTCTCGCGGGCAATCACCCGGGTCCCGATGGCCGCCTGGAGAGGAATCTCGAACTGGTGCTTGGCAATCTCCTCCTTCAACCGCCTGACGAGTGATCGACCACGACGGTCGGCCTGGGAGCGGTGCACGATGGTCGAGAGCGCATCGACGCGACGTCCCTTGACCAGGACATCCAGCCGGACCAGGTTCGCGGCATGAAACCCGAGTGTTTCGTAGTCGAGTGTCCCGTAACCCCGCGTGACGCTCTTCAACCTGTCGTGCAGATCGTAGACGATCTCGGCCAGGGGCATCTCGTAGACGATCTGGGCCCGTTCGGGCCCGAGATACTCGGTGCTCTTGTACTGCCCGCGTCGGTCCTCGCAGAGCGTCATGATCGCACCGATCTTCTCGGCCGGAATGATGAACGTCGCCCGCGCCACCGGTTCCCGCAACTCGTCGATCGTACCGCTGTCGGGCAACTCCTGCGGGTTGTCCACGCGGATGACGTCTCCGGTCTTCAACAGCACCTGGTAGGTCACGTTGGGTGCCGTCTGCACCAATTCGATCCCCGCCTCACCCTCGAGCCGCTGCTGGATGATCTCCATGTGCAGCATCCCGAGGAACCCGCAACGGTAGCCGAATCCCAGTGCTTCACTGGTCTCCGGTTGGAACGTGAAGCTCGAGTCGTTCAGGCTCAACTTCTGCAGTTCCTCCCGCAGCGTCTCGAAATCGGTTGCCTGGGTCGGATACATGCCGCAGAAGACCATCTGCTGTGGTTCCTGGTAACCGGCCAGAGGTTCCTCGGCGGGCCGGCTTACTCCGGTTACGGTCTCCCCGACATGGACTGCCCCCAGTTCCTTGATCCGGGTAACCAGGTAACCGACCTGACCGGGTCCCAGTGACGAGCATTCCGTCATCGCCGGCCTGAACTGGCCCAGTTCCAGGACCTCGTGTTCGGTTCCGGCCCGCATGAAATGGATTTTTTCTCCGGTGCGGATCGTTCCTTCCATCACGCGGAGATAGATGATCACTCCGCGGTAGCTGTCGTACTTGCTGTCAATGACCAGGGCCTGCAACGGGTTGTCGGCTTGTCCCGGCGGAGGCGGAATCCTCTCGAGAATCGCCTCGAAGACATCCTCGATCCCGAGACCGGCCTTGGCGCTGACCAGCAGCGTCTCCTCGGAATCCAGTCCCAGCACCGTCTCGATCTCGGCCAGCACTTCTTCGACACGCGTGACCGGCAGGTCAATCTTGTTGACTACCGGGATGATCTCGAGATTCGCTTCGATGGACGCATAGGCATTGGCAACCGTCTGGGCCTGGACACCCTGGAACGCGTCGACCAGCAGGAGCGCGCCCTCGCAGGCTGCCAGGCTCCGAGATACCTCGTAGTGGAAGTCCACGTGCCCGGGCGTGTCGATCAGGTTCAGCTCGTAATCGACTCCCTGCCACTGGTGCGAGAGAGCCACGGTGCGAGCCTTGATGGTGATCCCCCGGTCCCGCTCGATGTCGAGATCGTCGAGAATCTGCTCGCGGAACTCGCGTTGGGTGATCGCCCCGGTCTGGAGCAATAACTGGTCGGCCAGCGTGCTCTTGCCGTGGTCGATGTGGGCGACGATCGAAAAATTGCGGATGCGGGTCGGATCCATGGCGGGCGGCCATGGTAGCGAACCGCCGACGATCGGTCGAGACGATCGGGTGGCGACTAGGTCTCTCGCTCCCGCAACTTCGACAACGCCTCGCTGACTCCCTGGGTCCCCATGTGAGCAATCGTACCGATGTTGATGAAGCGGTAGCCGCAATCGTACCAGTGAGCCGACTTGTCGTAGCCGCCGTCGGTAATTCCGGCCGGTTTGCCGAACTGACCAACCCGGGCCGGGAACTCCTCGAGTATCTTGACGACATCGGGATGACCCGGCTGACCGATCACGCCCAGCGACGCGGCGATGTCCTGCGGACCGGCAAAGACCACGTCGACACCTTCGACCTGGGCAATCTCGTCGATGTTCTCCAGCCCCTGGGGCGACTCGATCTGGACAACCACGGCCGTTTCCTCGTTTGCGGCCGGCAGGTAATCGGTCCAGTCAACGTTCATCAGCAGGGTCCACAAAGGCGAAACGCCCCGTGAACCTTCCGGCGGGTACTTGCAGTATTCGACGGCCCGTCGCGCCTGATCGGCCGTGTCGACCTGCGGCACCATGATCGTGCTGGCACCGATGTCGAGCGCCTTCTTGATCCACAGGGCATCGAGCCCGGGAACACGGACCATCGCAGACGCACCAACCTGACGACAGATTACCGGCGCCCAGCGAATCTCGTTGGGTCCATAGGGCCGGTGTTCCAGGTCAATCCAGAGAAACTCGACGCCGGTATCGACTGACATCTTGGCGAGCAGGTCGGAACTGTCGGGAAGCGCAACACCCCAGGCGGCTTGACCGGCCGCGAGACGTTCCTTGACGGGATTCTTGAACTCAGGCAAGGGATCCAACCTCCCGGGCACTCGCGCCCGCTTTGACAGCCTCGTCAGCCACCTTCTCTGCAGACACAGTCGGTGACGATTCGGCCAGAACACCCGCCGCCGCCGCCAGCTTGTCAGCACCATCGACTTCGGCCAGGGCAGCGGCCAATTCCGCCAGCACGCTGCGGGGCACCGCCACCATTTCCTCCCCCTCGCCGGCTGCCGACACAATTCCATCGCGCTGCACGTTCAGACGAGCAGCCAGGCCCACGTGGATCGACGTGACGTTGCCGAACGTGGACCCGCAGACCGAACAACTCACGGCCATGGGATCTTCAACGGCGACCTTGCACCCGCCACAGCGAACGGTGTGCAGATCGGCAACCAGGGAAACGGTTTCTACCGACATGGGGGATGGCTCGGATTCGAGAACGGAAAGGGAAACGGTCAACAGTGGTGGCTACCAGGACCAGTTTGCTCGAACATCAGGATTGACCACGGCCGCCTCGGGCCAGTTGCCCTCGTAGAGTGTGGCAATACAGTCGGCCGCCTCGTTGGCCATGTCCTGCAGGCTGGTCACATCCGCACCGGCCAGGTGCGGGCTGACAACGATATTTTCCAGAGCAAACAACGGGTTGTCGGCTCCAGCGGGTTCCTGTTCAAAGACATCCAGCCCGGCGGCCGAAAGTGGCCCGTCCTGCAACGCGACGAGCAGGTCACTTTCCACGATGATCCCACCCCGTGCCGTGTTGATCAACACGCTGCCGGGTTTCATCCGGGCCAACGCGCCGGCATCGAACACTCCCCGGGTTTCATCGTTGATCGGGCAGTGAATACTGAGGTAGTCGCTTCCGGCCAGCAGCGTGTCGAAATCGACCAGTTCGATCCCCTGCTCGGTGCAGAACGACTCGTCGGGATACTTCTCGGTTGCGATCACCGTCATGCCCAGCGACGCACACCGCGTCGCCATGCTACGACCGATGCGACCCAGCCCGAAGATCCCCAGCGTGCGACCTCGAATCGGCTGCATCGGTTCGGTGGACCAGCCGCCGGAACGGACCAGCCGATCGTGAGGAACCACACGCTTGGCTGCCGCAAACATCAACGCGATCGCCTGCTCGGCCACCGCCGCGTGATTGGCCGTTGGTGTGATCGTGACGACGCGGCCCAATCGGGTCGCCGCGGGAATGTCGACACGGTCAAAGCCCACTCCACAGCGGGCAATCGAACGCAATCCTGGACACCCTTCCAGGACCGCCTCGGTCAACCGTTCCCCACCGGCCAACACCGCATCGATGCCTTCGAACTGGGCTATCGTCTCGTCGGTCCCGAAATGGCCCCGGGTGAAAGACCTGTCCTGCGGATAACGGACCTCGAAACCCGCTCCGACCAGGCGGTCGACATGGGGGCCGGGCTGTTCGAGAAGAGCCTCGGGGGTAATCAAGACAGTGGGCATCGTGGACAACCGCAGCAAAACCAGGGAACCGGGACGACCTGCCAGCGAGACCGTCCAACGCAACCGGATTTCTGTTCTACGAATTCACCAGGCCGTTTGCAACTGCCTCAGCCGAGGTGGGACGGGCCCCAACTTCCCACCGATTCGGTCTTGCCGTCGCCCGCTGATCAACCGCACAATCACGGCAACTTCGACGTCGGAGATGTTGATATGCCTGACTCGCCCGATGGCGGCGACATGACCATTGCCTGCCCGCATTGCGGATCCCAGACCTCGCTGGACTCGACCTCCTGTACCAACTGCGGCAATCTCCTGGATTCGGTCGATCCCCAGTGGAGCGTCTCGGCGACCTCGGGCGGCAGTGGCTGGGCGCGGGGGCTGACCGGCGTCGGTTGTGCCGCCGTGGTGTTGCTGGCCGCCGTTGCCGCGTTCTTCATCGGCTGCTCGATACTGTTTCGTTTCTAGAGCCGAGCCCAACCGCTCACTGACTCCCTGCCGGACCAACCCGCCATGTCCACGACATTTCGCGACCACACCTTTCTCGGGATGACACAGAGCCTTTGCCCGGAGTGCCTGTCGCTGGTGCCGGCGAAGATCATCGAGCGGGGTGGCCGCGTGTATTTCCGCAAGCACTGTCCGACCCACGGTTCACGCGAAGATTTCATCTGCAATGACGTCAACAGCTACGACCGTCTTGAATTCAGTGTTCCCGGCAGGATCCCGCAACAGGTCGGCGTGACCTCCACCGGCAAGGGCTGCCCGTACGAATGCGGGCTGTGTACCGAGCACGAACAACACACCTGCGTGGGACTGGTCGAGTTGACCGATTCCTGCAACCTGTCGTGCCCGATGTGCTACGCATCCAGCGGGCCGGGAGGTCGGCACCTGTCGCTGCAAGAGAGCCGGCAAGCGATCGACCGACTGGTCGAGGTCGAGGGCCGGCCCGAGGTACTGCAGCTCTCCGGCGGCGAACCGACGATCCACCCCGAGTTCCTCGAGATCCTCGACTACGCCTGCGGCCAGCCGATCGACATCGTGATGATCAACACCAACGGCATCCGTTTCGCCCACGACCCGAAATTCCTCGAGGCCGTCGCCGCCTACCGCCATCGACTCGAAATCTACCTGCAGTTCGATGGTTTCCGCGACACGACCTACGAGGCGCTTCGCGGCGAGGCGTTGGTCGAAACAAAGCAGCTGGCCGTCGAAGCCCTGGGAGCATTGGGCCTGCGGACCACCCTGGTCACGACCGTCCAACCAGGCGTCAACGAGGACGAGCTCGGAGCCATCGTCGAATACGGATTGAAGAGATCGTGGGTGACCGGGATCAGCTTGCAGCCGGCGACCTACAGTGGGCGACACGTATTGCCCGAGATGATCGAAAACCGGATCACGTTTCCCGAGGTGGTTTCGCTGATCGAATCGCAGACGAACGGCCTGTTCACAGCCGATGATTTCATGCCGCTGCCGTGCGCTCATCCCAACTGCCACACGCTCAGCTACGCCTACCGCTCCGGCGATCGGGCGATCCCGCTGCTGCGTTTCATCGATGCCAGGCACAACACCGACCTGTTGGCCAACGGCATCACGTTCAACCGCCCGCGGGCACGCGAGTTGATCGAGACCTACCTTGGTCGGCTGGGCTGTTGTGGTCCCGAGGGTTGCGGCACACCGTCCTCGTCGTCGGCACCTGTCGCGGATCTTCAGCTGCCGCTGCTGACCGATGAACCGATCGTGCCGGCCGGCGACGACTCGCTGCCGCTGGAGTTTTTCCAACGGGCACTGGCCGAAGATCTCGACCCCGAGGACGTCTTCAGGATCACGATCACGTCGTTCCTGGATGCCTACAACTTTGATGTCCGTCGCGTGATGAAGTGCTGCATCCACCACGTGTTGCCCAGCGGACACGTGGTCCCGTTCTGCGCCTACAACGTGTTGTACCGCGAGGGCCACGTCCCGTTGCCCACGCTCGATCGGCTGGCCGAACTGGCCGCGGTCGCCTCCCCATGAGTGGTCGATTCACCTACGCGGCCATCATGCTGGCCGCGGTGGCCGTGGCCGCCTGGTTGTCCCGGGACAGCCAGGCCCGGCTCGGGTTGTCGTTCCACCAGCGAGTGATGGTGGGCCTGGGGGCTTTCAGTGGAGGATTCCTGGCGGCGAAGCTGCCATTCGTGCTGGTGTATGTTGTCGACGGCGACTGGGCGGCACTGCTTAGCGGTCGCGCCCTGCTGGCCGACGGCAAGACGATCATGCTCGGGCTGGTGGGCGGGTACGTGGGAGTTGAACTGGCGAAGTGGTGGTCGGGTGTCCGCGTCAGCACCGGGGACAGCTTTGCCGTCTCGGTGCCGGTGGCTGTCGCGATCGGCCGGCTGGCCTGTTTCACCAACGGCTGTTGTCACGGGATCGCCACCTCGGCCCCCTGGGGAATCGACTTTGGCGACGGGGTGTCGCGGCATCCGACGCAGTTGTACGAAACGGCGTTTCACCTGGCGTGCGGAGTGGCGCTGGCCGTGATGCGCCGCGACGGACTGCTTCGTGGACAACTCATCAAGCTCTACCTCCTGCTGTACTTCGTCTTCCGATTCGCTACCGAGTTCCTGAGACCGGAGGTTCGCTTGTGGGGGGGATGGACCGGGTACCAGTGGGCGGCGTTGCTGCTGGTGCCGATCTTTACAGCCCTGTGGTGGCATGATGCCCGGACTGGTCGTGGCCGTTTCGACGCGGTAGGGTAGATGCCGTTGTTTGAACCTTCTGGCTCACCGGTCATCGCTTGGGCTGTGAACTGAACCTTTGTCGGCAGTACCGGGTCCGACGCGGTTTCTCCTCTTGACCCGGTCGGAGACGACAGGCATGCCGTATTCTCGACTGACCCTGACACTTGGACTCGCACTCCTCACGAGCCTGGCGATCCCGGCTCCTCAAGCAGGTGCCCAGGACGCAAAGGCGAAAAAACCCGCTGCCAAGGCCGCGGCCGGCGGGTTGAAAACCATCCGTGACAAGGCCAGCTACGCCATCGGGCTGCAAATCGGGCAGGCATTGAAGCGGCAGGGCCTGGATGTCGATCCGAAGCTGCTGGCCCAGGGAATCGCCGAAACGCTCGCCGGCAAGAAACCCGCTCTCAGCGATCAGCAAATCCAGGCGGCGTTGACCGCATTCCAGCGCGAGATGCAGGCACAGCAGGCCGCCAAGAGCAAGGCGGCCGCCAACAAGAACGCCAAGGCCGGTGTGGCATTTCTCGCCGCCAACGCCAAGAAAAAAGGTGTCAAGACGACCAAGAGCGGACTGCAGTACCTGGTCCTGAAAGCCGGCAGCGGTCCCAGCCCGAAGGCGACCGACACGGTGAAAGTGCACTATCGCGGTTCGTTGATCGACGGCACCGTCTTCGACGCGTCCTACAAGGGCAAGTCGCCGAATCTGACCGACAAGCCGGTCAGCTTTGCCGCCAACCGGGTGATCAAGGGTTGGACCGAGGCCCTGCAACTGATGAAAGTCGGGTCAAGCTACCGGTTGTTCATCCCCGCGAGCCTCGGGTACGGGGAACGGGGTGCCGGGGCGGATATCGGTCCCAACTCGACATTGATCTTCGAGGTGATCCTGCTGGGCATCGAGAAGGACAAGTCCGGCAAGGGCAAAGGTAAAAAGAAGAAGTAGCCCAGGGACTTTCAGGACAATCAGCCTCCCGACGAAGTCCATCGGCCCAGCCCGTGGATCACCCGACCCGTGGCCGCAACACTCCGCACCGCCGACATTGTCGTGATCGGTTTGGGGATGGCCCTGATTGCCGGGATCGGTGCCCTTTGTTCCCGCAAGAGTCGCACCGCCGACGGGTACTTTCTTGCCGACCGCTCACTGCCTGGCTGGGCGGTCGGTTTTTCGCTGATGGCCACGATCGTCAGTTCGATGACGTTCCTGGCCCTGCCGGCGGCCGCTTACCAGACCAACTGGCGACACTTTCCGGCCAACGCCACCTACCTGCTGGCGGTTCCGGTTGCCTGGATGCTCTTCATCCCGTTCTACCGGGCCGGCGGCCTGCAATCGGCCTACGAGTACCTCGAACGTCGCTTCGGGCTGTGGGCCCGGCTCTACGCGGGGGGGGCCTTCATCGGATTTCACCTCGCCCGCATGGGCCTGATTCTCTATGTCGCCTCCGAGTCGATCCAGTTGATGATCGGTCGGCGGGAAGAATGGGTGCTCGACGTCGTGATGATCGTGTTTGGTGTCGTCGTCGCCGGTTATACCGTGCTGGGCGGACTCAGAGCGGTGATCTGGACCGACGTTGTGCAGGGCATTGCCCTGATCGGCGGTGGACTGATCTGTCTGCCCATACTGCTGGCGGGCATCCCCGGTGGGTTCGGCGGATTGATTGACGTGGCGCGTGAACACGACAAGCTGACGGTTGGCGCATGGCCGGGAGACGCCAGTCGTCACACGCTGGGAGCGACGATGCTGACCAAGATCATCGTCTTCCTTCAGATCCTCGGCACCGACCAGACCACCGTACAGAGGTATTTTGCCGCCGGCAGCGACCGCCAGGCTCGCCGGGCACTGTGGATCGGTGGTCTGCTGACGGTACCCGTCTGGGGCTATTTTCTGCTCGTCGGCACCGCACTGTGGGCCTTCTACCGCTTCCAGGCCGATCCGGCCATCACCACGCTGACCGATGAACAGATCTTTCCGCATTTCATCATGACCCAGGTCCCCGCCGGCGTGGCCGGGTTTGTGATCATCGGCCTGATCGCCGCGGCGATGTCGACACTCGACAGCAGCATCAACGCGATCGCCGCCACGATTACCAACGACTTCTATCGCCGTCTCTGGCGACCACGGGAAACCAACCGTCACTACGGCAAGATCGGCAAGGCTCTCAGCCTCGCCGTCGGCGTCGTGATGATCGCCAGCGGCCTGGTGATCCACGCGTCGCGGACGGCCGAGGGCGTCGAGGATCTGCAGACAAAATTGTTGAGCATCCTCGGCGGCGGCATTCTCGGGCTGTTCCTGCTCGGGTTGCTGACGCGCCGGGCGACCAGCCGGTCGGCGGCCATCGCCACCACGGTCACCGTCGTGACCGTAACCGCCTGGGTCGGCCTGGCCACCGAGACGGCTGCCGGCTGGTTCCCCGCTCTGCACGAACTCGTCGAGGACACGTTCTGGGTCGGCGTCGTGGCCAACCCGCTGCTCTTCGCTCTTGGCTGGCTGCTGGGCAGCCCCCGTGACGACGACTCGCTGGATGGCGTGACCATCTGGACGCGACGGCAAGACAGCGGGGAAATGACGCTTCCCGAAAAACCGACCCCGGGCAGCTAGATCAAGCCGGCGGTGTCCTGCAGGCGGTTGGCGAGCGGCCCGAGGATGCGGCTCCGCGAGAGCAACTCCATCACCTCCGCCGATGGATCCCGCAGGTCTTCCGGATCCAGGCCCACCATCTCCAGGCGACAATAGACCCCGTTGCGGGTCAGTCCCAGCTTCTTGGCAACGCCCTGGGGACCCTTGATCCGCCCGTCGGGACTGTTGCGAAAGGCCCGCAGCAGGTCGTAGAGCTGGACCAGTCCGCTCAGCAGGCTGTGGGCGTCGGCGATCAGGCCGCGGTCACCAATCTCGAAGGCGTGCTGCTCGACCCGACGAACCATCGCCACCAGGCCGCTGACCGCTTCTCGATCGTGCTCGTTCCAGAAGTCCGGAGAAACGCTGGAACTGGCCGGAGACCCGTTTTTCGACTCCCTCGGCGAACCGTTCTTCATGGTGCCTGACATGCTGCATCCAATCCCGCGGCCCATCCCCCGTTATTCTCCCGGCGTTGACGGGAATTGACAAGACGGAAACCCGGCAGGTCTTCAACCCCCGTCGGCATCGCCACGGGTCGGCTTGCCCGGCAGAAACCCATTGGTGAATGCCCGGCCAACCTCCAGATTGTCGGCCTCGATCGCCCCGGTCTCGACCAACTGGGCCGCCAGCTGCTGCCAACGCTCGGCCGTCATCCATCCCAGCCGTTCCCGGGACACCTCGTCGGTCACACACAATCGTTTCAGTTCACGGGCCCCGAAGGCCAGGATCGGCAATCCCATTTCCTCGTTTCTTCGATGAATGACCTGGTTGCCGCGTTTCGGGTCGTCGAGGTACTCCTGCCAGCCGCGAACCGAGGCGACGACCATTCGCCGCACCAGCTCCGGTTGTTCCCTGACCAGTTCCGGTCGCGTGATCAACACGCTCGTGTACGGGTTGAAACCCAGGTCCGAAACCATCAGCACCCGCGGACGACCGCCTTTCGCACGAGCCACGAACGGTTCGCTGATCGAGTAACCTTGCTGGGCGAAGTCGTCCTGAAGGAGAAACTGCGAGACGTTGCCTGCGTAGGGCACGAGCTGAACACCCTCGAGATCGACCTGCTTCTGCAGGAACAGCGACCAGGTGGCCGTGCTGCTGATCGCCAGGGTCCCGACCCGGCCCAGGTTCTTCAGCGACTCGATCCCCGAATTCTCGTGGACCAGGACGCACCGTGGACTGACCTGCATGGCCGCCATCACCGCCACCGTCTTCGCCCCGGCCGCCTGGCCGACCAGCACGCGGTCGGCATTGGTCACTCCGAACTGAATCCGGCCGGTGGCCACCTGTGCTACAACCTGGGTCCCCGGGCCACCTGGCCGGATCTCGACATCCAGCCCGACCTCGTCAAACAGCCCGTGTTCCTCGGCGGCGAAAAACCCGCCATGCTCGGCCTCGGGAAACCAGTTCAACTGCAGTGCCACCGCCGTTGGTGGCCGAATCACCTCCGTGGCCTCCCCGTCCGCCTTCCCGGCCGCGTCCGGCGTGGTCGTGGTGTCGTCGGAGCAACCGGTGCCAAACCAGGCCAGCAACAATGACAGCAACAGCGGCACGACGGGCTCTGTACAAACGGTCGAGACACGGATCTTTCGGTCGGCCATCACGCTACCCCGGTCTCGCATTCGATTCGGGCAGATGATACCAGCGGGCCAGCACCGTTGCACCGATCAGCGTCACCGCACCGAAAAGTGCGATGCCGAGCAGGGCCGAGGCAATCACGGCGGCGAAGAGGTGATCGGTCTTCAGGTGCTGCGACGTGCTGAGGACGAGATAGCCCAGGCCGTAATGCCGGGTCGTGTGCCCCACGAAAAACTCGCCGACAATCGCGCCGATCACGGCCATTCCGCTGCTGGTACGGGCACCAGTCACCAGGGAAGGCACCGCGTGCGGCAGTCTCAAGTTCCAGAGCATCTGCCAGCGACCGGCACGGTACAATCGAAACAGATCGAGCAGATCCTGCTCGACCCCCAGTAGCCCGGACGTGGTCGAGGCAATGATTGGAAAGACGCTGATGATCAGCGTTACCAGCACAACACTGGAGAAACCCGTCCCGCACCAGTTGATGATCAACGGTGCCACGGCGATGATCGGCACCGTCTGCAGAAAGATCGCGTAGGGGTAACAGCTCGCCCGCACGAGTCTCGACTGCGAAAACACCAGCGCCACGCCGACCCCCAGTCCCAGGCTGGCGAGAAGTCCCGCGACGGCCGCCAGAGCGGTTCGGGCCGTCGCGGCCAGCAAACGGTCCCCGCTCTCGACAACCGCTCTGATCACATCGGTCGGTGCCGGTACCAGGAATACCGGCCAGTCATACCAGCGTACCGCAAACTGCCAGGTGGCCAGGACGGCCAGCAGCAGGATCACCGGTGGCCCGATCGTCGTCCAACGGGGATGGTTCATGTCGCCACCGCCGATCGTGCGGGGGCGGCGTCCCGCAACAGCGTCGAGACATCTCCCACCAGCCGGGCAAACCCGGCGTCGGCACGCAACGACGCCGCCCGCGGCCTGGCAAATCCCACGGGAACGTGTTCGAGGGCATCACCGGCCCGGGGCGGCATCACGACAACGCGATCGGCCAGGAAAACGGCTTCTGACACGTTGTGGGTGACAAACACGGTCGTCATGCCCCGCGCGGCGTGGATCTCCAGCAGGTCCTCGTTGAGCTGTTCACGGAGCAGGTCGTCGAGCGCCGCGAAAGGTTCATCGAGCAGCAACACGTCGGGCCGGGTTACCAGTGCCCGCGCCAACGACACCCGCATTCTCATGCCCCCCGAGAGGGCATGCGGCCGCTTCTGCGCATCGGTCGGATCAAACCCGATCAACTCCAGGCTGTCACGGACGCGTTCGGCCATCTCGTCGGACGAAACTCCCTGCAGTTCCAGGGGCAGCCGGATGTTCTCTTCCACATCCCGCCACGGCAACAGGTTGGGGTCCTGGAACACCAGCGCCAGGCGCGCTTCCTGTCCGACCTCCACCGCCCCGGCCGAGGCTTCAAGCAATCCGGCAAACAGCCTCAGAACCGTCGACTTGCCACATCCCGACGGGCCGACCAGCGCAACGAATTCCCCGGTCGCAATCTCCAGGTCCATCTCCGCCAGCACCGGCTGGTCGGGAGAAAACGCCACCGTCGACCGGTCCAGGGCCAGTGCCGTGCTGGTCGATCGTGACAATGGTCTACCCGATGCAAGATCCTTCGCAGATCCGCCGGGAGAGATCACGACTTGTACCCCAGTTGCCTGGCGCTGGCATGATCCGCTTTCGCCCGTTCCACGTCCCCGATTCTGTCATAGGCAATGTGGCGATTGTGGTGCGCCACAGCGTCTTCAGGATTCCGCCGGATCGCTTCGGTCAAATCGGTGATGGCCGATCTTGCGTCGTCGTTGTTGTAGTGGGCGATGCCGCGGGCGTGATGTGTAAAGGCATCTCCAGGATTCAGTCGGATCGCTTCGGTGTAGTCGCTGATCGCCGCCTCAAAGTCGCCATTTTGGTTGTGATCGAAGCCGCGGTTGTTGTACGCATCGACGTATCGGTTTCTGTACTTATCAGCGTAGTCAGGATTCAGCCGGATCGCTTCGGTGTAGTCGCTGATCGCCGCCTCAAAGTCGCCGTTCTTGCCATGAGTGACGCCACGGTTGAAGTACGCCTGGGCGTATTCAAGATTCAGCCGGATCGCTTCGGTGAAGTCGCTGATCGCCGCCTCAAAGTCGCCGTTTTGGCGGTGAGCGACACCGCGCTTGAAGTACTTCACACTCTCTTCGACGAACGACTCAAGAAATCCGGTTGCCCACTCGTGGTCTTGTTGCAATCGGTCGTCTGATTCGTCCGCAATCTGCTCGGCAATCGCTCGGGACGTCTCCATCTCGTGTTCTGCCCTGAGAGACTTGGCCTCTGCTCGCTGTTGCTGCATCCCGGACCGGCGTTCTGCCAGCAGTTCCAGTTGCCTCCCACCGCACTCGCCGCAGACCTTATCCCAGACGGGAATTTGTTGTTCACACGAGAGGCAGGACACCCGTAATGCCGTGGCACATTCCTCACAGAATTTCCGCGAGAGGTCATTGATGACTCCGCACTGGGTGCATCGCCCCTTGGCCAGTTCCCCCCCAGTCGGCGGTTGGGGATCCTCGAGCGAATCGAGGACGACCTTCAAGGCATCGCGGAATTCCTCGGCACTCTGGTAGCGATCGTCTGGCTTCCTCTTCAGGACTTTCGCCATCGTCGAGTGAATTGACTCCGGGATTGACTCCATTTCAACGGGGTGCGGTGGTTCACCAGTCAGCATCTGGTAGAACGTCGCGCCCAGGCTCCAGAGATCACTACGGTGATCCACACCGGACACGTCACGGCGTTGTTCGGGAGACATGTAGTCGATGGTCCCCAGCGTGGCCCCGGCACGGGTGTGCTGGCCCTGGTCAGAGTCGATCCGGGCCAGCCCGAAGTCCACCAGCTTCTGCACTCCCTCGCTGCTCAACAGCACGTTGGACGGCTTGATGTCGCGGTGAATGATTCCCTTGCGGTGGGCGTGAGCGAGGGCCTCGCAGAGCGAGACGGTGATCCGGAGAGCCTCCTTGGCTGGGATCGTCCCTTCCCAGTCCAGTCGCTGCGAGAGGCTCTCGCCTTGAATGAAACTCATCACGATGTAGTAGAGGTCGTCCTGCTGGTTGAACTCATAGACGTGGACGATGTTCGGGTGGTCCAGCTGTGCGATCGCCT
>PBSL01000008.1 GCA_002726205.1 Planctomycetaceae bacterium | reverse complement strand
CCCACTCCCGAACCCACTCCCGAACCCACTCCCGAACCCACTCCCGAACCGCCGGATGTTCCAGCGGAAAGACAATCGGCGACCCGGCGACCCGTCAACTCGTCGCGGGTCCATCGGGCATCCGACAGCAAGGGATCCCGATCCCAGCGCAGCACCGACTGACTTTCGAGTCCCTCACGCCGGAGCCTTCGATGGAGTTCTCTCATATCGGCCTGATCACCGAGAATTCTCACCAGGGCGAGGTGTTTGTCGAAGCCACCCGGGTGTGGGTCACCGATTTCACCAAGCACCCCTACCAGGTCGAGTGGTTGCGATTCGAGCCGGACAGCCCGGTGACCGGTCCGGTTCGTGAACAGTCTCACGTGGCCTACCACGTCGATTCACTCGAAGAAGCCTCGCGTGGTCTCGACTGCGTGTTGGGACCATTCACACCACTGCCGGGTCTCGAGGTCGGATTCTACCTGACCGACGACGGCGCGGTGGTCGAGTTGATGGAGTACGAGGGCAACCCGTTCGACAGCGACTGACCGGGTGTCGATGATCAGCCGTGCTGTTCGCGCAACCGTCTTGCCGCCTCGACCTCGTTGCACAACTTCAGGAAGACCTCGTCGAGGCTCACCTCGGCTGCCGAGCCCGGGGCAAAGCCACAATCGGGGTTGAGCGTGATCCGCGACGCGTCCAGGAACTCCAACGCCGCCTCGACCCGGCCGACAATCTCCTCGACCGAATCGATCTTCCCGGGTTGACAGCCGACGCAGCCCAGCCCGATCTCGAAATCATCGCGGAGATCGCCGAACACGGCCATATCTCCCGCCTGCGGCGCGGTGAATTCCATCGTCAGGTGGTGCACCCGCAGGCGATTCAGAGCCGCCAGGATCGGGCCATAACCACCATGGTGGGCGTGATCGCCCCGCACGCGAGCCCCTGCACGACGGCACAGGTGTACGGCCAATCGCACATCGTCAATCCCCTCGACCACCTGGTTGGTCATTTCAACCGAAAAATCGGCCGCCCGGTCGGGATCGTCGTAGCCGGCCCGCACTTCGGGATCGACAAACAGGCACAGGTGGGGATCGTCAATCTGCACGATCGCCACTCCCTCGTCCCGTAACAACTCGACTTCATTTCTCAGTATCGGAACACATGCCTCGACAAAGGACTCGCGGGTCGGGTACGCGGCCGCCGATTGCACCGGATCCCACATCCGCTCGCCGAGCAGTGCCGGCGACGGCAACGTCGCCTTCACGGCGGAATCGGTCAGTTGTTTCACCTGGGCGACCTCCCGGGCGATGAAACCCGGCTGCCGTGGTGCGAGCCGTTCGGTGACCACCGTCCAGGGCCGACCGTCCTCGCTGACACTCAATTCGAATCCCGACGCCAGTTCGGCAATGACACCGATGTAGCTCTTCCTGCCCCATTCCCCATCGGTTAGCACGTCGAGTCCCGCGGTTTCCTGCAGGGCGATCACCGAGCGGATTGCCGAGTCCATCCGTCGCCGGTAGTCGGACTCGTCGATGTCCGAATCACCGTTGATCAGCTCGCGAACCCACGCCGGCCTTGGCATCGAACCGACCACCGACGTGGGAAACAGTGGCAGAGTCTTCACCTGGAAATCCCTTCCGCCGCCCAGCATTCGCGGGCGTACTCGAAGTCCTGCTGTGTATCAATCTCGATGTATTCACCGGCCGTATCGGCATGGTGCATCTCGACACCCGACTCGACCAACTCCTGTAGCAGGTGAATGAAATAGGCCTTTTCGAACAGGCGGGCAGCCCGGAACGGTTTTCCGGAAAACGACTCACGGCAACGGTGAAACTCTCGACGCAGGATCGCGGCACCGGCCTGACTGAAACGTGCCACCCCGGTAAATTCTCCGTAGGCCTCGTCCTCGGGAATCTCCCGCTCGATCCGGGTGACCAGCCCGTCCCGGGACGTGATCTTCTCGGCATCGTCGGTTGGATGTTCGGTCCGGTCGGCGTACCGCTCGCGCCAACCGACGTCGACCGAGAGGGCAATTTCACCGGTCGACTCGATGACACCGTTCACGACACGGGGGGTGAACAGGCAATCCGAGTAGCAGCACACGAAGGATTCGTCCATCAGGTCCTCGGCGTAGAACAGCGACGCCAGGATGTTGTTGTTGGGCCAGTCGACGTTGTGCCGGAAATCGAATTGCGGGTAAATCGCCTGAACGGCCTCGATCCGGTACCCCCCGATAAATCCGATCGACTCGACCCCGGCGTTGGTCAGGGCCTCGACGGTCCAGTCGAGGATCCGGCGTCCACCGACCTCGGCGAAGCACTTGGGCACATCGGCCGTGGTTGGCATCAACCGGGCCCCCCGCCCGGCTCCGATGATGATCGCACGCATAGTCAGCTACCGCCTCTCCACAAAGACCATCAATGATGTCAGCGTCGCCAATCCCAAAGATACTCTAGAAATGACGTTGAACCACATCGCGAAATCCCCGGCGTCAACGGAGATGATGAACAGGAGAACCAAAGCGACCAGGGCCAGGGCAGCCACCACCGCCGCCAGGGATCGCTCGACACCACTCAACGCCATTCCCCCCACGGCCAAGACGATCCCGGCAACCAGCCAGGCCGGACCACCGGCAACCTGCACGGTAACAACCGCGGTCACCAGTGATACCAGTGCGATCGTCTTCGGCAGCCACGACGGCAGCAAACCAACCTGCCGGGCGGTGGTGTTCCACAGCACTCCGGTTGTCAACGCCGCCGCAAATGCCCAACCGGCCCAGATGTAGATTGTCACCTGCCACGAGTCCTCCGAGCCACTCGAGTAGATCCCGGTCACCACGTCACCGGTCGCAGCTCCCATGTAGCCCATGAAGTTAACGAATCCCGCAGCCGCTGCGGCAGTGCCCCGGTGAGCCATGTCGACCGGAGCGGTACCCACCAGCAGAACCTGCGGACCGTAGATGCAAAACCCGATGACCACCAGCAACAGCACGGTCCCGGTCGTCGAGGCTCGTGAGACCGACTCATACAGCAGGGTGGTGATCCCCAGGATCGTCAGCAGGATCGCGACCACTGGAGCGCGACGACCTCCGAACAACCGATCGGTGGCAATCCCGGCCAGGAACGAGCCGGCCGCGGCCCCAACCGCAATCACACAGTATTTCAGTCCAGCCTTGCCGATCGTCGTCTGTTGCACCTCCATCAGATGCTTGAGCCCCCAATCCAGAAAACCGTAGCGGCAGGCATTGAGCAGGCCCAACGACAACCCCAACAGCCACAGTGTGGGATTGTAGAACGTCAGGTACAGGGTCTCTCGCACCCCGGGCCGCTCGATCGACTCGGGGGTCTCGATCGACTCGGAGGTCTCGATCGACTCGACGATTCGCCCGCCGGGAGGCGTCTCGCGAAGCGACCAGAGCATGACAACGCCCGAGAACGCGAGCAGAATCGAGGGTACGAACAAGGCTCCTCGCCAACCCAGGCGATCGGCCGATTCGCTGGCGATCAGGTAGGTCAAACCGAGAGTGATCTGGTAACCCGTGCCGATCACTCCCAGGGCCCACCCACGCCGCGACAAGGGGATCCAGTTGCCCACCACCCGCACACACGGCGTCCAGCCCAGCGACTGGCAATAACCGTTGGCAGCCCAGATGAACAGCAGGAAATAGAAGCCCGTCGAGAGCCCGAAGGCAACGTTGAGCAACGCCGAGGAGAACATTCCGATCGATAACAGGATCCGGGGTGCCACCCGTTCGGAGAGTTGCCCGTTGACCAGTTGGCCTACACCGTAGGCGATCTTCAACGAGGCCAGGATCCAGCCGACCTGCTCGGTGCTGAAGCCCAGTCCCCCCTGCTCGGTGGACTGGCTGAGTCCGGGAACAGCCGCCGAGATGTTCGTTCGGCAGAAGTAAAAGGCACCGTAGGTCAACCAGACGGTCCAGATCAGCTGGTTTTCGCCTGGCCGTGAACCCTCGAGCGAACGAGACTTGGACAAACTGGACATCGAGATTCCTGAAACGGGCAACAGGCCACAGGATGGCGCAATCCCACCGGTGTTGCAATCACGCGCTCAACCCGGCCAGATCTTGACGAGCCACCTCGAGAATCCGCCGCAACAGGTCGGCCCCGTCGACGGAATCGTAGTTCTCCAGCCCTCCGACGATGCCGTTGAGCCGCTGCTGCTGAACCCGATCGATGAATCGCGGGAGATCCGGCGAAAGCGCCACGGCGTCTTCCAGGGACATCTGGCCCTCCAGCAACGCGTCACGCCGGTTCGGCCACCAGCGGGAATCAACCAACGCCGGATTGATTTCCTCGATCAACGCCGTCTCCACACCACCGGCATGCTGGTCACCACGATCACCGGAAACTTCCACCAACGGATCGTGCAACCAGCGGAACGACCATCGCTGGACCTGGCTGGCTCGCAGCCCGTCCTGGATCGCCGTGCGGTGCACGATCGAACCGTGGACATCGACCACATACATCGCCTGCGGTTGCATCCACGTCCGGATCGCGTTCGCAAACCCGGTGACGTAACGGGTCAGCAACGGGGCGGTGATATCGATGCTCATCCCGAAGGGCAAACCCCAGGTCAATTGTCCGTAGTCGACAGGCGGAGCGATCACCAGGTCGTCCCGCTCACGGGCCAATCGTTCCAGCACCGCGTAACTCTGCAACGTGTCGGTTGCCAGGGGCAGATGGGGACCGTGTTCTTCCACGGCGGTGTCGACACTGAAGGCGACGATGCGACCCGTCGGTGCCGGTGACGGATGATCCGTTCGTGGCAATTCGATGACATCAAACGAATCCATCTCCGCCCGCCGTGCCTGGTCGTAGAACGGAAAACACTCGGCAATTCGTGCGACCAGGGCCGATTGCAACAGGTCGTCCATCGCCTCGTGGTACAACGGCGGCAGCACCAGCGGCGCCAACCCGGCAAGTTCTTCAAATGGCGTGCCCAGCGAACAGACCGGCAGCACGATGCGATCGCAACCGACTCGCTCGAGGAGTTCGTTGAGCGAATAGCCGGTCAACCACGACCCGCTGTTGATTGCGTCCGGTCGCCAGGCCAACGGATTGTCCATGGGATAATCTGCCTTTCAGGGGCAACGCCCGGTTCCCGTGGATTCGTCACGGCCGCCCCAACCGGTCCTCGATCGTTGGAGCATAGGGCAGCGGGGCAGCGGCTGTCACCGGTATCGCAGAATCCATCGATACAGGGATGGAGTTGCCAGGATCAAACTTGCCATTTCTTCGCCCGGCTTCCAGACTGAGCGTCGTTTCCCTTCAACACCTGGACAGCCATGGAGCGACAAAGCCGCCTGATTGCCGGTCTCCTGGAACGACGGCGACGGTTGGAATCGGCTTTCCCGGAATCGGCCCGGTTTTTCCGGTTCGGAGCCGTCGGTGCCAGCGGTGTGGCCATCGATCTGGCGGCCACGGCATCGAGCAGTCTCCTGCTGCACCCGGATGTCGCTTACGTCCTGGGAATCGGTACCGCAATGACCTGGAACTTCTTCTGGAACCGCCGAATCACGTTTGCCGATGCCAGGCCACGACCGTTGTGGCGGCAATACACGGGCTTCTGTGCCAGTTGCTCGATCGGTGCCCTGGCCAACTGGACGACCCGCACCTTGCTCAGGCGGCACGTCGGATTCTTCGCCCGGCAATTCGTGCTGGCGGTCCCGATTGGCGTCGTGGCCGGGATGGCGTTCAACTACCTGCTGTGTCGCCGGTTTGTGTTTCGGACGGAGGATCGCGACGGAGCATGCTCACCGCACGAACCGAATACGCCACGCCGCTGAACACCGTCACGGCCACGGCAGCCCAGACGGTGATATCTCGTGCAAGCAGGAAGGCCTCACTGCTCTGAAGGCGATCTTCCAGTGAGAGCAGGCACATGAACACTGCCCCGCACTGCAGCACCATCTTGATCTTCCCCGAGAGTGCGGCCGAAAAATCCTGGCCCTGTTGTTCGAGATAACCTCGCAGGCTGGTCACGAACATCTCCCGCGCCAACACGACAACCACGATCCAGGCGTTGACTCCCGAACCGGGGCCCTTGGCCATCAGGAACACGAACGTGCCGCAGATAATGATCTTGTCGGCAAACGGGTCAAGGATGCGACCCAGCGGTGTCACCAGCCCGTAGCGGCGAGCGATATAGCCGTCCAGAAAGTCGGTTGTGACAGCGATGGCAAACAGCAACGCGGAGGTCTTCCACCATCCATCGATCCAGATCAACACGAACAGGACAACCGCCAGGACCAACCGGCTGATGGTGATCAGGTTGGGCAGATTCAACCAGTGGCCCGGGTCAGGCGAAGCTGGAAGTGGCCGGGCCGCCGGTCCCGTAGCCGGTGAGCCGTTTGTTGTCATCGCCGCCATCCTGTTTCGTCGATTTCCGGGTCACTCCACGGCGGCACCGACCAAATCGTAACCCCGTCGTTGCAGTATCTCAACGGGGACCATCTGGCCAACAACCAGGTCCGCACCTTCGACGCGTACCACCCCATCGATCTCCGGAGCATCTGCAAATGACCTGCCGACCCATTGTCCCGCTTCTTCAGACGGTGCGTCCAGGAGAACATCGAGTTCGTAACCGACCAGGCGATCTCCAAACGCGAAGGCGTGCTTCTGCTGGACCTGCATCAACGCATCCCGCCTCGCCTCCTTGACCTCCTCGGGCAAATGGCCGTCGAGTTTTTCGGCGGGGGTTCCAGGTTCCAGGGAGTAGGTGAACACGCCCATCCTCTGGAAATGCCCCTCGTCAACGAACTCCCTGAGTTCCTCGAACTCTTCTTCGGTCTCGCCCGGGAAGCCCGCAATGAACGTCGTTCTCAACACCAGGTTCGGCACGCGTTCCTGCAGGGTGCTCAACAACTGCTCGGTCCCGTCGCGATTCACCCGCCGCTGCATTCGTTTCAGGACACGGTTGTTGATGTGCTGCAGGGGGAGATCAAGATAGGGAAGGATCTTGCCCGATCCCGCAATCACCGAAACCAGCTCGTCGGTGAAGTGGATCGGATAGAGATACATCAGCCGAATCCAGTCCAGTCCCTCGACCTGTTCGAGTTGATTGAGCAGCTCGGCCAGTCTCACTCTTCCGTAGAGATCCAGGCCGTAGTATGTCGTGTCCTGGGCAACCAGGATCAGTTCCCGGACGCCGTCACTGACCAGTTCCTCGGCCTCCCTGGTCACTGCCTCGATTGGTTTCGTCACGTGCTTTCCGCGCATCGACGGAATCGCGCAGAACGTGCAGGTGCGGTCACAGCCCTCGGAAATTTTCAGGTAGGCAAAGTGCGACGGGGTGATTCTCAGGCGGGCACGATCGTCCTGGGCAACAATCGGCGCCGGCCGAAAAATCTCTCGCTGCTCACGGGCACGGCCGACCAGGTGATCGGCGACACGATGAATCTCGTCGCGGCCGAACACGCCGACGATATGGTCGATTTCAGGACGTTCCTCGAGCAGGCGACTGCCGACCCGTTCGGGCAGGCAACCGGCCACGATCACTCCACCGGTCTGCCCGGCCTGCTTGAGCGATATCATCTCGTCGATCACCGACCGCGACTCGTCACGAGCGCTCTCGATGAATCCGCACGTGTTGACGATCACGAAATCGGCACCGGCGGGTTCGGGAACCAGCGTGTAACCGTCCAGGGCCAACGTGCCCAGCATCTTCTCGCTGTCGACCAGGTTCTTTGGACAACCCAGGCTGACAAACGCGTAGCTGCCCTTCGAGGTCGTCGCCGGTTCGACCCGGTCCATGGAATCCGATGACATGGTCACTGTCCCTCGACCACCTGGCGGGACATTTCCAGCCCAACCGTCAGGTAAAAAGCCAGCAACGACATGCACACCGCAGCCACCAGCGACCGCGGCGGCGACAACCGGCGGGTCGTCGCGGCCTCGTGAGGGCACTCGACGCTGCGGTACGCCGGCCACCACCAGCGACCGTCAGCCAGTTGAAACTCGATTCGCGATCGCCAAAAGAAGACCAGCGCACACACCGAAGCCATTACTGCAGTCAACAGGACTGGCCAGGGAACCACCTGTGTTGCTTCCAGCGTCCCCAGTCCCATCTGCTCACCAAGCTTCGTCACCACCGCCGCCCAACCGTTGATCAGGAAATGCAACAGGATGGGAGCAAGAATCGACCGCGAGGACAAGTACAGCACATGCAGGAGGACTCCCAGGGGAAAGACCGACAATGCGTGCGCCGGGTGCACGTGGACCAGAGCGAAGAGCATCGACGTGACCAGGACTCCCGGAACGACACCGAAGCGGGCCACCAGGCCACGCCCGATCACCCCACGAAACACGAGCTCCTCGCCGATGGCCGGCAGGACCGCCAGGACGAACACCAATCCCCCCAGCGACAGGTCCTCGGCCAGGGCACCGATCACGTTGACTTCCTGCACTGACTGCACCTCGGGGAGTCCCGGAATCGACTCGACCAGGTGTCGCCACGCCCGATCGACGACCAGGAACAACTGTCCGCAGGCCAGCGAGACAGGCACAACCACCGCCACCAGTACCGCCAGGTGCGAGGCCCCTGGTCCGACCCGGCCCAGGCGGTTGAGCAGCCGGTCCCACGGGCTGGCCAAGGTTCCGGGCGGACACGCCAGCCGCAATCCAACCGCCAGCAACACCGCCAACACGAACAGAAACTGCTCTCCTCCGGTCACGACGCCCAGGTTCTGCTGCATCAGTTGGTTCATCGCCGCGGGATCCTTGAGGAACGCGGTGTTTCCGGAAGTTCCAGCGGCGATCAAGACAACGACGATGAAGGCAAACAGCACCGCCACCAGGTGCACCAGGAACACGCCCAGCAACCAGGCGATCGACTCGAATGGACCGGGACCGGGAATCAGCGGCCGTTGGACAGCGACCCGGGAAGAAACCGGTGATGGACCGGAGATTTCTCCTGCTGCCGAATCGTCCGGACACCAACCACCCGAACCCTCGGCTCGCTGAACGTCGAGATTCGGTTCCGGATCGGGCGAGGGAGATTCTGGAACGGACATGCTGGTTCAACGGCACCGGGGGGTGGGCACCTGGAAAAACGCCGGGTAGACTTCAGACCAATCTCGAATATAACGGTCCGGAGTCCGCGCTGCGAAGGGTGCCCATGGAATCCTCTGGTGAGTTGGCCACGCCGGCGAGTCCCCTGTTCTGCGTCGGCTGCAACCTCAGGCTTCGAAACGCTTCAAGCTGCCCTCGTTGCGGTGGTACGATCATTCTCGGTGCGACCGATTGCGGCACCGTCGATACTGCCGGTGTTTCGCACGAACCCCGCGACGACCCCGAACAACTCGTCGGCCACGATCTCGACCGCTACCACATCGAACTGCTGCTCGGCATGGGAGGCATGGGTTGCGTGTACCTCGCCCGGCACCGCGACCTGTTGCGTCGCTGTGCGTTGAAGGTGCTGCAACCCCGCCTGGCCCGTCGCGATTCGGACTACGTTGAACGCTTTCTTTCCGAGGGTCGCACGGCGGCCGCGCTGGTCCACCCCCACGTGGTTACCACGCATGCCGTCGGCGAAACCGACGGATTTCACTTCCTGGAAATGGAATTCGTCGCTGGCCGAAGTCTCCAGCACCAGGTCATGTCCGGCCCCGCATTCTCTCCGGCTGCGGCCACCAGGCTTCTGCTCGACGTTGCCACGGGACTTGGTGCCGCGCATCAGGCCGGCATCGTTCACCGTGATCTCAAGCCCGACAACATCATGCTGACCGAACAGGGGCAACCGAAGATCAGCGATTTCGGGCTGGCCAAACTGATCCCCGACAAGTCCGACACACGTCAATGTGGCACACCTCACTTCATGGCACCGGAACTGCTGCTGGGTACGATCGGACATCCGGGCTCGGACGTCTACGCCCTGGGAGTCTGCTACTACCAGCTGTTGACCGGCCAACTGCCTTTTGCCAGGGGCACACTCGGCGAGTTGCGGGAACTGGTGACCACCGCCGAGCTGCCTCCTCCGATCGGTCTCTCGGGCGATCTTCCGCTGGAGATGGTTGCGGCCGTCCGGTCGCTGATGCACAAGTCGCCCGAGCAGCGACCGGCCGACGGCATCGCGGCCGCCGCGCTGCTTTCGGCAGTCCTGGCTGCAACCCGCGACATCGGCCACCTGATCGAGACATCCTTCACCGGGGACCGCCAGGTCCAGTGGCAGCAATCCCCGGGAAACTCCCAGTGGTCGTTCCAGGTGGCGCTGCCCGATGGCCGCAGTCAACTCGTGTTTGTCGAGTTGTCCGACTCCACCACCGAGGTGCTGATCTACAGTACCTGCTGTCCGGCCGAATCTCACTTTGACCGCATGGCACTGGAACGCAACAGCCAGATGCAGTTCGGCCGCATCGCCGTCCGCCGTGTCGATGACGCGGTGCACTTTGTCGTCACCAGTTCCTATCCGCGAGCAACGGTTGATGCCGAGGAACTGTATGGGAGTATCCACGAGATCGCCCGGGAAGCGGACCGGGTTGAGCGAGAATTGACCAATGCCGACAACCACTAAACCGGCGTTGGTCTGGTTTCTCCCCCAAGAATCAACCACCGTGAACCCGCGTGACTGTTTCAACCGGTACAGACCCAATCCGACCACCAGCACACGCGAACCGTCATCTTGACCGAGAAGAAAAAACGACACTATATTTACGCAGGTAGCTTCTCGTTCCTCAGCACATCGTCCTTTCCAGGGAACCCGATCGATGACCGGTCCCCGGCTTCACAGCGGCCTTGTTGCCGCATCGCTCCTGTTCGCTCTCGTCGCTGCCTGCGCAACGACCGCCCGGGCACAGGACAAGACGTTTCGAGGTTTCAAGATCAAGGCAGCCGCCCAGGCGTCGGCTGATGAAACCGAACAACAACTGGATCTCTGGGTCCTGGAAGTTCGTTTCAAACCCCTCCGACTCGTCTCGCTGCAAATCACGGACCCCAAGACCGGCAAGAAGTCCAAGCAACTTGTCTGGTACCTGGTCTACAGGGCGGTCAATCGCACATTGCAGTCAAAAGGTGACCCCAAACAATCCAACCCGCTGAACACATTCGATGATCCACCGGGCAAGCCACTGTTCGCACCGGAATTCACTCTTGTTACCAACGACAACGACGGGCAAAAAGTCTATGCAGACCAGATTCTGCCTGAAGCCCAGACCGCGATCGCAATCCGAGAACGTTTGCCTCAATTGAAGAACTCCGTCCAGGTCGTCGGTCCGATTCCTGACCCCACCCCGGTCAACGCCAAGCAGGACATCAACCCGATCTACGGTGTTGTGACCTGGTCGGGCATCGATGCCCGAACCGATCACGTGACGATCTTCATGTCGGGATTCTCCAACGGCTACCGATTCGTCCGTGGCCCGGTTCCCTTCAACACGCTCTCGCAAGGCTTCACGGAAAAGAAGATCCCCCGCTCGACGGCCACCTGGAACGGGATGCCCAAGAGCAACTGGACGAACCTGAACGCCCTGCTCAAATCGTCTCGGGAAGATCCCGTCAAGAAGCAGCAAATCGAGAAGACTCCCTGGTTTTATGCGGTGGAACAGACCGCCGCGCAGCCGCCGGCGGGTTCGATTCTCTGGCGAAAAACCCTGATGCAGCGTTACTGGCGGCCCGGAGACAAGTTCGATCAGGATGAAACCGAGTTTTTCCTCAAAGGACCCAACGACGAGGTTTACTCACCCCGGTGGTTGTATCGCCCCGATCGTCCCGCCGCGGCCAGGAAGAAGACCGCTGTGGCTCCCGCTGCCAGCGCAGGCTCGCCAAAACCTACAGCAAAATGATATGATGGCCGACCGGATGTTCGACCGATCCCGGTGATCGGTCATTCGCTCACAAGAGACGGCGGTCAAGGCCATGGCACACAAGAAGGGTCAGGGATCCAGTCGCAACGGGCGCGACTCGAATGCGCAGCGGCGAGGGATCAAGAAATTTGGCGGCCAACCGGTTTCGCCCGGCAACATCCTCGCTCGACAATGCGGAACCAAGTGGCACCCGGGCCAGAATGTCGGCATGGGCAATGACTACACGTTGTTCTCTCTGGTTGAGGGCACGGTGTATTTCGACCGGAAAGGACGTCGAATCAACGTCCAACTGGCCGAGTAGCGGATTGATGTCACCGCCGTCATGGCCAACGGATGCGGGCGTCGTCGCTTATCGTCGCCGCGCCGACAGACCGATACCGCGACGGTAACTGTCTCGAGCCGCATCGCGGCCGATCTGCTCGAGTATTTTTTGCCACTCCTGTGCGACGTCACCGAGAATCCCCTGGGGATCATCCGGGTTGTCGAGCCAGCGCTTCAACCCGACTGCGATTGCCTCCTTGAATCGCTGTCGGCCGATCAGCGGGAGTTCCAGAACCAGTCCCGAATCGTCAAGTGATGTGGCGGTCACCTCGACATAATCGATTCGTTCCTCGGCGGCCAAAGGCCCCTCGAGCCAATCCACTGCCGTTCCCACATCGGAATGCCAGCATGGTCCTGAGGCGACAGGGCCGAGTGCATCCCGTCGCCGTGCATGGAGAATTTCTCCCACCAGGTCCCACGCGGCTTCGCGCCGCACTTCGCCGGTCGCCGACACAGCCGCCACCCAGCCGGAAAAACCGACCAGCGGTGTTGTTTGAACTCCCCGGGCCACTCTCTCAAAACGGCCGGAGGTGCGATTGAATCCTTCCGAAACACCCGGCAAACACGCAAACCGGATTCGCAGCGATCGATCCCGCTCGAGAACCTCGTCCCCGTGGCCACCGGGTTCGTAGGCAATCGCCATTGCTGCACGTCCAGCCAGGAACTCGCGGCGGCAATCAGCCGGTCCGAAAGTCTTCACCGCCGCCGGCATCCGTGCCAGTGCAGTCCGCGACCCGATCAACCCGCGGACAAAGGGAGGGGAATCGATCAGTGGATCTCCATTGTTGATGTCGAAAAAGAGCGAGTAGTTGGCTGGATGTCGTGCATGGGTGACGGCACGTGCCAGGAACATCGTGACCCGGAAATCCGGTCCCCAGGGTTCCACGGCCGGCAAACCACCGCCCCATTGATCAATCGAATCCAGCAATTCCTGGTAATCTGACCATGTTCGTGGTGAACTCCGTCCGGCGGATTCGAGCAGGTCGGCGCGAAGGTACAGTACGAGCGTCGGTAGCACGATCGGAACCAGTCGCGGCACACGACCCAGACAAACAACCTGTTTCTTCAAACCGCCCAACAATTCCTCGACGGGCAACCCGGTGCCCTGGATCTCGGCGAGTCGCCCACTGGCGTCCCAGGCGGGGACATCGGTGATGGGGATGACAACGATGTCATCGTCTTTCCGTGGACTGGGAGCAGCCGCTGACAGGGTGACCGATCCACCCGTGCGAGCCGACCAGTCTTCGAACAGCACCGGCCAGCGCGATCGATATCCGTGGCCGGACGGCACCGCGACGGTCAGATCCACGCCCGACCACGCCGCCCGTTCCTCGGAATCCAGGTCGGCCGACCCCGGATCCGACGAGGGGCATCCGGCACTCCACACGAACATCGTGAACAACAAGACAGGCAAGACCCGGTGGATGCCGCAGTCGTTGTCCGATAGCAGACGGGTTGACACTACGAACGTTTCTCCCGTCCCCGTGTTTCCCCACTGCCGAGGGTCACCGGGACCTGGACACTCTGCCCTGCCCGCAGCACGGTCAGCACGATTCGATCACCGGGTTTCCTGCTTTCAATGTCGTCGCGAAACCCCTCAAACGATTTGACTTTCCGGCCGTCAACGGCAGTGATCACGTCGGCTGCGGTGCGGTCGATCCGCTCGAAGACGACCGGACCACGTCTCTGTCGGATGATCCGCGGCCCACGCAGCCCGGCCCGTTCGGCAGGACCACCGGCTCTGAGCCCGGCGACCATCAACCCCCGCTCGCTCTGGTAGACTCGCGTGATCCCGATATCGGGACGAATCACACGCCCGTGTTTCAACAGTTGTGGGACGACGCGACCGATCAGGTTGACCGGAATCGCAAACCCGATGCCGGAACTCTGCCCGGTCTTGCTGAAGATGGCGACGTTCATCCCGATCAACTGCCCTCGGGAATTCAAGAGTGGTCCACCCGAGTTGCCCGGGTTGATCGCAGCGTCGGTCTGGATGATCGACTTGATCGTCCGGCCGCGGACAACCTCGAGGCTGCGGTTCAGGCTCGAGACAACCCCGGTCGTCAGCGTCCGTTCCAGACCAAACGGGTTGCCGATGGCAAACACCCGCATCCCGACCTTCAACTCGGTGGCATCACCAAGGGTGACCGGCCAGAGAGCATCGGCATCAGCTTTGATCTTGATCACGGCCACATCATTGATCTGGTCGGCTCCGACAAAAGACGCCGTGTAGGTTTCCCCGTTGTAGAGCGTCACTGAAACGGTCCGGGCCTCCTCGATCACATGGAAATTCGTCACGATGTGACCGGACTTGTCGATCACAAACCCCGACCCGTTCCCCTCGGTTGAACCAGAATCGAACAGGAAAAACCCGTCCCCCCGGGAACTCTGCGTGGTAATATTCGCCACGGCGCGGTTGACCCGTTCGTAGACTGACACGTTGACCGCCTCGTCCGGGGTCAATTGGCCGACCGGCCGTCGAGCGGCAGCAGGCTTCTCGATGGCTTCGCGAGCCGCCAGACGGGGTATCGGACCCGGTCCGAGACACCAGGCCGCGACCAGGCCGCCAAGTACGGCCGAACAAGAATACGCAAGAAAACCACGCATGGGCTGTCTCCCTTTCGTCGGACTCTTGCCTGACAATCGTCTTCTTGAATGTATAAGGTGTTTGCACGGGTCGCTCAAGACGTTCCCGGTTCACGTCTCCTGCTTCCTCCGAATGCGATGAAACGACTCGCCATCCTCACCGCCGGTGGTGACACGCCGGCACTGAATGCCACGCTCCACGGAGCCGTGGTTCGGGCCAACCAGCTGGAAATCGAGGTGCTGGGGATACTCGACGGCTTCGGTGGTCTGCTCGCTACCGACCTGCCTCACGTTCCTCTGAACCCCCTGTTTGCCGTCATTCCCGAACTGGATCCCTGCCGGGGCGGGACAATTCTCGGTTCCTCTCGAACCTATCTCGACGGTTCCAATCCGACCCACGTCGATGCGGTCGCCACGCGAATCACACGATTGGGAATCGACGGCCTGATCGCCATCGGTGGCGACGGGACACTCAACGGCCTGCAACCGCTCGCCGAACGTTTTCCCTGTGTGCTGGCACCCAAGACGATCGACAACGACCTGGGTCTCAACTCGCCCGACGAACCGACGACGTGGACGAAACCCCTGGCCGAAGACCCTCCGCTGGCCAACGAAGGTGGCGAACCGCTGGCGATTTCCGAGATCGTCAATTATGCAACACCCGGTTACGCGACGGCGGTCTTCGTGGTCGTCCAGGCCATCCGCCGCATTCGAACAACGGCCGAGAGTCATCGGCGGGTGGCGATCGTCGAGGTCATGGGGCGGCAATCCGGGTACATCGCCCTGGGAGGCAGTTACGGACAGCCCGACCTGGTCGCTATCCCGGAAGTGCCGCTGGACTTCGGACGATTTGCCGAACGGGTGCGGCAGATTTATGAGCAGCAACGGCACGTGGTCGTGGTGATCGGCGAAGGGATCACCGACGAGACCGGCTGCAAGTTGGGGGCTGTTTCCCCGAGCGTCGATCCGGCGGGCAATACCGTCTTTCGCGGCGCCGCCGAAGCGATCAAGCAGCGACTGGCCGCGGTTCTTCCTCAATCGCTGTTTCGTGGCCACGCCTCGGCCGACGCGGCCATCTTCACACGAAAGGTCGGGCACACACAGCGGGGCGGACGTCCCGTTCAATTCGATCGATTCCACGCCTCTCAACTGGGTGGACAGGCCGTTGACCTGCTCCACCAGAACCGTTCGGACCACGTTGCCACCCTCCAGTGGTCGAACCCCACCGGATTCACCGTCGACGGAATCTCGGCCGGTCAACTCCGGGATCGCTGGGGCGTCGTCCGTCCCCGCCGCGTCCACTGCTCGTTCTTCGATGCTGAACAGTGGAGAATCTCGCCCCGGGGCGCCGACTACCTCAGGCCAATCTTCACCGATGCCGTTGGAGCCGATGACGTCGAGCACCTGCGTGGCGACCTGTTCGACGCCGGCCACCTGGCAACCGGTTACCAGAGCGTCAACGTTCTTTTGAGCCAGCGGATCCGTCGGTCCGATCCGGAGGAGTCGGAAACCTAGTGTCGCGAGGAATCACTGGCTTGTTCTTCACGCGTGGAATGTTCCGGGGACGGGCCACTTCGAGTCGCAGGGTCTGCTTGAGCCACGTCGGTTGACTCGGATCGCCGCCCGCCAACAACTCGACATCGTCCACGACGAATCGGCCGGACTCCGACACCAGCACGACGCGGGCACCAAACTGGTCGTCGCCCAGGAGCACTTCCTCCCGCTGATCCTTGCGCTGCTGCATCCGGCTAACGTTCAATTTCAGGTACCGAGGCACGATTGTCGCCTGGCGAGGCAGCTGGTCGAGTTGTTTGAAGACCAGTCGGTTGAAATCCGAGGAGACATGACGAGTCACCTTGCTGACATTACCGGAACTCAAGGCCCCGGCGAACCCGCTGACGGGGACCAGCCGTTCGAGTTGATGTTTCAATGACCCGGAACGACCACGGACCGGGACCAGGATGTCATCGACCAGCAAGACCCCTCCCTGCTCCCTCAACACGTAAGTAATCGCCGACCGGCCCTGGGTCGCCGTGATCTCGGTAACAGCACCCTGGAAGACCGTCCCCGACACCCGTGGCGAATCATCGTCAATCCCCATCAGCGGCAGACCGTTCAGGACATCCTGCTCGAGATGTTTCCACACACGGTTGTTTAAGTCGTGGGACGAGTTGTGTTTCAAGGCCGCCAGATCTCGTCGTCGCAGCGCCGCACTGAACAACCTCATCCGGGCGTGTGCCGTGTAGACCGCCGAGAGCCTTCGTTCCTGGTCACTTTCATACTCGATCAGCGTGACCTCGGTTACGCCAAATCGCCCCACCGACGTGTCGGTCGGATCATCGGTACGCTCACGTTCCAGCGACACCCGAACCAGCCCATCGGGTACCTTCAGGATGACATCACTGAATGTCTGCTGCAGTCGAACCTCGGCCGTCGCATCGATGTTCGAGGAATCCGGCAGCGGAATCTCGGTCAGATCGGCATGAGCAAGACTGTTCTGAAAGAACCGGGGAGCCGCAACCTCCTTGATCTTCTTGCGGTCCAGCCACTTGTAGGCGTCCAGGAACTCGACAGTTGTCCTGACCACCGCTGCCAGGTGCCGAATCGATTCGGGACGCTTGCCTTGCGACTCGGCCGACAACACGATGTCGTCCACTCGCCAATGGTTCTTCTCACGAATCAACGCCAACACGGTTTTCCCCTCGGGACCGTCATAACGGACCTGGGCGGTGCCCTTGTCCAGGCTGGCACGTGGCTGGCTGCGAAAGGTCTGGGCATCGGGCACCACCACCCGCTGGGAGATGCGAATCAGGAATGGTGCAGGAAGATCGGCCAGCAACTTCGAAAAGCCTCCGGTCGTGGAATCGAGCAGTCGTTGGCGATCACCACTCTTCCAGGCCGATTGGAACTCGTGCACACTCAACAGCAAATCCATCAGATCGGTTGTCGACCGCGTGACACTGGCACCGCGACGTGACTGTTTCAACAACAAGTCATCGACCAGCCACTGTCCGGTGTCCCTGTCTCTGATCAACTCGTAGGTCAGCCGACGAGCATCTGCCCCAACCTCGACGACAACGCGTCGTTTGTTCTCCGATGTCTCCTCGACATCGGCCACCGTGACCTCGCCCTCAGGCAATTCCAGCAGTTTCATTGCCTCAACAGCGGACGGATTCCTCAAGGCTTTACTGCGAAAACCGGGAGTCGAGGCTTCGCGAAGAGCCGACAGGTCTTTCTTTTCGAGAGCGCTGGTGAAACGGGCGATCGAACGTGACTCGACAAGGTGAGAACACCCCGGGAAAGCGACCAGCAACATCCCGATCACCAACCATACACGGTCACATCGACTCATCTTCGCCGTCCCTGGCCTGCCGATTTCAACCGAACCCTCGAACCGCTCACCCGGGCCATCCGGCGGGCTCCGAGAGAGTCTCGACGGGCGCCTTATCTCGGATTCCGGCCCACGGGTCAAGAGCGGTCGCCGTGACCGGACGCAGGCAGCCGCCGAAGACAACGCCAGGCGATCAGCGGCGGGACGGCCTGCCGCCGAGTTGACGGAACGCGGCCGTCGACAGAGAACCGGAGCCAGTCGCTGTCGGCAGACGTGGTGGCCGCCGGTCACGATCCCGCGGGAGGGGTTCGGCAAATCGCCGCCGGGCCACCTTCCAACGATCAGCGAGCGTCTGCCGCGGTCCGACAACCGGCCAGGCCCGCTGCGGAAAACCGTTCCCCCACATCGGCACGACCGGCAGGCCGCCGTAGTAGGGAAACAACCGCGGAGGAATCCAGTAGGGGGCATAACCCCCGAAGGGAATCATCCCGGTCACGAAGGGGGCATGGACCACGTTACTCATCGTTGCGGGATAACCCGGCAACCCCGTGACCAACCCCGTGGAACTGACAAAGCCGCGTTGCCTCCCCTGGACTGCATACAGGCCGGTCCGGCTACCAACCGATCCACCACGAACCGACCAACCTGCTGACAAACCACCCCACGGCTGCATCCGGCCAAAGGCTGGGGCAGCGTACCCGCCGGAACCGAACCGGCCAAAGCAGCCGACCAGCCCCGATCCTCCGCCGAAACCAAAGCCAAAACTGACACCGGTCCGTTCGTAGAACCGCGTGCTGACACCGACAAGTCCCACCGAACGTGTCACCATCTGTGCTTCGACAGCACTCGCCCCGATCCCTCCAATCCCGGTCGGCACGGTCACCACCAGCAGGGTCAGCCAGGAAACCGGGACACGCATGGAAAGCTCACATCAGCTCGGCATCAACTCGCGAATCGGTGTTCCGAAAGGAATCAGCGGCACCGGCCGACCACTGGTATCGGGAATCATCTCGGAATAATCGACTCCCAGGAACCGGTAGACGGTGGCCAGGAGATCGTTGGGATCGAGCCGCCGCTGCTGGGGCCGAACGCCCTTGGGGGTCGTCTGGCCGATGACCTGTCCGGTCTGCATGCCTCCGCCGGAAACCAGCACGGACATGGCAGCCGGGTAGTGATCACGGCCCGGTTGTACAACCTTCGACGAGGTTCCCTTCTGCGGGTTGATACGCGGTGTCCGGCCAAATTCTCCCGAGACGATCAGCATCACCTTCCGCTCGAGACCTCGTTGATAAATGTCGTCGATCAACGCGGCGATCGCCCGGTCATACACGGGCAACCGGGCCCGGGCATCGTCGAAGAGGTGCCCGTTGACGGCATGGATGTCCCAGTTCCCGATCCCGCCGGGGATGCCGGGATTCTGCATCTGCATTGTGACGAAGCTGCAACCGGCCTCGACAAGCCGACGGGCCAGCAACGCACGCTGGCCCCACTTGTGCCGTCCGTACTTGTCGCGNGTCTGGGGGCTCTCCAGCGACAGGTCGAACGCCCGCTTGGCCTTCTGGCTGGTCAACAGGTTGACCGCCTCGCGATTGAACTTGTCCATCGACTCCATCAACCGCGTTGAATCGATGTCCCGCCGCAGCTGATCAAACGCATCGAGCAACATACGACGATCACTCAGCCGGTCACGGACCTTGGGAGCAAGTGACAGGTTGTTCATCTTGAAACCGGAACTGTTCGGATCACCGCTGACGACGAACGGCAGGTAGGCCGGTCCCAAACTCGCACTGCCTCCTCCGTAGACATTCGTCGCGCTGGCGATGTAGGTGGGCATCGCCGGATCACGACGGCCCTCGAGCATCCTGGAGACGACCGGGCCCAGGCAGGGAAACTGCGACTTCGGGTCCAGCGGCCTCAGCGGGTTGTAGCCCGAGAGGAAACGACCGGCACCGCCGGCATGGTTGCCAAAACCATGGGCGATCGAACGAATCACGTTGAACTTGTCGGCGACCTGGGCGTGCAGTGGCAGCAGTTCGCAGACATCCAGCCCCGCGGCCTTCGTCGCGATCGGCCGCAATTCGCCGCGATACTCGACCGGTGCCTCCGGCTTCAGGTCGTAGGTCTCCATGTGACTGGGACCACCCTGCAGCCAGATCAGAATCACCGAGGTATCCGTGGCGATCTCCGCTCCGGATTCTTTGGCTGCCACCCGGCGGCGAAGCAATTCGGCCAGGGAAAGCCCCCCGAGCGTCAGGCTGCCGGCTTCGAGAAAAGAACGCCGCGAGACGGGTCCCGGGCAACAGTTGCTCGTCGTGTCAATCATCTTCATATCTTACCAGATCGGTCCAATTCGACCGAATTGCTGACCCATCTTTTCGCGGAATTGAAATCCGGGGGATCCCGTACTCCGTCGAGAAAGTGTTCCGCAAACCGGAAAACATGGTCACCTGGCGATGCGAAACGAATACAGGCTGGCCCCGCGGATGTCGAACTTCAAGCGGATGGTCTTCCCGGCCAACGATGCCAGCCGGGCCTTTCCAGACCAGTGGACCCTGTTGACAGGGTGATCACCGCCGGACGATCGAGACTCCTCGGCGGCAAATCCTGGCCGGACGTGGCCCTCGGAGTCGAGAACGGCCACCCGCAACCGCCCACCCTTTTGCACGACGGAATTCAGAACCAGGTGTTTTCCATCCAGGCGAAATGGTCGCGTCAGCAAAACACCATGGTCGGCGGCCTCAAGCCCCACCAGCCGGTCTTCGCCAAGCGTGGCCACACCGATCGCATGGTCCCGCCGCATCTTGAAGGTCGGGTCTCCGTGCCGTTCGTTCGCACCACAGTAATACAACCAGTGCCTGCCGGCATGCGTGACAATCGAGGACGCCGGGATCAACAGGTCCTTGTCGAAGCTGCCGCTGGGACCGCGAGGCACGATCGGCTGTCCGGCATAGATCCACGAGAGATCCCACGAGTCGGCGTCGCGGCTGGTGGCGATGTAGAAGTTCATCACGTCCCGTTCGTGCCGCTTGACCTTGTCTGGCCCCCCTTCACTGAAATCACTGGGCCACTCGTAGACACTCATCAGGCCAAAATGGACACCGTGACGCATCCAGTCGGTCACCGAATAGATCTGTCGTCGCTGGCTTTCCTTTTTTCCGTCCCGATTGAAGACCCAGTTACGCACGGTCTTCCACTTCATGGGATGCCGCTTCGGATCGGCGTTGACCATCATCCGCGTACCCCGCCATTCACCCTGGCCGCCGGACGTGCCAAAGTCGGTCCGGGTGAACAGTCGGTAGGTCGCCGCGGCCTCGTCCCACAACAGGAAGTTGTAGGTATCGGCCGCCCGTTTTGTGACCGGACGGCCCCGGTTGTAGGTTGTCCAGCGAATGCCGTCCCTGGAATAGGCCAACCCGGCGGCCATCCCGGGAGCGTCGTAGGCCGCCTTGTAGCGATGTGCCGGATCGGTCTCTCGCGGATCGATCATCACCGACAAGGTGAAATCACCGGCGAAGTTGATCCCGGTGACGTCGGCCTTCTTGGTGAACCGCAGGCCATCCTTCGATTCGGAGTAGCCGAAGCCGACCTGGCCGGGCTTCCGCCACCACATCTTGAAACGGCCCTCGTCGTAGAGCACGGTGCCGTAGAAACAGCCATCGGTGAAGATGGGACGGCCCCCGTTTTGCTTGGTCACGGTGCCAAGGCGTCGCACCAGGTTGCGTCGAGACGCAACGACATGATCGTCAACGAGCAATTGGACCCGGGTTCCGACCACGACGGGCTTCGGCGGCTGCCCGGCCCGCACGAACGGTGATGACCAGACCAGCAGCAACCAGGTCGAGAGAACCAGGAACAGGCGAAGGCGAGAGAAATCCATGCCGGCGGGCCTTTGAATATCTGCAGGGGTCTGTTTCACACGCCGGAAAACCGGTTATTCAGGCAACCTCCAGCGAACCGATTCGATGTAGGTCTTGCCGTCGGGCTTTCGGTAGCTGTAGACGCTGACCAGCGACCCGTCGGCATTCTGAATGGTGTTGCCGAACCCGCCACCGCTGGCCCCGGTATTCTCGTAACTGATGACCATCCGGTCGTGACGGAAGTCCCAGGTCTCGCCGTCGTCCCGGCTGAGAATGGCCCGAACTCCCAGCGGGTTGCCGTCGGTCGAGCCGCTGCGGACGGTGAACGTCAGCATCAGTCGGCCATCGGCCAGTTTCGTGAATCGCGGGTACATCTCACCGTAGGTCCCAAACCGCCCCCCATCCTTGTGCTTTCGCCAACTGCGACCACTGTCGCTGGAAATCCAGAGCATCGAGCGATCGGCATTGTCGTTGCCCGCGAGCTTCTCTCCGGGACGTACCGCCAGTTTCCAATGAGGCCCGCTGCGATCGACGCGGACCACGTGGAGCAACCGTCCGCGTTCCCCGGCATAAGTCACGCTCTGGCAGAAAAATCCGTCGACATCGATCCAGCCTTTCGTGTCGGGTCGCAACGTCTTGTCCCAGGTCTTGCCCCCGTCGCGGCTTTGCCAGAGGAAAACATTCCCCGGCGCCTGTTTGCCACCATGGGCAATGCTGACGCCGATACAGGCCACCTTCTTTTTTCGATCGCGGGGATCGGGCAGCTCGAACGCCGTCCAGTCGCTCTGCGTCGACGCCCGCGCCGGAAACGGCTTGGGTCCGATCCGCTTCTCCGACCAGGTCTTGCCGTTGTCACCGGAGCGGAAGACCTTGCTGTAAGTGTGACCACTCTTGTTGAACGCGTCGTTGCTCAGGAAGTGACAGGGCATGATCAACGAACCGTCCGAGAGTACCGTCAAGGCGAATTCGCGACCGTGGATGTCGCGACGTTCTTCACGAGGTCCCCAGGTCTTTCCTCCATCGGAGGACCGAAAAAAGATCGCCCGCTCGATGTAAGGGACGCCTTTCTTGAGCTTGTTGCTGGGAATCTTGCCGAAACAAAATGCCACGACCAGCAGATCCCCGTTCTTCAACCGCGCCAGCCACGGCTTGTAGTCGTTGGGAATTCCCAGCGGCGTGCGAACTGCCGGCAGTGTGCGAACCTTGATCCGCTTGGGCTGGTAGATCTTGATCGGCAGATTTGTCCGCACGTCGGCCGCAGGCATGTCACGCTGTGAAATCACCAGGGCCACACTCGCCAACGCCATACGCCAGGTTCGCCAGTCCATCGCGGAAATCTCCTGTTGCTGTCCCAACGGTTCCGGCGGGCCCGGTCCTACCTAGTCAGCCGAGCCCGGTTTTTCGAGAACCACACCTTGCTTCTGGATTCGTGAAAACATCGTCCGGTAAGCCTTCGACCCGTCATCATCCCACCACTCGGTCGACAACGGCGCGTCGTAACTCAAGGGCAGCAGTTTCCGACGATCCGGACGGACCATGAAGATCGACTCGGCCGGGTCGGCAATGTTGAACATTCGTGTCCCGTTCTTGTACGTGGTCTTGATGATCCACTTGGCCTGCTTGGGCAGTTTCTGTTTTTCCAGTCGTTCCAGTTTCTCGGGATCGATCTCAACACCCAGTCCCGGTCCTTCCGGCACCGGGACCATTCCGTTGGTCGGATCGATCGTGCGGACGACGACATCATCCTTCCAGGTTTCCGCGTCGCAGTGCGTGTGCCAGGTGGCGGTCTTGAACGCCGCATGCATCTGCACGGTCATCGTCCGGGTGATCTCGCCGCCGACGTTCTGCAGCATGAACGGCAGGTCGAGTTCGCCGAACATGCCGGCCTTGCGGATCGCGTTGCCGATCCGGGAGTGCCCGAGCATGTATCCATCAGCGGCGCGTCGAACCACCTCGAAGGTCGCTCCAAGCGGCGAGTGATGATAGAGAATCGGAACGCGAACGCGTTTCCGCAATTCGACGTACGCGTCGATGTCCTTTTCGAGCTTGGGATCTTCAAATGCGCCGCAGATCGGGTAACGCGACATCCGCTCGAGCAAGTCGGGCGTGTGGTCGTCGGTGCCGCCCATCGTGAGATCGAACTGGACCTTGAATCCCGGCGGCGCGACTTTCTGCATCGCCTCAAGTTGATCAAAGATGTTCTCGAAAGGTGAGAGATGGAACTTCAACCAGGTGTAACCGCGCCGCGAATACTCCTTGACCGCCCGCGCCATGTGTGCCGGATCGGCCGAGACGGTCCACGACCCCACCTTGACCCATCTTCGCTGGCGGGGACCGAACAACTTGTGGACCGGAACGCCGGCGGCCCGACCCATCAGGTCATACATCGCCGTTCCCAGTCCCAGTGATTTCATGTCGCCGATGTGATCAAACGGGTTGGTCCCGATGTAGCTCTTGCGAACGGCCTCGGACTCGAGGCTGCCACTTTCTCCCAGCCCGACCAGCCCGTTGTTAGTCTTGACCTGGTAGACGACTCGTTTCGACGGTCCGTAGAAGTGTTGCAGTTCGTGGTGGATCCAGTCGTGGTAGCGGGTCTGGATCTTGTGGACCTTGATCGACTCGACCCGGATCGGCCCGGTTGCCTCGGACTCGGCACGACGCCGGGCTGCCAGCGCGGCATTGTAGGTGGGCAGCAGTGCCAGGGCTGCGGTGGCCGATCCACCGATCGATGCCAGGAAACGTCGACGGTTCTGGATACCCGGCGCCCGGCAATCCAGTTCATCTAGGAAGCGGGCCAGCAACTCGCGTCGCATCGTCATGTTCCCCCGGTGTTGGAATCGACCGGTCAGGGACCGGCCGTTGGACTTGTCGCCCAGCATACCCATCTGCTGACATCGATGCATCGTCACGACCGCGCACTCGGCGAGTCGAAGCGGTGCTGCTTGCGAGGGGTTTGGGGGATCGGTAGAATCGGGCTTTCGACCAGCGAGCCGAGTTGGCAACGCGACAGCCGTTGGGTGTCATCCGTGACCCCCTCACCTCAGGCGACGGCTGAAGACTCCCCGAATCGGGGAACCAACCAATCACGGGAAGGGGTTCTGTCGTGTCTCTTGAAACTGACCGACCAGCAATTCCGGACCTGCAGGACAAGGCGCGGGTTCTGCGGCGGCACATCATCGAGATGACAACGGCCGCGGGAAACGGGCATCCGACGAGCAGCCTCTCGGCGACCGAAGTCGTAACGGCGTTGCACTTCGGCGGCTTCATGAACTACGACGCCTCGCGACCGGACTGGCCCGAACGTGATCGTTTCATCATGAGCAAGGGACACGCGGTCCCGGCCCTGTACGCGGCAATGGCCGAGGCGGGTTATTTCCCGGTTGAAGACCTGCTGACGCTGAGAAAGTTGGGCAGCCCGCTCGAGGGTCACCCGAACATGCGGCGGCTTCCCGGCATCGAGGCGTCCACCGGCTCGCTGGGCCAGGGACTCTCGATCGGGCTCGGACAGGCCCTGGGCTGCCGGATGGACGGTATCGACGCCCGGGTTTACGTCGTACTCGGTGACGGAGAAATGGGCGAAGGTCAGGTCTGGGAAGCGATCGCGACGGCACACAAGTACCAGGTCGGCAACCTGACGGCGATCATCGATCAGAACGGTTACCAGCAAACCGGTGCCACCGCCGATGTCCTCGACCTGACTCCGTTTGCCCCGAAGATCGAGTCTTTCGGTTGGCACGTGCAGACGATCAATGGTAACGAGATGAGCGAGGTGGTCGCGGCACTGGAAACGGCCGTCGCGATCACTGACCGACCAACGGCAATCGTGGCAGAAACACAAAAGGGCTTTGGAATCCTGCCGATCCTCGAGGAAGTCGGTGACACCAACTTCCACGGCCAGGCGTTGCCCGCAGACATTGCCGAAAAGGCATTGGCGCACCTGGGATAATTTACCTCGGCGAAACGGAACAGCGACGATGGGAATCGGTGAAAAAAGCGGCCTGTCTCCGGGACCGGCAACCCGCGACGCGTTCGGCAAGGCCCTGGAATCACTCGGGGAACGATTCCCCGAGATCGTCGTCGTCGATGGTGATGTCGGGAATTCCACGCGGACCGAGGCGTTTGCAAAGGCCTTCCCGGACCGGGCCTTCAACGTGGGCATCGCCGAGGCCAACATGGTCGGCGTCGCCGGGGGCCTGGCCTCGTGCGGGAAGATACCGGTCGTCGCCAGCTTCGCGGCCTTCCTGCTCTGCAATGCCTACGACCAGATCCGCATGTCGGTGGCCTTTCCTTCACAGAACGTCAAGCTGGTCGGATCGCACTCGGGCATCTCAATCGGCGAGGACGGTCCGAGCCAGATGGGAATCGAGGATGTGGCCTTGGCCTGTTCGCTGGCGGGAATGACGGTGATCGTTCCTGCCGACGGGGTCTCGACCGCCAAGGCGACCGAAGCGATGATCGAATGGGACGGTCCGATGTACCTCAGGCTGGGACGCCCGGCAGTACCGCAGATCTATTCCGAGGATTCGGAGTTCACGATTGGCCGGGCCAATCGGCTGCACGAAGGCGATGACGTGACGATCATCGCCAACGGGCTGATGGTCGCCATGGCACTTGATGCGGCTGCCGAACTGGAAGAGCGGGGTTTATCGGCTCGTGTTCTCGACATGCACACCGTCAAGCCGATCGACGAACAGGCTGTCGCCGAGGCGGCCCGTGAAACCCGGGCGATCGTCGTCGCCGAAGAACACTCGGCTCACGGAGGCCTTGGCAGCGCCGTCGCGGTCGCGGCAAGCAAGAACGTCCCGGTGCCGATCGCCTACGTCAACACCGGAGACACCTACGCCGAGAGTGGTGATCCCGATGGGCTGCTCGAAAAATACGGCCTGACGACCGAACGGATCGTCGAGGCAGTTCACAGGGTGACTGCAAGATAGGCCACGACACGTGATCGAGTACCGGAACTTCCGCAACCACGACCCCCCCCGCTTGTTGACGCTCTGGAACGAGTCGGGACTCGGACGTGGAGCCGCAACCGGGATTTCTCTGGACCTCCTCGATCGCCTGCTATTCTCTCAACCCTACTTTGATCGCCGTGGTCTGCTGGTTGCCTGTGATGGCCAACGCCTGGTCGGTATGGCCCACGCGGGTTTCGGCTGCGATCAGGATCAGGCCGGGATCAGCCATGACCAGGGCGTGATCTGCCAACTGGTGGTCCATCCCGACGTCCGGCGCCAGGGAGTCGGTCGCGAATTGATCACGCGATCACAACAGTACCTCACCGACCTCGGGGCCACCTCGATCCACGCCGGTCCCGGTCCCGGCCGGGATCCGTTTTACTGCGGATTGTACGGAGGAAGTGAATCGGCGGGCTTCCTGGCCACCGATGACACCGCCAACAGTTTCCTGGCCGCCTGTGGCTTCGAACCAAGCCAGCACTTTGCCATCTACCAGCGACCCCTGGTGGCCGAAACCGCCGAGGCCGTCGACTACAAGTCCAGTCAATGGAAACGGAAGTCCACGCTCGAGATCGCCGCTCAACGCAACGGCGGCAGCTGGTGGTGGAACACCCGGATCGGGCGACTCGACTATGTTCGCTTCCGCCTTCTTTCCAAGAACGACAACGAACTGCTCGCCTCACTGACCCTCGTCGGACTCGACCAGTACGCCCAGAAATGGACAACGCGGGCAATCGGGCTGACCGATATCCACGTCGTGGAACATCACCGCCGCCAGGGGTTGGGGCGGCTGCTGGTCACCGAAACCCTGCGTCGACTGAAACAGGAATCGATCAACCTGATCGAAACCCACACCACCGAGGGTGATGTCGCACTGGCGGGGCTGCTGGGCGCGTGCGGCTTCCAGAGGGTCGATGCCGGGATACAGTACCAGGCGACCGGCTTCCCGGCCCGCTGAACGGTCCCAACCGTTAGAACGTCGATCGACAATCGCCGGGGCCCGTGAAAATCACTCGCCCGTTCGCTCGACGACATACAACGCGCTGTCGGCCCGCAGGTTCGCCCACCAGGCACGCTCGACCGGCCGGCCCTTGATGATGGGAATCTCGCGAATGACGAAAAATCCCAATTGCTCGACCAGGTCGCGGATATCGTGCATCGAACAGACATGGAGGTTCGGGGTGTCGTACCATTCGTAAGGCAGCGCATCGGTCACGGGAGCCCGTCCCTGCTGGACCACCTTCAACCGAACCCGCCAGTGTCCAAAATTGGGAACGACGATCAGGGCCCGCTGAGCCACCCGCAGCATCTCGCGAAGCACCGTCGTTGGTCGACGGACCTCCTGGAGTGTCTGGCTGAGTACCGCGGTATCGAAACTGTCGTCGGGAATATCATCGAGCCCCCGGTCAAGGTCGGTCTGGATGACCGAAAGACCACGGCCGATCGCCCCGGTCAGCTCGACCAACCCCAGTTCAATTCCCAGCACCTGGCAGTTCCGTTCGTCCCGCAGACGAGCCAGCAGACGACCGTCACCGCAACCGAGGTCGATCACCCGCGAACCCGAATCAACCTGGTCCAGCAGCAACTCGTCGATCAACCCGGAATCAAATCCGGGCATGCTGTAACGGGAGGCATTCATGGGACGTTCGTCCCCCGGGCAAACGTTTGTTCGAGGAACGGAACCACCACGCCCGCCAGCTGTGCGTGCTCGATCAGGAAGGCATCGTGACCATAGACACTGTCGAATTCGACAAAGGTCACGTCGCGACCAACGTCGAGCAGGGTTCTCACCACCTCGCGACCCTGGCTGGACGGAAACAACCAGTCGGTACTGTAACTGGTGACCAGGAAACGCGCCTCGGTCTGCGCGAATGCCCTGGTCAGCGACCCGTGGGTTGACGCCAGGTCGAAATAGTCCATTGCCCGGGTCAGGAACAGGTAACTGTTGGCGTCGAATCGCTCGACGAATCGCTTGCCCTGGTAGTGCAGATAACTCTCGACCTGGAACTCGGTCTCCCGGGTCAGGTCATACGCGAAGCTGTCTCCTTGCTGAAGCCGTCGGCCAAACTTCAACTCGATCGAGTCTTCCGAGAGATAGGTGATATGGGCGACCATGCGGGCCAGTGCGAGACCGAATCGAGGGCCTTCGTCCTGGTCGTAGTAGTTGCCGTCGTTGAAACCGGGATCGACGAGGATCGCGCGGCGGCCGATCGCATTGAAGGCGATCCCCCGCGCGGCCAACTTGGCCCCCGATGCCAGCACGATGGCCGACCTGAGGCGGTCGGGAAAACGAGCGGCCCACTCCAGGACCTGCATCCCGCCCAGGCTGCCACCGATCACGGCGAGCAGTCTGGAAATCCCAAGATGTTCGACCAGCCCGGCATGGACCCGAACGATGTCATCGACGGTCAGAAAAGGAAATCGCAGACCCCAGGGACCATCACCGTCACTCGACGTGGTTCCCGGACCGGTCGTCCCCTGGCATCCTCCCAGGACATTGGCACAAATCACGTAGTAACGATCGGTATCCAGCCCTTTTCCAGGTCCGACAAAATCATCCCACCAGCCGGGCTTCTCGTCGCTCGAATCGTGAACACCAGCGGCGTGGGCATCGCCGGTCAGTGCATGGCAGATGAAGATCGCGTTGTCGCGTTCCGGGGACAACGTTCCGTAGGTCTCGTATGCCACCGTGACCGGGCCCAGGCGTCCTCCGCCGGCCAGCGTCAACGTCGCCGGCGGCTCAAAGAGCGTCACCGTCTGCGTTTCGACGACACCAACCGAACCGTCATCGGCCGGATTCGTTGTGGACATCTCAATCGCCATCGGCTCGATCACGCCCCTCCGACGCGCCAAACCGTGCGCCTTGTCGGCAGAAGCCGTCCTGTCCCGGTTGTGGCAGTCCCTCACACCGGGACCCGACAGCGGCACCTCCTGCATCAACCGCGTGTCGAACTGCCATGTCCAGAATTATAGAGGGCCGAGGACGCTAATACGACGGGTTGTTCAACGACTCGGGTTGCGGTCGCGCTCCGCAACGTGGCCGACCGACAAAATGTCCCGTGCCGGCAAAACGAATTCTCGGGTGACAAACTGTCGCCACGCTCGCTAGTTGCCGTCACCGCGAGGCTTGACCTTGTTCGACTTACGGGCATCCTTGACCGTGTCGCGAAAATCGATCAGTTTCAGCTCGTCCAGGTGCCGGCTGAATAACGCACGGGTGTCGTTGCAGATTCGGCGGATGCGACCGGCCGAGACCCTGTTGCCGACCTTCATCGCCGATTGAATGGCCGGAAACTCGATCGACTCGAGTTCGTCCTGGAAGCTCTTGAGCGTCGGCAGGTCCTCGATTTTCTTCATGTACCCGTCGATCTTGTTCCAGTCAGGTGTCTCGGCGTCGATCATCTTCTTGACCAGGGCCATCTGCACGGCTCTCTGAGCCACCGTGTCGATCAACTCGCCCCGCAGCCGCGCCACCTGTCCCTCGACACCCAGGCGAGTCGCATCATCGGGGAGCAGCAGTTCGATTTCCGGAACGCGGCCGGGTACAAACGGCACCCGCGCCATCACGCTCTTACCACTCATCACGTACATCCAGATCAACGGCATCTTCTCGTCAACGCCGATCTCGACACGTCCCCTCCGATCAGAGAGCAGGCGGCGAGGAGGTAGCAAGGCGGCGCGTTTTTTCTTCTCGTCGTCTGCCTCCAGCGCCCCCGCATCAGGAGCCGCGGTTGAGGCGGCTTTTTTCGTCAGGCGACGAGAAAGCACAACAACCCGGTGACCGATCAGCGGACGGTTTCGATTGCGGCGCGGGAGCAGCGTGATCCGCGTTGTCTCGAGGACCGGCGCGATGCCCACGGCCATCAGGTCCACCCGTCGACCTCCCCCCCGCAGAGGATTACGCAGCGCCGTCGCCAGTTCGCAGCGGGCGGATGCCCGTGTTCGCTCGGCGACGGTCAAGTAAGTCCACGGAAACAACTGGACCCGGACGACCTTGTTCGTCTTGCGATCCCGGTACCTGAGGAAAGGTTCCAGCTGGTCACCAACCCGCAACTGCTCGGAATCCGGATCCGCGACCGGAAACTCACCGGCCCGCACCGTGACATCGGCTCCCTTCGCACCACCGAGATCCACGTGGACGGTCGCACGAAACATGTCCCGGGCCAGACGGGCGACAGTCGAAGCCAGGCCCCGGCGATCATGCTCCTGTCGTCGTCGCGACAGCACCAGTGCCCGGGTCGGCAGGTTCAATGTCCGCCCGGCCACCTCGAACCGGGTCCCGGTTCTCGAGACCGTCACCAGCATCACCCGATCCCAGTGGGATTGTTGATAACGGTCAAGCATCCCGGTCGCGGTCACACGATCCAGGCCCACCACGGTTGCCGGCAACAGCCAGTCATTCGCCTGGATTTCACACTGCCAGGTCTCTCCAATCGTCCGTTCCAGCACCAGTGCCACATCGCGGCGTAACTGTTGGATAGCCTTTTCACTGACCAGGGGATCCGAGACCATCGCCAGCGACAACAACACGCGGTAGGGCCGCAACCGATCCGGGGTGGGTTCCGGTGGTCGAGACACCGGCTTCACGGTGGCTTCACCGGTCGCGGCCTGATCCGCCTTGTTCCCCGACGCACCTGAAGCGGCCTCGGGATCGGACACCGCACCGGTCTTGTCCGATCCGACGGAACCATCAACGGCCGATTTCGTTTCAGCGGACTCCTTGCTGGCCGACGCGGGATCGGCCGAGGACTTTTCGTCCTGGCCCAATCCACCACGGCCGATTCCGATCACGAGCACGACAGCCGCGGCCAAACGGACTGCGGCCACGACATGACGTAGCCGGCCAGCAGGCCGATGGCAATCAACCGGTGATGACTGGCGAGTCATTGGGGACGTACCCTGGGAATGGCGTCCTGAGGAGATTGGGGCTGGATCACCCAGCGTTCCAGCCCCTGGTAGGGAGAGAGAGGTTTCTGCGGGAAGCCTTCGATATTGCGGGGCAGCACCATCACCTCGTCCACTTCCCACAAGGGCAGCACCAGCACCTGCTCCTGGATATTCCGGTGAAGTCTCTGCAAGACCTTCAGGGCCAACTGGAAATTCTCTGCTCGATCCAGGTTGATCAACTCCTGTCGCAGCCAGTCGGGCAGGTACATCAGGTCGGCAACACGAGCGACCGGTTGCATCGTTAGAAACGGCCACAACTCGACGATCGGCTCGGTCATGTGCAACGTTCGGTAGGCGAGATCCCAGTCGGTTCCATCGTCCGAGGCCTGGGCGGCGGAATCCAGGAGCGTGACCTCGAGTCCCACGCGTTTCCATTGGGCAACCAGTTGAGTGGCTGCGGCATGAACGATCGGTTCAGTCGAGCAAACCATCTTCAACGCCGGAACTTTCCCACCAAGCCGATTGGCAGCAACCGTGGCCAGGGAAATCGCCAGAATCGGATTGTGAGGTCGCGGCCGATTCTGCTGAAAGTAGGCATAGCTGCGAGACGGATAGGGGGCGCTGATCACTCGACCCTGGGCCTGCTTGGAGTCGACCCGGGCCTGAGAATCACGAAGAACCGTCTCCGCCAGTATCCGGGTTCGGTCCAGGCCAACGGCGAGGGATTTCCGCAACTCGTGGTTCTTCAATGGTTGGCTGCGAGGATTGAACTGGATGACGTGCGTTGTCGACACAGCGTAGGGCAGAACGCGAAACTGCTGCAGCAGCCGCTTGTTGGTCCTGAAGGTCTCCACGTGCCAACTCGGCATTCGAGGCAACACAGCGAACTCACCTCGCAACATCGCCTGCAAAGCCTTCTCGTAGGTGTCGTAGCGGATCTCCTTGATCTCGGCGACGTGATATCCCGGCAAGCCATCCGGTTCCGGAATCTCGCGTCGGTAGACGGCCCGACGCTCGTTTCGGTCGTGGACTCGAAACCGTCGCGAGAGCACTTGCTGACCGTCCTGGTCGGCCGGTGCCGGCGCCACAACCGGAATCTTCAACAGTGCCTCGGGGCTGACCGGCACGCGAGAGAACCTGAGACGAAATTCTCGTGGCGAACGAACTGACAGTCCACTGACGAACGTCGCAAGCCGTTCGTCGAAGTGGCGGTTCTGTGGATCGATTCGCGCCGAGAGCATGCTGACGATCGCAGCCGATGACAGTCCAGGTCCGGCCTGCCAACTCGCCGGCGCCGGCCGCAGCGCAAACTCGACCTGCCGCCCCAGATCGGTGGGCTCGAACCGCTCGAAGTAATCCGTCTTGTAGTAGGGGATGTTCTCGAAACGCTCAACGTGAAAGAGTGTCTGTGTGAGCAGCTCGTGATGTCGCCGATCCGACTCGGTTGGAAACGGGCAACCGGACGGCGATCCGGCCAGCTTGACGACGCCGACGGTGAGAGTCTGAAATCGTCTCGACGTGGCCGTGTAGATCACATTGACATTCAGGGCCTTGTCCTTCTTAACGCCAGCGGGCCAGACCCTGATGGCCTGGTCGGCCAGCAACGCCGCCTGGTCATGCCGGCTCGCCGCCGTGGCGGCCGCCGCTTTTCCGAGCAGATTCTGCTGACGGGATTCGAGCATCCCCTGCCACTTGCTGATCGCCGGGTGTGCCGGAACGAGAGCGCGAAGTCGATCGCGAAGGAAGAACCGGGCCTGGTGGAAATCTCCGGCGGCAACCGCCGAGGCGATCAGTGGCTCGGTAGCGTCACCAACGGCCTTTGCGAACCGCATGTTCAACTGCTGGCGAAACGCCGTGTAACGTTCGTCGGCGACTTCTGTGGGCGGATCAGCCTTCAGCGAGTTCAAGTCAAACAGGTAGGCCAACGCCGACTGTAACCGCTTCTGTTTGATCTTCCTTTCCGCCTCAAGCAGCATCAAGCGGTTGCGGCGATCGACATAGCCCGGCCAAAAGACCTCCTTCTTGCCAACCCGCTTCGGCGGCGCAACGCGTTCCAACGCCAGCAGCATCTCGAAAGCTGCCCGAAAATCCGACGCATCCATCAAGAGATCGATCCGCTTCAGCATCAGGTCTTCATGATGAACCACGTTCTTGAGAAACCGGATCGGCAGATGGTACTCGGGCTCGTCGGCCGACGTCTCGGGCAACACGACCGTCAAGAAGTGCAGCCGATCAAACTCAATTTTCTTTGCCCGCCTCTGAGCCGGAGACTTGCCCTTCGGCCAGTCTTCGATCGATTTCAACATCTGCTCACGTGTTCGTGGCCGCGGCTTGACCGGTTCGCTGACAATCACCTCGTCCTTGATGGTCACCACCCAGCACACCGGCTTGCCCTGCAACAGTGTGGTGACATCAGGAGTCTTCATGTCCGCCAGCTTAGGGAGCGGTTTCTCTTCGGCCGGCTCAGGCTTTGCCGGCTCAGCTTTCTTCGTATCAGCTTTCTTCGTATCAGCTTTCTTCGTATCAGCTTTCTTCGGCTGGGTCTTTTTCGACTGGGCGGGTCGAGCCGCTGGTTGTTGCTGCTGGGCCGACGCCGGTCCGGAGCTCAGCTCCCAACCGATGACGGTTGCCACCAGCAGCACGACTGCGATCCGCAACGCGTTGATCTTCACCGTCCTATTTTCCCTCCAGCAGGGACTCCACGCGGTAAAGCGTGCCGTCGATCGAGGTGACCAGGAGTTTCTTGCCGAAGGCCCGTGGGCCCAGGGAAAGGGATTGCCCGAGCAGCAATGTCTTGCCGACCTGACCAGTCGACGGGTCAACCGCCAGCACCTGGCCATGATGCAGGGCCACGATCAGTCGCCCGCCAATCTCGAGTGGTTTCCCGGTGACGGAATGGTCTTGGGTATCGATTGACCAGAGTGGCTTGAGGTTGTCGGCCAGGTCGAAGCACAGCAGCTGTTTTCGACCCGATTCGACCAGCAGTCGATTGCCGACGGCCCATGGCCCGGCCGTTGCCACGGCAGCCAAACTGGTCTCGGCGACCACCTGGAGGTCCGAGCCGCCCAGGACCTGGATCTTTCGATCGGCGGTCGCAAGCACCACGCGGCCCTCGTGGACCAGCGGAGCGAGGTCGAGTTGGCTCTTGAGCACCAGGGTACTCACCGGGAAGAGATGCGGTGAAGGAGTCCGACGGTACTGCAACCGCACCAGTTCGCCACCGTCATCGACTACCAACAGGTGGTTCTTGTCGATTCCCACCGCTTGGTGCCACCGGTGTTTCTTTCCCTGCCGAACGGGGGCAGGATACTCCTTGACCGGACCGGATCCGCTCGACCGGGCGACCACCTTCAATCGACCCGGCAACGGTGCCACGATGCCCCCGGCGATCAACACCGGCGAAGCCTCCAGCGACTCCTTCTGCAGATCCACTTCCTGCTCGATCGTCCCCACGGTGTTCAGGATCCACATCCTCGCCTGAGGTCCCTTGCACCACACGGCCACCCGGCCATCGGCAAACCGAATGGCCTCCAGGGGCGTCGCAAGCCCGGTTGGCAGTCTCAGTTCGCCCTCGGCTGAAAACCGGAAACCCGGTGCGTCGAACTCGTTGTCACGGAGATGAAACAGGCCACCGGTTTCCGTGACGCACAACAGCAGTCCGTTGGACAACGGCCGACACTCAAGCAGGCCGGCACCGACCACGGTTCGCCAGTCGCTCTTCATCCGCGGTTCCGCATCACGCTCGACTTTCGTGAGCACAACCGAGTCGGAATGCGGCAACCGCCGGCCGACGAACATCTGGTTGCCGATCGACTGCAGAGGCTGGGAACTGATGCCCTCGGCGATACGGTTGGGATTGAGCTGGAGACTGTCGGTCGTCAATTGAAACCGCTGGAGCTTGCTCGAGGCCATCCAGAGGTGTCCCCCGGAACCAACGGCCAGGTGAATCGGACCGGCATGAGCTGTCTTCACCTGGTGAGTTGCAACACGCGTCAGCGGCTTGTGATCGGGATCATCTGAAACGGTGAAAGCCGCCACACGTTCTCCGGCAAAGGGAACAAACAGGCTGCGACCTCGCAGCATTGGCCTGTCCCGCACGTGGCCGACCACGCGAACCTTGGTCACCTGCTTCAGTTGCCGCCCGTTGTCGGTCAACGCGATCACTCGCAACAGGCAACTGTCGATCCGGTCATTCTCGACGACCACCAGGCTTTCACCATCACCGGCCGCCGCGGGCTGGGAATCGCTTTTCGTTCCGGTATCATCTCCGGCCGCATCAACGTCCTCGGACTTTTTGGCGTCCTCGGCGGAACCGGTCGACTGCTCGTTTTGTGGCAGAAGAACCAACCCCCCCATCGCCAGCAGCGGCGCTTCGATCGAACCGGCAGGGTGCCCGAGATAGGACGTGGCCTGGCAGGCCAGTGGGCGAAGCGAAAGCGTGTAAATCACTTCCTGCTGCCCGGCGATCACCAGATGGGCGGCATCGGAGAGCAGGACCGGTGGTGCCGAGAGTGGCTGGGAGAACGTCAGTCGAACCGCCTGCCGACCGGTGTCGAGACTGATCTGCAAGAGATGCCCCTTGTCGGTTTCGGTCACGAGGAAGATCTGGCCACCGGTCACCAGTGGTGGCCCGGTCACCCGCTCGTCAGCCGCCAACCCCAATCGCCAAACCAGGCCACCATCCTTGCTTCGGATCAATACCAGCTCGTGCCGTTTCGTATCCACCAGCAACAACCCCGGTTCGGCACTGGGCACCTGCAACGGAGCAAACGGCAGGTCCAATCCGACAATCCTCCGCCAGTTCGGCTTGCCGGTAATCGAATCCACGCCGTAGAAACAATCGCGACCGCTCACGAAAACCGTCCGGCCCTCGGATTTCTCGTCGGTCCGAACGCGGGTATTCAGGGTCAGTGAGAGCGAGGCCAGCCCCTGCGGGGCACTGTCCTCGGTACTTGCATCACGACCGGTTTCGTCACGGCTGACCGCGGTCTGTTCCAGTGCCAGCGCCTCCTGCAATTTCGCCTCGATCACCGGCGATTTGCGGAAATCGGTATAGCGAAACAGCAGTTTTCGACGTTCGACCAGTACCTGCATCGGCAATTTCTTTTCCAACGCGGTGGTGATCTTCTCCAGGCCGCCATCAAACACTTCCTGCTTGAGCAGCTTGCGATCGGCTTCCTTCTGGGCGGAACCGATCCGGTCCTGCTCGCTGACGAACTTTTCCTCGTCGGTCTTGTAGAGGTTCATCTTGGTCGTCGCGACCTTGCTCAACTGCAACAACTCACGACCCCTGGCCGTGTCGCGGAGCGAGTCGCCGGCTTCAGTCGCAGTCCCGAGCGAGATCTTTACGACCGTGTCGAAGAGGTAGGATTTTTTTTCGTCCCCGTAACCCTCCAGATCCTGTGTCTCGCGACGGTACTCGTCGATCGCCTCGAGTCCCTCTTTCCACTTCGGCGCCGACCCGGCAATCTGCGACTCGATCTTGGCCCGCTGGAGCAGGAACTTCGCCTTCGGCGTGAACACCTCGTCGCCGGGGTACATCTGGATGAATTCCTCGAGGTGGGTGATCGCCTGGGAATAGCGGCCCTCCTCCACTTCGATCGATGGCACCTCGAAATAGCCTTCGATCGTGTTCTGTCCGAGCATGAAGTAGAAGGTCGCCGAGACCAACAACAGCGCCAGTGAGCCCCCGCCGAGCCCCAGCACGAGGGGCGATTTCAGGGTCTCCTGCTCGCCGGGCCGCCGGGCGTTTGGTTTCAGTCGCTCGAGCAAGTCAGGAGCGTCGGCTGCCGGTGGTTGCGTTGTGGCGGTGATCTCCTCTTCCTCCACCGACCGCGGCCTCGAGAGAACGGGGCCTGCCGGCAGTTCTTCGACCGGCTCGTCGTCGTCCTCGTCTTCGAAGATCTGGTTGATCGGGTGAGCATCCTTGGCCTTAACCGGCGGTTTTTTCGGCCGCCGCTTGACACGGCGACCAGTCGCCGCGGCCGCCGGCTTTTTCTTTGGCTTGTGGGGCGGGGGCTCGGACCGGTGTTCCGCCGGCAACTGGATGTCCTCGCCCTCCTCCTCGCTGTCGGCCCCGCCGAATCCCGCCGGTGCTTCTCCCTTGTCCAGGGGTTTCAGGGTGATCTCGTCGTCGGAACCCACCAGTGAAATGGACTCCTCGGAAGCAGCAGCCGCGGTAGCGGGCGGGGCGTCATCGGTTCCGGCGGCGACGTGGATGTCGACCGAGCCGATTCGCAACACGTCACCTTCGGCCAACACCGACTTGCGAACCAGTGTCCCGTTGACCTCGACACCATCCGTCGCAGCCGCGGTGACCTCGTAGGCTGCTCCGTTCCAGGCCACGCGACCGTGCATCTGTCCGACATCGTCGTCGTCAATCTGGATATCACTGGAAACGTGCCGGCCGATCGACAGGGGCCGGGCGTGATCGAGTGACCGTGACTCGACGTTGCCGGAGGGATACTTGATTTCAAGATTCATGGTGTCACGATCCATTTCATGCCCACTAACCGCCACCACGGGATCCCAGGCGGATTCGCTGCATCTGAACATCGTTGCCCGCGTCGACCACGCGAACGACCGTCTCGTGCATGGCTCTTTCATGGGCGTCAATCAACATCTCGGTCTTCCCGTCGGAGACCATCTTCTGCTTGAGCAATTCGGGGAGATCCGCATCGAGGGGAATCTTGTCGTAGTCGATCGAGATCGAGTTGTCCTCGTGAATCTCGACGATCACCGACTGGTCCTGGAAGTCCTCGAGTTCCTTGGGTTCGGCCGCCGCACCCTGCTCGTCGGCATTGGGTGGTGGAAAGGAAATCGCCTTCTGCAGGCTGAAACTCGCCGTGATCATGAAGAAGATCAGCAGCAGAAAGGTGACATCGACCATCGGGGTCAGGTCCATGTCCTCGAATTCCGTCTGCGGCCGCCTCAACGCGAACTCCTCCTCATCCTCTCCGGTCGCGGTCGATTGCCCGACGGCAAAAGCACCGGCCAGTGAATGCACCGGCGCCCCGGTTGTCCCGGGAATGGCTTCCGGGCTCGGCTCGGCGGGTTCCGGCCCGGCAACCTCGGCCGCCACCGGTGCGGCAACCGGGTCCGGTTCGAGTTCGACGTCAGCGGTCGCCTTGGGCACCTTCAGCGTCGACTGGCAGGAGGGGCAGCGCACCTCCTGACCGGCCTTTCGGTTGGTCACCGAAAGCACCTGTTGACACGACGGGCAGCGGAAGCGAATCGGCATGGCGGGAAGTTCGGGAAACTGTCGCTTCGGGACGGTCCTACGGCTTGTCTTCGACGGCGATCGAAAATCTCGCCCCGTCGATTTCCTTGATCACGTTGTTGACCTCGCGGGTGACCTTCTGCACGAAGCCATGCTGAACCTGCCGTTCAGCCTTGATGATCACCTGTTTTCGGCCCTGCTGGACCCGTTGCTGCACGTACGGCCCGACGGTCAAAGGGTCATCGGTCTCGATATTGTCCTCGACCAGGGTGATGATCGGAGGTTCGCCCTGGGCGATCGTCACGATGATCGCCGAGTTGGCCTCGATGCCCAGGCCATGAACGGCGGTGGGCACATCGAGCTCTTGCTCGGCCTGCATGGTCGACGTGACCATGAAGAAAATCAGCAGCAGAAACGTCACATCGATCATCGGAGTGATGTCGAGTTCGGCATCGTGTTCAACGCGTGTCCGCGTGAAAGCCGCATCGGGATCACTGGTGGATCGTCGGGCCACGATCAATTCCCCCCGCCACCGGTCCGCAGCGAGTCGAGTTCGTCGACGAAGCGGCCGATCTGCTGCTGAACACCGTCGGAAAGTTTTCCGATGCGGACATGGACCATAGCGCCCAGGATCACCAGGGGAATGGCAACGGTCAGCCCCAGGGCCGTGGTGAACAGGGCAACGCCGATGTCGTCAGCGAGTGCCGAGGGGTCGACACCGGTCTTGCCACTGCCGGCGATCGTCTGGAAAGCGTTGATCATGCCAATCACGGTCCCCAGCAACCCGAGCATCGGGGCACTCTTGACGACCGTCGAGATCCAGCCAGCCCTGTACTCGAGGTCCGCCAGGACATCGGTCTCGAACCGCTCGGCCAACAGTCTCCGCACCTTGTTGGTCGGTCGGTCACGATTGGCCATCGCCAGCGTGATCAACTGGGGAACGGCCTTGGACCAGTACCGCGGTGAATCACACAGGCCCAGGATGCCGTCGGGATTTCCGGCCCTGAGGTTGTCACCGACCTCGTCGAGAAATGCATCCGCATGGGCGGCTCGGGAAAACCGTTTCACCCGGATCCGTCGCAGGACCATGATCACGGTGAATACACCGAACAGGGCTGCCAGGGCCAGTGCACCGTAGATCGCCTCGTCGGCGACATCGAGAATGTCGTAGATCGTATTCATGGGCTGTTTTTCTGCAGGAGCATCATCAGGAAGTGGCACACGGGCAGGTCAGGGACCTAACGAAAATATGTCTGTCTGGTGACGATGAAGCGGTAACCGCGACCTCGGGAGCGAACCGTGAAAATCGTTCGGCGGATTGTCTTGACCTTCCGCTTGCGGAAATCCAGTTCGAGTTTGGCGAGTCTCTCCTCGGTCTTCTTGGGATAGAAGTGGAGGATCATTGCCCCCTTGGTATTGACTCCTATCTTCTGGAACAGCTTGTGGTCAGTCTTTCGCAGGCTGCCGCTTTGCCAGTTCATGTACAGCCGCTTCTCGTTCTGACCAGTCTGGACCTGGCGACGCCGCGGGGTTCCGCTGAAGTTGTTGACGTAAAGCAGCTTCTTCTGTGCCGGGAACACGGCACCGAGTTCGATGCCAAAAAAATCCAGTTGCTTGGCATACTCGGCCACCGAGCCTCCCTCACCAAAGCGGATGAACCATCGCTGGTGCCGTGGAACACCGCCCTCCCCGGGTCCCGACCCCAGTGGACGACTGCCGGTTCCAGACTTGCTGCCAACCTTGCCACTGTTTTCCGCCTGGGTCTCGAACTGCTGCTCGACCTGTTCCGCCGCGTTGTCGGACAACTCCACGACGTTCTCGAAGACCTCCTCGATCTCGGTCTCCTCGGTTTCTTCTTCGGTCAACGCTGGATCATCGATCTCCTCTTCCGGAGACTCGACCTTCAGCGTCTCGTCGGGTTGCCCATCCTCGACGCCGCCGGCCAACTCGACCAGTTCCATCTCGGCCGGCCCGCCCTCGTCGGATTCGAGCGTGGCGGCCCAGAGTGCCCCGAGGATCATCGTGGTCAGGATCATCGCGATCGCGATCGCGATCAAAAGACTCGACACCTGCTCGTAACGCGTCACCGCCATCACCGGATCGATCCGGGTGCCGCCACGCGAGCGGCCCCGGGACTGCCTGCGAGTACCTTGCGGCTGCTTGGACTTGGCCATCGACGGTCTGCTCGGTAAGCCTGGGAGAAGCGATCAACGACCGGTGCGCTGACCAGAACGTGTTGCGGAGAAGATCAGTTCATCGAGATCATCGCGGACCGTGTAGGGGCGGAACCGGAAATACCAGCGTTTCCAGTTGGCACGAACCTGTCGCCGCCACTCGGAGATGGCCGCCTTCTTCTTGGCCGCACTGGCCCCCTCGGGATCATCGAGAAGACCGTTGGGACTGGCGTGATAGGGACGACCTTTAACGAAGATCCCGCGGGGCTTGCGCGCCAGCGAACACAGCGCGTTGCGGGCCTCGATCATGACGCCCGGGCTGAGCGAGTGGAGGTCGTCGTCGTCGAGGGCTTTCAGCAAGAGCGGAACCACCGAGAGATCTTCACAGCGGCCCAGGGCCCAGAACGCGGTTCGCCGAATCTCGGCGCTGGGATGCCCGGCCAACGCCTTCAGCCGTTCTTTCTGACCGATCAACTTCTCGCGGTCACCGATCTGCACCGATTCCACCAACGCCTTCTGGGTATCTCCGATGCTCAACGTCTTGGGATTCTCCAGTTCCGCGAGCAACTTGTCGATCGGCAGCACGACCTTCTTCGCCTTGACCTGCCCGTTCTTTTCCTCGACCAGCGACAGGTCGCCGGAGAGCCCCCGGCCGCCAGCCTGCAGACCCGCGCCCAGGGGATCGGGAACTCCCAGCGATTTGTTGAGAATCGCGGCGGTGGACTTGGTCAGAAACAACACGGCAAACGAGGTGGCCTCGGGCGTCCCGCTCGACTCGGTCCCCACGGCGACAGCCTGTCCGATCCAACTGCCGTCCGCCTTCTGGCTCTTGGCCAGGCGTGTCGCGCCCTCGGCATACCAGTCATGGCTCCCGAACTTCTCGATCTCGGCCAGGGCACACATCCGCTCGAGAGCGTACAGGTAATACAGTGGCCACTTCTGCAGGCCCCTCACCTTCGAAACGGTATAGAACCGGTTCAACCAGGCGTAACCAAGTTTCACCGAACCGTCGATGGCGCCGACGGCCACGCGCGATCCCATCGGTTCCGGCTTCGCTTTTGCAGGCTTTTTCTTTTCCTCCTCGGCGCTGTCGAAATCAATCGACTGCAGTACGCCGCCAAACTTCTTCTTTCCCACGATTCGCGGATTTCCACCCTGCTTGGCCTTCTGGGTCCCCAGCCCCCTGGCGTTGGGGTGCAGAAACAACCTTGCCACCATCAGGCTGCCTGAGGCGGCAGCCGTCATGCTGTGGCTGGGATTGCGGTCCAGGTCGCCGGCAACAGTCGCGGCCGGGTGATAGGCAAAAGCACCATTGATGTCGCCGTTCTTCAATTGCCACTTCCGGAACCACTGCACCGCCCGGTTCCACGAGTCGAGCGGGACTTCCACGCCGGCTCGCCGGGCGGCCCAAAGTCCCAGCATGGCGTATTGCGTGATCGAGGTGTCACCATTATTGGTGTTACCCGGATAGTCCCAACTGCCGTTGGCTGCCTGCTCGTCGAGCAGATACTTCGTGATCGCCGCGATCTGGCTCTTGTACTTCTCGGCGTCAGCCGCCTCCAATGCCATCAGGTCCACGCCCGCCTCGTACACGTCGTGCACCGACGCGCTGTATTTCCCCGTGGACTTCACCTTGCCGACGATCTTGGCCAACGTGGACTGGATTGACGAATCACTGGCGGGCACCTTCGCCTTCAACAAGGCGTAGACGCACAGCGCGTTGTATCCATTTTGCTGGTTGGGCGCCTTGGTCTTCAGATAAGTCACGGCCTTCTGGATCGCCGCCTTGATCAGAGGATCATCGGGATGCGCAGCCGACAACGGCCCAACACCAGACAACAATCCCCAGATCAACCCCGTCGCCAGAAGAAACCGGGAGATCGTCGACACGGCGAAATGACGCCGATAGAACCACGGCCATCGGTGGTCAGACATATCCATCCTGGCTATTTTCGGCGATGCATGGAGAGAGATAAAACCGGCCCAGAAAAGGGCCTCCCGGCCAGATCAAATCGAGCCGATCAGGCGGGTTGCTGCCATCTTATGACGGCATTTTTTGACTGTCAACAAGCGGGAATCAACCTCACCGAGTCTGATTTCACACGCTTGACAACCCAGGATCATTACCCGTAGACTGAAGCCCTTGTTGAGACTGTGTCTCAACTTGAGTTCGTCCCCGGACACGGATATTTCCATGGCAACTGTCGTCTCCACCGCCGAACTGCTGGCAGTCTTGCCGCCGGAAAAGGTGGTCTGCCGTTGCCTGCAGGTCTGTGCCGGTGACGTTCGCCGGGCGATCGCTGTTGGAGAAGCCGATTCGCTGCGGACGGTGATGCAGAAAACACGGGCCGGCACTGGCTGTACCTGCTGCCACGCGGCGATCCAGGGGTTGCTCGAGAGTTCGAACAACTGACCCCGGTTGGGTCTATTCCCCTTCCCCCACCTGGGTCACCAGGTAATTCTCCAGCCCCATGGTCTCGATCAGTTCCAGCTGACTTTCGAGCCAATCGACATGGCCCTCGGACTCGACGAGGAGTTTCTCCATCAGGTCCCGGCTGCCACCATCATTCTCGGCAATACACAACGAAATTCCTTCGTTGTACGTGGTGACCCCGTTGACCTCCAACTGGTAATCGTTCTCGAATTGCTCCTTGACGGTCGAACCAACCCGGATGACGTCGTAACGAGCGATCTCGGGAACACCCTCCAGGAAGATGATCCGTTCGATCAGTTGCTCGGCGTGCTTCATTTCGTCGATAGACTCGGCCAGGTGCTTGGCACCAAGCCGTTGCAACCCCCAGTTCTGACACATCTTGGCCTGAACGAAGTACTGGTTGATCGCCGTCAGTTCGATGGTCAGTCCGGCGTTGAGTGCGTCGATGACCGCGGGAATTCCCTGCATCCGTTGTGCCTCCCAGTCAGAGTCGAAAAACTGATCGACCGGATTCTAGAACCGTCGCACCGTGACGGTAAAGCACTGCGGACCCGTTTCGAGAGGATTCCGTTGAATTGAGAGGCAGTCTCTACCGGCGACTGAATCTCAAGAGCCAGCCTCACCGGTCAGAGATTCCAGGTCACTCTCTTCCAACGAGGCGATGTAGGGCAGATGGCGGTACTCGTCGTTGTAGTCCAACCCGTATCCCACGACGAAAACATCGGGAATCTTGAAGCAGTGGTAATCGGGCGCGATCGACACCTCGCAGCGATCCTGTTTCCATAACAGCACCGCCGACTTCAGGCTGGACGGAGATTTCGTACGGATCATCTCGAGCAGGCGATCCAGCGTGTGACCCGTGTCGAAAATGTCATCGACCAGCAAAACATCACGACCGGCGACTTCCGAAAGCAGGTCGTCATCGACTGCCAACTCACCGGGCCGTGTTACCGCCCCGCGATAGCTCGACGCGCGGATCAACGCAATCCTCAGCGGCAGATCCATCGCCCGAACCAGATCGGCCAGCAGGATCACACTGCCGGTCAACACACCCACGACTGTCAGTGTTCGGCCCGAATAGTCCGACGCCAACTGACGCCCCAACCGCTCAACCGCCTCGCGAATTTCCTCGGGTTGAATCAGCGGCTTCACTGCAGACGACTCCTGCGGACGTGACCATCCTAGCCGGTCACCAAAGCTCCCGCCAACACCGCAGCCCACCGCAGCCCACCGCAGCCCACCGCAGCCCACCGCAGCCCACCGGTCCGCTACAATCAACACGTTGTCCTGGAAACAAGCCGAGCCCGGTAAACACCGGTTCTTTGCTGCAAGAGTGTTCCTCGTTCTGATCGGGTAGCTGATTCAATGTCGTGGAGTCGTCGCGAGCAATCCGGTTGGACGATCGAGTTGTTCGAGCCTCCTCAACCACGGCCATCGGCCGGCCTGCTGTTCCTTCCCGGCCATTCGGGCAAGACACTCATCAACAACCCGGCCTGGACGCAATCTCTAGAACAGGCCCGGCTCCGGGCCGCCTGCCCGATCTCGGGAAGTGGTTGGTGGGTGGAGGCGGGCGAGCGAATTGCGGGACAAGCTCCACTGGCCTGGCTTTACGAGCAGGTGGTCCCGGCCCTGCGGGACTGGTGGCAGTTGGACCAGACCGCAATCGCTGTGGCTGGTGTCAGTCTCGGGGCCCAGGGCGCACTGGGCCTGGCCTACCGACACGCCCGTGAATTTCCCGTGGTGGCAGCCATTTCTCCCGCCGTCGATTTTCACGAGCTTCACGGACTGGGATTCCCGTTGGACGACTGGTGCGAGTCCATCGAAGCGGCTCGCCAGCACACCGTCCCCCTGCACCTGAACCCGCTCTCCTGGCCCGCGCACCAGCTTCTGGCCTGCGACAGCGATGATGGAGACTGGTTCCAGAGCGTGGAACGGTTGGTCGAGAAGCTCAACTCCTCGGGCATCGCGTTCACGTCGGCATTCGAATCCCATGGCCTCGGCCATTGCTGGGACTACTTCGATGCCGTCTCCGGCGACATCGTGAAATTCGTCACCGAGCGGCTCGACCAGGTCCAGCGAACGATCTAGTTTTCCTTCCCGAGGGCCTCGGTCGTGCGATCCAGTACCAGTTGGCGGTGGCGTGGGCTGAATTCCACCCGTTGAGCCTCGGCGCGGACAAACGGGCCGGCCTGCTGCGTCTTTCGCCACAACGTCGCCTTTTGCTGTCCGAACGATCGCAGCACGTATCGATCGCTTGCCGCGTCCCAGTTGATCGTATCGGCCCGCCCATAAACCGGGTGCCCGGACAGTTGCACCGCGAAGGTCGCGTCTCCGTTGGCCAGGATCGAGAGATTCTCATCCGGTTTCGCTGTCGACCCAACCGCTGTTTTCTCTGCGCTGGTTTTCCTGGTTTCCTGGCTGACCTGCAGCGATCGACATCTCAACCAACCGTCGTCCCGTCCCAGCCGGTCTGGATCGATCGTCTCTCCGGGCCGTGTCACCTGCCCGCGAACCGCCTGCACCCGATCCTCGAACGTGGCAAAAGACCGGGAAACTTCCCCTCGGGCGGTCGGGGAAAAGTCCTTGCTCAGCCTGGGGATATTACCCACTGCCATCCGGGCAAAGTCAATTCGATGGTATTGCCAGTGAGCGGCGTCAAGTTCCAGTGGCATGTTCGCACGTGCCAGTGCCGTCGGCGCCAGGGGAGCGGCCCGGCGGCGCCCCTGCCTCCACACCTGAATCCATCCCGGACCACCTGCCTTCAGGTCTCCCGAACGCCTGTCAATCTTCAGGTTCGCCAACCGTGCCTTGGTAATCTCCAACGGTTGGCGCCGCGATCGAACACTCGCGTTCACCGGAATCACCCGGTCCACCTTTTCGGCGCCCTGCTCCCGTTCGGCGTAGGTGTAATTCGTGACTTGCACCGCATGACGAAAGTCCAACTGCTGAATCTCCACGTCACGCCATCCCGACGCTTCGGACCTCAGGTCCAACGGCCCGGTCAACGTGATGTCCAGTTGCTCACACGTCACCCGACTGCTGTCATGTTCTGCCGTCACATCCCCCAGGAACGTGAGCTTTGATCCGGCCAGTACCAGACGTTCCGACCAGTTGATTCGAATCCCGATGTCGGCCCCGACGGTCTCACCCGGGATCGTCCTGCCAATCGGAAGTGAAAGCACGCCACTCCCGTCGATCGATCCCTGGCCGCCTGCCAGTTGCAGCTGGATCCGTGTTCCCGAGATCGTGCGGGCGCCGGATCGCAGACGTGCGGGTCGGCCGCCAATTGTCAGCACATCACCGATCGTCTTCACGTGGGCTACCCGGACCTGCTCTCCACTGATCTCGAAGGGATCCTGACCACGATGCCCCTCGTGTGACATCCGCACCTGCCCCTCGGTCACGATCTCCTGCAACACGAATCCCCTGCCGTCGGGTGGAACGCCCAGGCGGGCCCGAATCGAACCTGCGTTGATCATCGCTGGAACTTCCGGTTGCGGCGGTCCGGGCGTGATCGCCGGCTTGCCGATCGCTGTCTCACGGTCGGACCGCGCGCCTCGCTTTCGTTGCCTGGCCTGGAATTCCTCTGACGTCACCGGGTCGAATCTCACATCCAGCGCCGACGTCGCCACGTAGGCCCTGGGAGTGATGGCGCCCACGTGGTCCCGGGCGAGCAGTCTCGAGAGGCGGACGGTCCGGGATTGCAGAACAGCCTGGTCTGCCTTGCTTTTCGCTGACCGCTCACGTGGCTCCAGCCAGATCCGGATCGTGGTGGCGGTCAGGGCCATTTCGGGTCCGTGCCGTACAAGCGGATCGCCTTCCAGGTCCACCACGTCCAACCCGGTCCCCGGCTCTGGTGCCAACCTCATTTGCTTCGACCAGCGGGCGGAAGCCAGCACCGGCGGATTTCCTTCGCCCTGCCACGTCAAGGAACCGGCTCCCCGGCACAATGCCTGCCCGACCCGCCCGTCGTTGCCGCGGGCCAACGATGCGTGACGACACTTCAGACGACCACGACCCCAACTGGCCGACACGTCACCAGCAAGTTCCACCGTGCCTCCCTCAGCAACGTACATCAGCCGGTTCGCACGGGCCTGCAGGTCGTTGGTCGCCGAGGCAACGGTGACCTGTTGTCCCGATGCCACCAGGTCGACGAACTCCATCTGTGGCCGGTCCGGTTTTTCCTCGTCGTCAGCAGCCTCGCGACGGCGAAACCGCAGCGCCAGATCTCGACAGCCCAGCGTGTCCCAGTCGCCGGTCCCGTCGGGTCGCATCACCCGGACGTTCTCCTCCAGCGTCGCCGTCAACGCCCGCGGATCCACGACCAGCTGCCCTCCACAGGTGATCTGCCACGTTTCCAACGAGGGCGAGTTCCCGGTGCGATGTCGTGACGGCAGCGACAGGGCCAACTGCACGTTTCGAAGGAAACGGATCTGCCGAATCGGTCCGGCCGGCAGACCGCCCGCGGTGGGGTTTTGCTGCGGCCCGCCTGGTTTGCCATCGAGGCTACCCAGCAGAATCTCGGCTCCCTCAGCCCGGCCCCGGTGGCCCTCCCAGCTCAGCTGAACCGGATCATCGCTGACAATTCTCAGGGTGTCGCGCTCGAAGAGAAAATTTCCTCCACGGATCAGCAACCCGTCGGAACCGGTAATCTCGACAGCCCCGTCCAGTGAACAGCCCAGTGCCAGGCGTGGGTCGGGATCGTCCAGGTCAACCGATTCAGGAAACCGAACAACGGCGGCGTCGGCGATCACGATCACCGGCGTCGTGCTGTTCTCGCCGAGGCCGTCAGGATCGGCCTGGACCAGAGCAAACGGTGCACATCGCACCACGTTATCTCCCTGGATAGCCTCCTGCTGTCCGGCAAAAAAGAACGTCTGCCCCCAGCGACCCTGCCAGCGTGCGTTGGCCGCCCAACTGGGAAGAAACCGTCGGGCCCACACCGCATTTTCTTTCGGAGGCCCGGTCGGAAACTTCCGTTGATCTTGTGGCAGCGGCCGCGAACGAGGCGGCACCACCAGCAACGGCGTCACCAGCCCGGCGTAGGCTCCGTAGAGACCTCCCAGCATCACGGCGGTGACGGTTGTGACCAGCAGACGTCGGTACACGGCAGTCGATTCCTCGTCTCACCCCAGTGCCCGGGTCTCCGGCCACAGTTTTGCCTATCCTGCCGCCAATCCGTTCATCTCGCCGGGCAGCAGACCGATCACATCGGTGATGTCGATCAAGCCCACCGGCCGGTCCTGGTCATCGACAACGGGCAACTCGCTGACCTTGTGCTGTGAAAGTACCTCGACGGCCCGTTCGAGCGAATCATCGGCCGCCAATCTCAGCGGATCGACCGTCATCACGTTGGAGATCGATCGATCCAGTCGATCGTCCTGCCGCTGCTCGAGCAAGCGGGCCAGATCGCTGTCGGTAAAGATGCCGACCAGGGCACCCCGTGAATCGACCACCAGGACCGCACCAGTGCGTCGCCCCGGCCGGGCCACCGTCGCAAAAACCTCCCGGACACTGACTTCCTCGCGGGCAATCCTCAACTCGTCAGCCGTTCGCATCACGTCGGCAACCCCGGCCAAACGGCGGCCCAGGCTTCCCGCCGGATGACAGCGGGCAAAGTCCTCTCGTGAAAATCCCCGGACCCGGCTTGTCACCAGTGCCAGTGCATCTCCCACGGCCAGCAGAACGGTCGTGCTGGTGGTTGGCGCCAGTCCCTCGCCTCCGGCCTCGTGGTGCATTCCAATCGCCACCACGATCTCGGCGGCGCGTCCCAGTGTACTGTTGCGATCCGCCGTGATCGCCACGATGGGAATCCCCCGCTGTGCCAGCAGCGGCAGCATTTCCGATACCTCGTCGGATTCCCCGCTGTTGGAGAGCACCAGGGCGACATCGCGATCTTCAACGCAACCGATATCCCCGTGAACCGCCTCGACGGGGTGGAGAAACTGAGCACGTGTTCCGGTCGAGGAGAACGTGGCCACGAGCTTGCGGCCGATCCGCCCGGCCTTTCCAACTCCCGCAACAACGACACGACCCCGGCATTGCGAGAGCAGAGCCACGGCACCAGAGAAGTCCTCACCAAGACCGTGTGCCACGGTTTCCAGGGCCACCGCACTCGCCCGGAGAATCTCACGCCCCTCGCGGATCTGCGCAACCTGCGAATACGGGATCGTCCTGCGAACCGGCTCGGAACTCATGGCGGGTGCCCAACGTCGTCATGACGAGGAGAAAAGCGGCGGGAGTATAATGCCGTTTCCGGAATCGGGTCAACGTGTGACAGGACCGGAAAACACCGTTCGCCCTAGGACTTCTTCTTCTTCTTCATCGCCTCGAACCGGGCAATCCACTTTTCCGGTTCCTCCTCGAAGGCCGCCTTGCAGCCCGAACAACACACCCAGTAAGTCTTGCCCTGGTAGCTCACGGCGATCGTTCCCAGTCCCTGGGAAATCACGCAGGTCTTCTCCCCGTAATCAGTGTCGCTCCTGGCAAACGACGTGCCTTCGCGCTGGCAACCGATCGTATCGGCCCGTCGAAACGCGGCCTGCCCGCGACGCTTCGAGAGTTCCACGAGCAACCGGTTGTTCTCCTGCTGGTTGAACACCACTTTCCAGTCGATCTTCCTGCCCGCGGCAGCCACCTCGGTCAACTCGAGCTTGTAGGTCAACTGCGGTTCATCATCACTGTCACCGGGCACGGTTCGGGGAGGCTGGCTGAACCGTCCCCGAAAGACCTGCCTGGCGCCGTCGGGGCGGGTGCCACTGAATTCAAATGCATCGTCGTCGGCCGACCAGGTCAATCGGCCCGTCCGGAAGAAGGGGCTCTCGGAACTCGTCAGCACCAGTGCCGGCTGATCGGGCTTGCTCTTCAGATCCCAGACCCATTTCTGCGGCACCGCCACCTGTTGCTTGTTCGCGAGTCCCTGCCAGCGACCCAGCAGGATCTGCAGCGGTTTCATGCGGGCCATCACGACATCGATCCCTCCCGCCCGATTGGGCCGGCGGCGATCCGTGCCATCACCCCTGTCGTCGTTTTCCGAGGCCGGCCCGCCCAGTTGCACCGGTCCACGCCGCCTGGTGCGGGTTTCCTGGACCTTCGAACCGGGAACCGGAGCAGCGACGCTGGATTTCCCGTCAGCAGACGTGCCGGGTGTTTCGACGTCGCCGCATCCACAGGCCACCAGCACCAGCCCCCACAGGCCTGCCGTCAACAACCACCGCGCGTTCATCGGCTTTCTCCTCGCATCACTCCGGGACTCCGGTCGGTTGCCAGTATACCAATCCCACTCCAGCGGTGGTCAGGCACGACGTTCACCGGGACCAGCCCGCCACCGGTGTCGTTCACTGTGGCCGCGGCAGGCCCTGTGGTTCGCTGAAACCAACTGGCCGCGGCATCTTGAAGCCGTCGTCCTGGTCGTCTCGATCACCAAAACCCACGGCAGCAGCGTCAGGATCAAAGAGTGGCTCGAGTGCCTCTGCGGTGCCATCGTCGGGTGTCTTGGCTTCCGCTTCCGGCAGAACAGACTCGGGGCCGGGACCGGTGATCGGGGAGGGGCTGTCTTCGAGCAGGCTACCCGCGTGCAAGCCGTACGTGCGTTGCCAGGCACGACGCAAAGCATCCCGGTACGCACCCGGTGTCCACTCGCTCTCGGCCAACTGGACGTTGTTGACGGCCAGCAGCGTTCCCGAGCGATAATGCAGATTGGTCAGGGCCTGGTTGTAGGCGACCAGGCTCGTGAAATAGGCGACCTCGGCGTCGGCCAGGCTGGCCTGGGCCCTCAGTAACTGGTCGAGCGTCTTGGTCCCCGCCTTGACCTCGGCCTCGAACAGCTTCACCCGTTGCCGGGAGGCCTCCTGGCGATTGAAGTTCGAACGCGAAGCGGTATCGTGGGCAGCGAGTTGCTGGAAAGCGTCGGCCAGTTCATGGCTGATTTCCATCTCCTGGGTGGCCAGTACCGCCCGGGCCTTGACCACTCGCAGTTCCAGGTTTCTCACCTGGGCATGAGCCGATCGCATTCCCAGGGGAAGCGTCAGTTCCACTCCCAGGTTCCACCCTGTGTGATCTCCCTGCGACAGCGCCCCGTAGCCACCGGCAAACTCTCCACTGTTCGATCCGGCGAACAGGTCATCACCGAGGGCATTGACCTGGTAGCCGCTGACGAGATCGAGACGTGGCCGGGTCAGGCTGCTGGCCGCCTTCAGTTGCAGTTCGAGACTGCGGATCGACCACTTTTGCCGGCGCAATTCAACCCGCTGGGCCAGTGCCTCGACGAGACTGCTCTTCCAGTCCGGCACGAATCGCGCGTTGACCGGTTCGTCGGACGGTCTCAGGACGGTCCCGTCGTTGACCGGCATTCCCAGCAGTCGCCTCAACGCGGTCTCGGATCGGTACAACGTACTGAGTGCCGCCTGGGCCTGGGCCCGGGTCTGGAAGTAGCGATCGCGTGCCTGGGCCTCGTCGGCCGGTGTCGTCCCCGGACGGCCACCGGCTTCGAGAATCAGCTTCGTATCACGCCACGACTTCTGGGCACTGTTGCGGGCCATCACGGCCGTGTCCCACTTGCGGTAGGCCAGGTAGAGGTCCCAGTAGAGATCCTCGGCGTCCTTGACGAGGTTGATGGCCGAGAGTTCGAACTGGGTCAACGTCAGATCGTTGTTGATCCGGGCGATGAGCACACCCTGGCTGACACCGCTGAGGCCGCGGAACTGGTTGGCAACCGGACCGGCAATCTGGGTGAATTCGGTTCCAGAACCCGCGAGCAACGGTTGGCGATAACGCAGATTGACGTTGCCCGTGTAGGTCGAGTTGAACAACTGGTAGGCGCTGGGGACATTGCTGCCCAGGTAATTCCAGTCGTGACCAACCGAGAAACTGGCCCCGTAGCCCATCTGCTTGCGAATCATCGAGCTGAAGGCACCGCTCTCGGCCACCAGGGCCTGCCCGCTGCTGACTCCTCCGCCGAAGAAGGAGTTGTTCTGCGGCGTTTCGTTTCGGCCCCAGAGCATCGTCGTGGTGAACTCGGGATCAAAAGCGGCCAGCGAAGCCGTGACACCACGACCACCGAACATCACGCCGGTTTCCTGGATCGCCGGATCCCAGATCGACGCAACGCGATCGGGCGAGGACAGGATGGTGTTGCCCGGCGAAAGAAAGCCGCCACGCGTGCGGACCACCGAGTTGTTTTCCAGCGCCAGCCTGAGCGTCTCGGCAAGCGGCAGATCGCGAATCGTGTCCTCGGTCGGGGCCGTCACCGTTCGCGGTCCGTGTTGCCAGCTCTCTTGCGACACCGAAGCGGGCTCTTCGGCGGGAGCCGCCAGGTACAGCTCCCGGTCACGGTAATACTCAAGCGTCGAATCGCTCAGCCAGGTGACTTCTCGTCCGGGGCCAGAGCATCCGACGACAACCGACAACGCTGCGATCACAGGCAGCAGCAAGGCGACAGCCCAGCGGACTCGATTCGGCTGGGATCGTCGGTGTTTCAACACGAGATGTAACAGGTCCGGCGCAAGGGGAGACAACGCGGTCACCGTATAACCGCTACAGCCACTATCGACGGAATAACCGTCAAACTTTGACTATGTTCTCCCTCACGGCACCCGGGTTTCGGGCAACCGACCGGGTCTTCAGGCTTCGGACTCGTTTTCGGACGCTTCTGAGGGCTGTCGGACCGGATCACGTCCCGGAGCAAACTCGCGAAACGAGCGGCCCAGCCATTTCTTGACCAGTACGACCTCACCGGCATCGTTGCCTTCGATCGCGTGCCCGATGAACTGCAGCAGGTAGCCACCGAAAAAACTGGCCACGGGCCACCACCACGGCGTTTCCCGGTTGATCAGCACGATCGTGACAACAAACGTCAACGGCACCCCAACCAGATGCAGCAGTTGGTTGAGTGGGTGGGTGTGCCGCTGGATGTAGTTGGTGAGGAATCGGCTGAGCATGACCGGGCACCAGGCAAGAAAGCGACCGATCATTCTCACCGTCCGACGGCAATATTGCCACCCGCCAATCGATTCCCGCTGGCCACCGTCGCGGGATTCTGGTATTTCCCGGCCGTGAACGAATCGGCCTTCCGTGCAGTGATCTCGGGCGAACGCCGTGGCCTGACGTCCGGCGGAATTCGAGGGATACTGTCTCTGCTCTCGCTGCCCTACCAGTCGGTGGTCGGTCTGCGCAACCGGGCCTACGACCGTGGATGGCTGCGGGAACATTCCGTTTCCGTCCCGGTCCTCAGCGTGGGCAACCTGACCGTCGGTGGCACGGGCAAGACACCGCTGGTGGCCTGGCTGACCGATCATCTCCGCAACCGGGGACATGCGGTGGGACTGCTCAGCCGTGGCTACGGCGGCGACGAACACGGCAACGATGAAAAACGGCTGTTGGAGCAACTCTGCGCAGACGTTCCGCACATCCAGGATCCCGATCGCGTGTCGGCTGCCCGTCGGATCGCAACCGATCACGACTGCAGTGTGCTGGTTCTCGATGACGGCTTTCAACACCGTCGGCTGCGCCGCGACCTGGACATCGTGTTGATCGATTCCACCTGCCCGTTTGGTTTCGGGCATCTCCTGCCACGCGGCTACCTTCGCGAACCGGCCGATGAACTCTCCCGGGCATCATTTGTGGTGATCACGCGGGTCGAACGTGTTGGTCCGCAGACACGCCGCTCGCTCCGCGAACGCGTGATCGAGTTGGCCGCTCACGACCGCGTGGCGGAGGTCACATTCCAGGCTTCGCGGCTGGTGAATTCCCGCGAGGAAACAACCTCGCTGGACCTGCTTGCCCGGTCCCGTACAGCCGCATTTTGTGGCATCGGCAATCCGGGAGCGTTCTTCGCGAGCCTGGCCACCGTGGCAACCCGAACGTTTCCCGATCATCACCGCTACGAGAGTTCGGACCTGGACCAACTCGAAGAATGGGCAACCCGGTCAGCAGCCGACGTGCTGGTGACGACACGAAAGGACCTGGTCAAGATCCCCCGGACTCACCTGGGAAGAATTCCGCTGTGGGCGATCGAAATCGATGTCGATTTCGTGTCGGGCCGCCAGGCACTGGAAGCGGCCGTCGCTGCCGCAACGCTCGACGATCAGGGACTCCCGGGCAGCTGATCCATCGTGTCCTGGAGCTGGCTGATCTTCGACAGCATGACCGTCGAGAGAGTCAACGACGTGATCGAGGTGGCCAGCAGAGTCAACTCGAACGGATCGAGTCCGCCAACACCATCGAGCCCGAAGCGGTGAACCGTTTCATTGCGATCGCCGTCTTCAGCCGCCTGGCCTCGAGCAACAATCCGGCCGGTGTCGATGTCGAATCGCTCGTGGGCCCGCGGTGGAGCCGTTGTCGACGACCAGAATCGACAAGCATGGACTCGCCTGTCGACCAGGACCCGGTAGACCCCGTTGCCGAGTCCGGCAATCCGGTAGGTTCCGCCAGCGTCGGTACGAACGCGTGCCACGACCTGCCGTTCTCGGGAAACCACGACCAGCGCATTGGGTCGCGGCCGGCCCGATTCATCCCGCACAAGGCCGGCCAGAGTCCCTCCAGGACCCAGCCGAACGTCGAAGACAGGTTGGACGCCGGTCGTCGCGTTCGGGTTCGTACCCCGCTTGCCAGACACCGGCCCCTGCCGCTGACTTCCGTCAACCGTCCCTGCCGCAATTGTCCACATTGGCACCGGCATCAACAGGACTCCACAGGCCAGGAGTGAGGGGATCCAGGCTGGATGTTTTCCGGGTCGCATGGACGTCACCACCAAAACACTCCTGACAATCAACTCGTCGATTTCTCTAAGCCGTGGCCTCACTTGCCGGCCAGAATCCCGGAAAGTCCGGTCAGGGACTCGCCGGAGGATCGTCGTCGTCATCGAGTTCATCGATGATGAACACGGCTCCCACGACTGCACCGACAACCACCGCGGTCACCAGCGTGGTCGACCCGAGCGCTCCGCCGAAAATACCACCGCTCGTGGCAGAACCCGCCGCTCCCGCCCCGTTCTGACCGCGAAAGACAGAAGGCTCGACGACCACCCGGGCAAGCAGGCTGGCGGTGCGTGGGGCTGTCCCGATTGACCAGGCGCGAATCACCGTGACGGTTTCATCGACCTGGAGTTGATAGAGTCCGCCGGCGACGTTGACGAATGCATAGTGGCCTCGGGCATCGGCACGAGCCTGACCGATCACCCGGTGTCCTCGACGCAGCGTGACGACGGTTCCGGCACGAGGCCGATTCCGGGAATCAACGACCTGGCCGGAAAGCGTGTTTCCCTCGGCCAGGGCCACGTCGGCGACAACAGCAACCGGACCCGCATTGTCGCTGGACAGCGATTTCGTTCGCTCGAGTGCAATGCCGGCAGCCGGCAGCAGGACCTGGGATCCCAGCAGGCTGGTGGTCGCCAACAGGGCGACCAGGGTCTTGAGAGTCGGTCGAGAGTTCATACCAGAGTCCTTTCTGCCTGGAACGACAGGTAGTGATTTTTTTTCAGAGAAGGAGGTCGAAAACTTCATGGATGCGGTCACGGGCTGGCTGGAGGATGATCATGGTGCGGACTGAAACCCGACCGGGTACTTGCCCGATCGCCATCGTTGCCGATGGTGGTGATGACAACACTTCCGATCCCGGTCACCGCCGCGGTGGTCACCAGGGGATCGAGAAACAGGGCTCCTGGTGGCAGATAGGGTCCGGGCATGATCATCCCCCTGCCGGGAACCGGGTAAGGCTGAAACGGCAGCGACGGTGCGGGAAAAGGTTGCACGGTCATGCCGACTGGCGATTGGCCCCGGTGAACCGTGGCTTGATGAGTGACCGGACCAATATCGGACACGACGACATGCCGCGACGACCAGGGGGGTGCGGTCCCATGGTCCCAGGCACGAATCGCCTGTCCCCACCGGCGAACGACAACCCGGTAGAAGCCACCCCGAAGGTCGCGAACGAGAAAATTTCCGTCGGTCACGATCGTCCGGGCAACCAGTTGCCGTCCACGAAAAACGGCAACCTGCCCGGACCCGGTCGGCATGATCATCCCGGCCAGGGATCCGGCCTTGTCCAACTCGATGTCAATCGGGCGGTTGGCCCGGACCGATCCCGCAACGACGGCATCGCACGGCGACAGCGCCAGGCTGATCCACAGACCCGTGATCAGGAGACATTTCACTGGATTGCCGAGGGAGAGAGTGCGCCGGGAACCTGCGAACCGGCGAGAGTCGTCGGTTTTCGGGTCACAGCGTGGGATGGAGAGAGTTCTGAGAGGTTGCAAATGTGAGTGAGAGAGGGCCGGAATTCTAATTAAGTCGGGGCACGCGTCAAGAGCGATTGTCCGCCGTCAGCGGTCCGACCCCCCCTTGCCAGAAAACCGGGCGGACGCTACGTTAACCCCGCTTCAGCCGCTGTAGCTCAGTTGGTAGAGCGAGGCATTCGTAATGCCTAGGTCGGGAGTTCGAGTCTCCCCGGCGGCTCTCACGCAAGTGGTGTCCTCGTGACCACTTGCGTGTTTTTATTGCGCCGAACTGACGACGTTCAGCCTTCCGGGTCGGGGTCATCATCCCGTCGTACCAGGAAGCGGTAGACCGTCATCTGTTTGTAGGTCTCGCCGGGCTGGAGAAGCGTCGTCGGGAAATCCGGCCGGTTGGGAGAATCGGGAAAGTGCTGACACTCCAGGCAAAACCCTCCGTGCCGGTCATGGCCACCGCTTTGAGGTGATCCGTCCAGGAAGTTCCCTGAATAAAACTGCAGGCCGGGTTCGGTCGTCAGGACTTCCATGACACGGCCCGAACCGGGATGGTGAACCTCGGCGACCTTCTTCAAGGCCCCGTCGGTGTCGCTGCGAACATAACAGTGGTCGTAACCCCCGCTCACGTCGGCGATCCGGGAACCAATTGTCCTGGCTTCGAGAAAATCCATCGGGGTACCCGACACCGCCGCCCGGGCTCCGGTGGGAAGCAGTTTCTTGTCGACCGGGAGATAGTGGTCGCAGCCGATCGTCAGTTCATGGTCCAGAACGTCGGTGCCACCTCCGGCCAGGTTCCAGTAACAGTGGTTGGTGAGATTGAGCACGGTCGCCTTGTCGGTCGTGGCCTGGTACTGGATCTTCAACTCGTTCGTCTCGGTCAACCAGTAGATCACGTCCACCGACAATCGTCCGGGATAGTTCTCCTCGCCATCGGGGCTGTCCAGGTGAAACCTGACACCGATCGACCCGGTCCGGGCGGTGTACCACTTTCCCACCGTTGCCCCCTTGATGACCTCGGCCGTCCAGATCCGTCGATTGAAGCCGCGGATTCCACCGTGCAGGTGGTTGCCGTTGTCGTTGGTGGCCAGGACGTGTTCGGTTTCACCGATCCGAAACCGCCCTCCGGCAATCCGGTTCGCATAGCGACCGCAGATCGCGCCGAAATAGGGTCCCGGCTCGCAGTACTGTTCGACCGCGTCGAATCCCAGCGTCACGTTCACGTAACGCTCGTGACGATCGGGAACGCGAACCGAGCGAACGATGGCACCATAGTTGATCAGCGTAACCTGCATGCCTCCGCTGTTGGTCAACTGGTACTCGGTGATCGTGTTCCCGTCGGGGTCGGTCCCGAGATCCCGCCTGGTCACCGCCAATCCGTCAATCGGCAGATCGTTGGCCCCGTCAGGCTGGTAACCGGAAATGAATCCAGCCGGCCCCGAGAGTTTCTCGGGCTGTCCCTTGTCGATCGTGTTGGCACTGACACCCATCCGTGGCAGTTCTTCCTCACCGCAACCGGTCAGCACGAGCACCCAGAGCGCCAGGGCGAAAATCACGCGGCGAAAGCAGGTGGTCATGGCGATCGTTCCCTTTCGATGGTCATTGAAGACCAAACCCCGCAGGCGGACACGTGAATTCATGCTACAGGCCCGGTTTTCGTGTTGTCAAACCGTGATGATTTGTCCCTTTCTTGATTCTGGACACGTTCATCCTGAACAGCGTTGAAGCCTGGACGACGCTCACCCTATGATCGTTGTGTGCGAGTTGCTCGTTTCCGGGGCGTGTTCCGAGACCCCTCGCCGGGAGGTCGATCGACGTGAAACTGCCTGCACTGTTGGCTGTCGCCGCCGCGGCAATTGTGATGGTCGGCTGCCAGCGCGAGGTGCCCCGTCCCTCCGGGCCGGTTCCCGACGCGTTGAATTTTCGTCTGAAGTCGATCGACGGTGAACAGGTCGACATGTCCCGGTATCACGGGCGGGTCGTCGTCGTCGTCAACGTGGCCAATTACTGAGGCTTCTCGGACCAGTTCCTGCAGTTGCAGGAAATTCAGGACCAGTACGGCGATCGTGGTTTTTCGGTGATTGGGTTCCCCTGCGACCAGTTCGGCGACTTTGCCACCGGCAGCGACAAGTCATCCAAGGAATACTGCAGAACCCGATACGGTGTGACCTTCGACCTGTTTTCCAGGATCGAGGTCAACGGCGAAAACGCGTCGCCGTTCTTCAAGTACCTGACCAGCAAGGAAATCAATCCGATCGGCAGCGGTGATATCGAGTGGAACTTCGCGAAGTTCATACTCGACCGACGAGGCAAGGTGATCGCCCGCTTCCGCCCGTCCGTGGTTCCCACGTCCGATGAGATGCGACAGGTGGTCGAACAGGCCCTCGGCGAGCACATCTGATGCTTCCCGCCTTTCCAGGCGGATCACGAGCATGCCGGTCGAGAACCGGGTACCGCGGAGCCCCGCAAGATCAGGCCAGGCCCGTCTCGTCAGCAGACGAAGCCGGCCCGGCCGGTGCGACAAGTTCGAAGCTCCGCGACGGCAACTCCACCGAATCCAGGAGTTGCTGGACTCGCCGTTCGAGCGTCCTGGTCAGTTCGGCAGCCGCATTGCGTTTCTTCTCTTTCGGAACAGGAACCGCTTCTCCCAGCACGACGGTTGCCCGCCGGTGGGCTCGAACCGTGGCCGTTGGCAGATCGAGAATGTCTTCCTCGAACTTGTCGAGCGTCTCGGCCAGCCGGTCGATGCTCGGGTGTTCGGCCACGTAGTCCCCGGGATAACTGAACAACTGGGCGCAGAGGTAACAGTCGTCCAGGTCATTGGCGGACGCCTGGTACTGGTCACTTCCCTCGACGGCATTCTCGAGTGCGGTGATCGCCCGCTGGCGTCCCTGCTTGATACGTTCGGGAATCGTTTTTCCCTCGCCATCGGCCTCGTATTTCTCTTCAACCCGCCCCAGGATCGCGTCGGTCAGAAACGTGATCCGTTCCGGGACCAGCCCTTCGCGTGCCCCGTCCAGGTATTCCAGTTCTTTCAGTCCCAGCATGCCCGACGCCACCCGGTACAACCGTTCGGACATCGACAGGTCCACTCGTGGTTTCCAGAACAGCGCGTCCTCCACGCGGCTCATCAACTCCTCCAGGTCCTGGAGCGGATCCTCGACGTAGTAGTACCGTAACCCGCACGGCACAACGACGATCTCGCGATCGGCCTTGCGGGCAGCCATGACGGCCATCGCGGCCGGTCCGTCGCGGAAGGGCGTCACCCGTTCGTTGCAGTGATAGACTTCCCCCTCGGGAAAAATTACCAGCGGTTCCTTGCGGTTCTTCAGGATCTCGACAGCCTGTGTCAACGCCTTCCGATCGGTCCCCTCGCGATCGACACTGAAACACCCGTGCATTCNCAGGAAAGCCCGGCGAAACGGATTGACCAGTCCCAGGACCTGCCAGGCCGCCATGAAATACAGCGGGCTGCCGAAATGATCGGCCGCCTCGTAGACGACCATCGGGTCACCATGGACCGAGTGATTGGGCGTGATCAAGACGCCCTGGCCCTGGTCGAGGGCCCGCCGCACGTGTTCGGCCCCTCGCACTTCGATGTCGGAAATTCTCGGACCTGTCTTCAGGATCCGCTTTCGCAGCCAGCGAAACAGACGAATGCCCAGCGGGTTGAGTTTCGGACCCCACCAGCGGGGCGGCTTCTCGAATCGTGTCCGGTCCACAAGTCACCTCTCGACATCGCTCGAAATCCAGTCGGCAGTCTGCCGGGCTGCCGCACCCAGAATACGACAGGCGGAAACCGATTGCGAATTACATCGTGGCCCGCCCTCGCCTGCAGGCGAGGTCATCTGGCGGGTCGTCCCAGGTTCCTCCACCACCGCAGTTCATAGCTTCCGTGCTCGGCACAGGCGACGACGTCCGGGCGACCATCGCCGTCGAGGTCAGCGATCAGGACCTGGTTGGCACTGTTCCAGTTGGTCTTGAGAACGTGTTGAGACCATTTTCCACGAGGATCCCCGTGGTTCTCGAACCAGGCGACACGGCCGGGATTTCTCCACGACGTGGCCACGACATCCACGTCACCGTCACCGTCGAGATCCGCGGCGGTGGCCTCGAAGGCATCATCAAAACGAGCCCCGATAACGTGTTTCTTCCAGACGGCCCGACCCGGCTTGCCGTTGTTCTCGTACCAGGCAACCTGGTTGTGTTCCCGCTTCTTGGAAGCGTGTTGGCCACCGCCGGGGCGATAATAGAACCCGAGGGCCATTACGACGTCGATGTCGCCGTCGCCATCCATGTCGACGGGGTTGCCGTGAACGGGAAACGGTGACGTGTTGTCGATGAAGTGTTTCTTCCAGGAAACGCTTTTTCCCGTTCTACCGTTCTCGTACCAGACAACCGCCCGGGCCAGCCGGATCGTGCCCAGGATGTCGATGTCACCGTCACCGTCAATGTCGGCCACCCGCATCGTCCGCGTTTCGGGAGCGTCTTTTTCGATCAGATGTTTCTTCCATGTTCCTCCCGCCGGCGTCCCGTCGTTTTCAAACCAGGCGAATTGGTTTCCCAGCCTCCAGCTCGACGCGGCAACATCGAGATCACCATCGCTGTCGAAGTCGGCCAGGGCCACGTCATAGGCCCCGGGCAAGTCGGTTGTGATCACGTGACGCTTCCAGAGTCCTCGGCGTGTTGGCGTCCCGGGATTCTCGAACCACAACAGGTCGCCTCGCAGGTTCTTCACGATCACAACATCGAGGTCACCGTCGCGATCCACGTCCCCGACCATATGCCGTTCGAGTCGCTCGGGATCGTCTTGCTGGATCACGTGTTTCTTGAAACGCCCCTTGTTGACGTTCTCGAACAGGTACAACCGGTTGTGGGGCGTGTAGTCGGCACTGGTCAGATCGAGGTCACCATCACCATCGAAGTCCGCGGCGGCGATTCCATAAGCGTAGGCGTAGTTGTTGGCGATGAGGTGTTCGGAGAACCGGATAGAATTCTTCGAGGTGACCCCGGGCTTGTCCTGCTTGCGCGTCGCTCCATAGACGTAGCTCAACGCGGCAGCGAGGTTGAGTTGACGGTAGCTGCGGCCGGTCTTGGGATCGACTGCCGCCGGCCCGGTCTTCTGGAAGATCGAGAGCATCGCCTCGGGAAGATTGGATCCGTTTTGTTTCCAGTCGTACCCGGTCTTGCTGATCGCCTCGCGGAGCACCAGGACCGAACCGCAGAGGATGGCATTGGAGGAGGAAGTCGCTCCGGCGGCCACGACCAGGTCGACCTTGGGACTACGATCAAGATACACCTGCTTGGTGCCCACCCGGACTCCACCGATGGCGAAGCAGTTCGGCTGGCAGGCCGGCCAGGAAATCCCGGTCGTGAAATCGTGGTTGCCACACGGTGCACTGACCCAGATGCCCAGCTTGCGAAGTGTCCTGAGCTTGGCATCGATGGCTGTCCGGACGGGTTTCGCATGGGCCTTGTCATCGACCGGGGCCAGGTTGACCGTGGTGATGTGGTACTTCTTGTGATGGTCGATGATCCACTGCAGCCCGGCCGCAACGGTCTTCCCGTCGCTGATATTGCAGTGGCAGCATTCCAGTGCCCGGATCACCGCGACCTGGTTGTTGTAGGCAACCCCCCATTTTCCTCCGTAGTTGACCGAGGAGGGAATTCCGATCGTTGAACCGTGGTAGCCCTTTCCCTCGTGCCGGGGATCATCATCACCGTCAACGCTGTCATAGCTGACCAGTACCTTGGGCTGGTCGCCGGCCGACCGAGACCACTCGGGCTTGGAGAGTGTGCAACCGTCATCGACCAGCGCCAGCGTCTGGCCCTTGCCGAAGCTCAAGCGGTCCCCGAACTTCGACCACGCCTCGAGGATCCCGGCTTGTTTGAATGGTCCGGGCTGGGCCGGCTGGCCCAGTCGTTGCGCGGCCACCGGACCGGAAACCAGCAGCAACAACCACAACGAGGTCGTCAAGATCGGACGAATGGGCATGGCAAGCAAACTCCTGTTCCTCGGAAAGGCGGCCGCTCACGAGTGTGACCGGCTTCCACGCCTGGTGCCAGTCGCCACGGCGGTCACCGCCGGTCAAACCGGGACCGATCGGCAACGTCCTAGAAGGTATAGGTCGTTCCCGGCAAACCCACCTCGACGGTCTCTCGACCCAGCGCGGCGATTTCGGCCAGGATCTCTTCCCGGTAAGACGGTTTCAGGTGCACGGCGATGGCCCGCACCGGACGGTTGATCTTGTCGAGTTGACGTGCCAGGCCCGCCGGCGTGAGATGACCCGACGCGTCAGCCAGCTCGGCCAGCGACTCCGGAAAACTCGCCTCGACAAAAACCCCCGCCAGGTCATCACGCGCCGCCGCTCGTTCCCAGATCAAATCGGTATCCCGTGTATCGGTCGCCACCACGACACTGCAGCCGGGTTCCAAGAGCAGGTACCCGAAGGTGGGAATCACGTGAGTGAGCGGTACGGCCACCAGCTCGATTCCACCAATCCCGACGGCCGCGTCGATCGGCAACTCGTGAAATTCGATCAACGGCTCCTCGGGCGTCGACAATCGCTCGAGATCCGGCCAGAGCCTGTCGTTGAACAGCCCCTCGCGAACCATCTCCAGGACATCGGCGGGCGCGTGAATCCTTGCCGGGCCGAGACCGTCCTGCAGGCGATTCACCGCGTAGAAAGGCAGCGTGGCAACATGGTCCATGTGCGCGTGGGTCAGGACCACGTCGCTGACGGCCGCCTGTGTTTCCGCATCGGCGAAACCCAGGCAACCGGCGTCGACGGCCAGGTGGTTGTTGACCACCAGTGTCGTCGCCAGCTGCAACGCCGGATCACCGAAGCACGATGGAAGAAAATCAACGTCCACGACTTTCGCCCCAGTTCAGCAGGCGACACGAGACCAGCGCCCTCAAGACCCCTGCTTAGTGGATTGCACGAATCCGATCAACGACAATGTCGACTCCTGCTGTTTTCCACTCCCGCACTGCGAACGCACCATGAAAATCACCGGCGTCGAAACACTGCATCTGCGACTGCCCGATGTCGCCGAGATTGCCGACGGCACGCAGGACGTCCTGGTCGTTCGCATCGCCACCGACACCGGCCACGTGGGCATCGGCGAGGTCACCAGCCAGTCGTATGTCTGCAAGGCGATCTTCGAGGCACCTCGCTCGGCCGAACGCCGTCACGGCCTGGCCGAGATCCTGATCGGCCAACAAGTCGACGACCTCGATCGGCTCTGGAAACTGATGTACTACAACACCAACCGCTACGGCCGCCGGGGTGCAGCGATTCACGCGATCAGCGGGGCCGACATCGCGCTGTGGGACCTGCTGGGCCAGGCCCGGGGCGTCCCGGTTTCGGAGCTGCTCGGCGGTGCCAGGCGAACCACCGTTCGCGCCTACGCCAGCCTGCTGTTCGGTTCGACGCCGGCAGAAACCGCCCGGCTGGCATCCGAGGCGGTCGACCAGGGGCTGACAGCGGCGAAGTTCGGCTGGGAGGTATTCGGCAAGGACCCGGAGATCGACGAGGCTCACACGCGGGCGGCCCGCGAGGCGCTTGGACCGGATCGCGACCTGATGATCGATGTCGGCTGCAAGTGGGATGCCGACACGGCCCTGGCACGGGCCAGGCTGTTGGAACCCTACCGTCTGACCTGGATGGAAGAACCACTCTCCCAGGATGACCGCCAGGGCTACTCCGACCTGTGCGCCGACTCCCCGGTGCCGATTGCGGCCGGCGAGGGTGACGTGACGCGATTTGATTTCGAGGATCTCGTCGAACGCGGCCTTCACGTCGTCCAGCCGGATGTCGCCTTCTGCGGCGGCCTGACGGTCTGTCGCGACGTGGGGGAACTCTGCGGCCGCAGCAATCGTCGCGCGGTGCCTCACTGCTTCAGCACCGGCATCAACCTCGCCGCCAGCCTTCACTGGGCCGCGTCGATGGAGAACGGGGACCTGGTCGAGTATTGCCTGCGACCCTCGCCGTTGATGAGAAAACTCGTCGCCAACCTGCCCCCGCTGATCGACGGCCGCGTACCCGTCCCCGACGGACCGGGACTGGGTGTCGAGCTCGACGAGGACATCATTGCCGAGTTCCAGGTTCACTACCCGGAGTCGTGAACCGGCGACACAACTCCCGGTAGTCCTCGGGAGTGTCCAGGTCGACAAGCACTTCGGGGCGGCCCAGTTCGAGTTCCTCGACTTCATCCTTGTGGAGAGCCACCAGCCAGTTCAGGCCGTGATTCTCGGGAATCGTCGGCAGCTCCGTCGCCAATCGCCGGGCGAAGATCGTCGGATGCCCTCGCCGCCCCTCGTGGGTGGGAACCAGCACCGCGGGCCGGGAAACAGCCCAAGCCCGGGCAACCGACTCGACCACGTCGGCGTCCAGGACCGGGTGATCGGCGGGAGCCAGCAACCAGGCGTCGATTTCGTTTTCCTGCCAACGCCGCTGCAGGGCCTCGAGCCCCCAGCCGACACTGGCCTTCATATCGGCAGGCGATTCGGGAGGGCGGATCACCGTTGCTCCCGCCGCCGCAACGGCCGCGGCCAACTCGTCATCATCGGGACGGACCACGACCATCACCTCGACCACCGCCGGATGGTCAAACGCGTCGATCAGCCGCTGGATCACCGAACGCTCTCCCAGCGGCAACAGCAACTTGGGACGGCCCATCCTGCGGCTGTGACCGGCGGCGGGAACAATGACAACCAATCTCGCAAACGTCTCGGGCATCCAATCACCGTAAGCGGTCCCCCGCCATCGCTCAACCACGTACGGGAATCGGCTTGATTTGGTGACGGCTGGAACCGGAGAATATGCGGGTTCTGTTCCTCCGGAAGAACTCGCCATGAAACGCCTGGCCCTGCCGATGACGTTTTCGATCCTGCTGGCCGCCTGCAGTGATCTCAACGATGCGCTCAATATCGAAAGCAAACGACGGCCCGCCAACGTGCCCGGCATCGCGTCAACCACCGACATCGAAGATGTCCAAAGTGCGGCCGGAGGAACCGCGCCGCCGTCGCCGCCTGCCCAGCAACCGACCCCGCCAGTGCAACCGAAAGCAGCGGCACAGCCTCCGCAGGGCACCGGCGGTGCCACGCCGCCAGTCGCCGGTCAAGGCAACCCTCCTCCCGCACAACAACCGGCCCCACCGCCAGCCAAACAGACGTTTGTCGGGCGAATGACCGCCCATGTGATCAACTACGCGGAGTACCGAAAGAACCCGTTCATTGTGGTGGTCGAGAACAGGGTCCAGGGCAAGGATCCGCTGTCGATCGCCGCGTCGGCCTATGTCGCGGCAACTTCGCGGGCGAGCGTGCGGAACTTCAAGCACCAACTCGACCTCATCAAGGCGACGAACGGAAAACCGCCGACGTTTGTCGAGTTCCAGAAGCTGTCCAAGAAACTGCGGATTGAAATGGCCAAGTTGCCGCCGTACCAGGCCTACGCATACGACGAAACCACCGGTGGACTCCTGATCGTCGAAAACAAGAAGTACAAGATCGAGTTGTACAACAAGGCCGGCGTCGCGATTGAGGCGGCTGACAGGAAATACGAGCAATTGCTGAAGTCTCAGCGACCCTGAGCCAACGGCGACATTTCCTTGCGGGACAGCGGGTGGAAACGTCGCACCCTGACGATCCGCCACTCGCCGGCCTCTTTTCTCCAGCCCAGTGACCAGAGCGTCGGTTTCCGACCCATCGATCCATAGCCGGCGACCTTCAGCGAGACGTTGGCACGAAACCGGGTTTCGCCCCGGGAATCATTCGACGAGAGTTTCGTCTCCAGTGCCGTCACGCGGATCGCATCCTCGAACTCGACCAGGGCCAGCCCCGTGGTCGCCAGGAGCTTCAGCTTCGGATCCGAGTTGGAGAAGAGGGCAAACACGCCGGCAAGGTCCTTCTGCTGAACGGCGTCGCGGAGTTCAAGTACCTCCGCCGCCAGTCGTTCCCGCTCGGTCACCACCCGTCGCTCGAACTCCCAGACTCCCACCGCCAGCAGAATGACTCCCCCGGTGGCGAGCAGCAGGCGGTTGTCACGGCGAGCGTACCAGGCGGCCAGCAGCCCGACCGCCACCACGCTCAACGCCAGGATCAACGGCCAGGGATTCTCCGTCACCAACCACATCGTTCGAACCACTCCCTGCAGAGAACACGGGCCGGGAAGTTCGCGGGATACCCGTGTCGCGGAGTCTATCGAGGTCGGGCCTCAGTTGGCAACAGGCGCCGACTCGAGCTCGTCAGCGGACTGCTCCGCATCGGAGTGCGCGGTGAGAGTGATCCGGCGCCGCATCACTTCCTTCCCGAAGCAACGCACCACCAGCGCGTATTCACCCGGAGCCAGCGCATCGTGGAGCACGTACAGAAAATTCGCGCGGAACGCCTCCCGGCGCACGACCTGGTTGACCCGATCCAGGACCCGGTCGTCGGCGTCGTGCAGGTTGCATTCGATCACCATGTCCGGGTGCGGCGGAATGACGGTGCACTGGGCAAACAGCTTGTCCCCCTGCTTGAAGGACGACTTGTGGCGGACCACGTGGCCACCGACCAGCATGGTCCCGGTTTCCAGCGAATGCACCAGGTCAACCGGCCGGACGGTCCCGGCCGGTTGCAGCATCGGCTCGACTTGAGCCGGGTCCAGTTCGACGAGTTCGTGAGGTCCCTCGGGACGACGGATCCCGTAGGAATCAAGGCGGTATTCAAGTTCAACGCCCAGCACGATGGCGATCAACAGCATCGCCGGGAAGGCCCGTGAGACTCGACGCTGCCACAAGCGGCTGATCCCCTGTCCCGCCCGGTGCTTCGACCCGTCGCTCGACCGGAAACGAGCCAGTCGCGCCTTCCAGTTTGCGACGTCGCGTTCATTGACGAACGCCCAGTAGATCGATGTCGTGACAAAGGGAAAGACGTAAAGCCCGATGAACACCCGGGTCCCCAGGTGAAACATCGCCCCCATCGTCAGCATGATCCAGCGACCGTGACCGCGCCAGGCGAGAAACACGAACAGGATTTCCCAGACGACACACAGGTAGGCGAACAACATCACCACCACCGGATACAACGTCAGGTATTCGCCCCACGGATGTTCGTGGTTGATATGGGTCATCAACCAGAAGCGCAGCTGGTCTCCGCTAAAGAACGTCGGCGTGTGGATCTTCGTAAAAGCCGCACCGAAATAAATAGCCCCGATCAACAGCTGCATCAACCGCCGTTGCCAGGCGGCAAAACGGGGCGGCGGTTGGCCGGGTTCGCGGGACAACCAGGCATCGACCGACCAGACCGCGCCGCAGTGAGAGAGACTCAGCAGCAGCAGGACATGCGAGGCGATCACCGAGTACTTGGTAAAGGAACTCAGGCAATCGAGCATGTTCAGGTGCGTGTAGATGACGAAGCAGCCGATGGCCGAAATCCGGGTTCGCCAGCCGATGGCCAATGTCACCAGCAGGATCACCAGCAGCGTGACCATGATCACGGCCACAGTACCCGACGGTACCGGCAGCATGTTTCGAAAACCGTAGTCGTCGGCCAGCGGGGCCGTCGCACCGTCGCTGGAGTAAAACTCGCGGGCATAGGCCCATCGTCTGAGCATCACGTACAACAGAACCAGCGGCAACATGATCCGCACCAGTGCCAACCCGTAGGGAACTTCTTCGGCAAAAAAGAAGTCACGAATCGAAGCGCGAAGCCCTCGACCACCGGAACCGGACCCGGGGGGCTCACTGACCGAAACCGGGATGTTTGCAGCCATGGCAGCACTCTTGCCTGCGGGAAGATTCGGGAACCGGGCGGGAAACGGTGGTTACTGAGCCAGGGGAGCCGGTTGCGGATCGACAGGTGGAAACAGCGTGCCGGACCCCTTGCGTTCGACCGTCGCCGGCAGACCGACAGCCGACGGATCAAAGGGACGGGTCGTGGTCTGCAGGGCCGGTGAGAGCTTCATCGAGTCACTGTCGAGAAAACTCGGCAGAGGTCGAACCGAAACGAACAGATCGCTCTGACGCGATAACCATGGCGAAAACTTGCGAACCAGCTTGCCGTCGGGCGCAACCACCTGCCGGACCTGGAAGTAGCTGTGTCTTTCACGTGGTCCGTCGAAGAACCGCGACCAGATCGGGTCGGGCAGATTGTACTTTTTCGCCCAAACCTCCTCGATCACCAGCACCCTTTGGATCGGCTCGTGTCGGGGCTTTTCCAGGCAGTTCCTGATCACGGTTCCGGTATGGTTGAGGAACGGGTCGTATTGATGCCGTGGCAGGTTTCCATACGGGTGGAAACTCGTCCACGGCGCCGGTGCCACTTGGTAGTACCGGCCGCTTTCGCCTTCGGCCACCAGGTGCAGACGGTTGGAATAGGCCGACCAGCCACAGAACATGTCCCAGACCACGAAGTACATCGACGGGTGCGCGGAGGTATTGAAATCCAGCGCATGGCAGGCGATGCCATAGCCCAGCGATCCCAAGTAACTGCCGATGACCAGGGACACGAGCCAGCGTTTTATCGCACCCATCCTTGGGTCCTGCTTGACGAGAGAAACGGGGAGGAACAGACCCCGGGGCAAACGGGACCAGGCGGGGGGAATATCGTCCTCTACGGACTTCCCGTCAAGACCAGCAAAGGCAATTCCCCGGCCCTTGAACGAGGTATGAGTCGCTGCCGGATCCCGGTCAGCGATCAGCCGCGGTGATGGCCTCGAGAATTCCGTCCCAGGTGAAGTCAACCGCTTCGACGGCCACCTCCAATCCCGCCTCGCGGGCCGCGGCAGTCGTCACCGGGCTGATACTCGCCAGTCGCAGCGTTGCCGGATCGATCCCCGAGCAGGCGATCAGCCGTGCCACGTTGCGGGCGATCGAGGGGCTCGAGAGACCGACCCAGTCGATCGTCCCCGCCCGCAGCCGTTCCACGACTCCCGTCGGCCAGGCCTGGACATCGAGATTGCGGTACACGACCAGTTCCTCGACCTCTGCCCCGCCCTCGTTCAACAGCGTCGGCAACACGTCTCGACCCCGGTTGGCACGGGCCCACAGCACGCGTTGGCCCGCAACGTGATCGGCCAGTGCCGCCCCCAACGATTCGGCACGATACGACTCGGGAACCAGGTCTGCCCGCAACCGGTAGTCAATCAACGCCCCGGCCGTCGCCGGCCCGATGGCTGCCAGGCGGACGCCTCCCAGGCAACGCAGGTCACCGCCGCGATCCCACAACCGGCCCAGCAATCCGGCCACCCCGTTGACACTGGTGAAGACGATCCAGTGATACGTCTCGAGGCGATCCAGCACGGCATCGATCTCGTCGTTCTCCTCGGGAGGAAGAATCTCGATTGTCGGCATCAGCACCGGTTCGGCTCCCATTGGCACCAACCGCTGGATCACTGCCGCAGCCTGGGCGGCAGGTCGCGTGATCCCGATCGATTGTCCCAGCAATGGCCGCCGCTCGAACCAGGCGATCGACTCGCGTTCGGTCACACATTCTCCGACGACGATCAGCGAGGGAGCCGACAGGCCCGCGGCGTTCACAGCGGCTGGCAGTTCCCAGAGCGGGCTGGTCACCGTCCGCTGGTCGGGCAACGTGCCATGGCTGATGACAGCCGAGGGCGATTGCCGGTCGCGGCCACCGTCGAGCAATCTCGTGACGATCTCGTCGAGCCGGTGCAGGCCCATGTAAAAGACCAGGGTTCCCGAAAACGTGGCCAGTGTGTCGTAATCGACGGCCGAACCGGATTTCGTGGGATCCTCGTGACCGGTCACCAACACGACGGCCGAGGCCATCTGCCGATGCGTCATCGGGATGCCGGCGTAGGCCGCTACCGCTGTTGCCGCGGTGATTCCCGGAACCACCTCGAACGGCACGCCGGCCTCGGCCAGTACCCGGGCCTCCTCGGCACCCCGGCCGAACAAGAACGGGTCGCCGCCCTTGAGCCGTACGACGGTTTTCCCCGCCTTCGCCTCGGCAACCAGCCGCTCGTTGATCTCGTCCTGGTCCAGGACCCTGCCGTCTTCGCCACTCCTCCTTCGAGTTCGTTCGACTGTCGCCGGGGTATGCTCGAGCAACAACGGATTGACAAGCCCGTCGTAAAGAACCAGGTCAGCCTCCTGCAGGCAGGCCAGCCCACGCAAAGTCAGCAGACCCGGATCCCCCGGACCGGCACCGACAAGATAGACCTTTCCGGATCCAGCCGACGATTCCGGAGACAAAGACATCCGGGGGTCCTGTGCTTACTGACGTGAGGTGAGCGATGAAACGGTGGCGAGTGTTGCGGAAGGCAGATCGGACGACTTCAATGTTGCTTTGATTATCCGGTCGGCACGCTCCGGCCACAACGGTTGGCACCGCTCGAGAACACCACCATGACCGCCACGTCTCCGCTTTGCGATGTCCGGGCCCTGACGTTTGATTTTTTCGGCACGGTGCTGGATCTCCACGGCAGCCTCGCCCCAGCAATCAGCGAATGCCTCCAGCGTCACGATCCGGCGATGGCGCCCGGACAGTTCTGGGAGCACTGGCGGCACCGTCAACGGATCGAGCAGTACCAGGACAACATCGTGGCCCTCGGCCACAGCGGGTACCTGGCAACGGCTCGTCGTGCCCTGGTCTACACGCTGGCCCTTTGCGACATTCCGGCCGAATCCGACGAGATTGACCAGCTGATGACGGCCTGGCAACAACTGTCTCCCTTCGACGACGTTGCCCAGGCACTGGTTCGGCTGTCCGAACACTACCGCTTGATCGGTCTTTCCAACGGGGAACCCGATTTCCTGCAACACCTGGCAACCAACCGAATCCGACACGATTTCGATCAGATCATTTCGGTACAGGAAGTCGGTGCGTTCAAGCCGGCTCCGGGCGTTTATCGCAGAGCCGCCGGGTTGCTCGGCCTGGAACCGGGCGCCTGCCTGATGGTCTCGGCCAATTCATTCGACGTGATGGGAGCACGGATGTGCGGTTTTCGCGGTGCCTTCGTCAACCGGGGCGGGCTGCCCTACGAGGATTCGCCCTACCGGCCGGACCTGGAAGTCTCGAATTTCACGGAGATGGCCGACCGGTTGTTGTCCACCTAATTGTCCGGCCCTGGGTTTTGCGGCCCGACGACCGGTTGTTAGAATTGCCTTCCCGACAGAAACGATGGATGCAAGAGGGTGAGACGTGATGAAACAGGGAACACGACGAAGATGGGTCGAGACGAGTCCGGCAACATTGATCGTCGCCGGATTGACCGTTGCGCTGGCGGGCATCACCGCTGGTGCAGCCGAACCGGCCGCCTTGATCAAGACGATCCAGTCGATCGACAAGAGGGCCAAGGGCAGTGTCGAGGCCGGGCAGGCACTCGCCGCGCTCTCCAACGCCGAACCAGCCACGCTGCTGGCGATCCTGGCAGCCTTCAGCGATGCCAATCCGCTGGCCGCGAATTACCTGAGATCGGCAGTCGAGACGATCGCCGACCGGGCGATTTCCGGTGGCAAGGCTCTCCCCCAGAAACCCCTGGAGGCGTTCATCGGGAACCGGAAGAACGACCCACGAGCCCGCCGATTGGCCTACGATATTCTGCAGGTCGTCGACAAGACGATCGTCGGCCGGCTCATTCCCGGCATGTTGACCGACCCCAGCCCCGAGTTCCGGCGTGATGCCGTCGCACGGTTGTTGGACCTGGCTGGACAACTGCAGCGGGAACGCCAGCAGGACCTGGCCAGGACGCTCTACAAACGCGCCCTCCGCGGTGCCACCGACGACGACCAGGTCAAGGCAATCGTGGACCCACTGAGAAAATTGGGAGAGAAGATCAATCTGCCCGAGCATTTTGGCTTCCTGACCGACTGGCACATCATCGGCCCGTTCGACAACGACGCTCGCAAGGGGTTTGCCGTGGTCTACGGACCGGAAAAGAAGCTCGACTTGAAGACGCCCCTGGCCGGCCAGCTGGGCGAAACCAAGTGGCTGCCGTACAAGTCGGCTGGCGACTTCGGCATCCTCGACATTGCCAAGATCATCAAGCCCTACAAGGGCGTCGTGATGTACTGTACGACGGTGTACGAATCAAAGTCGGCTCGCCCGATCGAACTGCGGCTGGGGACTCCAAATGCCTGGAAACTCTGGGTCAACGGCAAACTCGCATTTGCCCGAGAGGAGTACCACCGTGGGATGAAGCTCGACCAGTACCGCGTTCCCTGCCAACTGCGGGCCGGGGCAAACACGATCCTGTTGAAGCTCTGTCAGAACCAGCAAAAAGAAACCTGGGCCCAGAGATACCAGTTTCAGCTGCGGGCCTGCGACAAATCGGGTATCGCCATACTCTCGACGGATCGCTCGGCAGCGCTACCGACCAGCAAGGAGACCCAGCCGTGAAGACCCTCAATTCTCCCGCCTGCCGCCCGGCCGTTGCCGTCATCCTCTCGATCGCCCTGGTCACCGGCCTGGCCGGGGCTGACTGGCGTCAATTCCGGGGCAACGACAGTTCCTCTGTCGCCGCCGGTGAACAGCCCCCGGTCGTCTGGGGTGAAACCGAGAACATCGCCTGGAAGATCCCGCTGACGGGTCGCGGCCTGTCGGGACCGATCATCGTTGGAGACCGGGTCTACCTGACCAGTTCCGACGGGTTCAACCAGGAGCGATTGCTGGTCGAGTGTTTCGACGCGAGGACAGGCGTGAGACGCTGGCGACGCACGTTCCTGGCGACCGGACGAACGCAGTGCCATTCGAAGATGGCCGTGGCCACGCCGACCCCTGCCAGTGACGGCAAGAGGATCTTCGCCTTCTTTTCGAGCAATGACCTGATTTGCCTCGACCTCGACGGCAACCTGCTGTGGCTTCGTGGCCTGACGCATGACTATCCCAATGCCAGCAACAGCCTGGGAATGGCCTCCTCCCCGGTCGTCGTCGGCGAGACGGTGGTCGTCCAGGTCGAAAACCACGCGGACAGCTTCTCCACGGGACTCGACGTCAAGACCGGCGCCACCCGCTGGCACATCAAGCAAACGCGGTCCGACAACTGGAGTTCGCCGCTGGTACTGAAGGGCAAGACCCCGGCCGAGAACCTGGTGCTGTTGCAGAATTCCAGCGGGCTCACCGCGTTGGAACCCCTGACCGGCAAGCAGGCCTGGCGATTCGACCAGCCGGCAGGACGAACACCCTCCGCGGTGGTCGCCAACGGAATCGTCTTCGTTCCCTCGTCGGGGCTGACGGCACTGAAACCGGGACAACCCGGATCGAAGACGCCCAAGATTCTCTGGCAGGAAAACCGGCTGTCTCCTTCAACACCCAGCCCGCTGGTCTACCGTGGCCGGATCTACACCATGACCCGCGCGATTCTCAAGTGCGGCGACACTGCCACGGGCAAGTTGCTCTGGCAATTGCGACTCGAGGGCGCCTTCACCTCGTCACCGGTGGCCGCCGACGGGCACCTGTTCTTCTTCAACGAGAAGGGCGTGGCGCACGTGGTCGACGTGACCGGCGAGAAGGGCAAGATCGTCGCCAAGAATGAACTCGGCGAGACGATTCTCTGCACGCCGGCGATCGCCAACAACGCCCTGTTTGTTCGCAGCAACGGTCACCTCTGGAAAATCAGCCGTTAGCCCGGAGCCGCGATGCACAACCTGCTGGCCGTGGGCCTGGGAGGCTTTGTCGGCGCGGTCGCCCGCTGGGGTCTCGGCGGATTTGTCCACTCGCGTCTGGGCGATCGCTTTCCCTGGGGCACGTTGACTGTCAACGTACTGGGTTGCCTGCTGATCGGGTTCGTGCTGGACTGGGCCGCCCACCGTGAAGGGGTCTCGGAAACAACGCGGCTGTTCCTGGTCACCGGAATCCTGGGATCGCTGACCACTTTCTCGACATTCGGCTACGAGACAATCGGCCTCTTCCGCCAGGGATCAACGGTGGCCGCCCTGGGCAACATCGGACTGAACGTCGTGGTCGGGCTGATCGCCGTGCTCGCCGGATTGATGGTCGCAAGGAGCATCGGCTGAGCTCTGGGGCCGGTGACTTTTTTACCGGCACCAGCTGGCCTAGAATGCCTGTTTCCCCGAGAGCGGCCTTTCGGACCGACGGCCATGAACACCGATTCCCAGCCCACCGACGATTTGTCCGCCGGAAACCAGTCGGTCACGTCCACGACAGGCCACTATCGCGGCGAAGCACAGCCGCTCGAACATGACCAGATCCTGATTCTCGACTTCGGTTCGCAGACGGCCCAGTTGATCGCCCGGCGAGTCCGCGAACAGAACGTCTTTTGCCGGCTGGTGCGACACAATCTCTCGGCCCAGCGAATCCGCGAGATCAACCCACGGGGACTGATCCTCTCGGGTGGACCGGCCAGCGTCTACGCCGAGGGAGCACCCCAGCCCGACCCCGAACTCTTCGACCTGGGCATTCCGATCCTGGGCATCTGCTACGGCATGCAGGTCGCCTGCCGTTCGCAGGGAGCCCGGGTCGAGTCGGCCGACACGAGAGAATTTGGGAGATCGCCGTGCCGCATCGTCGATACCGGGAGACTCTTCGCCGACATCCCCGATGAACTGGTTGTCTGGATGAGCCACGGGGACCAGGTCCACGATTCCGGATCCCAGTTTGTTCCATTGGCCACGACCGACACCTGCCCGTTCGCCGCGGTACGACATTTCGACAAGCCGATTTACGGGTTGCAGTTTCACCCCGAGGTGACTCATACCGATTTTGGCGGCCAGTTGTTGAAGAACTTCGTGCGGGACATCTGCGGCTGCGACGGGGCCTGGTCGATCAGTTCACTGGTCAACCAGCAGGTCGAGCAGGTCCGCAAACAGGTCGGATCCAAACGCGTCATCTGCGGACTTTCCGGTGGCGTCGATTCGTCGGTCGTCGCCGCGTTACTGTCCAGGGCCATCGGTGACCAACTCTCCTGCATCTTCGTCGACAATGGCCTGCTGCGCCACGGTGAGTCCAAGGAAGTGCAGGATCGATTCACCAGCCACTTCAAGACCGATCTGCATGTCGCCGATGCCCGCCAGAGATTCCTGGATGAACTGGCCGGGGTCACCGATCCACAGGAAAAACGGAAGATCATCGGCCGGGTCTTCATCGAGGTCTTTCGCGACGAGGCCCGCTCGATCCCCGATGCCGACTTCCTCGCCCAGGGCACTCTCTACCCGGACGTGATTGAATCGGGAGCGAATCCCGACGGTCCGGCGGCAACGATCAAAACCCACCACAACGTCGGTGGCCTGCCCGATGAGCTCGGGTTCGAACTGATCGAACCCCTGCGGGACCTGTTCAAGGACGAAGTGCGGCAGATGGGGGAAACGCTCGGTTTGCCCGAGCACCTGATCTGGCGGCACCCGTTCCCCGGACCGGGACTGGCGGTTCGCTGCCTGGGAGCGATCAGCGAGGATCGCCTGGTCACACTTCGCCAGGCCGACTTGATCGTGATCGAGGAACTGCGGTTGGCCGGGTTGTACCGGGAGATCCAGCAGGCCTTCGCCGTGCTGTTGCCGGTGCAAATCGTCGGCGTGATGGGCGACGACCGGACTTACCAGGACACGATCGTCGTGAGGGCCGTGGCGACCGACGACTTCATGACGGCCGACTGGTTCCGCCTGCCGCACGACGTGATGGAGCGGATCTCCACGCGGATCACCAACGGCGTGCCCGGGGTCAACCGGGTGGTCTACGACATCAGTTCGAAGCCTCCAAGCACGATCGAGTGGGAGTAGATCGGGTCGCCGTCGGGGACATTCCCTCCGGCACAATCGCTCCAACCCGATTCCCAGCGGCAACAATCATCGCGGTTGTAGCGCCGATCAACCATCGACGACCAGCTGCTGCCCTCCGACACGATGATCTCGATGATCGCGGACCCGTCGACAAGACGATGAGTGATGGAGGACTGCAGCCCGCGGCCAGGAACCTGCCCGATGACGTCGATCCTAGGCATATCGGCCTTCTATCACGACTCAGCCGCTGCGCTGATCGTCGATGGCCAAATTGTCGCCGCGGCCCAGGAAGAACGATTCACTCGCAACAAGCACGACGCCGGGTTTCCCGAACAGGCGATCCGTTACTGCCTGGAAGAAGCCGGCCTCGAGGCAGCCGATCTCGACTACGTCGGCTTCTACGACAAGCCGCTGGTCAAGTTCGAACGGCTGCTGGAAACCTACCTGGCGTTCGCCCCGCGGGGGGTGAAGAGTTGGCTGACGTTGTTGCCCAACTGGCTCCGGAAACGGCTCCACCTGTCCCGCGTGATTCACAAGGGGCTCGATCGCCAGTACCGCCGCCGGATCGTCTTCCCCGAGCACCACGAATCACACGCGGCCAGCGCGTTTTTCCCCAGCCCGTTCTCCGAAGCCGGCATCCTGACAGTTGATGGCGTCGGCGAATGGGCGACAGCCAGTTTCGGCATCGGACGTGAGAACCGGATCGAGCTGACTCACGAGATGCACTACCCTCATTCCCTGGGGCTGCTCTACACGGCGTTCACCTATTACTGCGGTTTCCGGATCAATTCCGGCGAATACAAGCTGATGGGCCTGGCACCCTATGGCGAGCCACGGTACGCCGATCTCATTTTCGAAGAGCTGATCGACGTCAAACCCGACGGATCCTTGAAGCTGAACCTCGACTGCTTCAACTTCTGCCAGGGTTTGACCATGACTTCCGCGAGGTTCCACACGCTCTTTGGCGGTCCACCGCGTACTCCCGAATCCCCGCTGACCCAGCGTCACATGGATATCGCCGCATCGGTGCAGCTGGTCACCGAGGAAGTGATGCTGCGGATGGCGCGGCACGTGCACGCGGTGACCGGTATGAAAAACCTCTGCCTGGCCGGCGGCGTGGCACTCAACTGTGTCGCCAACGGCCGGGTGTTACGCGAGAGTCCCTTCGAGAACGTCTGGATCCAGCCCGCCGCCGGCGACGCCGGAGGGGCACTGGGCGTCGCGATGCTGATCTGGTACCAGTTGCTCGACAACCCCCGGCCCCCCGAGTCACACGATTGCCAGGGCGCCAGCTTCCTCGGACCGGCCTTCCCGGAAGAAGAGGTCCAGCGGTTTCTCGACGACACCGGTGCCCGCTATCGCCGGTTCGACGACGAGGACGAGATGTGCAGCACGGTGGCGTCGCTGATCGCCGACGAAAAAGTGATCGGCTGGATGCAGGGCCGCATGGAATTCGGACCGCGGGCCCTGGGCGGCCGCAGTATCCTCGGTGACGCCCGCAGCACGCAGATGCAATCGGTGATGAACCTCAAGATCAAGTTCCGGGAGTCGTTTCGACCATTCGCCCCGTCGATTCTCGAGGAGCGGGTCGATGAGTTCTTCGAGATGCGACCCAACGAACCAAGCCCCTACATGCTGCTGGTGGCCGACGTGCGCCCCGAAAAACGGACGCCGCTCGACGCCGAGAACCTCGACGCCCGGGGCCTCGACAAGCTGAAGGTCCAGCGATCCTGTGTCCCGGCGATCACGCACGTCGACAATTCCGCCCGCGTGCAAACCGTCGATGCCCGCCGCCACGGACGGTACTACAAGCTGCTCAAGGCATTCGAAGCCCAGACCGGTTCGCCGGTGCTGATCAACACCAGTTTCAACGTCCGTGGCGAACCGATCGTCTGTACGCCCGAACAGGCCTGGCGGTGCTTCATGGCAACCAACATGGACGTTCTGGTCATCGAGCGGTTCGTTCTGTTGAAAGACGAGCAACCCGGTGCGACCGAACACGAACTCGACGAATACCTCTCACAATTCGAACTGGACTAGTCAGCCGCTCGACGGCACCTCGCGAGTTTCACGATGATCGAAATCGACTGGAATCCCAAGCAGCGTTTCCTGCGACAGTTTGCCGCCTTGTTCGTCCTGTTCTTCGGTGCCATCGGCGGTGTTCGATTCGCACGGGGCGATCAGTCCACCGCAACCGTTCTCTGGGCCATCAGTTCACTGGGCCTGGTCGGAGTCGCCTGGCCGGCCTTCATGCGATACATCTACGTCACCTGGATGGCCCTGTTCTTTCCCGTGGGCTGGACCGTCTCGATGGTGATCCTCTCGGCAATCTACTTCTTGGTCGTGACACCGATTGGGATTATCATGAGGGTCTGCGGCCACGACCGATGCGGCCGTCGGCCCGACCCCACGGCCACGACCTACTGGAAGCCCCGGCAACCACCGGCCGACGCCACACGATACTACCGCCAGTTCTGACACCCCGTTCCCGGCTCCAGGAGTGTTCCGGCATGAATGACGACGTCACAGCCAACGACGATTCCTCCGCCGAGGACGTCGACGAAACGACCACAACCACGGAAACCAGTCCCGACACGGCAACCGAATTCGCTCGGGCGGCCGAGGCTCCCGAGATGGGGCTGGTGGCCGAGTTCCGGGATTTTCTGGTCCACAACAAGGCCTGGTGGCTGACACCGATCGTGCTGGTGCTGGTGCTGGTCTTCGTGCTGGTCTGGTTCGCCGGAACTCCGTTCGCTCCGTTCATCTACGGTGCCTAGCAACCGTCACGGACAACCGGCCCGGGATGGTGTTCAGGCGGTCGGCGGCTCGGTTGCCGTGCAGGCGAATTCCAGCCGCACGGCGACCTCGCCATTGACTGAGACCTTGCCGGACAAGAACCAGGCCCCACCCAGCGATTCGCTCAGCGTGACCTCGATCTCCAGCGTCTCTCCCGGTCTCACCATTCGGCGAAACCGGGTCTCGTTCTGACGGGTCACAACCGGCACGCGGCCAGCCAGGCCATTGCCGCCGTGGGCAATCAGCACCGCCCCGGCCTGGAAAGCGGCCTCGCACAACAAGACCCCGGGCAGGATCGGAAAACCGGGGAAGTGCCCGTCGAAGACTGGCAGGTCGCTGGGAACGAGCTTGCGGGCCCGGATGCTGGTCTCGGAGAGTTCAACGACCTCGTCGAGCCAGAGGAAAGGGGCGCGATGCGGGATCAGCTCTTTGATCTGTTCGCGGTCCAACACCAGCGATTCTCCCGGCCCCGGGGCCATCACGCGCCCGCTGACGCGGGCGTCAGCAACTTGTCGACTTCGTTGGCAACAATCACTCCGTAGTTCACCGCCCCCAGCCAGCCGGACATGATGATCCCGACGCTGCCGGCATGGAACAGGCCCTCGATCTGCTCGGGCAATCCCTTGCTGATCGCCAGTCCTTCGAACTTTGTTCCGAAACTCGCTCCCTGCCAGTGCCGCGTGTACCGCTTGAAGGTCCTGGGGGTCGATGCCTCGATGTGAGCGACCTGTTCGCGGACATTGGGGATGTACTGCTCCAGGCAACCAAGCGTGGTCTCGACCAGGTCCGCCTTCGACTCCCGGTACTGCTCCTCGGACAAATCCGACCAGTCGGCAAAATTCGCGTTGGTCGAGGAAACAACCACGTGGCGATCGATGCCGGGTCGGGTCCTGGGATAGTAGAAGCTGAAGGTTCGGCTGGAGATATCGCGGCTGAGCATCGCCTCGATATCAAAACCCCGGTGCTCGGAGTGAAACAGCAGGTCCCCGCACGGTTCGAAACCGACACCGGGCTTCATCGCGATGTAGACCTGGCAACTGCTGTTGTTCAGCCGGACCGCCGCGGCCTCCTCCCGGAACTCCGGATCAAAGGACTCTTCACCGACGAGGTCAAAGATCGTCTGCTTGATGTTGGCATTCGACAGCACGGCCCGGCAGCCGATCCGGCGCCCGTTGACGTGGACGGCCGTCACCCGGCGATCGGCTGTCACCTCGATCCGCTCGACCAGACAGCGAACTCTCACATCAACCCCGTTGGCGTCCAGTTCCTTCTTCATCTCTTCCACCAGCGCGTCGGTCCCTCCCTGGAAGGTGAAGACACCCTTGCTCATGAAATTGGAGAAGACAATGCCATAGGTCAAAGCGGGGTCTTCCAGCGTCGAACCGTTGGCATAGGTGATCGGCTCCATCAACAGTCGCACGACGTCGTCTCGGCCCGGGAAAAACCGCTCGAACAACTCACCGGTCGTCAGTGCCTGGTCGTCGTAGAAGTTCATCTGCCGCGCCGCGACGAAAAACTCGTCAACCGTGGAGGCGGGCACCGCAAATTGTTCCACCAGGATCCGCGTGAAATCCTCACGGTCGAAGGTGGTCGAAAGAGAAAACTGGGGATTCTCGAACCGGATGTTCTCGAGTTGAACGATCCGATCGGCAATCCCGGCGGTCCAGTACTTGCGACAGCTCTTCTTCATCCCGAAGGGGAAGCCGTGCAATGAAATATCGAAGATGTGGCCGCCGCTTCGTTTGAACCACGTGGCCATGCCACCGAGCTGGTAGTGATGCTCGAGCAGCAGCACCGAATAACCGGCACGGGCCAGGATGTTGGCCGACGTCAGACCGGCCAGGCCGGCGCCGATCACGATCACGTCGTATTCAGCGCGGATGTCCTGGAGAAAATCCCGAGGCATCGGCAGGAACTCTTACGAGGATCTCAACAGGTGCAGGTTCGCGATCGTGATGCCCGAGAGCATCGAGCCGATGATACCCAGAAATCCCTGGTCGGTCCCACACAAGAAAAGGTTCCGCAGGTGCGTTTGCCCGTCGCGGATCTTTCGCGGTGCCCCGTAGACACAGCCGTTCTCATGACCGGTGAACTTGTGGATCGTGCGGGGCGTGAAAATGTCGGAGTCGACGATGTGGTTCCGGAAGTCCGGCAGGAAACGCTTCGTGCTGTCGAGAATCGCCTGGCCCCATCTCTGCTTCTCGTCGTGGTAGGCGCCTTGGGGCAACTTCAGCCAGAATTCAGGATTGGCCAGCGCAGTGATCCGCACCCGCCCCTCGCCCGACGGTTCGCCGTACTCGAAGTTGTTCGGTGAACAGATGATCCCGCTGGTCACGTCAACCGGGTCCGTCGGGGGCCGGTAACGGAACGTGTCGCTGTCGTTGAAGAAGACGATCGTCTGGTCGTGACCGAGATCCGACGGTTGACAGTCGAGCGAGAAGATCGTCTCGACAAACGAGATCTCGCCAGCCGTCTCCGGGTCCGGGGTCTGTTGACACAACCGCATCGTCTCGACCGATCCGGCCGAGGAAAGAACGTTCTTGGCCTCGAGCACCTGCCCGTCATCGAGCATGACCCCGGTGGCGTGTTTGCCGTCGCTGAGGATGCGGTTGACACCACAGCGGAGTCTCAGTTCGCCACCGAGTCCACGGAACTTGCGGACCAGCTTGCGGAGGATCAAGCGGACACCTTCCAACGGGCGACAAAAGCCCTCCTGGAAAATGCTGCGGAACATGATCACGAACTGGGACCAGTCCAGGTCGTCGGGCGTGGCACTGGAATAAAACATCGTGGGACACAGCAGCATCTCGATCAACAGCGGATCGTCAAGCTCCTCGCCGAGGACCTCGCGGGTCGAGACTTCCGGCTGATCCAAGGCCAGCGGATCAAAATCGGCCATCCGTTTCACCAGCCGCGCGAAGTTGTCCCTCTCCCCGGGAAACTGCTCAACAATCTCCTGCTGAAAAAACTCGAAGTCATTGGTGAATCGCAGCGTCCGATCCGGAAACGCAACGCTGGACTGCCTCTGGGGAGCCAGGGCGAAATCTTCCCAGCGAAGCCGCAGTTGTCTGAGCAACTTCGAGAGCGGACCGGTACGGGTTCCGGGAGCAGCGTAGTTGGTGATCGCGTGCAACCCGACGTCGTAATTCCGGTCACGGAGCCGGTAAAACGAGTTCAGCCCGCCGATGGTGGTGTGCCGTTCCAGCAGGCACACCGACTGATCGTAATAGGCCAGACGGATCCCCGCTGCCAATCCGGAGAGTCCGGCACCGATGATGACCGTGTCATAACGCATCACCGACCCCGATCACACAGGGCTCTTGACATCTTTCAACAGCGGTTCCAGGTAGCGAATCGTCCCGGACATCGACGCCAGATGCTCGTAGTCATCCTCGGGAATCTGCACCCGGTACTGCTTCCGCAGTTCCATGACGATGTCAAGAAAGTCCATGCTGTCCAATTCCAGCTGGTCGCGGAACGGAACGTCATCCACCAGGCCAGACAAGTCTTCGTCGGGCTGGATTCGTACAAGAATGCTCAGGATGACCTTCCTGATCTCATCCGTGACCATGCCGCCTCGCTTCCGTCCGCCTCAACTTACTCGTCCTCAACAAATCTCTTGACGATGACAACCGAATTGATTCCCAGCATCCCAAATGAGTTGTTCAGAATATAGTCCACCCGGTCAAGTGACCGGGGCATATTCGCCACGATCTGCCCGAGCCCGCACTCGGGGTCCAGCTGGTCGAGGTTGATTGTAGCGTGTGCCTGCCGGTCTTTGAAGGCAGGCAAGTTGCCGACCAGTTCAAGTGCTCCGGCCGCCCCCATCGCGTGACCGATGAAACTCTTCGTGTTGTTGATCGCCAGCGAGTCGCGATCACCAAACACCTGGCGAATCGCTCGGCATTCCTCGACATCACCCTGGTCGGTCGCCGTTGCGTGGGTGCTCAGCAGATCAATCGATTCAGGACCGATTCCGGCCCGGCTAAGAGCCAATTGCATGCACTCGGCCTGCCGGCCGGCGTCGGGCAGGACAAAGTCGGTGGCATCGGAATTCATCGCGTGACCGACGATCTCTCCGTGAATTGTCGCTCCCCGGGCCAGTGCATCGGGCAACCGCTCCAGGACGCAGACGCTGCCCCCTTCGGCAACCACGATCCCGCTGCGATCCACGTCGAAGGGCCGACTGGCCCTGGTGGGATCGTCGTGCCTGGCCAGGGCACCCTGGCTCTTGAAACTGGCGAAAATTCCGAACGTGTGAATGCTCTCCGACACACCACCACACAGGGCCATGTCGACTTCACCCAGCCGCAACAACTGCACCCCCTGGATGAACCCGGCATTCCCGGCCGCACAGGCGGCCCCCAGTGTCAGGTGAGGGCCGGTGATGCCCAGGCTCAGCGTCACTTCCCCGGCCGGGTTGTTTGCCACCGTCCGCGGGTTGTGGTGATGCGACCACACGCTCGTATCGTATTCGTACTGTGAAATCTCGTAGATTTCGTTTTCCGTCTCGACATTGCCGTGTTCGGTGATCCCCAGGAACACGCCGACCCGCGACGTGTCGCGATCGGTGAAATCCAGTCCCGCATCGACCACGGCCTCATGCGAACAGTAGATGGCGATCGAACCCGAGCGGGTCCCGCGCCTCATCTCCCGCCGCCCCTGGTATTTCAACGCATCGAAGTGGCAGACGCCGGCAAGCACATCGCCCATGTAGCGGGTCTGAAACGCCTCCACGCCCGATCGTCCCGACAGCAGGCTCTCGCGAAATTCGGCGAGGTTGCTGCCGTTGGGCGAAGCCACGCCGATACCGGTCAACACGATTCGCTCGTCAACGTGTGACGCCATGCAAACGGGATCCGGAATGACTGGCCAGCAGAGGGAACGAATCCACGGTCTCTCGCCCGAACAGGCGTGCGACCCGGCAGACTACTCGACCACCCCCACGAGAACAAGCGGATCCCGAGACCGAAAGCAGCCATCGATCAGCCCTTGCAGCGTTTTCCGCAAAAAACTACCCTCCGCCGCCTCGAGTGCCCCGCCTCTGCGGTTGCAACACCTCGTGGCACTCTCATCTCACTCGACTCCACCACAGACTCCCGAATTCCTCGCGACGCTCACGGAGGGCGGTTTCCGATGCGTATCGATATCCGGCACAAACGAACGCTCGTGATTCTCCTGGCAGGCGGCCTGCTGGGCAGCCTCGCCGGCTGCAACCCGATGAGCGCGTTCCTGATGAACAACACCGGGCTGGCCTACTACAACGCCGGCGATTTCACCGCCGCCCGAAGAGAATTCCAGCGAGCCGTCGCCGACAGCCCTAACAATGCCGACTACGTCTACAACCTCGCCAGCGCAGCAAGAAAACAGGGACAAACCGCCGAAGCCGAACAGTATTACCTCCAGGCACTCAAGCTCGATCCCGGCCACCAGCCCAGCTATCACGGGCTGTCACGGTTGATGATAGATACCGGCCGACAGGCCAATGCCACGGAACTCCTGCAGACATGGGCAACCGCCGAAACCTACCGGCCGGAACCACACATCGAGCTCGCCTGGCTGCATCGCGAATCAGGGGACATCGCCGGTGCCGAAAGGCACCTGCTCAATGCCCTGAAGACCAGCCCGTCACACCCGGTCGTCACCGCGCACCTCGGGCAACTCTACCAGGACAGCGGACAGGCCACCCGCGCCGCCGCCATGTACCAGAGGTCACTTTTCTCCGACTGGTACCAACCGGAAGTCCGCTCTCGACTCGCCGCACTCCGCGAACCGGGCACAGCAAACACCTTCGCCGCCCAGGCCACACCCACCTACACCACCGCACAATCGGTTCCACAGATGATCGCCCTGCCCACGCCGATGACAGCCACAGCACAGCCCGCACCGCAGCCGTCTCCGGGACCGATTGCCACTCAACCATCGACCCCGCAGGCAAACAACGAACCCCCGATCGTCGCGCCGAAATAACCGCGGCCCGCCAGACTATTGCGGCGTCTTCGCTTTGCCTTTTGCCGGCGGTTGCTGACTGGCCTTTTCTCCGGGTGGCTGCGTTTCGGTCTTGCTCTTACCGGACGATTCGGGAGCGTCCTCGGATTTCAACAGGCCACCCTCGGCCGGTTGCTCTGTCTTGTAGCGGACCGTCACCGGGACGTACGGCTGCGACTTCACCAGCATCTCACCACCCTTGGACTTCCCGATCTCAAGCTCGATCTGGTAGGTCTTCAGCAAGCTGAACCACTGAAACACGGCGTACTGAACCGATCCTTCGACTGCCATCCTGCTCGACTCATCCCGGGTCGTCATCGTCACCATTCCGGAAACGTGACGCCGGGCCTCGGAGAGGGTCAGGCCGGATTTCGGCTGGTTCTGAAATGCCTGCTCCAACGAGCCGATTGACTTCGCGTGGGTAAACCTCGCCACGCCCTCGATGCCAAGGATCGCCGCCACCGCCAGGAACACCAGGTAGAAGATCACGCGGGCCATGGTGCGACTACCCTCGGGCTGCCCGGCGGTCGTTTCGTCGTCCACCGCGTCGGCCTGTTCCGACGTGATCTCGGAAGGCGCTCCGGCTGTTTCATCGGGCATGCCGTCACCGGCCCCCTCATCCACGACCTCGTTCTGCTCGTCGTTCATCGCCGCACTCCCTTCATCGATCCGAATCACTGTTCCCGTTCAGCGTCAGCCGAAACCAGCGAATCACGCTGACATTGTCCTCGTAGCACCAGAAGACGACAAATACCGTGCCGTCATCCAAACGCACAATCGACGGTGCTCCGAAACGCAGGGTCCGAAAATTCTCGACCATCGAGTCGCCCATCACGGTCGAACCACTCTCGTCGTGGCCCCAGAGAGGGCTCGTGGCCGCATTCACCCAAGTATTGCCGTCCAACGCGACATCCTGCAACCACAGTCCCGGCTCGTCGGTCCGGCGATAGACGACCAGAATCCGATCATCACCGATGACCAGCGGTGTTTGGGTCTGGCCGATCAGCCCGGTCGATTCATGGCGGGTCCACGTTGTTCCACCATCCTCGCTGATCGCGTACTGGTTGGGTCGATCGGCGGCCGCCGGCAGATCATGACACCAGGCCACCGCCAGCAAGCGACCGTCGGGCAGGCTCACGATCTTGGATTCCCAGAAGATCACCGCCTCGGAATCCGGTTCGCACATCACCGGCAACCAATCGGGCCAGGTGCGACCACGGTCGTGTGACACGAACGCCACCAGTTGATGCCCGTTGGGCAACCGCCCCGCCCAGTCCGGCCAGGTCGAGGTGACCAACAGCCAGCGGCCATCGGGCAACACCGTGACCGGAGAACACAGTTCCCACTCGGGTCCTTCCAGCGGTGGGTCGATCGAACCCGGATCCGTCCAACGTCGACCACCGTCGGTCGACGTGGTCAGTTCGAATCGCGTCGGCACAAACCCCAGTCCCTCGGGATTCGTCAGCCCTTCACCGGAAAACTCCCGGCGGTCGTGTCTCTGCAGCAGCGCGACGATCGTCCCGTCGCTGATCGTCATCTTGGCCCCTTCCGAAACCCCCCCGGGAATCGCTGGCACGCCCAGCGGCCCCTCCTCGATCCACGTCCGCCCCCCATCCAGCGACCGCGAGAGATGAACACGATTATTGACGGCCTCGAAGGCCTCGCCGACCCCGTACGACACCAGGATCTGATCACCACCAAGTGGGATTGCCGACGGAAAATAGGCGTGACGGCTGCTGAGGTGTGCTTGCGGATTCCGGAAAACCACGCCGGTTTCCACATCGACGATCAACTCGTCACCCATCGGACCGTTCCTCTCATGGCGGACTCGCACATCGAAATTCACCTTACCGCCAGCCCGTGACTGTCACAACGAGCCAAACGGCTAACCGAGAGTCCAGCTGACACGTTCGACGCAACGCGTCACAGCGACTAGGCTTGTCTGCCGACGCAACAGGCAGGACCAGGAGCAACCGTGCCATGGCCGAATCCCCGGCGAGTTCCGATCCGAAGGATCCATCGGCAACGCCGGGCCTGCCTGGGGTTGATGATCGCCTGGACACCCGGATCACCGACGTCCGGGCAATCCTGACTGCACCGGACGGAATCCGCCTGGTCGTTGTCCGCGTCGATACGAATCAGCCCGGACTCTACGGACTCGGCTGTGCCACGTTCACCCAACGGGCCCGCGTCGTCGCCTCGGCCGTCGATGAATACCTCAAGCCGTTTCTGGTGGGGAAAAACCCGTTCGAGATCGAGGACATCTGGCAGTCGTCGTTTGTCAGTTCCTACTGGCGAAATGGACCGGTGCTCAACAACGCGATCAGCGGTGTCGACATGGCCCTGTGGGACCTGCTCGGCAAACAGGCGGGCTTGCCGGTTTACCGGCTCCTGGGCGGAAAGTGCCGTGAGGCGGTCGACACCTACCGGCATGCCTCGGGAGAGACATTCGAGGAGGTCGAGGAGTCGGCCCGGGGATTCCTGGCCGAGGGATACCGCAACGTCCGGATCCAGGTCACCGTTCCCGGCGCGTCAACCTACGGGTCCCCCGGCGGTGGTGGCGACGCGTCGATTCCGGAGAATCAACGCACCGAAACCTGGACACACAAACCGTACGCCCGCCTGATCCCTCGCCTGTTTGCCCACATCCGGGATCGCCTGGGTGACGAAGTGGAACTCCTGCACGACATCCACGAGCGAATCCCGCCAATCCTCGCAATCCAACTCTGCAAGGACCTCGAGCCCTTCCGGCCGTTCTTCATCGAGGACCCATTTGCTCCAGAGGATGTCGGGTACTTTCAACATCTCCGCCAGCAGACCAGCGTTCCGATCGCGATGGGCGAACTGTTCAACAACCCCAACGAATGGGTGCCCCTGGTCTCGGAGCGACTGATCGACTTCATCCGCGTTCACGTCTCGCAAGTCGGTGGCCTGACCTACGCCCGCAAGATGGCTGCCCTGTGCGAGTTCTTCGCGGTGCGAACCGCCTGGCACGGCCCCGGCGACGTGTCGCCGGTCGGTCACGCTGCCAACGTCCACCTCGACCTGGCCGTCCCCAACTTCGGGATCCAGGAAGCCCGCGAATTTACCGCCGCCGAACTTGATGTGTTCCCGGGCTGCCCTCAACTGCGCGACGGTTATTACTTCGCCAACGAACAGCCCGGTTTCGGAATTGATCTCGACGAGGAACTGGCCTCCCGGTTCCCGGTCGACGATGATCCCTCGTTTGACCTGTTCTGGGGCAACGTTCGCAACCCCGATGGAACAATCCAGAAGCCATGAATGCCCCCGACCCATCCACTGATTCCACCGGGTCGCCCCTGACCAATCTGCTCGGCATCAAGCCAATCCACCGTGGTCAAGGCACCTCGGAAGTCGCGTTGACTGTCGATGATCGCTTGCTGAGGAACTGCCCGATCTTGCACGGTGGCGTGACTGCCGCGCTGCTGGACACGGCCCTGGGCATGGCGGCTGACACGATGGCCCCACCGCAGCGGTTGACGGTCACCACCCAGTTGAACATCAACTTTGTCCGGCCGGCCGTCTCCGGCGATCGCCTGCTGGCCACGGCCAGTGTCAGCCACGTCGGTCGGCAGAGCATCGTGGCCGCGGGTGAGGTTCATGCCGAGAACGACCGGTTGATTGCCACGGCGACCGCGACGTTCCTGTTTGCCGGCAATGACAACAGGGCCACAACAGCACAGGAAACTTCATGACGCTCGACGTCTACGGCGTGGGAAACACGCTTGTCGATATCCAGGTCCAGGTCAGTGATGACCTGCTCGAATCGCTCGGATTCGCCAAGGGCGTGATGACGCTCGTCGATCGAGAAACCCAGGAGCGGGTGCTCGACGCGCTGGGGGACTTGCCCCGCAGCCAGTCTGCCGGCGGTTCGGCCGCCAACACAATCCTGGGTATCGCCGGCCTGGGAGGCCGCACGGCCTATGCCGGCAAGATCGGTGACGATCCCCTGGGACACTTCTGCCTGGAAGACATGCGGCAGAACCAGGTCACCGTCGATGTGCCGTTTTCCGATGGCCCGACAGGTACCTGCGTTGTCCTGATCACCGATGATGCCCAGCGAACGATGCTGACCTACCTGGGCGTGTCGGCGGAGGTCGGTCCCGACGACGTCGCCCCGGATCTGGTGACCGCGGCCCGCGCCGTTTACGTGGAGGGATATCTCTTCAGCGCCGACAGCCCTCGCCAGGCCGCCTACCGGGCGATCTCGGCAGCCGAAACCGGGTCCGGACTCCTGGCACTGACGGTGTCGGATGCCTTCCTGATCGACCTGTTCCGCGACGAGTTCCTGGACCTGGTGGCTGGTCCGGTCGATCTGCTGTTCTGCAACGAGGAAGAAGCAAGGAGCCTGCTGCAGATCGATGACACTCACGAGTGTGCCCGTCGACTCGGTGCCGAGATTGAACGTGTCGCAATCACACTCGGTGCCGACGGGGCGCTGCTGATCGAAAACCAGCAGGTGACCCGCGTCGCGGGTGTTCCCGCCGATGCCGTCGACACCACAGGAGCCGGCGACATGTTCGCCGCCGGCATTCTCTACGGTCTCACCAACGGGATGACCTTCGAGCAATCAGCCCGGCTGGCAAATCACGCCGCCGCTCGTGTCGTCGCCCAGCTGGGAGCCCGCCTCGACGAACCGATTCCGGCGGATCAGATTCCCCGAATCGCCGGCCTCAGCGACCCGGACACGTAGGCCGCGCCGTAGAACAGGTGGTTTCAGTCGCGAGGAGACCCGATCACCGGGGGCAACCGTTCCAGGTCGGCGCCGGCATCACTGCCGTCGGTGGCGACCGGGCGATTTTCCGGAATGGCGTCGTCGAGCCGAAAATCCGACAGCCCGAGCCGGTCGAAGGTCAGCGCGTCACCCAGGGTGCGAGGCGTCTGCCACGACAGCATCTCGTTGCGCGAACCTGCCGGTTCCCAGAGCTGCTGCCACGCCGAGAAACCGACGGCCGACTGGTCCGAACCCTGCCACCAGAAGACCCGGTAGTCGTCAAAAAAGTTCTTCTCGAGATTTCGCCAGTTGAACAAACGCCGAAACAACTCGACGTCGGTGTCGCCACTCATCGCCACCAGCGGTCGGTTGGTGGCATGCGAATAGATGCTGTCACGCGACCGCACCATGACACCCGGCAGGTGACGCGTCTCGCCACTGTCCATCCGGACCAGGTTCTCGCCCAGCAGCGACGTGATGTGTACGAGCTTGAGTTCAACCAGACCTCGTTTTGTCGGCGCGGTCCCGGAGGCACCGACGGCATGCAGCAACGATCCTCCCAGCGCCAGGACGCAGTGGTTCAGAGACACCTCGGCCGAATCCGTCTGCCGGACATAGATCAGGTCGGCGTGACCACGAATGAAGCTGTGATCCATCGTCAACTCCAGCGGCTCGGCCGGCATCTCCTCCTTCATCATCTTCTTCATGTTCCGCATCTGGCCGGGTGCCGGCGTCAACTCGATCACCGCGGCCGGGCGTACCCCCGGGTTCACGATCGTGACGACGACATCCCGCAACCGGATCTGCTCGGGTCGCTGCAACGAGAACAGCGCGAGCGGTTCACTGGCCATCCGCGGGACAACCATCCGTAACTCGGTGTTGATCACCTGCAACGGCCCCCCGGTGACGGTCAACATGCGGGGCTGGACCCCGTCGCCACCAGCGATCGGCCGAAATTCGATCCCCGGCCGAAAGTCCTCGGCACCACGAATCGTGATGTTCTTGCGAGTCACTCTCACGGGGTTCTCGACACGAACCCCGTTGTACTGCAACACGATCTGGCTGCCGTCAACAGCTTCGACCAGCGCGGCGTTGAGTGTTGGATAAGCTCGCGGTCGTCCACCATCCACGGAAATCACGATGACCGGTGACGACACGACCGCCGCCGGTTTGACACCCGGGGTTGTCCGGGGATCCTCGGTCACTCTCGGCTTCGGTGGCGGAGGACTTCCATCGGGTTCATCCGCTGCCGACGATGTCTTGGCCACCGGAGCGGGTCCGGACGGCTCGGGAGCCGTCTTCTCGGACGGTCCGGCCGTTGCCACCGCTGGCAAACCGCTGGTTTGACCGTCGGAACCGGTTCCGACAGCACCCGTGGCAGCAGTATTGCCAGCATCAGCGGAAGTGACCTTGCGGCCGGCAACCTGTTCGGCCAGTAACGGCAGTTGAGCGGGATCGGAGCTCCCCACCGGCAAACCGCCGTCGTCGGAAAATGCCAGTCGATCCCCGGTCGCCGGTGACTGGGATCGATCAACGGGCTGAAACCTCAAGATCAGAACAACCACCAGCAAAACGGCAACCGTGGCCATCCAGCCGAGGTGGCGATCAAGGGGACTGGCCGACAATGCCCCGGCCGACATCCAGACCATGCCCTCCGAGGACACACCCTTCAGCCCCTGTTCTTCAGCCACGAACATCAACTCGCGAATCAGCGCCTCGGGCGTTGCAAACCGTTTCCCGGGATCACTGGCCATCATGCGACGAACGATGATCGAAAGATTCTCCGAAACCCGGGGATTTTTCTGGCTCGGATCAGGCGGTTGCTTGCCCTGGTGATCCAGCAGTTTCTGGAAGGCGTTGCCCTCGGGATAAGGAGGCTCGCCGGTCAGCATGTGGTACAGGGTGCAGCCGAGCGAATAGATATCACTGCGGACATCCACGTTCCGCGGATCCCGAGCCTGTTCGGGCGAGATGTAGTCAAACGTGCCCAGCGTGGTTCCATCCGACGTCAGGTCGCCGGACGTCTCGGTGGGCCCGACATTGCGGGCCAATCCCAGATCAACGAGCTTCGCCCGACCGGTCGGCGTGATGATGATGTTCGACGGTTTGATATCCCGATGCACCACGCCGACGGCCATCGTGTGAACCAGTGCCGAGGCAATCTGCAACGTGTAGTTGACCGCATCGTCGGGATTGAGCGATCCACGGTTGGCGATCAGGTCACGAACGTTGGTCCCGGTGATGAATTCGAACGCGATGAAGTGAAGCTCTCGATCCTCGCCGATGAAAAACACCCGCGCGATGTTGTCGTGGTCCAGCTGGGCCGCCGCCCGGGCCTCGTTCTGGAACCGCTGCACCGCCCCGGGATCTCGCGACTGGATCGGGTTGAGTACTTTCAAGGCGACGGCGCGTCCCAACCGCGTGTCACGGGCCCGGAAGACCGCACCCATCCCGCCAATGCCGATCCGTTCATCGATGATGAAGTGGTCGAGTTCAATCCCGGTCGGACTGACTACTGCCGAGGATTCCGCACCGGTGACCGGATCGATCTCGGGGAAAAGCCGACCACACAGCGTCGAGCCGGGGCCAACGGACATGGAGTCCCCCAGCCAGCGCTGCTCGGCACTGATTACGGTTTCAGCCGCATCGTCAGGCAAGTCATTCACCGGCGCGGGGACCGATGAACTACCCGGCGATGCCGATAACGGGTTGTGAGGATCCATTGACGTTTGTCGAGATGACCGTTTTGCGGATTGACCGCTCGCCGGGCAGAACACCCGGCGTCCAATGAGAGGTCACTGGATTATACCAGCCGAGCCGAGCCGGTCAAAAACCTTTTCGCTCACTGGCCCGACGTGATCCGCGACACCTTCTGGCCAATCGTCTCAACACACTCATCGAACCGCTTATACAGTTCGTTGGCAAAACGAGCCCGATCGAGCAACTGGGCGGCGTGGTTCCGCACAGTGACGTCATGCACATCGTCGGCCCCCACGCCCTGGTCACTGACACTCACCAGGTCTCGTAAACCCGATGCCTTGGGCAGGAACCCGTTCTCGAGATGATCGACCAGTTCCCGGGCCAGTCGTTCGGCCTCGGTGAACACTTCCCGCAACGGCATGTCGGCTGCACGACGCTCTGCCATCAGGTCCCCTCCCCTGGAAAACCGCCCACGGGCCACCGCAGGTTCCCTTTCATTAGAAACCCGACCACAGACGACGGTCAAGCAGCCTTCAGCGAATCACCGGCAGTCTCATCCGTTGGGCACTCTCGGACCCCAGTCGACGATAGATGATCTCACGCCAATGACGGATGTTGATCTCGTAGGGACCCTGCGGCGGATCGAGCGAGTCGAAGTACGAAATGAACTGCTTGAGACGACCGAGTTTCTGGGCGACGGTCAATTCGCCGGGATGCCGCGTCCCGGGCGGGCGACCCCACACGACACGAGATCCGCCCCGGGTCAGCATCTGCAGGAAGACCCGGTCATCGACTGCGGGTTCCTCGTCCCGCCGTTGCACAACAATCGCTGACAGCCCAAACGACTCCCAGTGTGGTCCCAGTTCCCGGGCCAGCCGCGCCGCGGCCAGCAGACCAGGATCGTCCCAGGCCACCCCGACTTGCGAGGGGGGCTGGGAAACGACACCCCGTACCAGCGGGTAACGGCTCGAGTCGGACACGGCGAGATCTTCCTTGGGCAGGCACACCCCGGTCACGTCCACTGGAATCGATTGGCCCGGCACTTCGATCCAGGCCACCGGGCGACGGTACTTCACCTTGACCATCACGCGAGCGGGAAACCGCCGTTCCACGCGAACGACTTCGGCAACCCACGGGTGGGCTGCAAATGCCCCGGCAATCTGCCCGACCAGGGTCTCTTCGAGCATCGACGTGCCCTCGACCGGCCAGAGTTCTCCGTCGATGATCTGCGTGAGAAACGCCTCCGGCACCCAGTCAGGTGGCCCGGGTGTCACAACCACCGCATCACGGGTCAAGCGGTACTCGGATCGGAAGGAGAGATGGGGCAATTCAGAGATGATCGTGGGGACAATCGCCGTCGCAGCGATGCCCAGGGCCACGAGCACGAACGGGCCCGGCCGCAGAAACAGCCGGTAAAGACTCCGGTTGTTCTTTCTTACGGTTGGCTTGTCGGCCATGGCGGCACTCTTGTTTGAACTCGGCACGGACCCATCCGGTATCATCGGCCCGGGCCGAACCGATCCGCGAGTCGGTGTTCAGGAAACACCGGCAACGGCCGATCGCACCATCTGATCCTGACGGATATGCCAGCCACGAGGTTCCGACTGTGCCGACCCGATCATCCTCTGGCAGAGTTGACCGAGTGTCAGGCCGGCATGAGCTGCCTCGCGAGGCACCAGGCTGTGGTCGGTCAGTCCCGGGATCGTGTTGATTTCCAGGACCCACGGTCGCTGCCACTCATCGACACGCAGATCCACCCGGACCAGGCCACGAGTCGCGAGCGCCTTGCAGGCACGCCGGGCCACAGCGACCACGCGTTCGGCCGTCGATCCCGGCTCAACGGCTGGAAATTCCAGTTCGGTCCGGTCGTCGTGGTACTTGGCCTCGAAATCAAAGAACGGCCGAGGCGTTTTGATTCGCACCGGCGGCAGGGCCCAGGTGTCCAGAAAGCCGACCGTCCACTCCTCACCGGCCACCGCACGTTCCACGAGCACGTGTTCTCCCAGGCGGAATCCCTCTGCTACCGCCGCAGAAAACGCCGAAGGCGATTCGACCAGCCGCACACCAACGCTGCTGCCCTGGGTGTCGGGCTTGACCACCAGCGGAAGACCAAACTGTGCAAGCAGTTCATCGAGCGTTCTCGGATCAAACCCAGGCCCCAGGGTGACCGCCCCCGGTGTGGGCACACCATGCTCTCCAAAGCGGACCTTGGTCCGGCTCTTGGAGAATGCGAGCCGAGAGCTCTCGACACCGCACCCGGTGTAGGTCACGTCGAGCGATTCCAGTTCGGCCTGGACCGTCCCGTCCTCGCCACCGGAACCGTGCAGCGCCAGCAGTACCACCTCACCGTCACACCAGTCGCGTCCGGCCAGCGACGCGTCCACCGGATCGATCTCACGGACATCAATCCCCAGGGATTTCAACGCCCCGGTCACGGCGCGACCGCTCGCCAGACTGATTTCCCTTTCCGGCGACGCCCCTCCGGCCACGACGGTCACACGGCGAAAATCGTCCGACGAATCATCTGGGATCACGGGAAATGGTGACACGCGGCGTGTCTTACCAGATCCGGATTTCCAGCTCCAGATCAACCCCGAACTGTTCGGCCACCCGTCGGCGGGCGGTTTCGATCAGCGTCTGGACGTCATCGGCAGTCGCCTCGGAATCGGTCACGATGAAGTTGGCGTGCCGGTCACTGATCCGGGCACCGCCAACCTGCTCCCCTTTCAACCCGGCCTGCTCGACCAGGCTGCCGGCGCTGATCCCGCGGGGGTTCTTGAAGATACATCCGGCCGACTGCTGGGACATCGGCTGGGTGGCCTTCCGCATGATCCACAGTTTCCGCATCCGTTTCAGGGTTTCCTCGACGTTGCCCTCGGCCAGCCCGAACGTGCAGTGCAACACGAGCAGTTCGTTGATACTGCTCTGGCGATACCCGAACGACAACTCGTCCTCGGTCCGGGTGAACTGTTCGCCGGCGGCGGTCAACACGGTCACGCTGCGGACCGTCTGTCCCACATCGCCGCTACGTCCCCCGGCATTGCCCAGCAACGCACCTCCCACGGTGCCGGGAATCCCCACGAGTGTCTCCAGGCCAACCAGGCCGGCACGAACGGTGTGCGAGATGACGTGCGAGAGCAGGGCACCGGCGCCGGCGGTCACGGTCGTGCCATCGACGGTGATCTCGCCAAATGCCTCGGCCGTCATCCGCAGCACAACGCCCCGCACACCCGCTTCACCCACCAGCAGGTTGGATCCACTACCGAGCACCTGCAGCGGCACGTCGTTGTCATGACAACAACGCACGACCGCAACCAGTTCCTCGACCGACCGGGGCTCGAGAAGATACTCGGCCGGCCCACCGACCTTCAACCACGTCCATTCGGCCAGGGAACGTTCGCGCTGGGTGATTTCGCTGAAGTCAGCGAGTGAACTCATGTTGAACCCGGTCGATATCCCCGGCCCCCATCGTGATCAGCACATCCTCTGTCTGCAGTTCATCGTCCAATGTCTCAACCAAGCGGTCAAGAGAAGGACTGAAGCGGCAGCGCCGCTGACCGGTCAAGTGTTCTCCCACCCGCCTGGCCAACTCGTCACCAACCCGCATCGGTCGCTGGTCGTCTTCGCGAGCGGCAAAGACCGGCAGAACCAGCACCTCGTCGGCCATCTCGAAGGCATCGACAAATTCCTCGAACAGGGCAACCGTCCGGGAGACCTGGTGGGGTTGAAATGCGCACCAGATCCGTCGACCACCGAATACCTCTCGCGCGGTCTCCAGCGTCGCCCTGACCGCCGTTGGATGATGTGCATAGTCATCGATCACCGTCGCGCCTCGCCAGGAACCCACCCGCTGAAACCGGCGACGGATCCCCGCGAAGGCATGAAGTCCTTCACGGACCTGGCGAACGTCAACCCCCAGTTCACCGGCGATCGCCGCAGCAGCCAGGGCATTGTCGACGTTGTGGCGTCCCGGGACCGGCACACTGATCTCGGATTGAAACTCGTCTCGAAAGAACAATCGGAACCGGCTGCCGGTTCTCGTCCGACACACGTCGTCAGCCCACCAGTCCAGCCCGGGACGCCGCCCGAACGTTCTCACCTCGGCCGTCGATCGCGCGGCGGCGGATCGCGTTGCCGTGCAATCACCACGGACAAGCAACAGGCCGTCGGGGTCCATCGCGGCGGCGAATTCGCCGAAGGCCTCGGTCACTTCGTCGAGTGATTCGTAGCAGTCAAAGTGATCGGATTCGATCCCGGTGATGACCGCGTATTTCGGTGACAGGTCCAGGAAACTGCGACGGTACTCGCAACTCTCGACCACCAGCAGGTCGCTGTCGCCCGCCCAGCCGCTGACGGCCCCGTCGAGCAGTTGTGCGCCGACGACTGCCGAAGGAGACCAGCCGGCCGACTGCAGCAACGACGCGAGCATCGCCGTCGTCGTGCTCTTGCCGTGCGTCCCGGCGATCGACACCCCGGTCCGCTCGGCCATCAGTCGCCCCAGCATCTCGCTGTAGGACCACTGGGGAATGCCACGACCGGCCGCGCCAACCCGCTCGGCATTCCCCATCGGAATTGCCTGGCTGTACACCAGCACGTCGGCCTCGGCTGGCAGATGAGCTCCCTCGTGACCCTGGTGAACGCAAAGACCGCGTTGCTTCAACACCGTGCTCATGTTCGTTCCGGCGGACTGGTCAGAGCCACTGACCCGCCAGCCCATCCCGACCAGCAGTTCCGCCAGCGCCTGCATGCCCGATCCGCAAATGCCGACCAGGTGAGCCGCCGGGGGCATTTCCCGTCCCGTTCGATGACCGGCCGTCCCGGCCACCGGTTCCGTCCGCCAGTTGTCCGCCGAACACCACCGGGCGTCCCGACGGCAGCTGCCGTGGGGAAACCACGCGGCAGGCGCCGGTGATTCGGCCACGGCCACTCGAGGCAGTCGAAGCGATTGCAGCGTTGAAAGGGCGGCGTCCATGCCAGCAAGGCCGATTAAGGAAACTTGATCGGAGGACCCTTGGCCCTCGCAATAGCCGCCTGGACCAACCCCTTCATTTTGGATCCGCCTCGACGGGCGGACATTCTGACGCCGCGATTGGCAACTGCAAACCCCAATCCACGACAAGCCTAGCGTTTGGGGTCGGGTTTCCCGGTCGAACCGCTTTCCGGCTTCCCTTTTTCGGACTCGTCAACCGGCATGTACAACCCGGCATGACGGTAGGGAGTCTCCAGGACCAGGACGCACATCGCCGTCAGGTACAACCGACCGGCAATATCGGATTTCTCGGCTGCCTGGCCGATCGGCTGGCCGGGATGCCAGCTGCCACGGACATCACTGCCACGGCGGACCGAACCGGTTCGGAGTTGGTGCGAGGCAATCTGGTCGCGGGCATCACGATACCACTGTTCCCACTCGGGTCCGCCCATGTTGTGCAGGACCTGAGCCGTGTAGTACCAGGAATAGACATTGCGACGACCATCCTGCCAGCGTGGACGGTGCTTGGGTCCGAGCAGGTAACCAACACCGTTCTCCAGTTGAGGATGGTCTCGTGGCCAACCCAGCCACTGCCGGCACAACAGGCCCTCGGCGGTCATCGCCGGCGTCACCGGGAACTCCGGCTCGTAGCGGTACCTTGCCCCATCCTGGATCTCGACGGTATCCAGGAAATTCGACGCGAGCAGGAACGCGTCCCCGGGCACCTCGATTCCTGCGATCCGTGCCGAATGCAGCGCCATCAGCGCCCAGCCGGTCACCGACAGGTCACCGTTGGTCAAGGGGGTCTGGGGCTGGTATTTCCACCCTCCCTGGATCGGCTGCTGCGACGCCACCAGAAATTTCACCGCCCTGGTCGCCGCCTGGCTTGCCCGCCGGTCGGCCGTCAGCGCCACCGCCTCACACAGGGCAATCGTCGCCATCGCGTGTGCGTAATAGGTCTCCTCGCGGCCGAACTCGTCAATGTCGAACAGGTTGCCATCGGGCCGTTGCTGACCAACCAGCCAGTTGATGCCACCGGCAACCGTCTTCTGGTGTTCACCGCTGACATGGTCAAACCCGGCCCCCAGGAATGACAACAGTGCCAGCGCGGTCGCGCCTGTGTCGGTGCGTGCCGTACGACGCCCCGCGTCGGGATACCCCTCGTGCAATCGCCAGTTTCCCGTCGGCAGTTGCTGACGGGCGAACCAGCCCAGGGCACTGCGAACCGCTAAGTCGCTCTTGCCTCCCTCATCAATTCTCTGCAGCAACAGCCGTTTCTTTTCCGGTTTTCTGGTCGCCAGTTGACCGGCCACATCGACGGGCTGGACAGCCGGTCGGGCCGGTCGGGCCGGCATCGGGGGCTCCGGGGTTTCCGGAACCACCGGCACCGTCGGCGTGCCGTCGGGAATCGAGGCAATCCGTACCGGCGCACGAGCCGACTGGCCTTCTTCGACCTCCCGGGCCGTCAACCACCGCAGGTCCAGCGGCTCGGCCTTCAACAGACCCTCGCCGCGGACAACAAACCAGGTCAGCAACAACAGCAGCAGCACGTGTGCCGCGACACTGACGACGGCACTGAAGCCGCTGCCCTGCATGGCCCGCCGAAACCGCTCGAAACCTGTCGAGGATTTGACTGTTTCGGTCACGCGGATCAGTTGCCGCCGACGCCGTGGGCGTGATCGTTGCGGAGTGGGGGAATTGGGCCGCGACATGTCGCTCGTCCTGGTTCTGCCGATCGACCCGCTCTGACTCGCTGATGCGATGGTAGCCGCCTCAGGGCGCCCGGACCACCACCGCGGCACTTTGACCAAACTCGGACCGATTGATCGACAGGGCGACGGGGTTCTCCAGCGCCCGCCCCTCGCCACTGACGATATCGAGCTCACATCCCGGATCCGGTGAACGAAAACCCAGCGTCGCCGGCAGGAATCGATGCCGCAGCGCCAGCAGGCTGCCGGCCAGTTCCACGGCACCGGCACCGGCGTCGAAGTGACCGAAATAGCTCTTCAGTGCCGTGACCGGGACCGCGCCAGCCCGCTCCCCCAGCACTCGCTGCAAGGCGAGAGCCTCGACCCGATCCTCGACGGGTGCCCCTTTGGCCTGGGCGTTGATGTGCCCGAGATCTCCGGGAGCCAGGCCGGCCCCGGCCAGCGCGGCGGTGATCGCATGCACGAGCCCTTCGCCGGCCTGGTCCGGATCGCTGCCCCGGTGGCCATCGCAACCAGCCCCCACTCCCAGGATCTCGGCGTAACAGTTCACCCCCCGGGCACGGGCGTGGTCGATCCGTTCGATGACAAACGCGGCCGCCCCCTCGCCCAAGACCGTTCCGTCGCGGGCGGCGTCGAACGGGCGGCAGGCGTTGGCCGGATCGTCGTCGCGTTGCGACAGCATCTCGACCAGGCCCAGTTTCACCAGGTCGACCGGGTGAATGAACGAGGCCGACGCGCCAACGACCATGCAATCGGCTGCACCCCGCTCGATCACGCCAACCCCTTCAGCCAGCGCCAGCAGCGCCGACGTGTCGCGAGAGGTGATCGTGTTGTTCGGGCCGCGGGCGTCCAGGCCAATCGACACGTGGCAGGCCGGCATGTTGGGCAACCGCTTCAGAAGCCACATCGGCGTGATCAGCTCCAGGCTGTCCTGGTTCCAGTCGCCGTGCGACCGGGCGGCCTCGGAAAGTTCCTCCGGCCGGCTCGAAATCCGCCCCGCCCCGAACGACACGCCCACCCGCTCCGGTGCCAACATGCCCCGATTCAGCCCCGCATCAACAATCGCCATGTGGCTGGCCGCCACTCCCAGCTGGATGTCCCGCGACATCACCTTCAGCACCTTCTGCGACGGCAGGTACTGCAGGGGGTCAAAGTCGCTGACTTCCGCCGCCAACTTCGTCGGCAGCGAGTCGCCGTGGTAGGTCTGCAGTCGCTCGATTCCTCCACGGCCCTCGCGCAGGCTCGACCAGAACGCCTCGCTGCCGATGCCGATCGGCGAAACGACCCCGATCCCGGTAACCACGACACGGGTTGCGTCGTCACCGGGATGCATGGCGGACCTTTCGAGGGAAAACCGTGACTGGTGGAAGAACAGCGAACGCGATGGCAACGTCAAGGACCTGACGCCGGAAGGGGCCAATTCTGCGAGGCCTCCAGAATACTGTCAACCGCGGCTCGCTCCTGGTCCACAACTCGCGAAGACACCGACAGTGACTATTTGAGCCGCCTTCGGCGTACGACTAGAATGACTGTCCCGAACACCGATGAAGGGTCCAGACACTGGGAGAAGAGTCGGCGAGAGTGGCGGAATTGGCAGACGCGCCAGATTTAGGATCTGGTTCCCGAAAGGGATTGGGGGTTCGAATCCCCCCTCTCGCACTTCACACTGGTAACAAACCGGTGGGTCCAGCCGAATGATCAACGACTGGGAATCGCGTCGGCTCACAATGAACCGGACAAACGGGCACATGCCGTCAAATCGCCGGACAATGATCGCCACGAGCATCCTCGCGGTAGCAGTCGTCGGCGTTCTCATCAGCCGCTGGGACCGTGATGACCCGGCTCCCGTCGATGAACCGATCGGGCAGTCGAGTAAGGGCGTGCCATTGTTGCGCGAAGTCACCGAGCAGGTCGGACTCGACTTCGTCCACCAGGTCGAGGATCCCGACCGCTACTTCTTCCCGGCGATTCTCGGGTCGGGCGCGGCGTTGCTTGATATCGACGGCGACGGTGACCTGGACCTGTACCTGGCCAACACGGCCCCGATCGACGAACACCGCCAGCTGGTCGAGTCTGCCGCGGGAACGACCAATCGCCTGCTGAGGCAGGAACCCGACGGCCGCTTCGTCGACATCACCGCCGGATCAGGACTCGACGACCGGGCCTACTCGATGGGAATCGCCGTCGGAGACGTCAACAACGACGGGTTTCCCGACGTCTATGTCAGCAACTACGGTCCCGACCGGATGTACCTCAACAACGGCGATGGCACCTTCCGGGACATCACCGGACCGGCGGGAATCAACAACCGCGGCTGGGGCTGCTCGGCCTGTTTCTTCGACTACGATCGCGACGGCTGGCTCGACCTGTTCGTCACCAACTACGTTCGCTACGACCCGTCGAAACGCTGCCGCTACCTGCGGGGCCGTGAAGAATTCTGCGCACCGCAGGCCTTCGAACCGACAACCGACCGCTTCTTCCACAACGAGACCGGAAAGATGGTTGCCGGCGGCGACCGCCGGGTGCCGGTCCGGTTCAGCGACGTCACGATTTCCTCGGGGATCGCCGACCAGCGAGGAACCGGGCTGGGAGTCGTCTGCGCCGACTTCAACGACGACCGCTGGCCCGACGTGTACGTCGCCAACGACCAGATGGCCAACTTCCTCTGGATCAACCAGCACGACGGAACCTTTCGGGATGAAGCGGTTCTGCGAGGCTGCGCGGTCGACATGCAAGGCCGGCCGCAGGGAAGTATGGGCATCGCGGTGGGCGACGCCGACGGCGACGCGAAACTCGACCTGTTCGTGACGCATTTCGAAGGAGAAAACAACGCGCTCTACAGAAGCCTCGGCCGCGAGGGCTTCACCGAACGGTGCGTTCAGGCCGGACTGGCACTTCCCAGTCTTGCACTGACCGGATTCGGCACCGCCTTCGTCGATCTCGACCACGACGGTCGGCTCGACCTGTTACTGGCCAACGGTCGCACCCAACGACGCGGCAGCGGCAGTGGAAAATCCCGGTCGTTCTGGGACGACTACGCCGAACCCAACCAGATCTTCCTCGCGACCGGCAACGGACAGTTCACCGAGTTCAGCGGCAGCAGCGACCCGTTTGTTTCCACGATCGAGGTTTCACGAGCGTTGGCCGTTGGCGACATCGACAACGACGGTGATGTCGATGCCGTCATCACCAACACCGCCGGTCGGGCACGGATCTACTTCAACGACTTCTCCGGTGCCGGACACTGGCTGCAGGTCAGGGTGGTCGAACCCGACCTGGGCGGACGCAACGCCCACGGTGCCGTGGTGACACTGGTCGCCGGTTCGAGACGGTTCGTTCAGCTGGCCAATCCTGGATTCAGCTACCTGGCCTCGAATGATCCCCGGGTCCATTTTGGACTGGGATCCCTGACCGAGATCGACCGGATCGAGGTGGTCTGGCCCGATGGCAGCGAGGAGCTGTTTTCCGGCGGACCGGTCGATCGCCTGCGTGTGCTCGAGCATGGCCGGGGAACGGTGCCATGAGTCAACTCGAACCGGGATCGCCAAAGCCGGAGACCGATCCGGGCGGGCGGCGCTGCTGGTGGACAATCGACGGCAAAGCTCCACGAGGAATTGAGCGAGGGATCCCGTGGGTGGGGTGGATCCTGTTTGTCGTGATCGTGGCGATCTGGAACGCCTGGCCCGAACCGATGCCTCGGCTGCCGGTCATCGACCTCGAGAACGCCTATCCCGATGTTGCCGATTCAATTCGTGAAGCCAGCAAAGCGGCCCGCGAACAACCTCGATCGGGGAAGGCGTGGGGCCGGTTGGGCATGATCCTGATGGCCTGCGGCTACGGCACCGATTCGATCGTGGTGTTCGCAGAGGCCGAACGGCTTGATCCGGAGGATGGCCGCTGGCCCTTCCTGCAGGGAATCGAACTCGAACGCACCGACCCGGATCGAGCGGTTGCCTGCATCGAGCGGGCCATTGCCGCCGAGCCTGACCGGGTCCTGTTCCGTCTTCGCCTCGCCGAGATGCTCATCGCGCTGGGAAAACTCGACGAGGCCCAAGACCCCCTGCAGGTTGCCCGGACGCTCGAACCGGACAACCCCAGGACACAACTGGCCTGGGCGCGGTGGGAGTACCG
>PBSL01000007.1 GCA_002726205.1 Planctomycetaceae bacterium | reverse complement strand
CCGAATGCCTGGCCCCGCTGGAACTCGACGACGAAACCGCGTGGGCGGTCGTGCAACTGGTAACCCGTCGCGGCCGACTGCCCCAGGGGGCCCCAACCAGTCCGCACCTGGCCAACCTGGTGGCCCGTCCGCTTGATCGCCGCCTGGCCGGACTGGGCCGGGAACAGGGTTGGACCTACACCCGTTACGCCGACGACCTGACATTCTCCTCCAACGAAGCCCCGGCTCACTCAATCACTCCGCGTGAGTTGATCGGGGCCATCGGCCGTATCGTGGCTGACGAGGGATTTCGGCTGGCCGACCACAAGACGCACGTCATGTCGCGGCACCAGCGCCAACTGGTCACCGGGCTGGTGGTCAATCAGCGGCTCGCACTGCCCAAGCCCAAGCGGCGTTTACTGCGCGCCATGCTTCACCGGTTGCAAACCTCCGGGCTGGAGTCCCTGGACCTGCACCAGGTGCAGGTCGTCCACGGCCACCTGGCCATGGCCCGGCTGGTCGATCCCGACGGTTTCACACAAACCTGTCACGAACTTTCCGGCCTGCTCCACGAAGTCAACACAAATCGGCCCCGATAATCGCAGCGAGAACTGGAACACGCCCCGGAACTTCGCTAGACTGTCCGGCACAATGCTGGAAATTGGCCAGGGGTTCCCCCGGAACCTTAGCTCTTTTGGTTTCGTTTGTTGAGCTTCTCGACACGACGAAGCCTCCTTGGGTGTTTCGCCCCGGGATAAGGCCTGCCGTCCTTCGTTGCGGTCCGTTGGCAACCGATATTCGACCGCGCGAGACGGCTCGCAACGGCACGACCGCCGCCGGCGGCGACTTTACTCGTGCCTACTCGCCTCGCGGACGAATATCGGTTGCCGATGGACCGCTACTCCGGAATCCGGAACGTAGGGCTTTCGGGGATCCCCGGACCTCTTTCCTGCTGTTCGCCACCGAGACCCGTGGTGTAGAATCGGGATTGGTGACAGCATGATTTCGTTTGATTCGCTTCCTACGACCCTCGGCGACGGCTCGACAAGCACCCGTCGCCGCGCGCTGCTGGAGTTGGGCAGTTGTGGGGTGCTGGGCCTGTCCTGGCCGACACTGCTGGCTGCAGCCGACACGCGCGAGACCAGCGACGCGGCCGGGTTCGGCCAGGCAAAAAGTTGCGTGGTGATCTTCCTCTGGGGTGGTCCGGCTCAGCAGGACACCTGGGACATGAAACCCGAGGCGTCGTCGTCGCTGCGAAGCGACTTTCGCCCGATCGCAACCCGCGTGCCCGGGATCGAGATCGGCGATCAACTGCCGCAGATGGCGCAAGTCACCGATCGCCTGGCAATCGTCCGCAGCATGACGCATCGTGACTTCGAACACGGCACGGCGGCCTACACGGCCCTGACCGGTCACCCGCACCCGGTTCCCGGCACCAACACCACCGCCCGCCCGGAAGACTTTCCCACCTACGGATCGATCGTCTCGCGAGTGGGGCACAACCCGCACCCCGTCCCCGACTCGATCGTGCTGGGTCCGGTCATGCACCAGGGCAATCGTCCACCGATCGCCGGTCAGAATTCGGGATTCCTCGGTCTGGCCTACGAGCCTTTCCGGATTGCCGACGATCCGAACCGGGCGGACTTCCGGGTCGACAGCCTGAAGTCAGTCGCCGGTTTGCCGGCTGACCGCCTGCGAAAAAGACACCGACTGCTGCAGTCGTTCGACACCAGCGGGCCACGCGTCGAGCCCGTTCGCCAGGTCAGTGGCCTTGACGACCTCTACCAGCGAGCCTTCGGGCTGCTGGGATCCCGCGAGACCCGGGGAGCCTTTCGACTGGATTCAGAGCCGGCGGCATTGCGCGACCGTTACGGGCGCCACCGCTTTGGCCAGACATTGCTGCTTTGCCGTCGGCTGGTAAAAGTCGGCGTACCTCTGATCACGGTCAACTGGTCCAAACAAAATCGCGACCAGTGGGACACGCACGCCAAGAATTCCTCGCGGCTGAAGAATCTCCTGCCCCCGTTTGACCGGGGCCTGGCCACTTTCCTGGCCGATCTCCAGGACCACGGGCTACTCGACTCGACCCTGGTTGTCTGCCTGGGGGAGTTCGGCCGCACCCCGTGGATCAACAAGGACGCCGGCCGCGACCACTGGCCCGACTGTTACTCGGTCGTGTTGGCCGGTGGTGGCATCCAGTCCGGAACCGTCTTCGGAGCCTCGAGCCGCCACGCTTCCTACCCCACCGTCTACCCGGTCGGACCCTGGGACCTGTCGGCCACGATGTTTCACTGCCTGGGCATTCCCCCCCACCAGCAGATCCGGAACCGCCGTGGCCAACCGATCCCGCTGTCGGTCGGACAGGTCATCGACGGGCTGTTGGTATAGATTAACTCCGGGGCCGTGCCACCATCACCGGGCGACGATTCGGCCACCGTTTCATTTTTCCGTTCCCCTCATCGAAACACGCGATTTTCATGACGAGCTACCAGGATCTCGGCCTCACCCCCATCATCAATGCCTCGGGAGCCGTCACCCGCCTGGGTGGTGCCCCGATGCCCCCCGAGGTACTCGATGCCTTCCGTGACGGCGCGCAGGCGTGGGTCCCGCTGGAACAACTCCAGGCCGCCGCCGGGAGACGGATCGCCGAGTTGACCGGGACCGATGCCGGGCTGGTAACGGCCGGGTCGGCCGCGGCACTGACCCTGGGCACCGCCGCCATCCTCTGCGGTTACGACCTTGGTCGTATCGAGCGATTGCCTCACTGCGAGGGGTTCCCTCACGAGTTCATAATCGCCAGGGAACAGCGCAGTGGCTACGACCATGCCGTTCGCGCGGCGGGGGCCCGGTTTGTCGAAGTCGGGTTCAACGAAATCGTCTCCAACGCCGGTGTGCGGCGAACCGAGGCCTGGGAATTCGAGGCGGCGTTCACCGAAAACACGGCCGGCGTTTTCTACGGTTTTGGCCGTGACAGCCAGCCCCCGCTGGCCGAGGTGATCGAGCGGGCACACCGTCACGGGCTGCCGGTGCTCGTCGATGCGGCCGGCGAACTGCCGCCAAAACGCAACCTCTCGGAAATCGCGGCCCTGGGGGCCGACCTGGTCGCTTTCAGCGGGGGCAAGGCAATCCGGGGCCCTCAATCAACCGGCATCCTCTGTGGCCGCAAGGATCTCGTCGCCTCCGCCGCCCTGCAGATGCTCGACATGGACGATCACCTCCAACTCTGGAACCCTCCTGCCGATCTCGTCGATTCCTCGAAACTCGATGGCCTGCCTCGCCACGGAATCGGTCGGCCGTTGAAAGTCTCCAAGGAAGAAGTCCTGGCATTGATGACCGCGTTGGAACTGTTTGCCTCGGGTGGTTACGACGCCGACTGGGACCGCCAGCACACCCTGCTCGCGTCGATCGCCACGCAACTGGCCGATCAACCCGTCACCTGCACGATCGAAGGAACCCGTGAAGCCGAACGCTCACCGCTGCTCTCGATCGAAATCGACGAGGCCGGTGTTGGTCGCTCGGCTTTCGACATCTGCCGCGGACTCCGCGACGGATCTCCGGCAGTCTACGTCAGCCACGGTCGCCTGGCCGCGGCCACACTGACGATCAACCCGCTCTGCCTCGACGACACCCAGGCCCCGGAACTGGCTCGACGCATCCGCGAAGAACTTGCCGGCTAGACCGGCTCAAGGTTTCAACGCTCCGCGGATACTGGTGGCCACCTGGCCGGCCAGCACACGGGATCCTTCCGGGGAAAAATGCACGTTCCGCGGCCGCTGGATCTTCTTCAATCGTGGCAGGGCAAACTTGTAGAGGTCGTTGACCAACAGGCCCTGGCCGACGGCGATCTTCCCGGCCACGGTGTTGTATTCCACGACATCGGAATCCTTGCGCCGCGGACTGACCCCTTCGGGCACCGGGGTCGTGCTACACCAGATGACCTTTGCCCCGGTCTTTTTCAGACGCGAGAGCAGCTTGCCCAGGTTCTGCTCGTACTCGTCCAGCGGCACCTGGTGCTTTTCCTTGATGTACTTCAGGTCGTGCAGCCCCCAGTTGACGTGAATCACATCCCAGCGACTCTTGCCCAGCCACTTCTCGATGCTGGCCAGCCCCCTGGTCGTCGGGCCACCGTTGACGGGAATCCGGTGAACGTTGGCAACCCCTTTCAGCAGTTTGCGTGTCGCTGTGGTGTAGCCGATCGATATCGAGTCTCCGATCAACAGGACCCGGGGCAGTTTGGGGTCGTCGGTCACCGGAGCGAAGGCGGGGTTGACCCGTCGTTTCTTCTTCCGTGATTTTTTCTTCTGCGGCACAGCCGGTTTCTTCGATTTCGCCGGCACCTCCTGCCGGGCAAGAAGCGGGCTCGTGACAAAAACCAGCCCAACCAGGACTGGCAGGAACCGAAGACGAGGTGACCGGATCATCGTTGGACTGCCTGTGAGAGAAGACGAGAGATACCCTGACGATTGCAGGATGGTAACCAGCGGATCGAATCATTTCACGTCGAGACGTTGGCTCCACGCCCAACGGTACAGGTTCCGCGCGTCGGTGTACCGGGCGGCCGAGGCGGCCGACCCCAGCACAACAACGAACAATCGGTCGTCACCGCGGCGACCGGTGGAGACCAGGCAGGCCCCGGCGGCCGAGGTCGTTCCCGTCTTGACACCATCAAAACCGCTGATCGGCAACAGCCGGTTCGTGTTTCGCCAGACGACGTTTCGCTGCCGTCCCCCGGGACCAGTCAACCGACACCCGTGCTGGCGAGTACCGACATAGGTCCGGAAACGTTTGATTTTCCAGCCGGCCTGGGCCAGCCGCAGCAGGTCCCCAGCAGACGAGAGATGGTTCTTGGCGGTCAGTCCATGCGTGTTCCCGTAATGAGTCGCGGACATCCCCAGGTGCTGCGCGGTCCGATTCATCTCGGCCACGAACCGCCACAGGGGATCGGCAGCCCGCTTTTCGTCGTCGCCGGGGGCCGGTTTGAATCGCTTCCCGAAATGTTCGCCCAGCGCCACCGACGCGTCGTTGCCCGACGGTAACATCAGACCGTACAGCAGTTCGCCGACCGAGAGTCGCTCGCCGGCATGGATCCGGGCCGATGACCCGCCGGTTGCATCAGCCCGCTGGCTGAAGATCACCTGCTGGTCCAGTACCGAGGAGTCGTGGGCGGCAAGTTGCAGCACGATGTAGGCCGTCATGATCTTGGTGGTACTGGCAATGTCGAGCCGGCGGTCTCCGTCGTGCTGCCAGAGCAGTTTCCCCGTCCGTCCATCGGCAATCGCCCAGGCACGGCAGGTCACGTGAGGAGGCCCGTCAAGACCGTCGGCCGGCCGGCGGGCCAGTTGCTCGTTGTTGATCACCGCCGGCTCGGGAACCGGGGGATCGCTGGTCACCAGCGTGCCCAGGGCTTTCCAGGTCGACGGTCCCACGCTGCCGGTGGCCGCCAGTTTTCTGCTTTTCTGGAAGGCCAGCACCGCACCTCGCGTGCCCTGTCCAAACTGACCGTCGACCGAGAGACGTGGCGAGGGTTTCAGCCGCGTGTTGAGTGTTCGCTGCAACGCCTCGACCAGCCAGCCACCAGCCCCCAGATCAAGCGTCACCGGCTCTCGTGACAGGACCCGCGGATTGAAATGCAGCCAGGCCGCGCGAGCCACGTTGGCAATCAGCCGGCCGGCAGCATTCTCGGGCCCCCAGCGACGATCTTCGTTCTCGGCTGTCAGGACACAGATCGCGATCGGACCGGCCGGCGAATCAATGATTCCCGCGTCGGTGCGGACCCGTGCCACCGAACCGGTCTTGTGGGCCACCTTCGTCCCGGTGGGAAGATACCGCGGAATCCGATCGGTGCTCTCACAGGCTCCCAGATGCGCGAGCATCTCGACACAGGCCTCCGCAGAGACCAGGTCGCCGGAGTGCAACGCCTCGAGCAACGCGACCATCTCTGTCGCCGAGGTACTGCCCAGTCCGAAACGACGGCTGCGTTCCGGATCAATCGACGTCTCGCGACGGAAGACCTTGGCGTGGATCCGCGTGTGAGGATGCCCCAACCGCTGCATCGTTGTGTTGGTCGCCTTCAGCCCGATGTGGTCCAGGACCAGGTTGGTGGCCGTGTTGTCGGAAACAGCCATCATCAGTCGTACGGCGTCACGCAGCGGCAGGCGAGTCCCCTTGCTGAAATAAAGCCTCAGGACCCCCGAACCGGGCACCTTGTCCTTCTCATCCAACCGCAGCCGATCGTCCAGGTCGATCCGCTTCTTTTCGACCTGCCGATACACTTCGACCATCACGGCCAGCTTGATCAGGCTCGCTGTCGGCATCGGCTCGTCGGCGCGCCACGTGAATGATTCGCCCGTGCGGAGATTCTTGATCGCCGCACCGACCTGTCCCTTGTGTCGTTGGATCAGCGGTTTCAGTCTGCGTTCCAGCTTCGACTCGGCGCCGATCGCATTCAGAGGAACCAGCAGAATGCCCACAGCCGTCCAATACCCGACCCGTGTCATCATAATCCCGTGCCCCGTTTTCAGACTGTCGTCAGAATGCCTCGTCCAGATTCCGGATCTTCTCTAGTGCCTCGTCGAGTTCGGGCACCGCGGCACCGGGAACCCGGCCCGCGCGGTCGCATTCGCACAGCAGATCCAGCTCCTCCCAACTCTCGTGTCGCTGCAGCCGCCGGGCCGCCCGGAATCCCAACGTGCCCTCGCGACGCTGCCGTGCCTGGAGATGATGTTCAATCAACCAGGCGGTTCGTTCACTGACGAGTCCCTCGAGCAGGGCCAGGCCGGCGGCGACGTGATCGGCCGGATCGATTCCCTTGCCAATGTCATGCAACAGGGCCGCCAGCTGCAGTTCCTCGTCGTAGGGACGCCGCTGGCGGATGAGTTCATACACCTGCAGGCTGTGGTACAACACGTCGCCTTCCGGATGGTCCCCGGTTCGCTGTTGAACCGACTCGAGCGGTTCCAGCAGGGCCCGGAACACGGCAAACCGGTCCAACGGTTCAGCCGCGGACGACTCGACTGTCGACAGTCGCTGCAAGGCTTCGCGAATCTCGAGATCCGTCGGCAGGTCGGCGGAACGGGCCCAACCACCACAGACGGCCCGGGCGGCAACCCGCTTCGCACGAAAAAAGTCGCTCTCGCGTCGCGACGACATCAGTCGCGCGGCCTCGCAGGCAATCCGAAGACGCAGGGACGGCGTGTCCATGTTCCTACAAGCCCAGCAATCAGACGACCAGGATGCCACTGAGACTCAAGATGACCACGTAGACCACCGCGATGATGATCTGCACGAGTGCAAACAGTGCGGCAATCTTCACGAAACCGACAAAGGTCAACGGCAACTTGTGCTTGTGGATGATCGTCATCGCCACGACGGTCGAGGCCGACCCGATCGGCGTGATGTTCCCCCCGAGATTCGCACCGAAGATCACGCTCCACCAGTAAGGGGCCATCGCAGCGTAGTTGGCAGGATCGTTCTCGAGAATCTTCGCCAGCATCGCGGCCAGCGGGATGTTGTCGGTCACCGAACTGGCGATTGCCGACGCGACCAGCAACAGGCCGGCCCCGAGGTTTGGTCCCAGGCCGATCACCAGTTTGATTCCCTGCCCGATCATCGCCAGCACCTGGGCGTGCTCCATCGTGTTGATCACGACAAACAACCCGGCAAAAAATGCCAGCAGGTCCCAATCGACAGCCTCGTAGAACTTGTCGACCTCGTGCTTGTATGCCATCAGCACGATGCCGGCAAACGTCAGGGCCACGAACCCCATGCCCAGCTTGTCGAGCCCGGCCGGCAACAGGCTCTGGCCGGCCAGGCAGGCCACAAACAGCACCAGCACGGCGATCGAAAACCAGAAGAATCGCGAGCTCGGCACACTCTCGTTCTCGTCGAAGGCCGACACCATGCTCGCCGCTGCCAACTTCTCCTGCTCGTCGGACAGGCCCCGGATCCCGAATCGCCATCGTCCCATCAGCAACGTCGCCGCCGTGGCAAACACGACGTAGGGAACCGCCACCAGGAAGAACTGCACGAAACCAATCCCGGCAATGCCACCGACGATGATGTTCGGAACACTCGAGATCAGCGTCAACAGGCCACCGACGTTGGTCAACAGCCCCTCGACGACCAGGAAACCCAGCAGCAGGTCGGTCCGCTGCAACTTCGTCAGCGACACGCCGGTCAGGCTGCCGATGATGATCATCGCGGTGACGTTGTTGAGCATTGCCGAGAAGACAACCGTCAGGATGCCGTAGGACAGCAGCAACTTCCACGGATCACCACCGGATTTCTTCGTCAGCGTGATCGCCATCCAGGTGAAGACACCCGAACGGCTGGTGACCTCCACGAACAGGCTCGCACCCAGGATGATCGTGATCACGCCCCAGTCGATTGCCGGGATGTAGACAGGCATCTTGACCGTGTGCCCTCCCGGCAGCGTCACATCCCCGAAAGGCAACAGGTCCAGCACGGTGGCCAGCACCAGGCACGCGCCGGCAAACACGCCGACGATTGCCGACTTCTTCGCGTGGATCGTCTCTTCCAGGGCCAGCGCCGCAATCATCGCGACCAGCAGAATCGCGAACAGTGCCGTCACACCAGCGGGAACCGCGTGGACCGCCTCGGTCGTTGCCAACAACAGTCCAGACATCGACGCCATCCCCGTTCCTTACAGCAGCAGCATCGGGACATCGGTCAGTTCGACCGACAGTGAATAGGCCATCCCGTGCATGGCCATCTGGCCATCGTCCTTGGTGTTGGCCACCAGCAACCCGATCGTGTGCTCGTCAATCAACCGTCGGTACTCGGTCAGGTGATGCCCCATACCAACTTCACTCTCCAGGACCACGTCGGGACCGGTTTCCTTGAGCGTCTGGAAACACGACTCGATGAAATCCCCGGCCTCCTTCAACAACTGCGACGACAACAACTCCTCGGCCGGTTCGGTCGCAATTTCGGGAATCCGCTCGATCGCCGAAACATATCGCCGAAACACATCGTCGTCCTCGATGTGACACAGCCAGACGCTGCCACCCTCGCTGCACATCCGCACACCGTAGTTGATCAACCGATGGTCACCGCTGATGTGATCGGCAACCACCATCACCCGACGGCACGGTTCGGTCGGCAACGGCACCGGCGTTCCCGCCGTCCCCGGCAGCACCAGGACAGGAACCAACGTCCGTTGAGTCAGTTCATCGAGATAGACTCCCAGGCTGTGCTGGGGCGAGAGAAACTCCTCCTGCAAATGACGACGCGTCACCAGCAGGTCGACCGGATCGGAGCCGATTCGCTCGAGCAACTCGGCAACACTGCTGTAGTCGTCGCTGCCGATCGCCCGCCAATCAACGACGTCTCCGATTCGTGGCAGAAACCGCTTCAGGGCAGCCTGCACCGACTCGTTGGATTCATCACCGGTTACCACCGCAACCGACCGGATCGGAAGATCGGCGAACACGAACGGTTCCCGCTCGGAACGCCGAAACATCGATTCGAATTCGTCAATCTGCTCGCGACGATCCACCACAACCTCACATCACGATTGCCCCGAGACCCCGGCACAGCCGCCAGGCCTCGACAGTTCCGCGGCACTATACCACGCCCTACCCGACCGCTCCACGCGCTTGCATCGCCCCGGTCAACATGGTGGAGTGCCGTCACGGATGCCCTTTCTGCGGAGACCATCATGTTACGCCCGTCCGCGACCATTCTGCTTGTCCTGCTCGCTCCACTCCTCGCCCTGCCCGCAGCCGACACCGCAGCCGACACCGCAGCCGGCGACCGGATGATCGATGCATACTTTCGAGCCGAAACGGCCAGGCTGGCCGAGAACTGTCTCAAGGAGATTCAGACGCTCGACGACTGGAAACGGCACCGGGCGCGTTATCGCGAGGAGTTGTTCGAGATGCTGGGTCTCTCGCCTCGCCCGAAACGCACTCCGCTGAATCCGGTCATCACCGGTCGCGTCGAACACGAGCAGTTCACCGTCGAGAATCTGCATTTCCAGTCGCGGCCCGGACTCTACGTCACCGGCAATCTCTACCTGCCCAGGACGCGGAAAGGGCCGTTGCCGGCGATTCTCTATGTTTGCGGCCACGGCCGGGTCAAGCAGGACGGCGTCAGTTTCGGCAACAAGGTCCACTACCAGCATCACGGAAGCTGGTTCGCCCGCAACGGCTATGCCTGCCTGACCATCGACACGTTGCAACTGGGAGAGATCGAGGGCATCCACCACGGGACCTACCGGTACGGCAAGTGGTGGTGGAATGCCCGCGGTTACACGCCGGCAGGCGTCGAGGCCTGGAACTGTATCCGGGCGTTGGACTACCTGCAGTCGCGGGAGGAAGTCGACGGTCGGCGGATCGGTGTCACGGGGCGATCCGGGGGTGGTGCCTACAGCTGGTCGGTGGCCGCGTTGGACGACCGGATCAAGGTTGCCGTTCCCGTCGCCGGGATTACCAGCCTGACCAACCACGTGGTCGATGGATGTGTCGAGGGACACTGCGACTGCATGTTCACCGTCAACACTCATCAATGGGATTATGCCCAGTTGGCAGCCCTGGTGGCCCCGCGGCCACTGCTGATCTCCAACTCCGACAAGGATGGTATTTTCCCGCTCGACGGCGTCGTCAGTGTTCACCGCCAGGTTCGCCGGATCTACCAACTGCACGGGAAGGGCCAACACCTGGGCCTGCAGATCACCGAGGGGCCTCACAAGGACACCCAGGAACTGCGGGTCCACGCCTTCCACTGGTTCAACCGCTTCCTGAAGCAGGAAGACCCGCTGATCGAAACCACCGCGGTGAAATTCTTTACCCCGAGCCAATTGCAGGTGCTCAAGAAAGGCGCACCGGCGGACCAGAAAAATACCCGGATCAGCGAATCCTTCACCCCGCGGTCGACACCGCCACGGGTTCCAGATTCAACGGCCGCCTGGGACGCACAGCGAAGAACCTGGATTGACGCTTTGAAACAGAAGTCCTTTCGCGGCTGGCCGGCCACCCCTGCCGGCATCGACCTCGAACAGGGTCCGAGCTCGGCCAAGGGCAGCTTGACGGTCCGCTCGTTCTGGTTCACTTCGCAAGCGGGCATCCGCCTGCCACTGATCGTGATTCATCGAACCGGACTCGAAGCCGCCCAACTCGACCTGGTGGTCCTCAACACCGTCGATGAAGGTGGCTGGAACAGCCTGGTCGCGATGCTTGCCGGGGGTGGGCTGGAGATTGTCGGCGGGCACAAGGCCAAGGCCGACAAGAAGTCATTCGCCCAGACCGAACGGATGGTCAAGTCCTTCAAGTGGGGGATGGCCTACGTCGCACCGCGGGGAATCGGACCGACCGCCTGGGGCCAGAACGAGCGGCGCCAGACCCAGGTCCGCCGACGGTTCATGCTGCTCGGCCAGACGCTCGATGGAATGAGGACCTTTGATGTTGTCCGCGCTGCCGGAGCCCTGCGACTGGTCGACGGAATGGACAAGGTCCCGCTGTGGATGCAGGGAGAGAAGACAATGGCTGCAATCACGATGTACGCATCGCTGTTCGTCCCCGACGTCAGCCGGCTCGACCTGCACGACCTGCCCGAATCACACCGCTCGGGTCCGATCTACCTCAATGTCCTTCGCTACCTCGACATTCCCCAGACCGTGGCACTGGCGGCTGGGCGAGCCCGCGTTCGAATCTACCAGCCCAGGGCCGGTGGCTGGGAGTATCCGCGGCGGGTTGCCGGGGCTTTGTCCTGGGACAAGAAGCAACTGGTCATCCGCGTCTTGCCACCACGTGAAGAGGCTGCCGGACCCGGAGAATCGTCACGCTGACGACCGGCACGCCATCGGCCGGGCCAGCCTTCCGCTCTCGACCAGCCGCCCTCTAAGATGGAGGCTGCGGTGCGGTCGTTTCCGCCCGCCGCGCAATCCAATCCGAGGCCATCGACCAGGAACACCCAACCGTGAATCGCCCTCCCCATGCTGCCCCGTCTCTGCCCGACCCGACGATCCGGATGACCGAGGGCTGGCACTGCCTGCACCTTTACTACCGTGTCAACGCGACCGTGTTGGCCACAATGAGTCCCGACGACCGCGCCCGCGGCCGCGAAGAACTGGTAGCAGCACTGGACCCCGAAGCCGAGGGAGCACCCCAGCGGCTGCAGGCCTCGATCATCTCCGGCCACAAGGCCGACCTGGGCCTGATGATACTCGACCCGGACCCGCTGGTGATCGATCGCGTGAAACAGTCGGTCCGGGCATCCTCGCTGGGACCCGCCCTGGAGAGCGTGTGGTCGTTCGTGTCGATCACCGAGGTTTCCGAGTACGTGCCGACCATCGAACAGTATGCCGAGCGGTTGAAGCGGGAAGGCGACGGCGAAAACGACCCGGCCTACGAGACCAAACTGGCCGCCTACAGCGGCCGCTTGCCCGCGATGAACCAACAGCGGCTCTATCCCGACTTTCCCGACCTGCCGGTCGTCTCGTTCTATCCCATGAACAAGATCCGGCACCCGGAAGCCAACTGGTTCTGTTCACCGTTCTCGAAACGGTCCGCGTTGATGGCAGAGCATGCCACCAGCGGCATCAAGTTCGCCGGACGCGTGTCACAGCTGATCACCGCATCGACCGGCCTGGACGACTGGGAGTGGGGCGTGACACTCTGGGGCCGGGCACCCGAACACATCAAGGAAATCGTCTACACGATGCGGTTCGACGAGGCCTCGGCCCGGTACGCCGAGTTCGGTCCCTTCTATTTCGGCTACGTCATGACCGCAGGCGACGCGGTCGATCACCTGAAGCTGTAGCCCGCCGACGGGGATCGCCCGGTCCTAGAACTTGTAGGACTTGTTGCTGCGATCGAAGGTGCCGCGGACGATCTGTCTCTGGAACTCGATCTTGCGGAAGGTGTAGAACTCGACAAGCGTCTCCGCGTCAACCGCCTGCCCGACGGCGGTGGACGCCTCGGCCGGCCAGCCGAAATTGCGAACGACAACCGGAACGCCAAGCGCGTGATCGATCAAAACCTCGGACTTGCGATAGCGAGCCGAGGCCGTCTTGTCGGCGTAATCAACAACAAACGCGTAGCACGATCGACCGTCGAACTCGTGGTTCTCGACCAATCGACAACTCACGCCCTGCTCCTTGGCCAGGTCCGCCCGACGGATCGCCAACGACTCGCGGACCAGTTCGAGTAACCCGACCTTGGTGATCGGATACCGCGATTCTCCCATCGCCATCGAACCGGTCGGGTCCAGTTTCAGAGCGGGCAGGCGTTTTTTCCAGCCACCCAGTTTGACCAGCATCTTGCCGTTGTTCTCACCGTCAACGTAGAGCAACTGGCGACCCTTGTGTCCGGTCGTCCACTTCATGTAGACGCTGAAAGGCTTGTGCCGCACCTTGATCTGCATGACCTGTTCGTCGGTCAAATCGGCGGCAACCAGTTCCTGCTTACTGAAAGTCGCCGTGTAGCCGGGAATCCGGGACAGCACCGTCTCGGCCTTTTCCAGCATCAGAACCTGCATCAGCAACGCCATGCGGCCGGTCCCGGATTCGACCGCCGGCCGAGACTCGTCGGCGTCGCTGACAGGTTCGCCGTCTTCTTCGAAACCATCCTCGGCCCCGAGATCGGCTTCCTCGCCGAAGTCGGCTTCTTCGCCGAAGTCGGCTTCCTCGCCGAAGTCCGCCTCCTCACCAAAGTCCGTCTCTGCACCAAAATCAACATCGAGTCCCGAGGACGCATCGGTCGAGGCGACATCGATGAGATCGGCACCGGCGGGTTGCGACTGAAAATTGACCGCAATGAAACCAAACGAAACGACCGCAATCAGGGCGGCCAGCATGTTCGGTGCCTGGGCAAGTCCGAAACGAAAGACGAGTTTCACGGATCTGAACATTGAAAACACCTGTGGTGCGAGAACTTCGGGAGTCGTACTCCAGAAGTTCGGCACCCAGGTGATCGCTGTCACAGTCCTTCGCTTTCACCGGGAACAACCGCGCCACGACAGCTAACACGGGTTTCCGGCCTGAACGCGAGTCATCGAAGAGACAACCTGACCGTGAACATCCGATCAGCCCCCGTGTCTTTCCCAGATTGACACGTCAGACTTTCCCCTAACCGGACAACTGTCTCGGGAGGGGCGGTGGGGGCGGACTGGTTTTCCTGACCGGACTACTTTTCGGGATCAACTCGATCAACACCGCCGTATCGACCGGCGGGATCCGATCGGTATAGGCCTCGAACAGGAGGTTGTCCCCCTTGTCACTGCTGGCCACGGCGATGTCGAGCGTGGCCGAGGCGAAGTTGGCCACGCAGATCAGGCTGCCGTTCTCGGCAAGATAGAACTTCTTTTTCGTCTGCGGATCGATCGAAAAACCGCTGCCGGCAAAAACCCAGTGGGCCCGCATCGGCGTGGGCTGGCTGTTGGCGTAAAGGCGCCTGACAGCCTTGATGAATGACCGATCGTCACTGAGTTTCAGGAAAACGTCTCGCTGGACGGGTTTCATCTGGCCAAACCAGACCAGTTCCTTGTTTCTGGCGTCGAAGACCAGTTCGGGTTCCTTGGGCAAGACGACGCCGTCGGGCAACGCCTGCATGGGGGTACTGAAATAGCGCTGCGTGGCCTTACGGACCCACTCCTGTGCCCGCACGCGATGACGCCGACCCCGGGAATCACTCCATTGCAGGAACACCTCGATGCGTTGCCCACTGGGCGGGTGAAAGTCCGGCTCGAACTTCCCCGGTGCCACCTCGCGCACGTACCTCACCGGTTTCCCGGGCTTGGCGCCCAACGCCAGCAGACCGGCGTGCACGATTGCCGCGCTGGCATCCAGGGACAGAATCGACTCGTGCTCCTTGGTCTGCTTCAGGCAACACAACATCTCCAGTACGCGGTCCCGGGCGGCCACCTTGGCTTTCAGCAGCAACCGCTTGCCGTCGCGGTCCAGGAGAACCGTGCCCTGGCGATTCAACGGTACCGGGGGCCGGGACACCACCTTCGGTTCGGTCGGTTCGTTGGCTCCGCCCGCCCAGGACGCCAGCGCCACAACCACCAGCCCCAGGATTCCGGCCACCCGAATCATCTCGCGATCTCCATTGCACCGACCACCGTCGACCCGGCCGGAAATTCTATCAGTCGGCCGTACACGGTCGCCAGACGCAGCCCGCCCCTCACACACCAACATCCCCGAGCCAGCCGACCAGATCGTCAATGAACTCGTCCCGTTTCGGCTCGAATTCCAGCGTGTGCTGCGCCTCGGGATACTCGACCAGCCGTTTCTGCTGTGAGCCGATCTTCCCGAACAGCAACCGGGTTGCCCGGTTGTCGATGATGCGGTCTGCTCCGGCCAGCATCATCAGCAGTGGGCAACGAATCCGTTCGATGTTGGCTTGGCTGTGCCGATCCAGTTGCCGGTTGGCGAGCAGAAACCCGACCGTCAGCTGGCGAAGGGTCAGCGGATCGTCCTCGATGAACTGCTGCCAGTTCGCATCGGCGGTGAACAGTGCCGGGTCTCGGAGAGGAATATCGACCAGCCGATCAACGACCCCCAGCCACTCGGCCAACCTCAGTCGACCACGGTCCCAGCAGCCGGGCCGAACGCGGGCCCTGATCCCGGGATACAGCAACGCAATGCCGTCAACCAGTTCGGGACGCCGGGCCGCACAGGCCGCAGCCAGCTTGCCACCCCAACTGACCGACATCAACACGACCGGACTGGCCGGCGACTCCAGGTCTCGCCGATGACGGGTTTCGGCCAGGAACTGCGTGACATCGTGGATCAGACGATCGGCATGAGGGGCATCACCACGCGCGACCGCGTTTCTTCCCGATCCCCGGCGATCCAGGAAACAGAGTTCGAAACCGGCCTCGGCCAACCGCCGGCTCGAATGCTCGTACCAGCCGGCATGGCTCTGGATCCCGTGCAATGCCACGACATACGCTCTCACCGTCCGGGACTGCGACGGCCATCGCTGCCAGGCCAACCCGTAGCCATCCGACGCAACAAACTCGTGATGTTCGGCTTCGATCATGTGGCTCAGCCGACCATTTCTTCCAGAACGCGGGCGTGGGCCCCGAAGTGCCCGTCGCTGAACAGGACAAACCGCACCAGCGAAGGACGCTGCCGTTGCTCGAGAAACTGACGGACCTCGTCCAACGAAGCCTCCGCTGCCAGATCCACTGGATAGTCGAAAACTCCGGTACTGATCGCAGGAAACGCGACACTCTCGACACCATGCTCGACGGCAAGTTCCAGGCACCTGCTGTAACAGCTCCGCAACAGCCGATCCTCGTCCCCATGACCACCTCGCCAAACCGGTCCGACCGCGTGAAAGACAAACTGCGCGGCCAGGTTGCCCGCAGCGGTCGCAACCGCCGATCCGGTCTCACAGCCTTCCGGAAACTCTCGACGCGTCTGGTCCATCAACGACGGACCGCCCGCCTCGTGCACTGCCCCGTCGACTCCACTGCCTCCGGCCAACGCGGAATTGGCCGCATTGACGATCGCATCGACTTCCTGGTGGGTGATGTCCCCTTGCACCAGTTCCAACCGACAGGCTCCCACGGTTACCAGCATCGATTTCGTATGTCCATTTAGGGATCGTTGCCGACCGTTGAATCCAGTCCCGACCGGCTTTCTTGCCAGCCAAGGGTCCCGCAATCCGGCTCCTTCAGTATACTCCCCGCCACAGTCCGATACTCCCGGCAATGCGCCCGGCTTCCCGGCCATGACCACTCCGATCACCGTCTCGTTGCTCATCCCGACACTGGATCGTTCCGGTGCCGAAAAACAACTCGTCGAATTGGCCTGTGGCCTGCCCCGTGACGAGTTCAGGACCGACGTGATTGCCTTGACCCGGGGCGGGCCGCTGGCACAACGATTGGCCGACCACGACATCCCCCTGACAGTGATCGGCAAACGCTGGCGACTGGATCCGCTGGCACTGTCCCGTCTGAAACGCCACCTCGCCAGGTCGCAACCCGACATCCTGCACACCTGGCTGTTTGCCGCCAACGCCTACGGCCGCCTGGCCCACACCGCCACCCCCGCCACCCGAGTCGTCGTTTCGGAACGATGCGTTGATTCGTGGAAACGCCCCTGGCAACTGTGGCTGGATCGTCGCTTGACCCCGCGCACCGACCAGCTGCTGGCCAACTCGCACAGCGTCGCGGCGTTCTACCAGTCGGTCGGGATCCCGGCGTCACTGATCGACGTGATTCCCAACGGAATCGACACCGGCGCGGTTCCTCTCTGTGGCGAAACTGCCGGGACGATTCGCGATCAGCTTCGTCAAGAACTCGACCTGGCCCCGGAAACACAACTGGTGACCTGTGTCGGCCGACTGGCAGCACAAAAGCGAATCAGCGACCTCCTGTGGGCGGTCGAATTGTTGCACCGTCGCTGTCCCCGGGTGATGCTGGTGGTCAGCGGGGACGGTCCGGAACGCAGACGGCTGGAACGATTTGCCCAGCAGGCTGGATGCGGTGATCGCGTTCGCTTCCTCGGCCACCGTGAGGACGTCGCTGCGATCTGGGCGGCCAGCGACGTGGCCTGGCTGGCCAGCTCTTTCGAGGGCCAATCCAACAGCCTGATGGAAGCGATGGCCGCCGGGCTGCCGGTCGTCGCCAGCGACATCCCCGCCAACCGGGAACTGGTCACCGACGAGGTCACCGGTCACCTGGTCCCCCTGGGTGACGCTGCGGAATTTGCCCGCCGCACGGCATCGTTACTGGAGAATCCCGCCGTGGCACAGGCCCTGGGCCGGGCCGGCCGTCAACGAATGCAAGACGACTTCAGCCTTGCGGCCTCGATCAACGCCCACGCCCGGTTGTACCGTTCCCTGGATTCCCATCGCAGCACCACCGACGAGGCCAGGTAACGCAATGTGTGGATTTGCCGGAGCCAGCTGGACCGAATCGGGACCGGCACTCGATGCGGTGACCCTCGACGCGATGACCCGTGTGCTGGTCCACCGCGGACCCGACCAGGACGGCAGCTGGCAGGACCAGTTCGTCGCGCTGGGACACCGCCGCCTGTCGATCATCGATCTCGACTCGGGCCGACAACCCCTGGCCAACGAAGACGGGTCGGTGCAGGTGGTTTTCAACGGCGAGATCTACAACTACCGCGAGTTGCGGGGGGAACTGATCGCCCGGGGACACCATTTCACCACCAACAGCGATACCGAGGTCCTCGTCCACCTCTACGAGGACCACGGCATTGACTGCGTTGACCACCTGCGTGGCATGTTCGCCTTCGCACTCTGGGACCGAAATCGCCGTCGACTGCTGCTGGCCCGCGATCGCATGGGACAAAAGCCCCTGGTCTACCGCGAGGAAGCCGGACGACTGCTTTTCGCCAGCGAACTGAAAGCACTGCTGCAGGTCCCCGGAACCCCGCGGGAACTCGATCCGGTCGCGCTGGACCAGTTCCTTGCCTACCAGTACGTCCCGCACCCGCGGACCATGCTCGCCGGTTACCGAAAACTCCCTCCGGCCCACCGTGGCGTCTACGAAGACGGCCGCTTGACGATCGACCGCTACTGGCGACCCGGTTTCGAGAACCCGATCGAGGATCGCAGCACGCGCGACTGGCAGGATCAACTCAGAGCCACACTGACCGAGGCGGTCGGGTTGCGATTGAGGAGCGACGTTCCCCTGGGAGCATTTCTCTCCGGCGGCATCGACTCGACGATCATCGCCGGCCTGATGCAGGAACAAAGCAGCACCCCGATTCACACGTTTTCGATCGGTTTTCCCGTTCGCCGTTTCGACGAGCGCCAGTTCGCACGCATCGCCGCCGACCACCTGGGAACAACTCACCACGAGAGTGTCGTCGAACCCCGGGCACTGGAGATCCTGCCGAAACTCGCCTGGTTTTACGACGAACCCTTCGGCGACAGTTCGGCCATTCCCACGATGTGCCTGGCGGAAATGACCCGGGCAGAAGTCACCGTGGCCCTCTCCGGTGACGGCGGCGACGAGTTGTTTGCCGGCTACGACCGTTATCGAGCCGTCGCCCTGGCAGAGCGTATCGACCGGTTGCCGCGTCCGCTGCGAGCGATTGCCGCGTCGCGAATCTGGCAGTTCTTACCGGCATCAACCCGGCAGAAATCGCTGCTCCGCCGGCTCAAGCGATTCGCCGACGCCATCGGGAAAACGCCGCAACGCCGCTACCTGGAATGGGTGGGAATCTTCGATCGCCAGCGCCGCCGCTCGATGTGGACCGACGGATTTCTCGAACGACTCGCCGGCAGTGATGCCGCCGAGTTCCTGCTGGAAACCTATCTCGAATGTCCCGATCGCGACTTCGTGACACAGACAACCTGCGCCGACGTCCTGAGTTACCTGCCGTGCGACATCCTCACAAAGGTCGATGTCGCCAGCATGGCCTCCAGTCTCGAGTGCCGTAGCCCGTTGCTCGACCATCACGTCGTCGAACTCGCCGCCCGGATGCCGATCGCGTTGAAACGCCAGGGATCAAGAGGCAAGACGATCCTGGTTGACACGTTTGCCGACCTGCTGCCCCGGCAAATCCGGTCGCGACCGAAGATGGGCTTCGGTGTTCCCCTGGATCACTGGTTCCGCAACGAGTTGAAGCCGCTGCTGTACGACATCCTGCTCGACGATACGGCGGTCGCTCGTGGTTATTTTCAACCCGACGTGATCCGGCAACTGGTCAGCGAGCACGTCGAAAATCGCTGGGATCACAGTTACCGGCTGTGGAGCCTGGTCTGCCTGGAAGCCTGGCACCGAACCTATCTCGATCCGGCCACTCCTCCGACTTCGGCACCCTCGACGCTCTAAACCCTGGCGAGACTAGGCGGCGTCGAGTTGATCGAGCAATGACTGGAAGGCCACCTCGGTGAAGGCCTCGTCGACGATGTCACCGCTGGAGCCGAAGACATCGCTGCCGGCGTTGCCGGCGAGCGTGTCGGAGCCACCCTGGCCGTTGATGAAGTCATCATCGTCGCCGCCAAGTACGAGATCGCTGCCGCCTCCACCAAACAACGAGTCCTTGCCGTGCCCGCCCAGGACCGTGTCGGAGCCGCTGCCGGCGTTGAGCCGGTCACTGCCGTCGCTGCCGAAGAGAATGTCATCTCCCGCGTCACCGACAAGCGTGTCGTTGCCGTCATCACCCAGCAGCGAGTCGTTTCCACTGCCGCCGGTGGCTCGGTCACTGCCGTGACCTCCACGGAGCAGATCCTGGCCGGCATTGCCGACCAGGAAGTCGTTGTCGGTGCCCCCGTCGATCGTGTCGTCGCCGCCACCACCGAACAGGCTGTCGCGGCCGGCATCGCCACGCAACAGGTCACCGCCATCGGAACCATTGAGCACGTCGTTTCCGGCCCGACCAGACAACGTGTCTTCGCCGGTACCCCCGGTCAACTGGTCGTGCCCGTCACCACCATCGAGATCGTCCCGGCCGTCGCCGCCCGAGACGGTGTCGTTGCCGGCCTCGCCGAACAGGCGGTCATCGCCATCACCACCTTCAAGGTTGTCACCGCCTTCACCGCCAAGAATTGTGTCATCGCCATCACCGCCGTCAATCACGTCGACACCGGCACCACCCAGCAGCGAATCGTCCTGGTCTCCGCCGCTGATGGTATCGTTGCCGCTGCCACCGTCGACGAGCAGCCTGACAGTTCCCATCGCCGAGCCAGCCGCGGTGATCGTGTCGCGACCGCCCTGGCCGTTGACCACCAGCATCACCGTCGAAACCCGGTCGACGTCGTCGATCTGGATCGTGTCCCGGCCCCCGCCGGCGTCGAGTACCACCTGGGAGATCGATTCCTGGATGGTGATCGTGCCGCTTCCGTCAAGAACCTGCAGTTGAGAGGTCGCACTCTGGTTGACGGTGATCTGGTTGTTGCGACTGTCGCCCTGGACGATCACGACATCGGCGTCAGCATCGCCGTCGAGCAGGTCGGAACTGTCACCGATCCGCCAGACCAGTTGATCATTCCCGTCTCCGCCGTGCAGGACGTCGATCCCGCCCTGGCCATTGAGCAGATCATCCCCCTCGGCCCCGTTCAGATCGTCGTCGCCACCGCCACCAAATAGCAGGTCGTCGCCACCACGTCCGTCGAGTTGGTCGTTACCGCCACCGCCGTTGATCAAGTCCGCATCTCCGGCACCGACGAGCGTGTCCTGGCCGGCACCGCCGAGTAGAGTATCCCCGACCAGCGTCCCTCCGCCGCCGGGATCACCGGGATCGGGACCACCGCCTCCGCCGGTCACCGTAACATCCAGCTGGTAGGTCTGGATCAGGTCCTGGGTTCCGGTGACGCGGACATAGTAAACACCACCGGTCGCCAGCAATTGGTTGGGAATCGACTCGGATTCCCCGAGGCCACCCGTGTTGGAGGTCGCCAGCACGGTGCTGCCATCCTGGTCGATCAGTTCCAGGATCAGGTTGCTCTGGTTGGCCCCGTTGAAACTACTGCTGGTCCCACCCTGTGGCCCCTCCGAGTAGGTCGGCCCTACCGGGGCCAGGCCGATGTTGGCCGTCGCACCGGAAACGGCGGTGAAGCGGAAGACATCCGTGTCGGAGGTCCCGTCGATGCTGACGAAATCGATCTGTTCGGGTGCCACCGGCACATCGACGGTGCCGTCGCCGTTGTCGTCGATCAGGCCCGCTGCATCGGCACCCAGCGTGACGGTGGAGTTGTCGATCAGACCCAGGTCCGAGGCCGTGCCCGTCGTATCGTTATCGACGTGGGCATCGCCGTAGAGTCGCTGCACGGCCAGGATGTCGTCGTACTGTGGGCCGTCGTAGCCTAAGTTGATCGACGGCTCCATCAACTTCGACCCGTCGACGGGGATCACATGGTGGAAGGCCATGCCGTGCCCATGTTCGTGGCCCAAAACGTTGCGCAGGCCCCGGGAATTGTTGGCAATGCCGTCATAGAACGAATCGGCCGAATCGACGACCATGTCGCCGTTGTTCGGGAAGTAGTTGAAAGCCAGGATGCCGAAGTTGCCGTCGATGTTGCGTCCGGCGATTCGAACGTCCGGCCGGATTCCCAGCGCCCCCTGGCTCGAGGGGAATGCGGCCGCGTCGTCGGCTGGTTCAAAGACGTAGGTGTTACCGGAAAGTTCAGCCCAGCGATCGAACATTTGCACGAACAGGGTGTACCATGTCCGGTTGGTGACATCCGGCCCGCTGGCCGACTCGTTGTAGATCGTATCCAGCCTGGCAATCAGGTCACTGGTGGCGCTCGTGTCGGTGGTCGTTCCGTCGGGGAGAATTCCCCAGGTGATCGTGGTCGGATCACCCTGCTGGAGTCCCGATCCGTCGGTGGCGGTCGTCGTCCACCGCCCGGCCACGCGGTACCCGGCGGCGTACTGGGTCGCAAACTGCTCCTGCTCGGCCTCGTGGACATCGTTGATGTAATCATCAGGTGTGCCGGGTGCAAACACCGAACAGGCGATGTCCGGGAACGAGGAATCGTCGTTGACGATCGTGCCGATTCCCTGCCCGTCGATGATCACCGCCCCGTTGGCACCGGTCAGGTTGACCAGGAACGTTTCGTCGGCCTCGTCGAGGGTGTCACCGATGACCGGCACCGAAAACGTGCGGGTCACCTCGCCGGGCGCGAAGACGATCGTACCCGACGTCGGCAGGTAATCCTCGGTTACCGCCGTCGCGATCCCGTCCTCTGTCGCGTAGTTGACCGAAACCGCCTCGTCCTTGGAACGCGAGAGTGTCACCGTGAAGACGGCATCGGTCTTGTCGACCATCCCGTTGAGCAGCACCTCGACGTTGTCGATCGCCCACGATTCGTCATCACCACCCTGGTAGCCCTCACCGGAGGCGTACCACTGGATCGTGACGGTCGACGCGCTGTGGGCAATACCGTCCAACTGAGAATCCAGTGACAGGTCCCAGGCCGAGTCGTTGACGTAGATCGGGTGGTTCCCGCCCAGGGGCGTGAACAGGTCGTTGGCGTTGTAGTCCAACTGCACGCCGTCGGCCGGCGTGTACTCGCTGGCGTCGAGCAGGTTGACGGTGTCTGCGAGCAACTGCTGATCGAAGGCCACGCTGTAAACCAACTCGCCATCGACGGCCACGTTGAAGGCATCGGGATAATCAACGGGGTTGCCCTGGGCATCCCCAAGCGCCGTGTTGCCGTCCCAGTTCTCAATGATAGCCAGCAGGAAATTCAGATCGAGGCTGGTGTGTTCGGGCAGATTCGTCAGCACCAGTGTGGTCGGTTCGGAGGGCACGCTGCCGGGCTCACCGGCGGTTCCACCACTTGAATTCCTCAGGAACGAGCCGCTGAAGACGTTGCTGTCGGTTCCCAGCCCGTCGAACCCCTGCACATCTTCCAGCGTGGTGATGCTCGAGAACTGCTGAAACTCGAGCGGAACACCATCCTCGAAATCGGTGGCGAAGAAACTGGCCGTGTTGTCGTCATCGCCTTCCGGGTTGACCGTGGCATCACTGACCGAAACCGACCACTGTTCGTCGCCGTCGATCCGGTCGTTGCCGGCGCCACCGTCCATCTGGTCGGCACCGTCGCCGCCAAAGATCGTGTCGTTGCCACCCTGGCCACGGATCTGGTCGTTGCCGGCATTGCCCTCGAGCAGATCGCCACCGGGTCCGCCGTACAGACTGTCGTCCCCATCGGCCCCGGCAAGCGTGTCGGCGTTTCCTTCGCCGTTGAGTCGATCGTTGCCGCCTTCACCCAGCAACAGGTCACTGCCGGAACCACCGGTCAGCGTGTCGGGCTCGGCCCCCCCCGACAAGGTGTCGGCACCTCCCTGACCCCGGAGNTTGTCGTAACCGTCTCCACCCGAAAGCGAGTCATTCCCGCCGCCGCCGACGAGGNAATCGTCGCCGATGTCGCCGTTGAGCGTGTCGTCNGCCGAGTTGCCGTTGAGCGTGTCGTTGCCGTCACCGCCGTGGATCAGGTCGGTGTCNTGACCACCNACGATGTNGTCGTTGCCGGCGTCACCAAACAGCGAGTCCCGNCCATCGCCACCGCTGATCGTGTCACCGCCGTTGCCGCCATTGATCTCGTCCAACCCGTCACCACCGAAGAGATCGTCGGCACCATCACCGCCGCTGATGATGTCATCACCGTGGCCACCGTCGATCACGTTGTTTCCACCACCGCCGCTGAGCGTGTCGCTGCCCTGGCCGCCGTCGATCTGGTCATCAAGATCCGCACTGGCAATGACCTCGTCGTCACCCTCGCCGGCCGAAACGATGATCTCTGTCAGGCTGGAGAACACCGTGGAGTTGAGACCGCTGAGATCGATCCGGTTGTCGCCCTCGCCGGCAATGATCTCGATGCCCGTCAACGACGAGGCCGTCAACGTCTGCGGTATGCTCGTCTCAAGCACGCCATCCACTTCCAGGCGAACCTGCCCCGGATTCTGTGGATCCTCGCGGATCACCAGGTCCTCGCCCTCCTCGGTGATCACCATCAGGTCACCATCGAGCACGACGGCCGTGACCGTCGAAAGCAGTGTCCGGTCTTCCAAGGCCTCGACGGTTGGTCGACCTCGTAACAGACGACGCCTCCGCCGTACGGTCGACTTGGAGTTCCGTTGAGTCCTCAGGCCATCAAGCCAGGATCTGAAGTGCATCTTCCCGTCCCTGGGGGTGTCACAATCCTTGCGCAAAGACGCCTTAACGTCTCCTTCTTTACATCCCCTCTTTTGCACCCGCGCATCCATTACAAAGCGACCAATCGACACAATTGCGCCGACTCGGACTCCGAAACGAACACACAACCCGCACAACCGGCAGGGTCGATGCAACCTGCCCAGGTTAACAGCAACCACGCAGGGTCGATGCAACCTACCCAGGTTGACAGCAACCACGCTGGGGTCAGCGTGCCCCCCGTCGTCAGCCCCATCTGTCGCAACCGGGTGTCGATGTCGGGTGCCGAGGAATCCATCGACGGAAAACTTGGATGGTGCGGTCACCATCGAATCGGTACGATGCGACCGCATCCCGTGCAGAAATTCTGTCCGGGCTGGATCTTCTGTTTCAAGACCCCGTTTTCGAGACGATGGGAATGAACGACAAGAACTCCCGACTGTTCCTCGCCTGCTTTATGACACTGATCGCCGCGGGGATCGGTTTTGCTGTACGGGGCGAAATCCTTGGAGCCTGGTCGGCGCAATTCGGGTTCACCCAGTTGGAACTGGGAACGATCACCGGCGGTGGCCTGGTCGGTTTCGGGCTGATCATCATCCTGGCCAGCCTGATCACCGATCGCGTCGGTTACAGGACGATCTTGATGGCGGCGTGCCTTTGCCACATCCTGTCGCTGGTCGTCACGGTCGCGGCCAGCTACGCCTTTGAAAGCGGTGGCAAGGAATCAGCCTACCAGTGCCTGTACTGGGGCAGTTTCATCTTCGCGATCGCCAACGGCCTGTGCGAAGCGGCGATCAACCCGTTGACGGCCGATCTCTATCCCAACCAGAAGACCCACTACCTGAACATCCTCCACGCCGGCTGGCCGGGCGGGCTGGTGCTCGGCGGCCTGATCAACAAGATGTTCCTTGGCAACGCCGCCTGGATCACCGAGTTGAAGTGGGAAATCGCGCTGGGATTTTACCTGGTCCCGACCCTGTACTACGGCATGGTGGTCCTGAGGAACCCGTTCCCGCAATCCGAGGCGAGCAAGTCGGGTGTTTCTTACGGGCGGATGCTGGCCGAGTTGGCGTCACCGATCCTGCTGTTCCTGTTCCTGTTGCACGCCTGTGTCGGCTACGTGGAACTGGGAACCGATTCCTGGATCCAGGCAATCACCGGAGCAATCCTCTCCGGGCAGGGACCAATCCTGTTCGTCTGGGCATCGATCCTGATGTTCGGCCTGAGGTTCTTTGCCGGGCCGATTGTCGAGAGAATCAACCCGATCGGTTTGTTGCTCATCAGTGCCGTCACCGGAGCGATCGGCCTGGTGCTGATTGGAACGGCCAATGGTACCGCGATGATCTGGATCGCAGTGACCGTGTATGCCCTGGGCAAGACGTTTTACTGGCCAACGATGCTGGGCGTCGTCGGCGAACGTTTCCCGCGCGGGGGTGCCGTCACCATGGGCATGCTGGGTGGCATCGGCATGCTCTCGGCCGGATTCCTCGGTGCTCCCGGGATCGGCTACAAGCAGGACTACTTTGCGTCAAAACAACTGGAATCCACGGCGGCTGAAACCTACGGGCGCTACAAGGCCGACAAGCCGAGCAACTATCCGATTGCGGTCTTTCCCGAGATCACCGGGCTCGACGGAGGCAAGGTGGCCGTGATCCTCGACGAGAAAGGCGCCGGAACCACTCTGGCCGACACCGTCGCGAAATTGCCCGACAACGAGGACGTGAAGAAACGCGCTGCCTGGTGGAAGGACGCTCAACAGCACCAGGAAACCGACAAGCAACCGATCGACGCAGCCAGAATTTACGGCGGTCGCCAGGCCCTGATCTACACGGCCATCGTTCCCGCGTTCATGGCCTTTGGTTACCTGGTGCTGGCGCTCTACTTCAGATCGACCGGCGGCTACACCGTCAAACAGCTCGACGGGGGCGAGGATTCCGGAGAGGAAACCGGGGCGGAGTCCGAAATGCCACCGGCCGATTCCGAGAATGTCTATGGCGAAAGCGACGACGCCGGTTACGAGAATCTCAATGGCGGAAGCGACGACGCCGGCTAGCCGTTCTCGATCGTCGCCAGTTCGGGCCAACGATCGGCCCACGGGGCCAGTTGCTCGAGTGCCCGACTGGCTTGCAACACGCCGAGATCGTCGAAGCGGCGGCCGACCAGTTGCAGCGAAACCGGCAGGCCGGACGCGGTGAACCCACAGGGGACCACCGAGGCCGGTTGACCGGTCAGGTTGAACGGGTAGGTGAACGGGGTCCACGCCAGTGGTTGTGGAGCCTGCCCGGGGAACGGCTCGGCATTGTCCAGCCCGACCGGGAAAGCCGGCACTGCTGTTGCCGGGGTGACCAGCAGGTCGAAGTCGTCGTAGAGCGAAAGCACCTGCTGCCAGTAGGCGGCGCGTGTGAGTGCCGCCCTGGAAAAATCCGCCCCGCTCAACTGCAAGCCAAGTTCAACCTGTTCACGCAGTCCCGGGTCGAGCAAGTGTCCCTCGGCTTCCAGTCGGTCGCCCAGCGACCCGGCAATGCCGCCGTAGAAGTAGATGTTCCAGCAGTCGAAGGGATCGGGCCAGTCCAGTGCAACGGTTTCAACGCTGGCTCCTGCCTCGGAGAACCCCGCAGCGGCCGTAGCACAGATTCCCGCGATCTCGGGATCCACGCGGGCGAATCCCAGGTCGGGACTGTAGGCCACCCGGCAGCCCTCGATGCCCTCGGCGATTTGTGCGATGTAGCTTTGCGAATCGGCCGGCAGCGACGCGGGATCACGATCGTCGGGCCCGGCGATCACGTCCAGCACCAGGGCCGCGTCGGCGACGGTTCGTGTCAACGGTCCCTTGTGGCGGAGTGAGTCAACGGTCGTGGCGGGGTAATTGGGTACGCGGCCAAACGAGGCCTTGATTCCAAACAATCCGCAGAACGCCGCTGGAATCCGGATCGATCCGCCACCGTCGGTACCGATGCCGACCGGCCCCAGTCCGGCCGACACCGCTGCCGAGGCGCCGCCACTGCTGCCGCCGGGAGTGCGTTGCGTGTCCCACGGATTCCGCGTGGTGCCGAAGACCAGGTTGTCGGTCGCTCCCTTCCAGCCGAACTCCGGGCTGTTGGTCCGGCCGATCAGGACGGCGCCGGCAGCCTTCAGCCGGGCAATCAGCGGCGTGTCCTCGGGGGTCACGTTGTCTTCGAAGAGCTTCGAGCCGAAAGTCGTCCGCTCGCCGGCGATGTACAGGTTGTCCTTGATCGAAATCGGCACACCACAAAGCGGTCCCACGTCCTCGCCTCGCGCCACGCGTTCATCGATGGCCGCCGCTGTTGCCCGGGCCGACCCGGCCATTGAAATACAGAAGGCATTCAACAGCGGGTCGATGGCATCGATCCTCGAAAGAACCGTCTCGGTCACCTCGATCGCCGACAGGTCACGGTTGCGGACAGCAGCCGCCAGGTCGACGGCGGTCATCTGCCAGATGGGTTGGTCCGACATCGTGTGATTCTCTCCAGGGTCTTCCAGTAGAAGCGAGATCAGGCCTCGACGAGTGAACCGCTCATCCCGTCTCCGGCAAAAACGACGGCATGTTAACACCGTCAAACGGCTGCCAGTCTCCGCGAACCTGGCAGAAGTGCATTTCGCAGTTCCGGGCCCCCCACGAGTACATCCGCTGCACCAGGTCGGATTTTTCCATCGGGACCAGGAAGACCGGCGTGCGACCGGGATAGCGATTCAACCCGTCACGAATCAAGGCCGCCGCGGTCTCTTCGTCACGAGCCACGCAGGGTCCCAACATGTTCATCGCGGTGTGGCCACAGGAGATCATCCAGCCGTCGAGCGACCCGCCGGAGTTCTCGCACACGGCCACCGACCAGATGTCCAGGGCATTCTCGACGCAATAACGGTAATCCTCGCAACGGCTGATCCCGCTGACCTCCCGTTCCAACCCGGCCATCGCGTCCACGTCAGCTCCCGTCGCTTGACGGACGTCGGCATCCCGAGCGGTGCTGACATCAACGCCCTCCCCGGGCACCTCGATCAGCATGTCCTGGTAGGCGTAGCGTGGTACGAAGCCGGCCTTGTTGTACAGCGAAAAGGAATCAAGATTCAGGGCACTTTGAGTGAGTCGCAGCGAGGAAAAACCGTTCTGCTCGGTGAATTCGATGATATGTTCCAGCAGCGAACTGCCGACACCACGGCCGAAGTGGTTCGGATGCACGGTCATAATGCCCAGCGACACGTGGTGTTCGCGGGGGTGGTAGAAACACGACCCCATCAATCGACCGGTCCGATCGTTTTCGGCCACGACCGTGCAACCCGGTTCGATCGCGTTGTAGACGTCGTAGAAGATCTCCGTCACCGACGGCCCTCCACGAAAGATGTCGGGCATCCCGTGGCGGTTGTACCAGGCGTTGATCGAACCGTAGATCACTTCCGCGACCTCGGCCCGGTCGCCGTCGCTCATTGCACGAAGCGTAAAACCGTCCATCGTTGCCCGTGGGTGAATTTTCGGGTTTGACTCGGTCCGTACCGATCTGCGAGCGAGCCCAGCTTACGGCAGCCTCTCTCAAGTCACAAGCAGCCCCGACAGCCGCTTCACGGCCTGCCCGATGGCTTGGGACGTTGCCGCCGTACGACGAATCGAGTACGAAAGAACTATCGTGACCGACTCGCTCACCCAGACCATCGCGGCGATCCACGCCGCACCAACCCGCATCGTCCTGGTCATCACAGGAGGCGGCAGCGGTGCGCTGTCGAAACTGCTGGAGGTCCCGGGAGCCTCGCGGACTGTCGTCGCGGGACTTGTACCCTACGCCAATGCGGCCCTGGTCGAGTTTCTGGGACACGAGCCGGAGAAGTTCTGCGACGAGTCCACCGCGTTGACGATGGCCGTGACCGCCTACCAGCGGGCCGTGGCCCTTGTTGCAGCCGAGGACAACGACGACCTGGAAACACCAGCCGACCTGTTGGGCATCGCTGCCACGGCTTCGCTGGTTTCCGATCGGCCGAAGCGAGGAGATCATCGAGCGCTGGTCGCGATCCAGTCGTCCACGGCCACGCAGCTGGCCCGACTCGATCTCGAAAAAGACGCCCGCGATCGACCGGGCGAAGAAGGACTCGTGGCCTCGCTGATCATCGACCGTCTGGCCGATGTCGCGGGGATCGAAATGCGACCGGCCCTGCCGCTTGGCGACCTCGATCGACTCACGACTCGCCAGACCACCGCCGCCACCGCTGTGGCCGACGTGTGGAACGGCCGCCGATCGATCACCTGGTCCCTGCCCGACGGACGCTGGGCCGATACCCCGCCGGCGTCTCCTGCCGGGATTCTCTCCGGGTCGTTCGCACCACGGCACGAAGGGCACGTGGGACTTCTACAGGTCGCCGAACACATCCTCGCTGGTCCGGTCTACTACGAACTCCCGGTCGTCAACGCCGACAAGCCGCCCCTGGACTACGATTCGATCGAGTGCCGCCGGCGCGTGTTCACAGACAAACCGCTGGCGATAACCGCCTCGGCGACATTCGAAGAGAAGGCTGCGGTGTTTCCCGGGACGATGTTCGTTGTCGGTGCCGACACGGCCGAGCGAGTGATCGATCCCGCCTTCTACGACGGTGCCGCCAAGGGGCGGGATGCTGCAATGGCTTCGATACGGGATCACGGTTGTGGTTTCCTGGTTGCCGGACGTCAGCAGCATGAGCGATTCCAGGATCTGACATCGCTGTCTGTGCCCGCCAGCTTCACCGATCTGTTCACGGCAATTCCCTCGGATCGGTTTCGTTGCGACATCTCCTCGACCGAGATCCGCAACGACTCGGCCTGAGCCGGTCACCGTCAATTCGTGGCCATCCCCGAGCCCTGAAGATTGCGATCAAGTCGATGGCTCGAACGAGCCGATCCCTTCAACGTGTGTTTCCGTCCGGTCCCCGGGACGGGCTGGCGTGGGCGCCGTGGGCAGGGAGGCTCGATGATCTCACCGGTGAACATCTCGAATCGACCAGCCAGGCCACGTTTCGTGTTGGTCGTCGTACTTGGCCTGCTCGTCTGCGCGAGTGCATCGGCCTCGGACCGCCGCGATTCCCGACCCGTCAAGACTGAAACCGGGAAGTCGCGTCCAGGATCGGCGCAGCCGACCCGCCTGCCACTGGAACTGCAACAGGTCGAAGCGGCGAGTTCTTCCCAAAAGATCCGTGACCAGATCTGCCAGGATCTGCCCCTGGATCGATTGGAAGACCATCACCGCGCACAGGTGGAAGCACTTCTCGGCGGCCCGACGCTGTTTCGCCGCCTGCCGGCAATCCGCATCGAACTCGATCCGCGCAGCTACGAGTATTTCCGTCGCCGGCCGGAGATGGCCACGGCAATCTGGCGGGTCCTGGGAATTTCGCAGCTCACGCTCAATCGCACGGCACCGAACATGTACACCGCCCGCAACACCGACGGTTCGCAAGGAATGCTGGAGATCCTGTTGCGGAGCAAGGACCTGATGATCGCCCGCGGGACAGGAACCTGGAACAGCGGCCTGCTGGCGGGTCGAATCCGAGGTGAAGGACTGGTTGTGCTGCGCCATCGCTACGAGCGTGACCAGCAAGGACGTCAATACGTGACCCACCAGGCCGCATTGTTCCTTTCATTTCCCCGACAGTCGATCCGGACCATCGCCCGACTGATCGCCCCATTGACCAACATCGTCGCCGACCGCAACTTTTACGACATCAGCGCATTCCTGCGAATGATGCACCTGGCGGCGGTCGGCCAACCCGGCTGGATCGAGAGCATCGCGAACCGGTTGGAGGATGTCAGTGCGGCCGACCGCGAGGCATTCCTGAAGACCGCGGCCCGAGCCCACGTTGCCGACCGCCGGCGACGCGAGGGAGAGGTTCAGCGCTGAGAAGATCTCGGTTTCAGGATCAGCGCCGCGATTCCCAGGACGGCCAGGAGTGGGATCAGCATGACGATGATCCTGGGCCTGGCGGCGACCAGTGCGATGCCGCCGAGTGTGAAGACAAAGACCTTCGGCGAGATCTTCGATCCAATGGGCGTTCCCAGGCGGCCCGGCAGCGCAAACCACAAGACCCCCATCACGATCCCCACGCGTATCAACGCTCCGATGGCCCCTTCGGCCCCACCCCAATCGGGGTCTTGCCACCAGAGAACTCCGGCCGCGACCAGACATCCCAGCGACAGCACACCGACCAGTGGACGGTTCGCCGCCTGATTCTCGCTGCTCATCCGCCCATTATGCTCGCTGATCACGATCTGGATCAACAGATCAATCCGACCGGGTGGTCTCGTTGATCAGATGACGAATCAGATCAAAGGCGGTCTTGGCCGAACGACTGCGGGTGAACGAGACATCTCCCAGGAGAGTCAGGGATCGTGTCGTCACCCCATCGGGTCCGGCACAGGCAACCCAGGTCGTCGGCGCAACCGCCTCGGGGTCATCCGGCTCGTAGTCGGGACACTCGGCAACCGCCAACGCGAAATCGGTCTCGTAACTTGTCCGACAAGCGACCGCCATCGCCGTCGCCATCGCTTCGCTATTTCCCGCTTCGGTGACATTGACGTCGAATTCGGCAAGTCCATCGGCACCGGTCAGGACACGCCCACCTCGAAAACACCTCTCCGATCCACTCACATCACTCAACCAGGCAGCCAACAACCCTCCCGTGCCGATCTCTGCCGTTGAAAGCGTCTGTCCCCGCTCGATCAAGCCCGCAATGACCACGTCCTGCAAGCTCTCCTCTTCCTCGCCAAACACCAGCGAGCCCAATCGGTCGTGGATCTGTTGACGGGCCCGAACGATCTTCTCGAGGCACTCCTGCTCGCTGTCCCCCTCGGCATTGATCCGCAGCGTGATCGTCGCCTCATGGACGGTAATGCCGATTTCCGGGTCGTGATCACGGGCCGTCAGTTCTCCGAGCATTTCTTCTGCGGTCGATTCTCCCACACCGTAACAATTCATACGTGCCCGCCGTATCACCCGGCCGGCCGGCCGCAGCTGGGGCCGGACCTCGCAGGTGAACATCCTCTTCATTTCACTGGGGACCCCGGGCATTGCCACCAGTTGGCAGGGTTCGCCGTTTTCTCGATCCTGCACCATCCAGATCCCCGGCGCGCTGCCCCGGGGATTGGAGATCGGACGACTGCCGACGGGGAACATCGCCTGGATGTCGTTCCGCTCGGGCATCGGACGTTGTCGCCGGGCAAACAACCCACGAATGTGTTCGAGCGACACCTCGTCGAGCGCCAGTTCCACACCGGCCATCGCCGCCATGGCCTGGCGGGTCAGATCGTCGAGCGTGGGCCCCAGGCCTCCGGTGACCAGCACCAGGTCAGATCGTCCAGCGGCAATCTGCAGCACCTCGGTCATCGCATCGAGCGAATCGGCCATCGTCGTGTGGTAGTGAACCGGGATACCGAGTTCGGCCAATTCCAGGCTCAACCACTGACTGTTCGTATCGAGCTTGGCACCACTGGTCAACTCGGTACCGATTGCCACGATTTCCGCCTTCATATCCGCTTGTTCCTCGTTGGTCTCACACTGCACCGCTCGTCGATTCCTCGATCACCTCGCGGTAAACCGCCACGGACCGCTCGACCATTTGCGTGATCCCAAACTCCTTCTCCACCGCCTGCCGCCCGGCTTCACCGATCGCACGCGAGCGCGCCGGATCGTCGAGAAGTTCAAGGATACGAACGGCCAGGGCCCCACTGTCCCGGGGCGGAACAACCAGGCCGGTCTCGGTATCGCGAACGACACTATAAACCCCACCGACAGCCGAGGCAATCACTGGCCGTCCCAGCGACATGGCCTCGAGCATGATCGTCCCCAGTCCCTGCTGCAGCGATGGCAGACAGAAGATGTCGATGGCAGCCAGCGCGTCGGAGAAATCCGGCCGGTTCGGCAGAAACGTCACACGTTCCCCGATCCCCAGTTCCACCGCCAACCGCCGCAGGTTGATCTCTTCGGGCCCGGCACCCGCCACCAGGAACTCGACATCCCGGCCCGTGGCCAGGACCTTCTGTGCCGCTCCGAGGAAAAACGGCAACCCCTTGATCACCTCCAGCGGTCCAGCAGTCCCGATGACCGGAACGTGGTCCGGATCGAGCACAGACACCAGCCGGGCCACCTGCGGTGGATCAACACCACCGGGCACCACCACGACCTTGCCCTCCGGCAGGTTCACCTGCTCGAGCAGTCCGTCACGAACTGCCGGGCTGACAGCCATCACCCGGCTGCCATGACGACGATCAACCGTCAACCGCTCCCGCGGATGCAGAAAGCCATGAACGCTGACCACCAACGGCCGATCCCAGAACCTTGCCAGCCAGTTCCCCACGGCAACTTCGAATCGTGATTGCGCGTGAATCAATGCCGGGGGTTCGTCCTGAAAGTCCTGGGCCAGCAGACGGCGGGCCAACAGGCCAACCACGCGGGTTGCCAACCCCCGGTATTCCCGGATCGCCAGCCGGTGAAACCGTTCGCGTGACACCCGGTCGGCATTGCGGCAGACCAGCAGCGGTTCAAACCCGTACTCGGGCAGCCGTTCGGCCAACCGCAACGTACTGGCACTGCTCCCGCGGACCTCGAAGACGCCCGAAAGCAGCAGGACTCGTCTGGAGGATTCAGCGGCCGCGTCGGACACGGCGACCCTTGGGCGGTGCCAGGATTTCGTGAACGAGAACAGCCCGCTGAACGTCCTCGGGCCGGGTCAACATTCCGACGAGATCCTCGGTGGTGACCTGGCCACCTCGAACCGATGTCACCGATCCTCCCATGGCACTTTCGGGCATCGTTCCCAAGTCGTGTTCGACCTGTTCGTCAATCCGGCCACTTCGCATGTGATCTTCAACGTGAGCCTGGACATTCGAATCCAGGTGCCGATTGCCGATTGCATGCCGTTCCCTCAGGCTGCCTGATCGCTTCCGTGGAGATTCCGGTTCATCAGCGATGAGGACAACCGGGTCGTCGGCGGCCTCCTCGCGTCGTTTTCTGCCACCGCCGACCTCGCGGAGGAACCGATCGATTTCGGCCTGGACCTTCCCTCCACCACGACCAGCGTTAGCGTCTCCGTCGCCAACTTCTGCTCCCCCGGCCCGCTGGGCTTCCTTGGCCTTGTTGGTCAACCAGCTAATCAGCGCAATCACGCCGATGATCACTGGCACCACATCAATATCGGCCGCGAGCACTGGCATTCTCGAAAACCTGGAAAAGTGACGCCATCGCTACTGGGTCCGGCAACGGACCGGGCGTTGGACGACGCGACATTACTTGGTGGCACTCGTGTTCTTGCTGGACGTGCCGGCAATCGACTCCCGCATGCTGGTATCGGCCTGGACGTTCTTCAACTCGTAGTAGTCCATCAGTCCAAGCTGGCGACTCTCAAAGGCCGCCGCGATCGCCCTGGGGACATCGGCTTCGGCCAAGACGACCTCGGCACGACTCTCCTGGACCTTCGCGATCATTTCCTGTTCGCGGGCCTTGGCCGCGGCCCGTTTTTCCTCGGCGCGGGCCTCGGCCACCCGCATGTCCGCCTCGGCCTGGTCAGCCTGCAAGCGGGCACCGATGTTGTCGCCGACATCGATATCGGCGATGTCGATCGAAACGATCTCGAAGGCGGTCTGTGCCTCGAGTCCCTGGCCGAGCACCGTCTGCGAGATGGAATCGGGATTCTCAAGCACGGCCTTGTATGACGATGTCGAACCGATGGCCTGGACAATTCCCTGGCCAACCCGGGCAATCACGGTTTCCTCGGTGGCACCACCGATCAACTGAGTGATGTTGGTCCGGACCGTCACGCGGGCCCGGGCCTTCAACTGGATTCCGTCTCCGGCCACCGCATCAAGCGTCCCCGACGATCGTGCCGGATCGGGACAGTCAATCACCTTCGGATAGACACTGGTGCGAACCGCGTCGAGCACATCACGACCGGCCAGATCGATGGCACGGGCCGTGTCAAAGTCGAGATTCAATTCAGCCCGGTTGGCCGCGATCAACGAACGGATCACGTTGGGCACGTTGCCACCGGCCAGGTAATGCGCCTCGAGGTGCCGCGTCTGCATGTCATAGACTCGCAGCAGGTTCGACTGGGCCGCCATGATCTTGCAGCGAACCATGAGCGAGGGGTTGACCTTGCGAAGCCGCATCATCACCAGCTCGATCAAGCCGATGCCGGCACCAGTGGTCTTGCACTGAATCCACAGACCGAAAAACCGCATCACGACCGCCAGAAAAACCAGCAGGCCGACCACGATGACGATGACAGTGCCGACAACCCAAGGACTCATTTCGCGCTCTCGATTCAATTCAGAATGACGGAAGGCTTTCCCTGCTGTTTACCGGTCAAATTCACCGAAGTCAAGAGGCGGCGCAGATGTCGCCGCTTCGTCCAGCGGGGTTCCCGCTGGTCGGTCCGATGGCCGGACTCGCAAACGATTGCCGTTGAGGGCAATCACCTCGACCGCCTGGCCACGGCCCAGCATCATGCCGTCTCCCTCGCAGTGCAAACGTTCCCCGTCGATTTCAACCATTCCCCCGGGATTCAGGTCGGTGACGGTCTCTCCGAAACGACCAACCAGCGACGCCAGGCGGTCCAGTTCGTCCTGGTACCCGATGATCTCGTCCGCCGACGGTGGCTCGAGCAACACCCGGGATCCCCAGGGAATGTAAGGCAACAGCTGTACCGAGCCGATCACGACTGTCGGAACCAGTGCCAGTTCAACAGCGACAAAAACCCAGAACAGCGAACTCGAATCACCCCACCATGCCCTGAACGCGAAGAGGATCGAAGCCACCAGAGAAATCACCGCCAGAACCGTGATCAATCCGCCGGAGGGGATGAAAATCTCTGCCGAGAAAAACAGCAGACTGACCGCCAGAAGAACAACAGCGAACATAGCAGGCGTCATGCCGTCGGCTCCCGAAAACGCGCGCGAGATGTGATCCGCTGCTATTCTACCCGCGACAACTCCCGAGGCAATCAGACAGCCCTTTCCGCAAGAACCTGGTCAACTCCCGACCCCGGCACTCGGATTGGCCAGGCCGATCAGCGAGTGGGGCGGCGAGGATCCGGGGCCCGCCAGATCGAACGCCTCCTCGATCCCGGTCGCCCTGCCGGGATCGAAGGAGACTGCGCCCGAACGGTCGCAGCGGAATGCCGAACCGTGTCATCGACAACGACCCCCGACGATCGACGGCGAACCCGTGATGCCCGCCAGCCAACAGTCCGTGCCATCGATGATCGAGATGCCCAGGCCGCCCAATCGCGTTCCAGAAGAGCAATCGACGGCCGACCGTAGTGCTCGAGAACAGCAGTTCTCCAACCGTTTCGCTCGGCGTCCTCCAGGAAGATCAGGAACCGGGCCCGACCGCCCTGTTCGACCAGAAAGGCAACCAGCGAGGCTCCCTGGGCGTACAGCGAGAGAATCTCAACCCGATCGCCAGGGTACTCCCGCATCGCCAGTAATCTCTCCAACCGAATCCGGCGACCCGACCGCAGCAACTGTCGAACCAGTTCGTGCTGCCGCCGCCGCTCGGCTGTCGATTCAGCCAGCGTCGCCGCTCCTTCATCGGCCCAGCGGGGTAGGGGCCGACGGAAACGGCAGGCCAGAATCGTGTGGGTCAATTCATGAGGCAGAATCGACTCGAGCACCTCCGACTCGGGCCCCTGCAACGTCATCCGCCATCCAAACACCTCGCCCGACTGAAAACTGAAGGTTGTTGCACCGCCGGCCGCCAGCTGTCCCGAACGGACCATGACACGACAAGGAGCCGCCCAACGAGGCATGGCACGACCCAACCACCTCACGGCCAACTCGCGCCGGAACTCCTCGGCCGTCAACGCCACCCGCTGTGCCAACAACGCCGAAGCTGCCGTCACCTGGAAATTCTCCGAACGGTACGTCGCCGCCAGTGCGTATTCGAACTGGACTAGCAACACCGCTGCGGTCAAAGCGGACAAGATCCGACCACGGTCCGACACCATCGGGAATCTCCAGAGCCCCCCCTGGAACACTCCCCCCGTCCCAAAACGCCTCGCCCCAAGCCCATCCCCTGCAATCGCCGGTCCGGAAGGAAGAAACACGAAGCGGCAGTTCGATGGCCGATCTCGACCATCGAACACAACGCGAGTTCAGACAAGAACTTATCATGAACGGGAAACCATCTCCCCAACCAAACCCCGGCACTGGTTTCCGGAAATGGGCGGGAAGAGAAATGTAATAACTACACTCCCTGCGAAAACAACGGGAGTTTCGACAAACCAATTTCGATCAAACCCAGAGAGAACCAAGCGGTGCAGTTCCTTGAAAGCGACCTCGGCCAAGAGTAAAACGTCGGCTGCGTGCCGTGGCCTGGCCACCCGCTGTGTCCCCGTAGCTCAATTGGATAGAGCGCTGGCCTCCGGAGCCAGAGGTTAGAGGTTCGAATCCTCTCGGGGATACTGGAGGTTTCTGCTGTCCCGGTGGTCATCACAGACGAAGACCACTCACGTTGGGAGAAAAACCGATGTGTTGGAAAGACCAACCGATACTGCTTGCCCTGCTGGCCTGCTTGAGTCTGTCTGGAATCGGCCATGCGGGTGCAGTGCAGGACAACCAGTTGACCGAGACCGAACGCGGCGCCGGCTGGCAGCTGCTCTTCAACGGTCGCAACCTGGATGGGTGGATGACCAGTGACAGCAAGCCGAGTCGACGAAAAGTCGAGGACGGGGCGATCAACCCGCACCGTTGTGGAGCCTACATGATGGTACACAAGCGGACATGGGAGGATTTTCAGCTGCAGCTCGACTTCAAGATCAGCCCCCGATGCAACAGCGGGATTTTCTTTCGGACCTCGACGTTGAAGCGAAAACAGGGACGCGACGTCGGCTTCAACGGCCTGGAGATCGCGATCGACGACACCCAAACGGCCGGTTTTCACGATACGGGAGCCCTGTACGACCTGATCAAACCGAGAAAAAACGCGATGAAACCAGTCGGCCAGTGGAATCACCTGGAATTGATCTGCCGGGGGCAATCGATCCGGGTCGTGGTCAACGGCACGCGGGTTCTCGACGGCAACCTGGGTCGGTTCACCAAGCCGAATCTTCGTCCCGATGGCAGTCGGCACAAGTTTCCGTTTGCCTACAGTGCCCATCCTCGCCGTGGATACATCGGCCTGCAGGACCACGGCGCCGACTGCTGGTTCAAGAACATCAAGCTGCTGGACCTCAAGAAACCTCGCCGATGACAGAATACGACTCTGCGTTTCAGATGGCGGCATCGAACATCCGGTTCGGGCCCGGCACGACGGCCGAGGTCGGACAGGACCTGGCCGACATGCACGTGCATTCGGCGGTGGTGATCATCGATCCGGCCCTGGTCGATCTGCCAACCGGGCGGACGGTGATCGGTTCGCTGGACGACTCGGGAGTCGGTTTCGAGGTTTTCGATCGTGTCTCGGTCGAGCCCACTGACCGGAGTTTCCAGGAAGCCACCGACTTCGTCAGCCGTGGCGGTTTCGACGCGATCGTGGCTGTCGGTGGTGGGAGCACGATCGACACGGCCAAGGCGGCCAACCTGTTTGCCACCCATCCGGCCGACTTCCTCGAGTACGTCAACGCGCCGATCGGCAAGGGCCGGCCGGTTCCCGGGCCCCTGATGCCGTTGATCGCGATTCCGACAACGGCCGGGACCGGCAGCGAGACGACCGGTGTTGCAATTTTTGACCTGGTCGAAATGAAGGCCAAGACGGGAATCGCTCACCGTTTTCTCAAGCCGACTCTGGGGATCGTCGATGCCGAGAACACGCGAACGATGCCGTCCGCCGTCGCGGCATCGACGGGCCTGGACGTTCTCAGCCACGCGTTGGAGTCCTACACGGCGATTCCCTACAACCGCCGTCCCAAGCCGGCCCGTCCGATCGAACGGCCCGCCTACCAGGGAACCAACCCGATCAGCGACATGTGGGCAATCCGGGCGTTGGAGTTGATGGCAGAGCACCTGCCCAAGGCAGTGGCCGACACGACCGATGACGAAGCCCGCAGCCAGATGATGCTCGCCGCCGCGATTGCCGGAATCGGCTTCGGTAACGCAGGCGTCCATCTACCTCACGGCATGTCTTATCCGGTGGCCGGAATGGTCGGCGACTTCCAGCCGCCCGGCTACGAGGTCGATCACCCGATGGTCCCACACGGAATCTCGGTAATTCTCAACACCGCCGCGGTTGTCCGTTTCACCGCCGGATCGAACCCGGGCCGGCACCTCGAAGCCGCCCGGGCACTGGGAGCCGACATCACCGGCGCCGATCCGGCCGACGCCGGAGCGATCCTCTCGGATCGTGTCCTGCACTTCATGAAGACTCTCGGAATGCCCAACGGCCTGGCCGGCGTCGGTTACGACGACGGCGACATCCCGGCCCTGGTCAAGGGCACACTGCCGCAGCACCGCGTCACGAAGCTGTCGCCTCGCCAGGCGAGCGAGGCGGACCTGGTGGACCTGTTTCGGGCGTCGCTGCAGGCGTGGTAGTCGCGGTATCGGGCGTCGCCACGATCTCCGAGCTGGCGCTGTCGGCGTCCTGTTCGGACTCGGGGTCTTCCTCGGCCTGGAACGACTTCAGCACGAGCATCACCGCACCGGTCACCAGGAAGACGTCGGCGAAGTTGAACACGGGATAGTGATACCGACCGGGCAAGGGCGTCCCGGGGTCACCGAAGGTGAACAACAGAAAATCGCGAACCGCGTAGCGTTGTTGGCCGGCCCGCAGCGTCCCCTCGGGATAGGTCTCCCCGTGCAGACCGGTCCTGTCGAAGAGATTGCCGAGGGTTCCAGCAAGAATCAGGCCCAGGGCGATCGTCAACCAGGTGCTGCGGTTGCCACCCAGGACAAGCAGCCAGTACAGCACGCCGCCAACGGCAACCAGCGACAACAGTGCAAAGACCCACGTCAGCCCCTGGCCTATTCCAAACAACGCCCCTTCATTGAAACTCGTCGTCAGCTGGAACGTCGCCCAGCCTCCCGCGAGTGGGCGAGGAGCTGCCGGCACGAATGCCGGATCACGAAACCGGTCGAAGACCCAGGCCTTCGACCAGAGATCCGCGACCACGCCGACAACCGCCAGTGCCCCAAAGATCACAACCGAAGCAAGGCCCGTCCTGTGGTTCATGGAGCCTGTTCTTCGCGTTTCCGTTCACAGTCGATGCAGTTGCGGGCGAAGGGAATCGCCTTCAACCGCCGCTTCTTGATCCGCGACCTTGAAACCGCCTTGCCATCGGCCAGGCACATTTCACATCCGCCGAAGGTCTCTTCCTCGATCCGCTGCAGCGCCTCGGAGATCTCGTTGAGTGTCTCCTGTTCGTTCTCGACAAATCGCAGTGAAAAGTCCTGTTCGTAATTGTCGGTCCCGAGTTCGGCGAGATGCGTCGGGCTGCGGGAATCTCCACTGCCCTCACCCTGCTTGAGAGCCTCGTCGGTCAACTGCTCAACATCACCGCGCAAACGAGAACGCAGTGACTTCAGCAGAGCTTGAAACTCCTCCAGATCCGACTTCGAATAAAAGCCCATAAACGACACCTGTTGATCCAGTAGACCGTCCAACCGTCAAATCGGCGAAGGATTATATCCCTGCCAGTCGGGCCGGTCAAGCAACGGACTTGAGCATCGCGTCAGGCGATCGCCTCGAAGACCGGTTCACCGCCATGGGCAATTCTGACCGGGCGGCCGGTGAGGTCATTGACGGTCATCATCGGGTCGACACCGAGCAACTGGTAGATCGTCGCCACCATGTCGCCGGCCGATACCGGCCGTTCGACCGGGTAGGCGGCCTGGTCGTCGGTCCTGCCAACCACGCATCCCCGCCGCGTCCCGCCCCCGAAGAGCAGGCTGAACCCGCACTGCGGCCAATGGTCACGACCGGACTTGGCGTTGATCCGCGGCGTGCGTCCCATCTCGCCCATGACAACCACCAGCGTCTGGTCAAACAGCCCACGGGATTTCAGATCTTCGACCAGCGAGGTGACCATCGCATCGAGGATCGGCAAGTGGCCGCGAAGCATGCCGAAGGTGTTGCCGTGCAGGTCCCAGTGACTGCCACGCTTGGCTTCCCAGTTGACGGTGACAAAGGTCGAACCGGCCTCGACCAGCCTGCGTGCCACCAGCGTACTGTTTCCCCAGAGGTTGTCGCCGTAACGTTGACGAACCACCTTGGATTCGCGCGAGATGTCAAACGCCGCGCGTGTCTTTGGTGATGTCAGCAGACCAAAGACCTGTTTCTGGAACTGCGACATGCTGTCGACAGCCCCGCTGGATTCGAGACCACCCAATCGGGTGTCGAATTGCGAGAGCAGGTCGCGACGGCGGTCCAGGCGGCTGGCGGTCACCGCGGGCAATTCATCCAGCGACGGCAACAACGGCTGTCCCTTGGCCATGACCGGATCGTAGTCCCCCTTGCCCTTGCGGTCCCAGGTCGGGCTGCAAACGGTGAACAGGGGATCGTAACGGCTGCCCAGGTAGCCGCCATACGGCCCGGCACGTCGCAGCGCCTGGGCGTAGCCGGGAAAGGCCGGCATCAGCACATACCGCGGCACGTCCGTGGGCCCGATGTCGAGGTACTGGCAGATCGACCCCATGCTGGGATGGTCGGTCCGCTTGGCAAAGTAGTTCTCCCGGTCATTGCCGCCGTCGAAACCGGTCAGAACGTTGTACGGGTTGTGGCTGTTGTACCGATGCGAATAGGTCCGGATCAGCGTCGCCGAGTCCATCAATCCGGCAATGCCCGGCATCAGGTCGCAGATCGGCAAACCGGGAACCGCCGAACTGATCGGCTTCATTTCCCCTCGGACATTGGCCGGCGCATTCGGCTTCAGGTCGAACATGTCCATGTGCGGCGGACCGCCGAAGAGGTTGATCAAGACAACACTCTTGGCCTTCTGCGGCAGCGTCTGTGGACGCGAGTTCGAGGCATGCAGGAATGTCGGCAGCGACACCCCCCCGAACAGGCTCAAGCCACCCACGCGAATCGCCTCGCGCCGGCTGACACCGTCACAGGCCGACCGCGGTTCTCCGAGTACCTGCAGCATCGCAACACTCCTCATTTATGCGACTCGTAGAATAACCGATCCAGGCCCCGGTTCTCAAGGTGTCTCATCACGCGTGCGATCGATCGGGGCGTCGGGTACGGTGGTCCTTCGCCAGGATCTCGCTCACCAGGATGCTCTCCCGTGAAACGCCGCCGCATCGCAGCGATTGTCACCGAGTACCGACGGTACTCGCATGCCCAGCACATCCTCGATCGTTACCTCTTCGGGTACAGCTGGGACGGTCGGCACCATGTCCCCGACGCCGAGCTTGTCTCGCTCTACACCGACCAGCGCCCCAAAGGCGAACTCAGCCGCGACCGCCAGAAGCTGGTTCCGTCGCTGACGATCTATCCGACGATCGCCGAGACGTTGTGCCGGGGAGGCAAGACGCTCGATGTCGACGGGGTGCTGTTGATCGGCGAGCACGGTGACTACCCGTTCAACAAGAAGGGCCAGCACCTCTACCCGCGGTACGAGTTCTTCCAGCAGATCGTCGAGGTCTTTCGTCGCAGCGGTCGCAGCGTTCCGGTGTTCAACGACAAGCACCTCTCCTGGAAGTGGGACTGGGCCCGCGAGATGGTCGAGACGTCCCGGGAGCTGGACTTCCCGCTGCTGGCTGGTTCGAGCCTGCCGGTCACCCGCCGGATTCCCCAGATCGACATGCCACTGGGATCCCGGGTCGAGGAAGCGATGTGCGTGGCCGTGGGAGGTGTCGATGGTTACGACATTCATGCGTTGGAAGCGATGCAGTCGATGGTCGAACGCCGACGGGGTGGTGAAACCGGCGTCGACTGGATCCACGCCGTCCGCGGTACCGACGCGATCCTGAAGGCCCTCGACGCCGGTTCATTCGACCGCGGTGGATGGGATCCGGCCCTGTTCCGGGCGTGCCTGTGTCGTAGTCACCGCCTGCAACCGTCACGCCGGGGTTTCAACCACACGCTGCCGACGACCGCCGAACTCCGCGGCCTGCTCACCGACAAGGACAACTCCAACACACCGGTGCTGTATCGCTACCAGCACAGTGACGGGTTGAAGATGAGCATGCTGCTGATCGAGGGCATCGTCCATGATTTCACATTTGCAGCGCGATTGACCAATCAGCCGCGACCGCTGTCGCTGCAGATGTTCCTGTCGCCCCGCGAGATCTGTAATTTCTTTAACCCGCTGACGAACGCCACCGAACAGTTGTTCCGCGAACGTCGTGCCCCGTATCCGATCGAGCGGACCCTGCTGACCACCGGGCTGACCGCCGCCGGAATCGAATCGCTCTTCCGAAAGCAAACACTCCTGAAGACACCGCACCTGGACATTCACTACCGGCCGACGAAGTCGTCGACCTACTGGAGGAACTGAAGATGACAGGCACCACCGGTTCCGAGACACGTCGCGACTTCCTGGAACTTGCCACCGCGTCGGCGGTGGCCGGTTCACTGACCGGGATCGCCGCGGCCTCTGCCGGGCAAGATCTCCCACAGAAACCGCGGAAGAGAATCGCGATCATCACGACACTGTGGGCCTACCTGCGACACGGCCAGCACATCGGCGACCGGTTCCTGGTCGGCTATCCCTGGGAAGGCGACTGGCACGAACCCGAAGTCGAAGTGGTCTCGGCCTTTGTCGCTCAGAGACCCACCGACGCCGATCGTCGCATCCGCGAAAAGGAATTCGGTTTTCCCCAGGGCGACCTGGCACCCTCGCGGGCCAGGGAATTCGGGTTCACGTTACACAAGACCATCGCCGGAGCGTTGCGCTGTGGCGGAAAACAGCTTGCCGTCGACGGCGTCGTGATTATCGCCGAGCACGGCGAATACCCGTACAACGACAAGGGCCAGCACCTCTATCCCCGTGCCAAGTTCTTCGCCGAGGTGGTTGATGTTTTCCGTCGCGACGGCCGGGCGGTTCCGGTTTTCAACGACAAGCACCTCTCCTACAGCTTCGAGAAGGCCCGGGCGATGGTCGCCACCGGGCAAGAACTGGGGTTCCCGATGCTGGCCGGTTCGAGCCTGCCGGTGACCTGGCGGATGCCGGAAATGGAAGTCCCCTACGGCGCGAGGATCGAGGAAGCCCTGACCATCAGCAGTGGAACCTCGCTGGATTCTGCGGGGTTCCATGCACTCGAGGCGATGCAGTGCCTGGTCGAGCGACGCCGTGGTGGAGAAACCGGGATCCGCCGTGTCCAGGCAATCGAGGGCCCGGCTGTCTGGCAGGCTCTCGAGAAAAAACGCTGGTCTCACGAACTGATGGCCCGGGCGCTCTCGCGAGCCGACCTGGTCGAGGGCATCACGCTCATCGACGCCCGCACCCAGGACCTGGCCGCCCCCGGAGTTCTCGAGAAAATCGTCCCGAAGCCGCAGGCGGTGTTGATCGAGTACCGCGACGGCCTGAAGGCCACGCTGCTGATGCTGCGAGGGGCCATCGGCAACTACACCGCCGCGGTCAGACTCAATGAAAACGACCGGATCCTCTCGACCAAGTTCTTGCTCCCTCCCGAACCCAACGTGGCCTACTCGGCCTGCCTGGCTCATCACATCGAACGGATGATCGTCAGCGGTGTGGCCAACTATCCCGTCGAGCGTACGCTGCTGGTCAGCGGGCTGCTCGAAGCGGCCCATGATTCCCGTGCCAGCGGTCATCGGCGACTGAAAACACCTCACCTCGATGTCAACTACCGNTCNCCCCTGGCGTCACAGTACTGCCGCACCTAGGTCTGCGGCGTTTCCGGCGTGGCAGCCACCGCCGCCGGAAGCCCTTCGTCGATGCTGGGAAACTCCAGTAAAAGACCCAGGTCCCGGCGAAGTCGCCGGTTGCAACACCGCTTGCCGATCCCGTCGATCCGGGAACCGGCCCGGGTGACGTCAAAAGTCGGCGGTGGTGCCTCGAACAGCTCGGCCAGCTTCCCGAAAAACTCCTCGCGACGCACCGGCCGATCGTCACAGGCCAGCCACGTCCGCTCGCGGTCGTCCCGGTCGCCGCAGGCAATGACGGCGGCGGCGGCATCGTCGACGTGGATCAGGTTCAACCAGGCCCGGGGATCCCCCGCCAGGGGTGTCGCGGATCGCAGCGTGTCTCGCCGCGAGATCAGCCGATCGGGTCCGTAGAGTCCTGCCAGCCTCAGCAGACTTGCACGGTTCCCCAACCGGTCCCGCACCTCGCTCTCGGCCTCGACCAACACGCGGCCGTTTTCCCGGGCCGGATCACAGGCCGATTCCTCGTCAACCCACTCGCCGTCGGATTGACCGTAAACACCGGTGCTGGAGACGAACAGGAAACGTCCACACCGGCCCTGCATCACGTCGATCACATGCCGCAGCCCGTCCAGCGACACCTCCCGCATCGTCTGTGATGTCCGTTCCCGATCGCGACCGACCGCGAACAACACGACATCAACCGTGGGCAGATCGACCAGTGACGCCGGATCAGTCACGTCACCGACGACTGGCTCCAGACCCTGCCGGCGAAACGACTCGGCCCGGGCCGACGAGCGGGTCATCGCATGGACGCAGTCTCCACGCCGGTGCCAGGCCACCGCGACACGCCGTCCGAGATAACCGCAGCCCAAAACCAGGACACGTTGCGACACGACCGCTCATCCAGTCGACTGACGAGAGTCAGGCTTCTTCTTCTTCCTCTTCTGCTTCGGCATCTGCCGACGCCCCACCATAAACAACATCGGTCATCTTGAACCGGTCTCTCACCTTGTCGGAAACCTTGCGTGCAAAGAAGATTCCTTCGATCCGCTCGATCTCTTTCTCTCCCCGCGAGTCTTTCACCAGGATGTCACCAAACCCGAACAGCAGGTACTTCCGCACCAGGCACTGCCAGTCCTGCTGGAAGGTCTTGGCTCCCTTCTGGATCGAGCGATCCTTCTGCTGGAAATTCTCGTGATCGAGGAAGTTCCCCTGGTATTCAACCGCCCACCTGTCGTCAAGCTGTTGCCACACCGTACTGATCAGCAGCGAAATGCCCAGGACCAACGACATGACCATCGGGACCCCCCAGCCCAGCCCAAGGTCAATCTTGCCCAGCAGTTGACGAATCGGCTCGAAGATCGCGACCTCGCCGACCTGCTCCCAGATCACCACCCCCATCAGCAACATCACGACCAATCCGGTCAGGAAGAAGAAAGCCACGCGGCCAAACTGGACTCCCAGCGCGATGATGGTCACGCAGAGAACGAACAGCCAGAACCAGACCAGGCCACGGGTAATGGACTCGGCAATCTGGGCATTCTCGAAGACCGAGTTGTACAGTTCACACGCGGCGACAAGCCAGCCAACCCAGATCAGATGTATCGTGACCACGAGGTTCGGCTGCGAGTAGAAATGCAAATCCATCTTGTCGGGTTTCTTCCCGGCATTGGCCGAGCCTTTTCCAGCTCCGTCCTTCACGGCTGCAAAAATTGCAAAAACCCGGTCAATCGGTCCCATCCACCACGCCCTTTCATTCTTGCGGGCATCTGGATCCACAAAGCGGTAGGCAAGCTGCCTCTGCGCAACATACGGGAAAGGAAGTGGCACAAAGATGAGAATGCCATAGCCGTAAAGAATTCCCCAGATCTCAGCGGCGATCAACTTGATGCAGGGCCATACGCGTTTCCAGGTCCACTTGCCGGCCGTCAACGCCACGCCGCCGGCCGTCAACGCCGCATCACCGGCATCTTCGGCCAGGTTTCCCAGGAAACCGTCATCATCGTCCTTGTCGGCAGAAGGGGGGGTGTTGACGGCAAATCCAGGAGCCGGATCGTCGGCCAGCTGGCCCGCATCGCCACTGGGGAATGGATATTGAGGAAGCTCGTCTGCATCGGATCCAGGACGGATCTGATCATCTGGCAGGGAAAAATTATCGTTCGACATTCCTGAATCCTCCAACCCAGAACTTCACGCTCACACCCTACCGCCTGGCGTTGTCGTGTACCAGTACAGCTCTGGGCAAAACTCACCCTGTCCGGTCAGCGTCGCAGTTGCCGCTGCATTTCCGCGCGGTCACTCTTGGTTCGCAACTTGTCCCGCTTGTCGTAGGTTTTTCGGCCCCGGGCGACGGCCAGTCCCACCTTGACCCGTCCCCGCGAGAAGTGGATCGTCAGCGGCACCAGGGTCAGTCCCTGTTGCGTGGCCGTTTCGGCAAACTTGTGCAGTTGCCGCTTGTGAACCAGCAGTTTGCGGCGTCGTTCGGGTTCGTGGTTCATCACGTTCGCCTGAGGATACTCGGCGATCCTGGCCCCGATCAGCCAGAGTTCTCCGCCGATCATCCGCGCATAGGCCTCGTCGATCGACACCTTGCCGTCGCGGATGCTCTTGACCTCGCTCCCGGTCAACATGATCCCGCACTCGAGTTCGTCGAGCACGTCGTACTGGTGTCGCGCCTTGCGATTGCGACTGACGACCTTCCGGCCCGTGTCGGGTCGGTCCCCGGATTTCTGCTTCCGCTTCTTGCTCATCGGTGACTCTCTTGGCCCATCACGTCAGCAGGCACCAGCCAACTGGACCAGGAGTCGTTCAACGAGCAGATGTCCCGGCAGATTGCCACCGCCATCGGCTCCCTTGAGCCCCTTGTCAACGGCGACCAATCGTTCAAGAATCCTCTCGGCCTCGCCACGGCCGATTCGCCGCAGGTAGCGATTGGATTCGTTGATCTCCTTGTAGTACACGCCGGCTTCCTTCAACGCCTTGTTGAGTTCCCGTCCCTGACGGGCGAGTTCGGTGGCGCGGGCCAGCCGCCGGTAGACATAGGCAACTCCACCCATCAACCGTGGCATCGCCTCGCCCGATTCGCTCAATCGGCGAAATTCCTTGATCGCACGATCCGTCTGGCCCCGGCGAACCGCGGCGAGCATCTCGAACGTCGACTGCACCTGCCAGCCGCCCACCAGTGCCCGTACCGCCTCGACATCGACTCGACCGTCGGAAACACACGAGCCGAGTTTGGCAAGCTCGGACTCCAACTGCGCCAGGTTCGACCCCACCAGTTCCACCAGCAGCCCGGCGGCGTCACGAGTCAACTCGACCCCGTGCTGCTCGCGTGCTGTCACGCCCAGCCATTTCACCAGTGCGGTCGATTCCAACTCGCTGCACTCGACAATCAATCCGCTGGCGACAACAGCCTTGGCCAGTTTTGTGTTACCGGGAAACGACTTCGGCTGCAGGATCAGCACCGAAGAAGCCACCGGCCGCTGGACGTAATCTTCCAACGCCGACCGATTCTGCTTGATGAACTCGTCGGCACCGTCGACCAGGACCACTCGTTGCGAGGCGAACATCGAGATAGTTGCCAGCAGGTCGTGGACATCCCGCCACTGGGCCTGGTCGCCGTCACAGCGACTGATTTCCTCGTCCGAGTCTTCCCCGAACACCGTCCGCGTGATCGCCTGCGTGCTCTGCTGCACCAGCAGGCCCTCTTTCCCAACCAGTGCGACCACCGCCGGCACCCGCCCGGGGGCGATCGTCCGCACGAATTCCGTGGCGTGCATTCCCATTGACCCGTCTTCCTGAGAGCCACTACAGTTCCCGACCGCGCATTACCCGGGTCCCATTACATCAGACCCCCGGCGATCATGACAACTGAGATTCCCGTCGTCACTCCCGGTGCCCCGGTCGAATACACCTGCCCGGGTGAAGATCACTCCATCTCCCGCAGCGTCCACCTGTCGCGTCTGGCCGCATTCTTCCCGGCCTGCCGCAACTGCCTGCATTGCGATGACACCGGTGGCCTGGCCGAACAGACCGTCGATCGCCTGGCGAGAACCCGTCGCCGAGTTGCCCGGCCGACGTTGTTCACCAGCGAGGGGGTCCGGGGAATCCACCGTAACGAATTGACTCGAGTTGATGCCGATCGCCTGGTGGCAGCGCTGGCCTGGTTGTGCTGGCAAGACCAACCGCGGTCCCTGCCGGCCGGCGACGGCCCCCACGTCGGGCCGGTGGTGGTTGTCGGACACGACGCCAGGCCGGCCGCGAGGGATCTGGTCGCCGGCGTGTTGGCCGCTCTGGTGCGATCCGGCTGCCGGGCGTTGGAGATCGGTCGCGTCAGCGACCCCTGCTTTCGGTTCGCCGTCGATCACCTGCAAGCCGACGCCGGGGTACGTGTCACCGGTGCTGGTTGTGGCCAGGCCTGGACCGGTCTCGATGCGGTGGCCGCCCAGGGCCAGCCTCTCTCGCGGGGCGGGCTGGAGCGATGGGAAACCCGAACCCGCGAGGGGCATTCCCGGCCGACGCGACAGGCAGGACAACGGCGGTCGTTCCAGGCAACCGGTGTCTACGAGGCCAACCTGAAGCGCCACTTCTCTCCCACTCGCCCCCTGTCGATCTGCCTGGCAGTCCCGTCCGGAGCCCAGGCCGACACCCTGGAACGGCTGTTTTCCGGGCTGCCGTGGACACTGGAACAGGTGGAGGGGCCGGACCAGACCCTGGCCGAACGGGTGACCAAACGGACGATCGCTCGCGGAGCCGATCTGGGACTGGTCTGCTATGACGATGGGGCCCGGGTCCGAGCCTGCGATGAAACGGGCACCCCGGTGACCGACCAGGCCCTGGCAACGCTGCTGGCCACACGACTGCTGGCCGAACATCCCGGCCGCCCGGTCATTCTCAACCGCGGTCACGCTGGCGAATCCGATTCGATGATTCGGCGACTCGGTGGCCGACCACGACAGGCTGCCGGCGATTCCCGGTCCGAAACCTGGCAGGCAATGTACGATCACGACGCAATACTCGGGCTGGGCAGTGAGGGAACCATCTGGTTTCGGGAAACCGTTCCAACCTGCGACGCCCTGCTGGTGATCGGTCACCTGCTGCAGACAATCGATCGACAAGACCAACCTCTCTCGCAATTGATTGCCCGGAGCCACTGACCCCGTGCCCGACGACACCTCTTCCCCGGACGCCTGGATCGCCGGGCGAATGCACCACATCGATGCGTCGGGCATCCGCCGCATCTTCGATCTCGCCGCCGGTCTCGAGAAGAAGATCGACCTGAGCATTGGTCAACCGCATTTTCCCACACCCGAACCGATTCGCCGGGCCCTGGCGACAGCCGTCGAAGACGGACACAACGGCTACAGCCCATCGCCGGGCATCGCCCCGTTGCGGCAAGCCCTGCAACAGAGAATTGATGAGCAGTTCGGGCACGATGACCGCCGTGTGATGGTCACCAGCGGCACCAGCGGCGGTTTGACACTGGCAATCTGCAGCCTGGTCGATCCCGGCGACGAGGTCATCGTCTTTGATCCATGTTTCGTCATGTACCGGCACCTGATCACACTCGCCGGTGGAACGGCCATCAGCGTCGATACCTACCCGGAATTTCAGGTCGACATCGAACGCGTCCGGGCGGCAATCACGGATCGGACCAAGGCGATCATCTTCAACAGCCCGGGCAACCCCACCGGAGCCGTCGATGATCCGGCAACCATCGCCGCCCTGGCACGGCTGGCGGCCGAACACGGCGTCGTGCTGATCAGCGACGAGATCTACAGCCGCTTCTGCTACGACGGCCCCTTCCATTCCCCGGCCAACGACAATGACCAGGTCCTGGTGACCGACGGGTTCAGCAAGTCGCACTCGATGACCGGCTGGCGGCTGGGATTCACTCACGGTCCGGCCACGGTCATCGAACAGATGATCAAGCTCCAGCAATTCACCTTCGTCTGCGCACCACACCCGGTCCAGTGGGCAGGCCTGGCGGCCCTGGAGATCGATGTCAGCGAACACGTTGACGATTATCGCCGCAAGCGAAACCGGCTCGTCGAACGACTGGCTCCCCATTTCCGGATCGGCGGCGGGGCCGGCGCATTCTATCTCTTCCTGGAATCCCCGCGGGGAAGTGGAATCGATTTTGTCGAGCGGGCGATCCAGCGGGGTCTGTTGATCATCCCCGGCAACGTCTTCAGTGATCGCGACACGCACATCCGCGTCTCGTTTGCCGTCGACGACGAAACGCTCGAAACCGGCGCCGATCTGCTGATCGAGTTGGCCGGGCAATGAACACGGCTAACGGTCCTCCTCAATCCGGATACGGACCTGCCGGAGCCGCAGCCGGGCAACGGTCTGGTTGAGCCTCAAGCTCGCGTCGAGACCGAGAAATCCCTCGAGCGACACCGGGACATCCAAGTCGATCAACGTCTGGCCATTGAGAGCGACGCTGACGTGGCCATCGCGAACGACCAGCTCGAGTCGATCCCAACCCAGCGGGCTGCGTCGTGGCCCCCGGATCGGCCTGGCCAGCGTCTGTCGTGAACCACGGTGGAACAGTTGACAGAAACGATCGGGGCGCAATTCCAGTTGCAGTCCGTCGAAGCCCCCGCTGACCGGGCCACCGATCAACAGGGCGCCGGTCGTGGTATCTGCCGAGACCCGGGCCCTCAAGCGAAACCGCGACAGCGGCTGCCGCTTGTCCCAGAACCCGGTCGCGGCCTCCAGGGCGGGAGTCTCGAGCCGGAGATCCCCCCCGGAGATCGTCCACAGGGACCGCCCCAGGTCTTCCAGATCGTCTTTGCTGTGGCGAACGAAGCCGAGTTTCCCGGCATCGCGAAACACGGGTGTGAACCGCAATCGTTCCAGTATTTTTTCCAGTCCCCCGAGAGCCACTTTTCCCTTGGGGGTCAATTTCAACGGCTCTGCCGCCGCGGCGGTGTTTTCCTGGGTCACCTGAGCGAGCAGGCCGCCTGCCGCATTGACTCTCGCCACTTCCCGACGATCTCCCCGAACAGCGGCGACCGCGTGCTGCAGCAGTCGTGCGGCTTCGACCAACCGTCCCCGGTTGACCGCCGGGACCAGCGCCCACAACGCTTGCTCGCTGATTTCCGAGCGTGCCGCCGCATCCATTTCCTTGAGATTGAGCACCTTGAAGCTCTCCAGCACGAGCGTCACCGGGTCGACCTGGAACCGTTGCCGCCAGACACGAACGACCTCGAGCGCGACCGCTGTCCGCCGCGCCCGCAGCGAGGTCTGGTGCGCCAGCTCGAACAGGGCGAAGGCCCGTGGCGGGTCAACGGTTTCGCGTGCCTGTTCCAGCAGGTCAACTGCCAGGCGAGATCGGGCCAATGGCGTTCGGGCCTGCCCCAGCACCCGGCGATAGACGTCGCGAACATCCCTGGTCGCCGCATCGCGTTCGGCCTTCGATGGAAGTGCCTGGCCCTTGACTGTCACCCGTGGCGGTCGCACGTCCAGAGAGAACACCCGCTCGGTGAAGACTGCGGCGTTGGACGCCGAAGCGGCGCGGATTCGAAAACGCCAGTTCCTCGCCGCTTGTGCCATGCTCGGAGCCCAGGAAAAAATGCCCGTCGAGGCATCGATCGATGCTCCCCGTGCCGATTTTCCCTGGATACTGAATCGTACGCCACCTGCCGGTTCATCGGGATCATCGGCACGGACCCGCAATCTCAGCCGTTGACCGACCCGCATCGAGAGTGACGGAATCGGCCGCAGCCGCGGGGCCTGATCCACTTCGGCCACACGCACCACCAACGTCTGCTCGTCTTGCTGACGGACCGGGGTCAGGATTTCGGCATCAAACGCCGTCGCCCTCACGGTCACCTTGAATTCTCCCGGCCCCTGGGACTCCGTGGGTGTCCACGCCAGCTTTCCGGTGGTCGGTTCAACCGACATTCCCTCCGGGGCACCATCCCCGAGTTCATACTCGATCCGATTCCTCGGCCGATCCGGATCGGTCGCCACCAGTCGAACTTCCCACGGTTCGAGTTCGTTGATCTCGAATTTCCCGGGCGACTCGAGCTGAGGCGGCTGATCGACTTCACGAACGAGAATCGCCGCCTCGGCCACTTCATGCCAGGCAGCAGCCGGCTCGTCACGAAACTCGACCACGACCCGATAACGACCCGGCCCCTGGGCTTCCGCGGGCGTCCAATGCAGCCGACCGTCACGATCGACGGCCACACCGACCGGTCCACCCGGCTGCAGGCGGAATTCCAGTGCCGGATCTCCACGCCGTGAGGTGAGTGGATGAGCCGAACCGAGGACATCCATCTCGAAACTCTTCTGTTCGTCGATCGTTCTCTCGGGGTGCCTGATCACGTCGATGACGCCGGAGCGGTCAACCGTGGCTGGCCCGGTCGACTTGGCGACGACGTCTCGTGGCCGATCCGAGGTCCACCACACCAGCCCAACAATCAGCCCAGCAAGCACAAGCCCCGCGGCGGCCGACGCGGCAACGGGCGTTAGGCGTTTCCGGTCCCGACGGTCGCCGGCAGAGCCACCGTCGCCACTTTTGACAACGGCGGCCGGCGACTCCCCAGCCCCCGGATCCTCAACCGGGCGAAGATCGGTCAGAAACTGCTCGAGACTGGCTCCGCTCGCCTGTGCCGGTTGCTCAGCCACTCCGATCGGCGTCGACACTGCCACCGGTTCGACCGCCGGCGTCTGCTCGACATCGAATCGCGATGGCGGGCTGGAGAATGCGGCCAGGTCGGCCGCCACTTCCCGGGGATCCTGGTGTCGACCGGCTGGATCACGGCGCAGCATCCTGGCGACAACCGAATCCAGCGCCACGGGGATGTTGGCATCGAGAGATCTCAGCGATGGTGCCTCGAGCGTCGTGCGGATCATCAGCGTCTGGAACGGGTTGTCACCCCGGAAAGGAGGGGTTCCGATCAGGAATCGAAACAAAGTACAACCGAGGCTGTAGATATCGCCGCGAATATCGACGCCCTTGGTGTCCCAGGCCTGCTCGGGTGACATGTAGTCGGGTGTCCCCATCATCTGCCCGGTCTTCGTCAGGCTGTCGTCCTTTTCTTCCAGGGCGGCAAAGCGAGCCAGGCCCATGTCGAGGATCTTGACGAGCGGCTCGTCGTCGGCAGTCCAGGTCAGCATCAGGTTCGACGGTTTCAGGTCGCGGTGTACCAGCCCCCCCTGGTGAGCCGCTGCCAGCCCCTCGGCAGCCTGCCGGACAAGCTCGCACGCCTCGCCCACACCCAACCGGCCGCGACGTTCCACGACCGAGCCCAGGTCGGTTCCGTCGACGTATTCCATCACCAGGAAATGGCTGTCGCCGACGCTTTCGGCATCGATCGCCCGGACGACGTGCGGATGGTCGATCGCCGCCACGGCCTGGATTTCCTGGTGGAAGCGGGCGACATGCCGGGAACTTTTGACCAGCCGACGGGCCATCACCTTGATCGCGACGATGTGCCCCAGGACCACGTGTTCGGCCTTGAGTACCGTTCCCATTCCGCCACGGCCGAGCAAATCCAGCAGCCGGTAGTTGCCCAGGCGGAGGCCGTCGCGACCCGAGAGCAGCATCTGCAGTTGCCAGTCGGTCAGCTGTCCCCGGCGGACGAGCTTGCGGCCAAGCGGCTCGACCTCCACGACATCACGCACCGGTTCGATCTCGATGTTGAGCGCATCAAGATCTTCAGCCGTCAGCAGCTGGCTGCGTTCCAGCCGTTCCAGGAAATCGCCGAGATCGATCGTGGGCATGACCGGGTTACACGCCTGGGATCCACCGGGGGCACACCGCCGCGCTCCCGCTGCCGGCCCACCCACCAGCATGAGTCAGGCTTCAGGTTAGTGACATCCCGATGCCACCCGCAAGAACGGTTTCCAGGAATCGCCCCTGACAGCTCCTCAGAGGCCGTAGTGCAACTGCCCGGACCGGTTCGACTTGTTCAGCCGGTTGTGACAATACAGGGCCTCGAGCACGAATTCGGCCGTGCTGGCCTGGACGGCGCGGCCGGCTTCGTCGTCGCCCGACTGGTCGGCCAATCGCGGGTCCAATCGCAATGCCAGTGCTCCCAATCGCTGGCAGAATCCGGGAATCGCCTGCAACCGCTCCAGCAGCGTGCCGGCCGGGACCAGGTCACCAACCTCGACGGGTTTCCCCGCCTCGAAGTACTCGACCACGTCCCGGAATTCACGGGTCTTCAGTTGCCCGTCAAAGACGTTGCAGACGGCCTCTTCAATCAGCCGACCCAGCAGCGAATCTTCCTCGCCGGGTTCCTCGGTCATGTTCAATTCCATCTTGCCCCGCGAACTTGGCCGCAATCCCACCAGATCGCTGATCCGGGCGACGGCGGTGCCCTGTCCCAGGACGATGGCGCGGCGCTCGGCATTGGAGACGACACTTTCCATGTTGGCAATCGACATCCGCACGCTGACCCCGGACTGCTGGTTGACGTGCGGACTGCTCCGGGCCAGCCTCGAGACCTCCTCGACAACCTCCTTGACCCACGCCGGAACGATCACCGCAACCGGACCATCACGCTCGATCCAGGCATTCTCCTCGGTGATCTGCACGCCGATTTCCCTGGTCAGTGGATAGTGTGTCCGAATCACACTGCCGATCCGGTCCTTGAGCGGTGTCACCAGGCGACCGCGATTGGTGTAATCCTCGGGGTTGGCACTGAAAACCATGCACAGGTCCAGGTTCAACCGCACGGGAAATCCCCGGATCTGAACGTCTCGCTCTTCCAGCACGTTGAACAACCCGACCTGGATTTTCGGGCTGAGGTCAGGCAATTCGTTCATGCAAAAAATCCCGCGATGGCTGCGGGGCACCAACCCGAAATGCAGCACGTCTTCACTGGAGAGGTGCTGTCCCTCGGCGTGCTTGACCAGGTCGATTTCGCCGATCAGGTCCGCGATCGTCACATCGGGGGTGGCCAGTTTCTCGTTGTAGCGTGCCCCCCGGTCAATCCACTCGATCGGAGTTCCGTCCCCCTCGGCCGCAATTCGCTCGCGGCCGAACTTCGAGAGCGGGCAGAGAGGATCGTCGTGGATCTCGGATCCGGCCACGACCGGGATCAACTCGTCGAGCAATTCGACGAGCATCCGCAGCATCCGGGTCTTGCCTTGCCCCCGCAAGCCGAGAAAAAGCAGATCGTGGCGAGAGAGAATCGCGTTCTGGATCTGCGGAATCACCGTCTCGTCGTATCCGTGAATCCCGGAAAACAGGGGCTGCTGGTCGCGAAGACGTTGCAGGAGATTGGCCCGCATTTCGTCCTTGACGTTGAGCGGCTGATAACCGCTTTGGACAAGTTCGCCAAGAGTGCGTGGTCGGTCGGTCATCGTGAAAACAAGTCCAGGTCGACAAACGTGAGGTCCATCGCGATTACGGGACTTCAAGTCTAGCCACGTCGGTGAACTCAAGAAACCAAACCCTCGATCCGGGTAGACCTTGGCAGGTGGTTCTCACGCCGCGTATGATCGGAAAGTCCACCGCAACGACGCGAAATCGGCCCATGGCAATCCCCCCCGATGCGGAGCCGTCCTCCGATCCGAATTCGGATACCGCCCCGTTCGACGATTCCCCGGCCGACAGCGGGTTTTCTCTGAATTCCACAGGCCGGGACGAATCGCCGGACACTTCGCAGCCCGGGGCCAGCCCATCGAGTTCGGTCGAATCGATCATGGCCGGGGGCGAGTCACTGCTGGGCGAGTTCCGCCTGCTGAGATTGCTGGGCAGCGGCGGCATGGCCAATGTCTACCTGGCAGAACAGACGTCGCTGAAACGCAAGGTCGCGTTGAAGATCTTGCGGCCGGACCTGTTGGCTGACGACACCTACCTGGAACGATTCACCCGGGAAGCAAAAGCGGCAGCCGGTCTCAACCACGCCAACATCGTCCAGGTTTTTGCCGTCGGCGAACAGGGTGGGTTGCACTACATCGCCCAGGAATACGTGCAGGGCGTGAATCTTCGCGAGTTTCTCAGCCGCAAGGGGCCCCCCGAAGCCGGCACCGCGGTGCACATCCTTCGCCAGGTCGCCTCGGCGTTGAAGGCGGCAGCCGATGCCGGGATCGTCCATCGTGACATCAAGCCCGAGAACATCCTGCTGACCCGGCAGGGAATCGTGAAGGTCACCGACTTCGGCCTCGCCCAACTCAATCGAGAATCCGACCATACCAACCTGACACTGACGCAGGTCGGTACGACGATGGGGACACCGCTCTACATGAGTCCCGAGCAGGTCAACGGAGCACGCGTTGATCATCGCAGCGATATCTATTCGCTGGGCGTGACCTGCTACCACCTGCTGGCCGGTCGTCCACCGTTTCGAGGCGAAACGGCCATCAGTGTCGCCGTGCAGCACGTCAACCAGGCCCCTGAACCGCTCTCCGACAGTCGCAGCGACCTGCCGCGGAGACTCTGTGACCTCGTCCACCGGATGATGGCCAAGCAGCCCGACGACCGGGTTCCCGATGCGACCACGCTGCTCGAAGAACTCGAGAACCTGCAGCGACGGTTGCGATTGCCACGCGGTGGAGCAACCAGCGAGTGGATCGACTACGAGCCTCCCGTGTCATTCTGGGCGCGTGCGACCGGTTGGATCCCCGAGATCGACCTCGATCGCTGGCGAGGCTGGCTGATACTGCCGGCGGCCTGCCTGGTCATCGCCGTGCTGACCGGATCGGTCGCCCGGCTGTCCCGACCACCCGATCCCCTGCAACTCGATTCCCCTCGAACGGGCGAAGCGCCCAAGCTGACTCGGATCGAAGACCAGTACGCGTACGCAATGATGGTCGACAACATCCCCTCCTGGCAGGCGGTGATCGACAACTTCCCGGGCAAGAGCCTGTTTGCCAATCGCGCCAAGCAGAAACTGGCGATGCGTTTCCTGCGATTGCTGAGAATCGAGGATGCCGAAAAGATCTACAACGAACTGTCGGAAGCCGGTGAGAGCGATCCCGAACTGATGGCCTGCGGACTGGCCGGGCAGGCAGTCATCGCCAGCATCCGCGATCGCTTCCAGGAGTCGCAGGACATCATCGCTCAGAGACTGGTGGCGCTGCGTGAGCACCTGGGCCTGGAAATGGAATCCCTGATCCGGAACACGATTGCCCGAAACCGGGAACATGTCCGGATCGAGAATCAGCAGGGACTGGAAGAACTTTTCCGCAACGCCGAGGCCAGCGATCAGGAGCCGACAGATTGACCCGCTCCGAGAGCGACCCGTATGATGGCCATCGGAATGGCCGTTCCCTCGTAGCGAGGGGACTCCTGTAGCGGGGATCTGCGAGCGTGGCATACCTCAAGTCCAGCAAGGACAACACTTCCTGGAGAGTCCTCAGACTCGATCGCGAGCGGACCGTCTTTGGGCGGCATCCCAGCAGCCAGGTCGTACTCGACAACGAGGCCGTCAGTCGCCACCACGCCCAGATCCTGCAGAGCCACGGGCACTTCTTCCTGGAAGACCTCAAGAGCCGCAACGGGACGCTGGTCAACGGGCGACCGGTCGATCAGCCAACCGAACTGCACGAGAATGACTCGATCACGCTTTGCGACTTCGTATTCCACTTTCACGATCAACAACCCGAGGACGGCCCCGAGCCCGCCGGGAACGAACTGCTGGAACACGACACCGACAACAGCCGCTACTTCGCCGTCGGCGTCGAGCCGGTCGATGACGATGCCGGTTCCTCATCGATCGTTTCCAAGGTCAGTGTTGTCTCGATCGCCCGCGATCACAGCGTCTCTGATCCTGAGGCAAAGTTGCACGCCGTGCTGGAGATTTCCAAGAGCCTGGGACAGGTACTGGAACTCGACGAGGTCCTGACACGGGTGCTCGACGGACTGTTCGAGATCTTCCCGCAGGTCCAGGAAGGCTTCGTGCTGCTGCGCGACGACGACAACAATCGCCCGGTGATCAAGGCCACCCGCAACCGGGGCGAGGCCCAGGACCGGCCACCGGCGATCAGCCTGACGATCATTCGTGAAGCCATGCAAAGTGGTGAGGCAATCCTCAGCGCCGATGTGCTCGGTGACAACCGGTTCGAGAGCAGCCAGAGCATTGCCGGATTGCAGTTGCGATCGATGATGTGCGCCCCGCTGATGAGCCAGGAAGGCCAGGCGTTGGGCGTCATCCAGTTGGCCAGCCGCGATGTCGCACTGCCGTTCATTGAAAGTGACCTGGATGTCCTGATCGGAGTCGCCACGCAGGGAGCACTGGCGATCGAGAACGCCGCGCTGCACTCGGAGGTACTCAAACGACGAGATCTCGAGAGAGAACTCGAATTTGCCACGCAGGTCCAACTCGGATTTCTTCCCAACAGAAGGCCCAGGGCCGAGGGACTGGAGTTTTGTGACTACTACGAGGCGGCGCAGCAGGTTGGTGGAGATTACTTCGATTACGTGGAACTTCCCGACGGTCGGGTCGCGGTCGCGGTCGCCGATGTCGCCGGCAAGGGAATCCCGGCAGCGCTGCTGATGGCACGTCTCTACTCCGCCACCCGCTACCATCTGCTCACCGAGGGTGACCTCGGACGAGCACTCTCGGACCTCAACCGGGACATTTCCACCAGCGGCCTCGGCCACCGGTTCATCACCTGCGTCTTGGCAATCATTGACCCGGTTGCCAACGAGGCCACCCTGGCCAACGCCGGGCACCTGCCCCCGTTGGTACGGCATCCTGACGGTTCAGTCACCGAGCTTGTTTCCCAGCACCACGGCATGCCACTGGGGATCGTCCCCGACCAGGAATTCCAGCAGGAGGTCTTCCCGCTGGCCGCTGGAGACACCTGGTTGCTGTTTACCGACGGAGTCACCGAGGCGATGAACGGAGAGAGCGAGATCTTCGGGACAGAACGCCTGAAATCCAGTCTCGCCGCCGCTCCCCAGGAACTCGACGCCTTGATCCTGAGCATCGTCAGCGATGTCGAAACCTATTGCGATGGACGATCGCAGAGCGACGACATGTGCCTGGTCGCGTTTCGCCACATCGGCTCGCCGTCGTGACTGTTGATGTCGACGCGATCCTCGGACTCGACGGCCTCATCGCGGGACGGATGAAGGACTACGAGGCGAGGCCGCAACAGCTGGAGATGGCCAGGGCGGTCGCAGACGCCATGGCGGCTCAAGAACACCTCGTCGTCGAGGCGGGTACCGGTGTGGGCAAGAGCTATGCGTACCTGGTTCCGGCCATCCTCGCGGCCAGCGCAGATTCTGGAACCGCAGGCCGCACCCGCGTGGTCATCTCAACCCACACGATCTCGTTGCAGGAACAACTGATCAGCCGCGACCTGCCCTTTCTCAATGCCGTGCTTCCCGTCGAATTCTCCGCGGTGCTGGTCAAGGGGCGATCCAACTACATCAGCCAGCGTCGGCTGGCCGGCACCCTCGCCCGTGAACGCTCGATGTTCCACCAGGCCGACGAACTCGATCAACTCGAGACCCTGGTCGACTGGGCCAAACAAACGACCGACGGCAGCCGGACCGATCTTGATTTCCGCCCGTTGGGAACCGTCTGGGACGAGGTGGTCAGTGACCGCAACAACTGCCTGCGTCGCAGCTGCCCCAGCCACGACGACTGTTTCTACTACAAGGCCCGTCGCCGGGCCTGGAATGCCGACCTGCTGGTCGTCAACCACGCCCTCTTCTTCTCCGACCTGGCCGTCCGCCGCAACGGCGGGCGGTTGCTGCCCGACTACGACGTGGCCATTCTCGACGAGGCCCACACCATCGAGGCTGTCGCGGCCGACCATCTCGGGCTGGCTGCAACCAGCGGCCAACTCGAGTTTGTCCTCAATCGGCTCTACAACGACCGCGGCAACCGGGGACTGCTTGTCCATCACCGGCAAACTTCTCTCCAGAGACTGACCCAGCAAGCCCGCGGCACCGCCACCGAGTTCTTTGCCGCTCTCCGCGACTGGCAGCAGGGACGAAAGGAACCCAACGGCCGCGTCCGTGTCCCACCCCCGCTGCTCAATCAGGTCAGTGCCCCCTTGAGACAACTGGCCCAGGGAGTCCTCGACGTGGCCGCGACGATCGACGAGGAGGAGGAACGGATCGAGTTGACGGCCGCGGCCGAACGGACAACCGGACTGGCCACCGCGGTCGATACCTGGATGGTCCAGGGAATCGATGACGCCGTGTACTGGATCGAGTCAGTTCATGGACCACGCCGTGTTGGAACGCGACTGGTCTCCAGCCCCGTCGACGTGGCGCCGATCCTGAGAGAATCGCTGTTCCAGGCAGTCCCCAGCGTCATCCTGACCAGTGCCACGCTGGCCGTCGGGACCGACGACTTCGATTTCTGCACCGGTCGACTCGGACTCACCGGCGCCCGTCAACTCCGCCTCGGCAGCCCTTTCGACTACTCGTCGCAGTGCCGGCTGATCCTGCCCGCAAAGATGCCTGACCCGTCCGAGGGCGACGCTTTCGCGAACGCGTGCACCGAAGCGATCCGCCGCCACGTGGCGGCCAGCCCGGGAGGCACGCTGGTGCTGTTCACCAGTTACTCGATGCTCAACCACTGCTCCCAGGCCCTTTCGTCGTGGATGGACCGAGAGGGACTGCCCCTGTTCTGCCAGGGCGGTGATCTCTCGCGAACACTCATGCTCGAACATTTCCGCAAGGAACCCCGGGCGGTGATTTTCGGAACCGAGAGTTTCTGGCAGGGAATCGACGTGCCTGGCGACGCCCTGCAAACCGTGATCATCGCCAGGCTGCCCTTCAGTGTCCCCGATCACCCGCTGCTCGAAGCTCGCCTCGAAAGGATCAGGCAACGGGGAGGCAACCCGTTCGTCGATTACCAGCTGCCCGAGGCCGTCATCAAGCTCAAGCAGGGCTTCGGTCGCCTGATCCGACGGACCACCGATTCCGGGCGCGTCGTGATCCTCGATCCACGAATCGGATCCAAGCCCTACGGCCGTGTTTTCCTGGACAGCTTGCCGGAGTGCCGCGTCGAGGTCGATGACGCCTGGGACGATGCCGGCAACTAGCGCCGGGAAGGCAAATCGCAAAAGTCCCTGACCACCGCGGCGCTGCCGGCGTGCGATCGCAGCAGGTGAACCGCGATCCGGCCGCTGCGGGGATCCCCGTAGACCCAGATTTCACTGATCGCCCCGGCCGACGCCACCCGTGAAATGCGACGCGGAACACCCATCGCCGCCAGCAGATTCTTCCGGGTCATTCCGATGCGAAGGCCCCAGCCTGCCCGGGGCCTCTTCGGCTGTGCCTTGCCTTCAGCGATCACCCAACGGTCACCCTGCTTGACGTAACCCAGACGCTGCATCGCCTCGGCAACATCGGCGTCGCCCGGTTTCAATCGATCGGCATCCTGCAAGACCAGCATCGCCTGCTCACGGTCATTTCGCAGGGACAAGAGCAGATCGGCCAACTGCAGCCTCCCGGAGACCCCTTCGCCCATCAATCGCCTGCGGCGTTGCTCCAGCCAGCGATCCACAGCCCGTTGCGCGTCGACCAACCGCTTCGCCATCCGCAGTCGCTCGACCACCTGTTCGAGCTCCAGCCGGTTCATCCGCGGAACACGCCCCAGGTCCCGTTGCAGCGCCAGCCGCTCCCAGCGATCGGCTTCAGTGGTGTTCTCGGGAACCACCTTGCGAATGGCCTGGGCGATCTCGTACCCGTTACTGCCATCCGGCCGCGCCCCGGCAACGATCACCTCGGTCGCCAGATCCACGTAAAACACGCGGTGCAACCGTCGGCGGTCCTCCTGGCCGGCCCCGTCGTACACTGACACCGGGTTCTCCGCTCGATAGCGGCGGGCCAGTGCTGCCGTCGGCTGGTTTTTCGGGTCACGGGCACCCGGAAGCATCCGCCCGACCTGGTCCCGTACGGCCTTCATTTTCCCGAGATCCCCCCGGGATGCCTTCCGCTGCACCACCAATGCCTGGTGCGCGATCGCCATCGGCAAGCCCGCAGCGACCCGCAAGGTGACAGCCGTCTCCGCCAGCTTGCCGAGAGCCTCGGCATCTCCGGCCGCCTTCCGACGAGCCAACCCGATCCCCATCGTGTTCGCCTCAGTCGCCTTGGCCGTCAACTCGGCATCCTTATAGAAAGCACCCCGGCGAGCGGCCCAGCGACCCAGCGCGTACCAGTCTTCTGCCGTGGCCTTGAGACTCGTCGGCCGGCGACGCCGGTAAACGGTCAGGTCGTCAGGCAACTTGGCAATTTGTTCGATCTGGAAATACAACTTGCCGGCATTCGGCCGCAACCGCCCGATCACCTGCACGTTGACATCACGAGCCGAACGATGCGCCAGCTTCGGCAGCGGTTCCCGCGACCGGAATTCCAGGGCACAGCCCTGAAACTTCAACAGTGTTCGTCCGGTGACCGCCCAACGGCCCTCGATCACCTGACGTTGTCCAACCTGCTTCGTCCAGCGTTTTTTCTGCAGGACGAAGTCCTGGATCGTCACAGCCCCCGGGGCCGGACACACGGCACCAAGTCCACCAAAAACAACCAGCGCCATCACCAGTGTTTTCCGGGATGTCATTCGGCCGACTCCCTGCGAGGTTGCTCATCACCGTCAGCGGCCGGTCTCGGTCGTGTTTCCTCATCCCCGTCGCTCGCCGGTCGCTTCTCGACAACCAGGCCAACAGCACCAGCCTGGTTGTCGAGAAGCGCCTGGATCTCGGAATCATCAGTCAAGAGATCCGACAAAAAACCCAGGTGCTTCAAGCTGTCGGAGTCGGTCCAGAGGAAGATCGAGCCGGTCTTCAACTGCAGTCGCCACGTGTCGGTTCGAGGATCCAGCCGACAGGACTCCAGTTGAGCGGCAAAGATCACCGGCGACGAATCGTAGTCACCCTGCCAGGACGGCAATCTCACCAGTTCGGGCAACTGCCCCACCAGATGAACCCCGCGTTTGCCGACGGCAAACGGATACTCGACCGAAAAGGCTCCCACTTCACTCACCGCCTCCCGCTCATCACCACCACCATCATCCTCCCCCTGGCCCTTGTCGCCGGGATCGTCGAGCGTCTCCGGGTCGCGAGGTTCTGTGATCGGGGCCTCCAAGGGTGACTGCATGATGATCCAGCCTCCCTCGAACTCCCGCTCAAACTGACGGTCCCAGGCATCGGGACTGCGGTCGCCGACACAACGATCGGCCGCCCTGAGAATCTCGATCAGCGAAACCGATACCAGGCCAGTGGCAGCCTGGGCTTCTCGACCACGCTGCCGAATCAGCAGTGCGGCCGGGTCGTCTCGGCCCAGACGCCGCAACACGTCGGCGGCCACGCCCAGATCCCGCGCCGCCGAAACGAAGTCGCCGGCAGCAAGCGATTCCATTCCTCCCCGCGTCAGGTCGTTCAACCGCCCTGCATCACTGGCCAACTGTGCCCGCTGCACACCCCACCACACGGTGGCCCCGACGATCAGCAGCATGCACCCACCCACCAGTCGGAACGGTGTCAGCAACCGTCTCCGTGGCGTGTGCACCGATTCGGCCTGGATCCCGGTGCGAGTGACCAACGGATCGGCTGGCGGCCGTTTTGGTGGCGGCTCGGAAACCGCGGCGGCCGCAGTCGAGGGAGAATTGGTCGCGATCTCCCGCGGTGGCTTCGTCGCCGGCCGTGCCCGGCCCGACCGCGAAGTCGTTGGCGTGGCCCGACTCGGCGGGTCCGGCGATTGGTCTATCGGCACCGGACCGGGTCCGGGGTAAGCATCCCGGGGCAGCACGAACCCGGCCTCACCGCAGGCCGAACAGGTCAACCGCTGGTGCTGGCTGGTCCTGAGCACATCGGCAACATGGCCGCATCGACAGGAGCGACGAAACGGCACGTTCACGGCACCGGGCTTGGCCACCCGACCCCATTTCAGCCAGCCTCGCATGCCAAAAGATCACCCTGGGCCTGGACGGTCCCTCGCAACGTCGCGCGACGCCATCGCCGAGCCGGGACTGCCGATTCGTCCCGATTATTCGCACTACAACCCCGGCGGTCAATTCCCCACGCCGTCCACGTCCGCGGCGATCACGTGGCGTCTGGAATATCGTCGCCGGCGTGGTGCTCGTAGAAGTACCAGCCGAGGTGGTCGCTCAACCGCGAGAGGTACTCGCGTTTGAAGGTCGACGGCGTCGTGTTGTAGGTCGAACGTGGTGCCAGTCGCGGATGCTGGGTCCGGAAATCACGGGTATAGATCCGCTTGCCAGTGCCGTCCTTGGACATCTCGTAGACGCTGATCAGTCCCTCGGTCCTTCCTCTGAGCAGGTTCTGGTTGTTCTTCTCGAACAGGCTGTACTTCTCGACCTCGATGTGGATCACGTAGGTCACCTTCAACGCCGCCCCGAGTTCGGTGGGTGTGTCCCACTGGGAATTCTCATCGATCCAGGCCTGGACGAGTTCATGGTGGACGGAGGTGATCTGGTGTTCTCGAAGACGGAAGCTGAGGAACTTGCCGAGTTCACGATCGATCTTGCCGAAGTCGTGCTGCAATTCCAGGGGTGCTTCACAGATCACCGCGACCTTGACATCCTTGGCCGTCATCGACTTGCCGGTTCGCGAATCGAAGTCTGGTTCGATCGAGGGAGGCCCGTGGATCAGGAGTCCCAGGAACAGGAGCTGCTTCAAGCAGCCGGTCAGCGACAGGACCACCAGTGCCGCAGCGGTGCTGTGGACACTGATTCGGAGCAGACGTCGGGATCGGATCATGGTCGTTTGGTCCGCATGGTTTCGTCGGTGATGCCGCCGGATGCAAGTCGAGACCGACGATGACGATTCGGTTGCCTCTCTGTGCAACTCGTTCAGATTCCGGCTCCGGGCAGGTGATCGTGGAACTTGCGGGCAAGATCACCACAGAGTTGCTCGAGGTGCCGACGGGCAAAGGCCGTCTGAGTGACTTCGCCAACCAACACGGGTTGCTGCCGGGGATGTTTGGTCTGGAACTCGCGGTCAAAGATCACCCGGGGAACTCTCTTTTCCCCTACCAATTCGACCTTGTAGGCTCGCACGGTTCCCCTGGCACGACCTCGATGAAGCGACGACGTATTCTCTTCACGATTCTCGAACTCCTCGAGTTCGATGTGCACGATGTAGTCGGTTTCAAATTTCCGGGCCGCCCCCTCGACATCGTCACTTGTGCCCCGTTCGTCGATCCAGTCAATCACCTCGTCGGCCTCGGTGGCCTTGATCGATTCACGAATCAGGCGATCCGTCACCCCGGTGATCAGATCACTTTCGAGCGTGGCAAGGTCCCCGGAGAGATAAGAGGGGACCCGGGCAATCACCACGACCGTCTCCTCGGCATCACCCAGCCTGACACCCGTCGCCATCGTGAATTCCGAGGCGAGCCTGGGATTGCCCAGGAACATCTTGCCGGCCATCACCACCAGCGAACAGCCGGACCCGACGGTGACAACCAGTGACAGCAGCAGGCCCAGCACGACGCCCGCCCGGCAGCGGGATGACCGGGCGGTTCGCAAACAGGCTGACTGGCCCTGTTTCGACATCAGCTGATCAACTCCACCAGCCAGTTTGCCCCGGTAACAACCGTCAGCGCCGCGATCAGCCACATCAGCCAGGTGTCGGGATTGCGGACGCCCCAGAGCTCTCCCCGCCAGGCGCTGGCAAAACTCCAGGGCAACTGCCCCGCACAGACCATCGCCAGCAACAGGCCTCCGATGTTGGCATTCGCCGCCGAGATCCACTCGCCCCGAACAAAATGGGCAAACGCCGTGGTCATCCCGCAACTCGGGCAGGGAATCTCGAACATGGTCTGAAACGAACAAGGGGGGAAACCCAGTTGGCGATGAGTACCGAAACCGTTGGAATCGGGAGTGAGTGAGACAGCCAAGGCAAATCCTCCCAGCAGGAAGACACCCCAGGCCACCAGCAGCAGACGACCGATCCCGTTGATGGAACAGCCGTGTCCCCTGGAATGGCAGACCATGGGTGAATCAATAGCAGGAAGGGGCGGTTTGATAGTGATTTGGACCATCGGCCGCAAGACCGGTTCCGATCAACGGAAGTCGCTCCTGCAGGTCCCGATCGGCCATCAGCCCCGCACAATGCGACCGACATTCGTATTTCGTCCTCCGCTTCACCGCGGACAACCAATCCTGTCGATGGATGTCTATTCCCGGGCTCCAATGAGTGTTAGAATTCCACACTGAACGCCAGGTCCGGTTTCCGGCTTCGGCGATGCAAGCTCTCTCAAGCGAGACGACGACACGATGGGAATCACGATCACAGAGAAAGCCGCGGTCGAGATGAACCGGGCGCTGACCGAGAAGAACATGGACGTCAACGCTCACGTGCTACGGATCGCGGTGGCCGGCGGTGGCTGCAGCGGGTTCGAATACCGCCTGGCCTTTGACGAGGCATGCAACGAAGAGACCGACGACGTCTCGACCCAGCACGGCCTGACCGTGGCAGTGGATCACAAGAGCATGCCGTTCCTGGAAGGCACGACGATCGACTGGTACGACGGCCTCGAAAAACGCGGGTTCACCTTCGACAACCCAAACGCCCAGAAGACCTGCGGTTGTGGCACCAGCTTTTCCTGTTGAGCACGATCGACGGCAGGCGGAGGTTTGTGGCCACTGCCGGCCCGGTGTCGGTCAGAATCGGCCACATTGTCACCTGGCCTCTCGCTTCAGTACACAAGGCAGGGGCTGTCGGCTGGACCGGGGAAGGAAGCGACGAACATGAAGTTTGCAGGACGTGTCGGATTGGTGACGGGTGCGTCAAGAGGCATCGGACGGGCCACAGCGATCGCGCTGGCTCGCGGCGGGGCCGATGTGGGGATCAATTTCCGGTCGCATGTTGACGAAGCCGAGGAGGTGGCCGAGGAAATACGACAGCTGGGGAGACGAGCGATCCTGCTGCAGGCCGACGTGTCGGACCAGGAGGCCGTCGAGGCGATGGTCGCCCGCACGACCGACGAGCTGGGCCGGGTCGACCTCTTCGTCTCCAACGCCGCCTACAGCGACCGCGAGTTGATGGTCGACTGCGACATGGACGGTTTTCGCACGACGATCAACGTGACGATGTGGGGAGCCTTTTACGGCCTGCGCTGCTCGGCCCAGCAGATGATCCGCCAGGGGGATGGCGGATCGATCGTCATCGTCAGTTCACCCCACGCGGTGCTCGCGATCCCCACCTCGATGGCTTACAACATGTCCAAGGCCGCCATCGATCACATGGCCCGGACCGCGGCGATCGAGTTGGCCTCGCATCGTATCCGCGTCAACATCGTGCATCCGGGCTGGATCGACACGCCCGGCGAACGGAAGTTCTTTTCCGAGGGCGAACTGGCCGACGGTGCCGCGCAGCTGCCATTCGGTCGCCTGGGAACAGCCGAGGAGATTGCCGGCGGCATCACCTTCATTCTCAGCGACGACTGCGATTACATGACCGGCGGCACCACCACGATCGACGGGGGCGTCGGGCTGCCGTGGTGGTCAAACCGGGCAGAGGGCAAGCCCTAGACCGCCGTCCCCGGATCATCCCGACGACGATGTTTGACACCCTCGGCCGGGCGTTCGTAGAATCACTCCCCCGGTCGGGTTGCGGCCGATGAAACTCACACCAGGAGCTGGTCCCGATGAGTGATGATGCGATTGAAAGTGTCCTTCAGGAAACCCGTTCGTTCCCGCCGCCGGAGGCTTTTGCGGCCGAAGCGCATATCTCCAGCGAGGACCAGTACCAGCAGATGTGGGAACGGGCCAAGGACGACCCCGAGGGCTTCTGGGGCGAACTGGCCACCGAAAACCTGGACTGGTTCAAGGAGTACGACTCGGTGCTCGAGGGCGCGATGCCCGACACCAAGTGGTTTGTTGGTGGCAAGCTCAACGTCACGCACAACTGCCTGGACCGCCACCTGACCAACTGGCGAAAAAACAAGGCGGCGATCATCTGGGAGGGCGAACCCGGCGACACCCGCGTGCTGCGTTACCAGGACCTGCACCGGGAGGTCTGCCGGTTCGCCAACGTGCTGAAGCAATTCGACATCGGCCCCGGAGATCGGGTGACACTCTACATGCCGATGATCCCCGAGTTGGCGATCGCGATGCTCGCCTGTGCACGAATCGGTGCGGTGCACTCGATCATCTTCGGCGGCTTCAGTGCGGATGCTGTCGCCGAACGCAACAACGATGCCCAGGCAAAGCTCGTCGTGACCGCCGACGCGGGTTGGCGCCGCGGCAAGGAACTGCCACTGAAAGCGGCCGTCGATGCCAGCCTGGAAAAGTCGCCGACGGTCGAAAAGGTGGTCGTCGTGCGACGGACGGGACTGGAAGTGGAGATGGTGCCCGACCGGGATTACTGGTGGGATGACCTGATGGCGACCGCCTCGACCGAGTGCGAGGCGACGCCGCTGGATTCCGAACATCCGCTGTTTATTCTCTACACCTCCGGCAGCACCGGAAAACCCAAGGGTGTCCTGCACACCACCGCCGGCTACCTGCTGGGAACGACGATGACCTCGCGGTGGGTCTTCGATCTCAAGGAAGACGACACCTACTGGTGCACCGCCGACATCGGCTGGATCACCGGGCACAGCTACATCGTCTACGGCCCGCTCGCCAACGGGGCGACCACGGTGATGTACGAGGGGGCTCCCAACTATCCCGATGAAGGGCGGTTCTGGAACATCGTCGAAAAGTTCGGGGTGAATATCTTCTACACCGCCCCGACGGCGATCCGGGCCTTCATCAAGTGGGGCGACGATTGGCCGGGACAGGCGGACCTGTCGAGCCTGCGACTGCTGGGGACCGTCGGTGAACCGATCAACCCCGAGGCGTGGATGTGGTACCACAGAGTGATCGGTGGCGAACGCTGCCCGATCGTCGACACCTGGTGGCAAACCGAAACCGGCGGCATCATGATCAGCCCGCTGCCAGGCGTCACCGTCACCAAGCCGGGCAGTTGCACCCGGCCGCTGCCGGGCGTCGTCCCGGACATTGTCACCAAGGACGGAAAGAGCCTGGAAGACAACAAGGGGGGTCTGCTGGTGATGCGGCAACCCTGGCCGTCGATGCTGCGGACACTCCATGGAGATCACGACCGCTTCCTCGAAACCTATTTCAGCGAAATCCCCGGCGCATACTTTGCCGGTGACGGGGCCCGCCGGGACGAGGACGGATGCTACTGGGTCATGGGACGGGTCGATGACGTGCTCAACGTCGCCGGCCACCGGCTCAGCACCATGGAAATCGAGAGTGCCCTGGTCTCTCACCAGAATGTCGCCGAAGCCGCTGTCGTCGGGTTTCCCCACGACCTGAAGGGTGAGGGCATTTGCTGTTTCGTCACGACCACCGACGGTGGAGAGTCCGAGGAGCTCAAGGCCGAGTTGATCGCACACGTCCGCCAGCAAATCGGCGCGATCGCCACACCCGACCAGATCCGCTTTGCCGCCGCGGTCCCCAAGACCCGCAGTGGAAAGATCATGAGGCGTTTACTGCGAGACATTGCCGCAGGCCGCGAGGAGGTCGGCGATACGACCACGCTGGAAGACTACTCGGTGCTCAGCAAGCTCCGCGAAGAAGAGGAGTGATCCACGGACTAGCCGGTGGCGGTTTCCCAACCGGAAGGCAAGTCCGACCCGGTGATCGACCGATACAGCGACTCGACCACGCTCGTCCAGACCCCCGCCGGTTCCACCAGCGTGCAGCCCCGACTTCTCGCCTCGGACAACACCTTGCTGTCGTCACGCCCGGCCGCGACATCCATCACCAGCATCGGCGGCCGCAGGAATGATGGGTTGAGCTCTCCGCGTCGGGCACCCAGCAGCAGTTCCGGATCGGCCAGGACCACGACATCGGCCAGTGTGTCGTAAAGATTCTGGCCGGGTACGAAACGCACTTCTGCGTCCGCGGCCAGTTGCTGAGCAGCCTGGTCGTCGGCCCCGGCCACGCTGACAAGTCCTCGACGGCGGCCGATCCCAAAGACCATCGTCCGCGCCAGCGATCCCGTACCGATCACCAGCACGTTGCGGCGATCCAGCGGCCGGTCCGAATCCCCACCGAGGACCTCTTCTAGCCTCAGCACGGCACTGCGCCACAGGCAGCCGAACCCGCTCCAATCATCTTTCTTTTTCAGCAGCAGATCCACCGAACCGTCAGCACCGAGTGCCTCCTCGCGGCTCTCGGCCAATTCTCCCAACCGGTCGGTCTGGCCCAGCCAGCCGATCACTCCCTGGATCTTCAGGACCTCGAGCATCTGTTTGAGCCGATCGGAACGTTCCCAGGTCAGCGGCAGCCAGCGGACATCCAGCCCGGCGGATTCGGCCGAGCGGTTGAATACGGCAACCATCGTCATCGTCGACTCATCGAAGCCGTCGACGGCAATGAACTTCGTGCCCGGCCCGATCGATCGCCAGCGGTGAATCTCGTCGAGATCCGCGACGGTTGGCTGACCCTCGTAGGCCTCCATCCCTTTCTCCAACGCGGCATAAATCCACGGAGACCCGTACTTGCGGCCCAGCAAAGAGAAGGTCAGACCACACCGGCCCAGGCCCATTCCAACGACCGGGAGTTCCCGCTTCTGGCTCACCGCCGAGAGCAACGGCCAGGCGGCCTCAAGCGTCTCGGTCGGCCAGGTGAACTTGACGACATCGGCACCGGCATCCTTGGCACGATCGAACACCTCATCGATTTCCCCCTTGGTTCGTCCCAGTGGTTCGTAGAGGCTCGTGTAACTGATGACCCGCTTGGTCTTGCCGAACCGCGGCACCTTGCCGGCGATGTCCAGGTCAAGCTCGATCCACGCCGGTTCGGCGACGATGGCCTGTCTCAACAGTGTCAGCCGCTCCTCTTCGCCGGCCTTCCACTGACCACCGTCCTGTGACCTTCGACAGGAAACCAGGACCGGTTTGTCGACGGCCGCGAGCAGGTCGTCCATGTCCGGCGGCTTGACCAGGTGATCCAGACACAGCTCGATCAGGTCACATTGCCGCGATGCGTTGAGCAGGTCGGCCTTGGCAAACCGGCGGGACTGCGGCGTAACGGAAATGCAGATCATCGCGACAACTCAGCGAACCAGTTTCTAGACCATTACCTGAATCAACTCAGTCAGCCACACTCTGATCGATGATCGCCTCGTAGATGGCACGAGCCTTGTCATAGGCCGCCTTGGCGGCTGCCTGATCATCATCACGAATGCGACCCTTCTTCTGGTTCCAGCAGACATCGACCGCCTGACGACACCAGGTCGCACTGCGACGACTGGCTCGAATCGGCTTCTTGTCGACGCGAACAAACACCGGGTTGGTGTGCACCGAGGGGAAGATTCGCACGGCAATCCAGCTGGAATGTTTGATGTCGACATCGAATTTCATCGACCGGGTCTTCCCGTCGGCCTTGACCTTCTTGCGAGCCACCGGGTAGCCGTTGACGACGAGTTCGACCGGAACCCTTCGGGTCTCCCCGATTCGCCCCCGCTCGATGTGCCAGTAGGGTTTCTGGTCGAGGCGGCGACCGCGGATTGCCTGGGTCGCCTCGGTCGGCTTCGGCTCGAGCCAGGCCGCCACGTCGAACTTGATGGTTACCTCGTCGGGCCTGTCGAGGTCGAGCTGGCTGATCACCCCGCCGGAACCGGGTTCTCCGACCGAGACACCCTCGACGCGAAAATCCATCACGTGTGAACGACCATCGCCACAGTAGCTGCGACCATCGCGAACACCGTTGATCCAGTTGTCGAAGTCCAGGGGCTGGTCCTTGTCGAGCTTGACGTAGATCCGTCCCAGTCCAACCTTGTCGCCGTAGATACAGGGAAAATCGGTCTCACCGCTGATCCGGGTCCGGTAACCACAGTTGAGCGTGTGGTACCAGATGTTGAGTTCCCAGACGGCCGGCGTGTCGACGGTGGAGATGAAATCACAGACGTCGTGGGCAACCGTCACGATGTACTCGTTGGCGCCGATGCCGTCGAACCGGGGCATGGCGTAATCGGGCAACGTGTCGGCGGCACGGCCCGTCCAGCCAGCGGGAACCTTGCCACGGTTGATGAACTCGCGTTTCCCGTCGGCCGAGTAGTCGGGCAATGCCAGCCCCCAACCGCTGTGGCTGTAGCCGACAACGCCGCCCTGCTGCTTGCCCCAGTCCAGTACCGGCAGTGTCCAGCTTGGCCACTCCTCGATCAGTTTCGTCCCGGGGTAATCATCCTCGGACAATCGCAGCAGGCACAGGTGACCGGCGTGCGAGCTGGGAAACCCGCTGACCTCAACGTCATACCTCATCAGATAACGCGGTTTCGACAGCGCCGACGTGCGGCCCTCGAAATACTGTTTCTGCGTGTACCAGCACGGCCCCCACGAGAGGACACAGCCCACATTGAGGTCCTCGCCGAGAATGTGTCGCATCATGTCCGCCGGCGTCACGCCCTCGGTCGGGCTGTCGTAGTGCGAGCAGCCGGCCGCGTGGACGTGGTGGTCACCCGAGTACCACCGCCGGGCTGCCGGGTGAATCCAGCGGCTCAGCCGAAACGCGGCCTTGTGGCTGACGACACCGGCGGGAACAACGAGCCGGTGCATGTCGACGCGGTACTCCGGCCCCCGGGAAATCTCGACACTGTAAACCCCCGGTGGCAGATGAATGCTCTCGCCACCGGCACGGTACACCTGGTTATGGAAGAAGAAGTCGGGAGCAAGCCGCCGTGCCGGGTTGGGGTACACGCGTCCCTGCCCGTCGCGGATGACGAAGGCGGCCATCGTGGGGCGACCGTCGAAGTCCTGGACGTCCAGTGAGATCTCGACAGCCGGTACACATTCAAACAGCACCGGCACTTCGCTGCGAAACCCCAGATCCTGCGTTCCCTGGCCAACGTGGAAGGTCAGCTTGGCTTCGCGTCGTCCAACATCCCGACTGTAGAGGTGCAGAATGCGGTACTCGAGTTCCAGTCCCGAGAGCGTGGGTTTGAGTGGCTGGCGGCTGAACATTGCCAGGTCCAGGAAGCGTTGCCCGACATCGGCCGGTGCCACCAGCTTGGCCTTGGCCTGTGGCCGTTGCCGTGAACCACGACCCCGCATGTAGACCGGCAGCGCCTGGGGACTGTTGGCGACCAGTGGCGCGGTCACGCCGGCCTCGTTGTGGACTTTGACGAGAAATGTCCGCCAGCCCTGCTGTACCAGCTGTTTTCGCACCGGTCCCTCGGCCACCTTCACCCGGCTCTCGGGATTGATGTGAACGCCGACCAGACAATGCCGGTCGAGAATCGCCTGGATTGTCCGGATCGACTCGGCCTGTTTTGGGTTTGCCAATGCCGCCTTCAACGCCGCGTTGTCAGTTTTCGACAGGGGGGCTCCCGCGTACTCGAGGGCATCGACCAGCCGCCGGGTCGCCGCTACCAGCGGTTGATGCTCGACCGACTCGACCACCGGCAGGCCGGCCGCGTTGACCGGCAGCGGGACTCCGGTCAGAACCGCCAGCACTACCAGACCCATACAGCGTGAACAGGATCTCATCGAAACACCCCTCGGAAAAACACCGCAAGCCGTCACAACTTATTGTGCGACTCTGCCCGAGCGACTGCAAGCACCGCGGGCACGCTAGTCAACACCCTCTTGGGCCGCCCCCGAGGCCGTCGGGACGCGGCGGAGCACTTGCATCCGCTGATCGTCGAGTTCCTGGTCGAGCGTGCGATAGGACTCCGGTCCGGACAAACGTACCAGCGACTCGAGGCCAAGGGCGTCCAGGTTGGTCAACACGATCAGGTCACCGTCCTGCAATGCGTTCCCATCGACGAGGGCCAGTGTCTGGAAGGTCCGCTCGATGCGAAAATAGCGTCGCTGGATCTGCCTGGCGGTCGTGGCCGTGCCAGCGGCAGCCTGCGACGGCTGCCCGGGTGCCGCCGTGGTCACCGCCCAGACAAACGTCTTCTCGTTTTCATCGACATTGATGGCATCCCGTGGAATCACCAGTGGCCGGGACAACTCGGGTCCGACAATCCGCACATGGACGAAGGTTCCCGGGACCAGCGGCGTCTTCTGGTCGCGGTTTTCCACGACGACGAATGCTCGCGCCGTGCGGGTCAGTTCATCCACCTCCGGCGCCACCCGTGTCATCCGGCCGTTCCACGACGGAGCATCCGACTCGTTGACGGCCAAGGCGACCTGCAGTCGCCGACCGGCAGCGATCATCGCCCGGACTCGCATGTAGTCGCTGGCGGTCAGTGACACGGGGACCTCGACGACACTGTCATCGACCAGGCGGACCAGCGGCTCGCCGGGCCGCACGTACTGCCCCTTCTCGACGTGTACTTCCCCAAGAACCCCGCCGAAGGGGGCACGAACCCGGGCGTGCTTCAGGTCCAGGCGGGCCAGGGCCAGGTCCGACTGGTGCGACTCCTGTCGCTTCAGCACGCGTTCCTGCTCCAACGGAAGCAGCTTGCTCGCGTTTTCCAGAACGATCACCTGGTCCTCGTAACGTCTCAACTCCAGCGTGACCTTGGTGAAATCACTCTGTGTTGCAACGCCCTTGGCCTTCAACTCGCGGATCCGTTCGAATTCCTTGCTGTACTCGGCGTGGTCCCCACGGGCCTTCTCGAGCTGACGTTGCTTGTTGACCTTGTCCTGGGCCAGGCGAGCCAGTTCCGCGTCATCCTCTTCGAGACGCCGCTCGGCCTGAATCACCTTCTGGGCATAGGCTTCCTCATCGATCACGACCAGATCGATCGGATCGGCCTCGGATTGCCGGGGAGGCAATCTCAGCCCCACTCGCAGCTGAGGGTGCACCTCGACGATCTCACCGGCCACCTGTGCCGCCACAACCACCTGCCGGTCGCTGCGTGCCGTACCAAATGCCGTCATGATCTCCCGCAGCGGCTGTCGCTCGACGCGGAAGACATCCACCTGGTAGATCCGCTTCTGCTCGGCACGGCTGGGCGGCTTCGCACGCAGTGAGGCGAGCATGCTGAAACCGACCGCCCCGGTGATCAACAGACCGGCGCAGGCCATGACCGAGACGACCCGGCGACGCCGCGGATGCGAGGACATGGTTTCGGTCATGGGTTACCCGATTCCGACAGCGACCGGCTCCTTTGGATTGCTACGATGCAGCCGAACCGCCCGACGTGATAGGATGAGAGCCACTGGTTCTCACCAAGACCGGTGACCCCTTCACCGGCATCACCGCAGGGCCATTATACGGACTGCCTGCACCCTGTGGCGAGGCCTCGCCCGAGGCTCCTGCCGGTTGTTTTTTGACGAGGAACCCGTGGATCCCGACAGGCAACGGTTGACCAGCGAGCAAGGCGACGCTTTCCGGCGGGACGGATTCATTGTCATCCGTGGCCTGGCGTCCCCGTCGCTTTGTCGCGACTTCCTCTCGCTGGTCCACGACCAACTGGCTGCGCCGTTCAACCCGGTCGAATTCGAGGCCGATCTCGGCTATCCCGGCGCCCCCGCCGACCGAGCGGCCGAAGGCGGCGCCACGATCCGGCGGCTCCGACAGGCCATCGATCGAGATTCCCTCTTCACCACCTGGGCGACCGACCCGCCGCTGCTGGCTTGTCTGGGCGAGTTGCTCGGTCCCGATCTCGTCCTGTCACTGGCCCACCACAACTGCATCATGACCAAGCAGCCGAAGTTCTCCAGTGTGACCGGCTGGCACCAGGATTTCCGCTACTGGTCGTTTCAACGACCCGAACTGGTCAGTGTCTGGCTGGCACTGGGACCCGAGCGGGACGAAAACGGGAGGTTGGAGTTCATTCCCGGCAGCCACAACCTGACGCTCTCCGAAGATCGGTTCGACGAACGTAGGTTCTTCCGGGAAGACCTCCCCCAGAACCAGGCCCTGATCGCCAAGCGGCAAAGTTTCGATCTCGAGGCCGGAGACGTGGTGTTGTTCCACTGTCTCACACTGCACACCGCCGGGGCGAACCGGACCGACGCCACGAAGTTCTCGGTCGTTCTCACCTACCGGCCGGCCGACAATCCCCCGCTCCCCGGATCCCGATCGGCCTCGCTTCCGGAATTGACCATGCCGGTGATCGCGGGTGCTCCGAGCCAGCGACCGACACGGCCCAACCGCCCCTGATACAGCAGGATCAGCCAGGCGGGCACCAGGATCGGCATCACGACCAGCGTGTCCAACAACACGCCGAAGGCCAGCGCAAACCCCAGTTGGTGCATGCCGACCAGCGATCCGGCCAGCAACGAGGAAAACGTGCCCGCCATGATCACGCCACAGCCGGCGATGATACTGCCGGTCTTCTTCAAGGCCTCGACCACCCCGCCGACCAGCCCGTGCTCCTGCTGCTCTTCCTCGATCCGGGTCATCAGGAAAATGTTGTAGTCCTCGCCGATGGCGATCAGGATCGTGAATAGAAACATCGGCACCTTCCAGTCGAGACCGGCGAACTCGCCCGGATCGGCAACGATGAACTCAAAGACTATAAACGTCACGCCTAACGCCGCGAGATAACTGAGGAACACGCCGACGATCAAGTACAGCGAGATCGCCGGACGGCGGAGCAGGACCAACAGGATGGCGTAAACGGCCGCCAGGACCAGCAGATCGATGCGGATCTGGTCGTTGTCGGTCACCTGCTTGAGGTCGCGAATGCTGGCGGTGGGACCGACCGCCAGCAGGTTTTCCACATCGGCCGGCACCCATCCCGGAGATTCTTTCCTGCCAAGGTGCTCCTCCACGGCGTTTTCCAGTGCCGTCAATTGACGGATGCTATCCCGTGAGAATGGATCGTCGTCAAAGACAATGTCGATCCGGGTGACCCGACCGGAGGCGGCTTCTGAGTCCGAGACATAATACTGGCGAAGCCTTCGTCGCCGGATCCGTCGTTCGATCAGGCTGCCGGAAACCCCCGAGCCGCCGTCGAGACCGTAGGGATGCGACAGGCTGCGGACGTCGGCGATCTTCAGGGCCTGCTTGCGGTCCCGCAGGAAGTTCGAAAGCCACGTGATCCGCTCCCGACCTTCCTGGGAAGAAAAGTCGAGTTGCTGGTTCTCGAGCAACAGGGTAACCGGTCCCGCATTTCCGGCCGGAAAGTACGCCTGCACCTCGGCCGCCCCCTTGACGCTGGCGGTGGCGCGAGGCAACTCGGAGAGCAGGCCATAACTGAGTGTCGTGTAATGCGCCGCCCCCCAGGCGGCCAGCGGCAACATCAAGGCAACGCTGGTCACCCAGATCGTCGCCGGCCTCCGAACAAGAACGGCGGCCAACCCGTCCCAGGCCGACTGGACGGGGTTGCTCCGCAGCCAGCGTCCCACCGGGCTCTCGGTCGCTACCCAGCCGGCTGTCCCGGTCGAGCCGAGGCCATAGCGGCGGGGCCAGAAAGCCCAGCCCCCCACCAGTCGCAACAGGGCGGGCGTGAACGTCAACGACGAGACCAGCACGACGGACAGGCCAAACGAAATACCCACACCGGCCTGCTGGAACTTGCCGAACCGGGCGAAGACCATCATCCCGATCCCACAGATCACCGTGCCGGCACTGGCCGTCAGCGCAGCACCGACACGGGACAGGGCCCGTTCCACCGCGTCAGCCGGTGTCGCACCCGCGTCGAGTTCCTCGCGGTACCGCGCGATCAGGAAGAAGCAGTAATCGACTCCCGCCCCGTAAGACAGGACCGTCACATAAACCTCGATGCCCCGGAAGAGGTTGACGATTCCCCACGCCGCCCCCAGCGTCAGCAGGCTCATCGAGATCTTTACGGCGACCACCACGGTCACCAGCGGGATCAGGGCGATGATCGGCGCCCGATACAACAACACCAGCAAGACGACAACCAGGATCACCGTCCACGTTTCGGTTGCACTGGCACTCTCGTCGCTGGCCCGCAACATGTCGCGGCCGACGGTCGCTTCGCCGCTGGTCGAGAGTTTCAGTCGTTGCTGGACCAGCTGAGGGTTCAGGTCGGTCTCTTTCCACAACGCCAACCCGGGCGACCACAGGTGACCCGGGTCGCGTTCAATGTCAGTCGAGATCAACTCCTCGATCTGCCGGATCGTCTCGAAATTCTCCCGGTTGAGAAACTCGGTCGTCAACTCGACGATCACCAGCGACGCGCGGCCATCACGACTCTGCAGCAACCTGCCGATCGAACGGTCCTTGAACGTCCGCACCCGGGCGATCAGCGATCGACTGTCGGGAGCCGATGGCGCTGGCACCCCGTCATCGGCGGAGTTCCCCTCGTCGGCGACCTCGTCCCCGGCAGTTGTCGACGCGAGCCCCCCCATCTGCTCGGCCACCTGTTCGATCGCCGGCTTGAGTACCCGGTCGATGAATCGTTCATCGAGTTCGTTGATCCGGTCATCGCCGCTCTTGCAGCTGACAACAATCACGATCCGGCTGGCCAGCGGATCGTCCCAGGCCCTGGCAAACAACTCCTCGCCCACCCGACTGGGCGAAGTCGCCGGCAGGAAAGCGAACTCGCCGGAGGTGACAACGTCGTTGAGATCGGGTGCGGCTCGCCAGCTGACCGCAAGCACCAGCAGCCAGCCACCCAGGCAGACCGGCCAGAATCTAACGACAACGGCGGCCAGACGCGAGAACATGGTCGAAACCGCTCGAGAAGTGCAGAAAGCAACGGGCCTGCATCATAGGTGGCACCGTTTCACACAGTCAATTCTCGCAGTGTTCCGCCGAGCGGGCCTCCAGTTCACACCAGGCCGCGGGAATCCAATCAGGAAGATCTGACGCGATCAGACCGGATTCGGAAAGTTCGGCGGCCGCGAGATCGGCAGCGAGACCGTGCAGGTAAACACCCAACCAGGCGGCATCAAGAACCGGCAGACCCTGTGCCAGCAGGCCGGCAATCAACCCGGTCAACACGTCTCCACTGCCGCCGGTGGCCAGCCCACTGTTTCCCGTCGAGTTGACGATCAGCCGATCGCCGTCGGTGACGACCGTCGCGGCTCCCTTGAGAACGATCACCGCACCGGTCCGCAAAGCCAGTGCCCGTGCCTGGGATTCTCGATCATTCTCGACAGAGGCAATATCGGTTCCCAGAATCCTGGCCATCTCTCCGGGATGGGGTGTCAGGACCCGGGGACCGGCCGGCCGTGGACGATTCTCTCCGGCAGCGAACACGCGACGGCTGACGGCCAGGGCATTGATCCCGTCGGCATCGACGACCAGGGGACGGTCCAGTTCAACGTAGAGCGTCTCGGCCAACACCTCGAGCGCCATACCCTGCCCCCAGCCCGGTCCGATGGCCACGGCCGTCGCCTGCGCCGCGGCCCGTCGCAGCGTCACCAGTCCTCCCAGGCCTGTCGTGCCGGCGGCATCCTCGGAAAGCGGCAACACCAGGCAGGCAGGTTCGACCGAGGCAACCACCGGGACCAGGCTCCGGGGCACCGCCAGCCTCACCAGCCCACTTCCCGATCGCAATGCCCCCAGTGCGGCCAACACCGCCGCACCGCTCATGCCACGACTGCCGGCCGCCAGCAGGACACGTCCGAACGTCCCCTTGTGACCGTCCGACGGACGTCCGGGCAACGGGGGCAGCAACCGGGTCGGGTCCATGATCAGCCGGCCTCTCCGGATTCCGCCACGACAGCAGCCCCTCGAGCGATCAAACCGGCCACGAAACCACCTTTGAAGCCGGCATCGATGTTGACCACCGTCACATTCGCCGCGCAACTGTTGAGCATCCCCAACAACGCGGCCAGACCACCAAAGGCGGCTCCATAACCGACGCTTGTCGGTACCGCGATGACCGGGCAGGCCACCCAGCCCCCCACCACGCTGGGCAGGGCACCTTCCATGCCGGCAACAACCACGATCGCATTGGCTCGCGACATCCGGCCACGTTGTTCGAGCAGGCGATGGGGTCCGGCGACACCAACGTCTTCGAGCAACTCGGCACCGCACCGCATCCATCGCAGTGTCTCGATCGCTTCTTCGGCCACCGCTCGATCGCTCGTACCGGCCGTCACGACCAGCACGTGTCCGGTGGCATCGGCCCCCGGCTCCCGGTTCCATCTGACACAACCGGCCATCCTGTTCCATTCCGCAGCGGGAAATCGCTCCGTCAACGCGCGGGCCTGCTCAAGATTGACGCGGGTGGCAAGGCAATCCTGTCCCGCGTCGGCCAGCACGCCAAAAATTTCGATCACCGACTCGACGGTCTTTCCCTCGCAGAACACGACCTCGGGATATCCACAGCGGGCCGAGCGATCGAGATCGACACGGGCCGAGTCCACCTCGACGGTCGCGTCCGGACCGGTGCGGCCGGCAAGTTCCCCGAAGGCACCGGCCCATTCGGCTTCGGTCCATCCGTCCTGCTCGCCGCGAGACAGCAGGGCCCGGAGCTGTTCAACGATCATCTCGGCTCCCGTATTTTCCGTCATCGACATCACGGACAATCCGTCCCGGGATGCCTCCCGCCATGATAACCCTTGGCCACCACCAGGAGCAGCACCGGCCGACGGTATTCGCCCCGGCGACGCTTCGTTACGATGGGGCCTGTGCCGGTGGCAGCGGTCCGACCGGTTTCAACGTCACCCCGGCAATCAACTTGCAACGCCTCGTACTGTCACCATGCCGCAATCGCGATTCGCACGCCGACGACGAAAACTCCTGGCCCGGCTCAAGAAGCTGGGAATCCCGGCATTGCTGGTCACCAACGAGTCCAACGTGACCTGGCTGACCGGTTTCACCGGCGACAGCAGTTACCTGTTACTGGGACACGGGTTCGGCGTGCTGATCAGCGACACCCGCTACACCGTCCAGATTGCCGAAGAATGTCCGGACCTGGATGTCGAAATCCGGGACTCCCGGCAACCGATGCACCAGGCCGTCGCCCGGGTGGTCTCGACGGCAAGAACCGGGCAGTTAGGCATCGAGAGTCACTCGACCAGCGTGGCGAGCTGGGAGAAAATTGAGGAGGCGGTTTCGGGAAGCCATCCACCGCTGGAACTGGTCGCAGTCGGGATGGTCGTCAACGAACTGCGAGCGATCAAGGATGCCGACGAAATCGCCGAGATCCGCAAGGCCGTCGTGCAGGCACAACGCGGCTTTGCCGCGGTCTCGTCGGTCATCTCGTCCGAGATGTCCGAACTCCAGGTCGCCCATGAACTGGAACATCTGATGCGACGCTTCGGAGCGGAAGGGCCTGCGTTTGAACCGATTGTCGCCGTTGGCGCCCGCGCCGCTCTGCCTCATGCCCGCCCCGGATCCACTCGAATCGGCGATTCAGGATTCGTACTGGTCGACTGGGGCGCCCGGACGACGGGAGGGTATCGCAGTGACTTGACTCGCCTGTTGGTGACCGGTAAGATCCCGCCGAAACTGGAGGAAATATATGGGGTCGTCTTGAGTGCGCAGCTGCGCGGAATCAAGGCAATCCGCCCCGGGGCCACGCTGAAATCGGTCGATACGGCCGCCCGCCGGGTCATTGAAAACGCGGGCTTTGGTAAGTTCTTCGGGCATGGGCTGGGACATGGCATCGGCCTGGATATCCACGAAGAACCTCGTTTCAGCCCTGTTGCCCAGGGGGTCTTGGAACCGGGGATGGTAATCACCGTCGAGCCGGGAATTTATCTCCCGGGTCGAGGTGGTGTGCGAATCGAGGATGATGTGTTGGTGACACGGGATGGCCACGAGGTGCTGACCAGCGTTCCCAAGCGATTCGAGGACTCGGTCGTCGAGATCGGATAATCCCCAACTTCTCACAGAGTCTCTCCCACCGCGGAACCAATGCCGATGGCAGACGAACAGGCCTTCGATCTGGACAAGCTCAGGGAATTGATCGCCCTGATGGACGAGCACGGGCTAAGTGAAGTCAGCCTGACCAAGGGTGACCAGGCGTGGAAGGTCCGCAAGGATTCCGGTGACAGCATCCAGATGGTCCCGGCCGCAAACGCGACCGACACTGCTGCACCAGCCGGCTCTGCGCCGGTGCAGGCGGCTCCACCCACGATCGACAGCCCGGTGGTGGGAACATTTTACTCAGCACCGACCCCGGACGACCCGGCCTTCGTCAAGGTTGGCCAGGCCGTCTCGGCGGATACGATCGTGTGCATCGTCGAAGCGATGAAAGTGTTCAACCAGATTCCCGCAGAGATGGCCGGGACAATTGCCGAGGTGCTCGTCAACAACGGCGATGCAGTGGAATATGGCCAACCACTCTTTCGTATCCAACCCGGCTAGTTTCCCTCTCGAACCCCTGCGAATCTTTCGCTCACTTTGTCGGCGACCAGCACAATGTTCCAGCGGATCCTCGTAGCCAATCGTGGCGAGATTGCCCTGCGGATCATCCGCACCTGTCGCGAGCTGGGAATTGAAACCGTGGCGGTGTTCAGCGAAGCCGACCGCGGCGCGAGTTACCTGGATCTTGCCGACGAGGCGTACTGTATCGGCGGCAACAATTCCAGTGACAGTTACCTGATGATCAACCGGATCATCAGTGCCGCCGAGATCGGAAACGTGCAGGCCATTCACCCCGGCTACGGGTTCCTCGCGGAAAACGCCCACTTTGCCGAGGTCTGTCGCAGCTGCAAGATCGAGTTCATCGGACCACCGCACGAGGCGATGCAGCAACTCGGCGACAAGGTCACTGCCCGCACAATCGCTCGCAACGCAAAGGTGTACACGGTGCCCGGCAGCGACGGGCTGATCGAGAACGAGACCGAGGCATTGCGTGTGGCCGAGGAGATCGGTTACCCGGTACTGGTCAAGGCAACTGCCGGCGGCGGCGGCAAGGGCATGCGGGTGGCCCGAAACAACATCTCCTTGAAGGGTTGCCTGTCGGCAGCAGCCGCCGAGGCCGAAAAGGCTTTCAACAACGCGGGTGTCTACCTGGAAAAATACATCGAGAATCCACGGCACGTCGAAGTCCAGATCCTGGCCGACCACCACGGCAACACCGTTCATCTCTGGGAACGCGACTGCACGCTGCAGCGACGCCACCAGAAACTCGTCGAGGAGACTCCGGCACCGAACCTCCCCAAGGCGGTTCGCGAGGACATCTGCAAGGCCGCGATCCGGCTGGTCAAGACATCCGGATACGCAAACGCGGGGACCGTGGAATTCCTGGTCGACAGCGAATACCAGTTCTACTTCATCGAAGTCAACGCCCGCATCCAGGTCGAACACCCGGTGACCGAGCAAGTGACGGGAATTGACCTGATCGAACAGCAGTTGAGGATTGCGGCGGGAGAAGAACTGGGATTTTCACAGCGCAAAATTCCCTGCCTGGGTTTCTCGATCGAGGCCAGGATCAACGCCGAAGATCCCGAGCATGATTTCCGCGGTTCCCCCGGCACGATCACCGGACTGAAGGTACCGGGAGGGCGTGGCATCCGCTTCGACTCGCACGTACATGCCGGTTACCGTGTCCCTCCTTACTACGACTCACTGATCGGCAAGCTGATCGTACATCGGCCAACGCGTGCCGAGGCGATTCGGTGCATGAAACGCGCGTTGGAGGAATTTTGTGTCGAGGGGATCCACACGACGATTCCACTGCTGAAGCAGATCTTCAATCACTCCGCGTTCATCGACGGAAATGTCGACACGGGCTTCATCGAACGGGAATTGCTGTGACCCCCGGTCCCGACCACCTCTCCTTCTGTCTCGGACGCGACCGATGACCTCACGAACACGATCAGGATCGAGGCGATGAAGATCGGAACACTGACCGGCGGTGGCGACTGCCCGGGGCTGAACGCAGTCATCCGCGCCGTTGTCAGAACCAACGCGAACCGCGGTGGAACGACGCTGGGTTTCCTGGAGGGCTGGCGAGGCGTCATCAGTGGAGAACACATCGAACTGACCGTCGAAGCGACCGACGACATCATCTCCCGCGGTGGCACAATCCTGGGATCATCCCGAACCAATCCTTTCAAGGACGATGAATCGGTCGCTCGTGTGCTGGCAACGATCGAATCCGTCGAGCTCGACGCCCTGATCGCAATCGGTGGTGACGACACGCTCGGCGTCGCGCATCAATTGAACGCCCAGCATGGTGTCCCCACGATCGGGATTCCCAAGACCATCGACAACGACCTCTCGAGCACCGACGTCACTTTCGGATTCGACACGTCAATCAACGTCGTGATGGAAGCCGTCGACCGCCTGAGAACAACCGCCGAATCACACCGACGGGTGATGGTGATCGAGACCATGGGACGACATGCCGGTTGGATCACCTGTTTTGCCGGCGTATCGACCGCGGCCGATTACATCCTGGTGCCCGAGGAAGCCCCCGACATCGATCGCATGTGCAATCTGCTGAAGGAACGTCGCGAGGCCGGCAAGATGTACGGGATCGTGATCGTCAGCGAGGGCGTCACTCTGCCCGAAGCCAACGGTTTCATCACCCGTGACACGGAAATCGATGAGTTCGGACATGTCAAGCTGGGTGGAATCGGCGATATCATTGCGGAGTTGATCGAGACTCGAACCGGCATCGAAACCCGTGTCGTCACGCTGGGTCATCTGCAACGCGGGGGAGCTCCCAGCGCCTACGATCGTGTGCTGGGAACCCGGCTCGGCGTCCACGCCGCTCGACTGGCGCACGACGGCCAATTTGGCCAGATGGTCTCGCTGCGAGGTACGCGGATCACGTCGGTCATGCTCGCCGATGCCGTCGGCGAGCTGCGTGTGCTGGAAGCAGAATTCATGGACGAAGCCGGCGAGTTCTTCACCTAGACCGGACCGGGTCTGAGCAGAATCGTGGCGGCACGGAACGAAGAACCGCTCTTGCGTCAGTGGGGGGCATTCCTAGAATAACCCCACAAATTTGACCTCGACGTGGACACACGGATGTGGTGCGCAAAGTGCCAGGCCCAGTTTGCTTCTTCCCGGGAAAATGATGTCCCGCAGTGCCCGCGTTGCGCCGGTCCATTGGTTGAAGAAGTCCCGCTTCCCGATGCTGTCCAACAGGCCCAGGAACTGCTCCAACGCTGGGACGACGACGATCCACTCGAATCCACGGCTGTCCCGGCCTCGGCAGCATCCCCGGCAGCCAGCCGACAATCCGAACCAACCTTGCAGAACACGACCCGGCCCGCATCGGATTCCCCGCTCCCCGGAACCGCGCAACTCAATTTCCGTGTCGATTCGGCGCACTGCGATGACAAACAACAACCGCCGGCGACACCGACAACCGGCTCACGGTCGGAAACGGCAGACCCCCCTCGTTCGACACCCGTCTCCGCACCACAAACGACCTCTTCAGGACCATCCGAAGCGGCGGCGAACGCTGATGATCCGCTGTCGACCGTGGCATCCACGCTCGCCTCGCTTCCGACAGGACACCACGACGCTCACCAACAACCGACCGTAGGACCGCACGGCGATCGCAACGATCTCAGAGCCGGCAGACCCGCAACGCCGAAGGTCCAGGCGACCAGCGATCCCAGCCCCCAGGAAAAGAAGCCGCCACCGATGCTCTGGGCCCAACTGCTCGCCTACGGCGGCGTGTTGGGTCTGACCACTGGCGGGATCTTGATCCTCTGGAACAGGTTCGGCCAACCACCGGTCGACACTCCGACCTCCTGGCTCGTCGCGACGGCCGGCCAGATCCTGTTGTTTCTTGGCGTGGTCAACCTGATCTCCAGGGGCATGCAACAGACAACCGAGGAAATCTCACACCAGGTCCGCTCTCTGCACCAGCAGCTGTCGCGGATCGAGCAGGTTGGATCGAATGAGAGCGTATCGCGGTCCCATTCGGAGGCCATCGCCGCAAGTTCACAACCGACGGCCGGTCATGCCGGCGCCCCTTGCGACGATCACGAACCGGCCACCGGCGCCACGAAACCGTAGTAGTAGACCAGCAGCCCGGTGACCGCTGTGGCGGTGATATCGAGTGTCGATAACCAGCCCAGCCGTCGATGAAGCCGGCTGTGATCTCCGGGCACCGGGTCGTCGCCAAGGAAACGACGGTGTGCCAGGCCAAGCGTCACCGCCCAGAGTCCGACAGTCGAAATCGCGAAGAACAGGTGACAGTACAACAGCACGTGCATGCCGGTCGAATCGTCTTTCGACATCTGCCAGAAGCCACCGCTCAGCCGCATGTCGATCTCGAACAGCGTGACCGCGATCAACAGGATCGCTCCCAGCAGGACCTGCAATCGCCGGTGCAACCGATAATTCTTCCGGACCCGAACCAGGCCCAGGCTCAATCCCAGCAGAGGCACGACGACGACCAGCGAGACCACGACAACATCGAGCATCAACGATGCTTCGTATCCCAGGAATCCGTCGGCCATCGCTTACCCGTCTCCCCGGTCGCGGACCCGGGAATCATTGACTACTGCACCAGGCCCTTGGTCAGTTGCATGAACGCCGTCTCGAGATTCACTTCTTCCTCGCGAAACAACTCGAGTCGAAAGCCGGCTTCGATCAACAGCGTTGGCAGAAAACTGTAGTCGAGCACCTCGGAGACGAGTGTAACGTGCACGGTGCCTCGATTGATCGAGACACCGTCGACACCGTCGGCCTGTTCAATCAACGCCGCCGCGCGGTCGGTGGCCCCGGTCGTCGAATCGTCGGGTCCGGACTGCTGACCGCGTACCCGCACGTGCAGCACAAGCCGCTCACGTGCTTTCCGCATCACTTCCTCAACGTGCCCGTCGACGATCAGGTGCCCTTTCTCGATCATCCCGACCCGGGTGCAAACGTCGGCCAACTCGGGGAGAATGTGGCTGCTGACGATCACGGTCTTGTTCATCTCGCCGAGCCGCTTCAGTAGATTGCGGATCTCGATTCGGGCCCGCGGATCAAGGCCACTGGCCGGTTCATCCAGCAGCAGGACCTGGGGTTCGTGCAGCAACACCCTGGCCAGCCCGATCCGCTGGGTTTGCCCGCGAGACAACTGGTTGACCATCGCATCTCTCTTGAAACCCATGTCGACCAGTTCCAGCTTTTCCTCGCAGATCGCTCGTCGGGCATTGGCATCGATCCGGTACGTGGCGGCAAAAAACTCGAGGTACTCGATCACGGTCATGTCGTCATACACCCCGAAGAAATCCGGCATGAATCCGACCAGTCGTCGGATCTCT
>PBSL01000006.1 GCA_002726205.1 Planctomycetaceae bacterium | reverse complement strand
CTCCGCTGGATTTTTCGGTGCCGTTGTGGCGAGGGGTCGGAATCATGAATGTGAGACATGCTGTTTTGCTGATGATGTGTTGCGTTGTGGCCTCTTTTTCGGTCGGTTGTTTCAGTGAGACGACCTCGAGCGTGGGGTTTGAAGAGGGGGAGTTACTGCCGGACGACGACTGGGGTGCAGAGGTCGAAGACGCGGAACTGGACGGGGGCGAAGGTGGCGGGTTTGTTGCCACCGGGTCAACGAATCCAGTGATCGGGGCCTCGTACTCGTTCGTCAAGAAGCTGACACAAACCCTGGCCCAGTCTTCGGCGAACGGCATGGACACCAGCCAGTCACAGCTGGATGTCTGGTATGACATCACGGTCGAGGGTGTTCAAGGTCCGGATCGGACCTGCCGCGTGACGTACCGCAAGATGAAATACTGGCACAGCCTGCCCGGTGAGCGCGTTGTGTTCGATTCATCAGATGTGACATCGAAAGCGCCGGCTGCAGTCCGCCCTTACCTGGAGTTGATTGATTCGGGTTTCGTGTTCCGGATGAACGCGGTCGGGCAGGTGTCGGAGTTGGTCGAAGTTCCGGAGTCGTTGTTTCGAGGTTCGTTGCGGGGAACCGCAGCTGCGGAATTCGTTTGGGATCGGATCGGCCTGGTGGCGCTTGCCAGGTCTTCCAGCAAGGAGCTTGTGGCGCCACCACTGCAGATCCGTCGCGTTGCGTTACCGGTGCCGATGGAGATCAGCACGCGTTATACGATCAAGCAGTCCGGTGGTGGCATCGTATCGTTGGACCTGCTGGGTGCGGTCGCCACCGGTCGACCGGCAACGACGGTCACCCTGGTCGGAAAAACCGTCAACGTCACTCTAAAAGGTGGCCACGCGTTTGGGGAACTCGTGATCGACACCGCCAGCGGACTTCCCCGGCGGGCTCACTGGAACCGCTATATTGAGCTCGGTCTCGAGTCGTTGACGGGGAACCGAATCGAGCAGCGCAAACACGAGGTGGTGACGATCCTCGCCCTGGAGACGGCACCAGTTCCCGGCGCTGAAAATGACACCGGGGGCGAATCTCTTCTTACCCCCGGCAGCCAATTGCAGCCGGTACCTCCCCCATTACTGCGGCCGACCGACTCCGGGTCCTGAGGGGGTTCCCGGTCGCAGGTGCTGGCAGACCGCGGGATTGACGACGTGTTCGGGGAGTCGACCGACGAGGACGTCGGCCACCTGGCGGGCGGTTCGGCTCCGCAGTTCATGAAGCGATTCCCTGGAGAGAAAGGCGGCATGCGGTGTAGCGATCACGCGATGGTCGGCGAAGAGCGGGTCGGACAGGTCAGGGGGTTCTGGGTCGAACACGTCCAGGGCGAGGCCCCCCAGGCGGTCGTTGCGGAGAGCGTCCCAGACCGCGGCGTGGTCAACCAGGCCGCCCCGGGAGGTGTTGATCACTACGGCATGGTCGGGCATCAAAGCCAGTGCGTTGGCGTTGAGCATCTGGTGATTGTCGTCGGTGAGTGGCAGGTGCAGTGACACGGCGTCGCTGGTGCTGAGCAGTTCATCAAGGGAGAGCATCGGACAACCAGTGCCGTGGTCATTGGCCGAGGGTGTGTGAGCGACCACTTCGAATCCCAGGGCCCGAGCCTTGGGGACGACGGCCTGCCCAATGCGGCCCAGGCCAATCAGGCCCAGTCGCTGTCCGGCCAGGCGACGCAGCGGCGGTCCCTCGGACAACGCGTAGTGGCCGGACTTCGTTTGCTGATGAAAGAAGGCGGTCTTGCGCAGGGCTGTCAGCAGCAGCGCCACGGTGTGGTCGGAGACCTCCGGGACGCAATAGTCGGGGACGTATGTTACTGGGATGCCTCGCTCGGTCGCGGTGTCGATCGCGATGTTGTCCAACCCGATGCCAAACCGGGCGATGATCTGGCACTTCGGCGAGGCTTCGATGACCGCGGTGGTGACCTGGGCCCAGCAGGTGGCGATGGCGTCGGCATTCGCTGCCAATTCCACGAGCGTCGATTCCTGAGAGTCGTCTGCTTCTATGACCTCGGCACCAACATTGGCCAGGATGTCACGCTCGACATGCGAATCGGGCCAGGCGCGGTCGGTAATCAGGACTTGGAGAGCGTCGGCCATGTGGCGCGTCAGGACCCGGTGGCAGCCAACTCGGACATGCGAATGGCCGGTTCGACGACCCGTTCCCAGTTGTCATGCAGGTAGCCCGGGGGGCCGCCTTTGGCCGCGACCGCGTGGGCCACGTCGACGGTCTTGACCATCTCGATGGCCTTCCAGGGGCAGAGTTGCAATTCGTAAGGATTGGACTTTTTCGTGGGGATCGCGACGCAGACCTCGCAACCGACACATCGCTCGACATCGATTTCGCACCAGCTCCGAAAGGAGTGGATCCCTCCCCCGGGAATCGTGTCGATGCAGTCGACCGGGCAGACCTCCACGCACGACTGGCAACCGGTGCAGTTGTCGGCATTGATGACCGCCACTTCCTTGGGAAGCTTCTTGCGGACTCCTTTTTTTGCCATGGCCGCTTTCCGTCGTGATCTTCTCGTGTGTCGTTATTTTGCCGGTTGATCCTCTGCGCGGCAAGGCAGCTTTGCCATGAACCAGAATTCCCTTTACCCGGTGTCAGTAACGCAACTACAATCCGCGACCGCGAGGTACCGGATTTTCGCTCACCGAGGTGGCTCTACTGGATATGCCATTGAAGAGACTTTGTCAGGGGTTGATGGCGGTGTTGCTGGTGCCGGGCGTCGCTGGTTGGTTGGCGACGGTTCACGGGGCGGACGTCCTTGAAATGGACCGCGAAGTCAGTGCCGGTTGGCGACCTGTGGTGGGGGGACTGTTGGAAGCCGCAAGCCACGGTGAAACTGGGCCTGAGGATCGACTGGTTCCCGACCTGGATGTGTCAGCTCTTGCTCGGGACGCGTTGTTGCGGATGCCGGGCGCTTCTTCGAATCGGGCAACACCCGCCTCGTGGTCGTCGTTGATCAGACGGGCGGGGACGAAGTTTGGCGAGTGGACGCGTCGCATTGAAGTCGGAGCCCAGGTGCTCAGAGGCAATACCGAGCAGGATTTTGTCCGCCTGGCCGGGCTGTTTCAACGTGAGAAGGAGAACGTGGTGCACCGGGTTGACTGGGGCGGACGCTACAGCCAGGTCAATGATCGGCGCAATACCAATCGCTGGTTCATCAACAGCACGGTCGATCGGACGCAGTTGAGTGGATGGATCCTGTACTACAGTGGCAAGCATGAGTACAACGAGTTCCAGGGCATCGACTATCGTGGTACTGGATCGGTGGGCGTCGGTTATCGGTTCGTCGACGAGGAGGATCGGCACATCATGATGCGGGTCGGTCCAGCCGTGACCATGGAGATCTACAGCAACTCGGGTGGTGACAGTCTGACCGAGGACCTGTTGGTCGAATTCGAACTCGACTGGCCGCTGTTTGAACGTTCCCGAATGGAAACGAGGATGTCGATGCGGCCCAGTGTGCTTTCACTGGATGTGTTCCGGTTTCGCAGCAACACCGGTGTCATCGTGCCCCTGGATAACGAGGAACGATGGAGTCTGAAGCTCGGCTATGAGCTCGACTACAACTCCAGTATCAACCTGGTCAGCAACCGTCTGCCGATGGATCTGACGACCAGCGTGTCGGTTGTATATCTCCGGCCCTGACGAACAGCGGATGGACCGCCGGATCGTTTTATCGCGGTTTGGCGAGAGTAATCTTGAGAGTCTTGCGTTTTCCGTCGCGGAGGACGGTCACCGAGACAGTATCACCCCCCTTGTATTTCCTCAGCACGAGATCAAAATCGTCAAGGCCTCCGATCTTGGCAGTGCCGAGACCGATGATCAGGTCCCCCCCCTTCAGGCCACCCTTGGCGGCAGGACTGCCGGGGCCAACCCCCGAAATGGCATAGCCCTTCGCATCGCTGGCAAAATCGGGAATGCTGCCGAAATACGGGCGGCTGCCGCTGCGGTTGACTTGTGCTCGCGACGTGAGCTCGACGTACTTGGGCCTGGCCTTGGTTTGCGCCGTGGCCAGGACCATGTCCTCGATCAGTCCGACGACTTGCTCGATGCCTCCCAGGTTGATCTTGGGCCAGTCGTCACCGGGACGGTGATAATCGCTGTGTGTGCCGGTGAAGAAGTGCAGTACCGGGATCTTCTTTCCGTAGAAGGAGGAGTGGTCACTGGGACCAAAACCGCTGGGTTTCATCGACAGGACAAACTCGTGTCGTTTCCCCTTGGCGTCGAGCATCTTCTTCCATCGCGGTGCGGTGCCGGTTCCGAAGACCGTCAGTCGGTTCTCCCGCAGGCGACCGACCATGTCCATGTTGAACATGGCGATGGTCTTGTCGAGAGGGAAGACTGGGTTGGCGACGTAACGGGCAGAACCGATCAGGCCCAGTTCTTCAGCCGTGAAGGCGATGAACACGAGGCGGCGGGGCAGCTTCTTCTTTCTCGCGGCCAGGCGACGAGCCAATTCGATCAGGCTGACGGTTCCCGAGGCATTGTCATCGGCACCGTTGTGAACCTCCTTGGAACCGGGGGCCAGGGACCCGGTTCCGCCCATGCCGACGTGATCGTAGTGGGCGCCGATGACGATCGTCTCGTCCTTGAGCGGCCCCTCACCTTCCAGGACGCCAATGACGTTCTTGACTTCGGTGCGAACCGTTGTGATTGACGTCTTGATTTGGACATGCCAGCCCGGCACCACCTGGCTCCTGGATTTGTAGTCTTTGTCGATGGCCGTTTCGAGCTTGGTGAGCGTTGTCTTGAGTCCGGCCTTGAGCACCTGGTCGAGTGCCTTGTGGGTGATGTGCACGATGGGGATCTCTCGGGAGTTACCCGAGCGGCCGTAACCAAAACGCATCAGGGGGTCGGCTGGCCCCTGTTTTTGTTTTTTCTGGATGGTGGCGAGTCGCTTGACGGCCGCAGCCAGGCGACGGCGTGACTCGGTGAGCTTGTCTTTCTGGTCGGTGTTGATGCCATCGAAGGTCACCGCGGCGCTGACAACAGCATCGCGGGCCCGACCAAGTTCCTGGGCGGCGTTTTGGCGGTTGGAATGAGGATCGTTGACGAAGAGAATTGCCTTGGCTCCGGCACCGAAGGCATTGCTGACCTTCGATCGAAGGGAGGCGTGTTGGGAAATGCCTCCGTGCGGGGCGGCAAACGGACCGTTCGGGTCGGACTGCAGGGGAGTCCGCCGCATGATCACGACCACCTTTCCCTTCACGTCGATCCCCTTCAGATCGCTGTAATGGGATTTGGGAGCATCGATCGAGTAGCCCAGGAAAACCAGTTCGCCACTGATCTCTCCCGAGCCGCCAAAGGCACAGACCTCGAAATCGGTTCCTTGCTTCAATTCAAACGTATGCTTCTTGGGGCCGACGAGAGTGAGTGTGTTGGGGCTACCGAGTTTGACATCGGTCACCAGCGTGAAAGGCTGAAAGGCCTTGCCTTCGACTCGTGAAACATCCAGGCCGTTTGCCTTGAACTGCTTGCGGATGTAGTCGGCCGCGAGGTTCAATCCCTTCGTACCGACCCCGCGTCCCTCGAGATCATCGGATGAGAGGTATTTGATGTCCTTCTGCAGGCGATCCTGCGTCCCAGGGGCCGTCTTGGCCGGCCAGGCGACCGCCGTGGCGGCCACGGTGGTCGTGGCCACCGCACACAGCAACAGCCTGGAAAACGAGAAGTGACGAAGCCGGTGAGAGTTGGGTCGCGTGGTGCGGGAAGAAAGAGTTTTCACCGTGTGAACTCCTTGAGGGAAGCGGCGCATCAGCAACCGAGATGGTAATCCAGAGTGAGTGTACTTCACCAGTCCCCGGTTCACGTCAGGCCGGTCAGCGAGAGCTCAAAAAACGACTTCAGCAACTCCTTCGGGAACAGGCAGAAGGAGAACTCACGGTTGGCCAACACGGCATTGGCATCGAGTTGTCGCCGAATCTCGTGATGGGTTTGCTCGTGTGCTCGCCAGGAATCGTCGGTGTGTTTTCGCAAGGCCTGATTGACGGACCGGAACTCCTGATAACGGGCTTTCCGACGTTGCCGGGATTGGGGTGTCGGTAACCGCTGGTCGTTTTGTTGATCGGCGATCAAACGACGCTTCTGGTCCTGCAGATCGGAGCCACAGCCGGCTGGAAGAAATTCCTGGGAGTTGTAGCGGATCCGCCGCAAACGTGATTCCAGTTGCGTGAGATCATCGATTGCCACGTCGTAGGGCTCAGCCAAAGGAAGGTGTAAAGTTCCGCTCAATGTCAGGAAAGTCGGCGGTGCAATTTCGAAGAAGCGTTCCATCAACATGTCGGTGACTTCGTCGTACTTGGAACCGCCGATTCCGTGGACGAACAGATCTGCGAGGAAGACACGGGCAAACAGTGTGGTGGAGAGAGCGCTGGGCCGAATCCGCAGCCCGCCTCGTTGCAACTCGGCCAGCAGGTCGGCTGCCGATTTGGGATCGTCAGAAGTGGTTCGCGGCAGCGTCTGCAAGTGACGGGTTCCGTCACTGAGCAAAATGCCCTCGGCCGTGCTGTTCGTCAGCAGACGGCGTCTTCTCGTTTCACCGGCGTGCCAGCACCAGAACGGGGTTTCGACCCAATCTCCGTCTCGAGTGAGGTCGGGAGCTGGATGGGTACGACTGCGAACGCGATGGACGCGGCGGTAGACAGCCAGGGCCTGATTGTGTTCGACAGCAAACCGCTCGGCATCTCCCAACAGAAACGCGACGTACCATTGAAAAGGTTCCCTTGAAGCCAATCGCGAGATGGGCAACTCGAATGTGGAAGCTCCAAGATCGTCCTGGAGAGCCATACGGGGTGCCGAAAGGCAGTCAGACATTCCGGCACCTCGGCGAGCTGCTGTCATCGCCGCAGGCCAGATCTCGGGCAGGACCGGGTCGATGTCCCAGGCCGACATCGCCGTGTGGACACGGTCGGCAAACGTATGGAATTCAGTGTCCGGGCCGCAATCAAGATCTTCCCACGGCCTGGCCAGAGGTTGGTCGGTGAACGAAACGTGTGAGAAAGCGGGATTGGCCGGATCAGCGGCCGGAAGTTTCAGTTGCCCAGAAGTGGCAAGATCATTGTCGACGATCAGATTCAGGGCCGCACCACCGACGTGGCGGGCCAGACGAGAGATCGCGAAATTCTTCAACAAGACGCCACAATGAAAGAGTGTCGGTTGGTGGCCGCCGACGATGATCGGGCCGTCACCGGGCGATGTCGGCATCCGGCGCCCGAACTCGGCGGCGTACCGGTTTGCGGCGACGAAGGTGTCCTCGGCGGTCCATTGCCGAAGGCTGTGCAGCGATCGGCCTCCGAAGATCGCCTGTGACTGGGCGAATGTTCGATGTGCCGCGTCGGCCAGCCCGGGCGCGTCAGCCAACCGCGGGTCAGCCAGGAATTCGCGGTTCTGGCGCGGGACACAGCGGGCGGGCGGTGTGGAGGTGTGAGAAGAGGCGGTCACGGCAGGTGTTGTGACAGGAAGGCGGAGTGTCAGTCGCCAGGAGTGGCGGCGAGGGCCCGATCGAGCACCTCAAGGTAGTATGACATTCGGCTGTTGGAATCGTCGAGGGCGCCACCGAAGGACCGGTCCTCGTCGAGATAGATCAGGGGGACAGGAAATTCGACGATCTTCAAACCCCGCCGTGCGGCCTGTACCCACAATTGCAGCGGCATGGCATAACCGGTTTCAGTCAGGGAAAGTTCCTGCAGGGTGGAGGTGCGGTAAGCCTTGAAGCCGCAAAATGCGTCGGTCAGTTGCAGGCCAAGTATCCGGTTGAGCCGGGCCGTGATCTCGACATTGATGCGGCGCCGATCTTCCGGTGGTGAACTGGCCGAAAGATCTGTTTCCAGGTAACGACTGCCCGACAAGATGTCAGCCTGGCTTTCCTGCAAGGCGTGGACCAGCGGCGGAATCCGTTTCGGTTCATGCTGCCCATCGCAGTCGATGGTCACAAGGATGTCGAACTCATGCCGGATGGCATGATCGAAAGCGGTCAACAACGCGGCGCCGTAACCACGGTTGCTGCCGTGAGTCTCGACTCGGATGTCGGGGTGGCGGGCCAAACGCTCGGCGGTTCCGTCGGAGGATCCATCGTCGACGACGAGAATGTCCAGGCAATGGTTTCGGACCTGCTCAAGGACCGCGTCAACATGCGCGGCCTCGTTGAAAACTGGCAACGAAGTCAGGACACGTGGGGACATCGGGTTGGGAGAGTTTCGGTGAGGCGGGACACGTGGCGAGATTCCCATTGTAGAGTCCCCTTTTCAGACTCGCCACGGCCACGGTTGTTCGTTGTCGAGGAGCCTCTACAATACGCTTCAGCGGTTGCCGTCTGGAGTGACCGGCCACGAGGATTAGCTCAGGAGACGATCACCATGGCATATGAGTTGCCCGAACTTCCCTACGCTTACGATGCGCTGGAACCACATATTGACGCCCAGACGATGGAAATCCATCACAGCAAACACCACAACGCCTATATCAACAATGTCAATGCCGCCCTGGACGGGCACGACGACCTGGCGGGAAAGAGCGTTGAAGAACTTGTCAGCGATCTGGGTGCGGTGCCGGAAGCCATTCGGGGTGCTGTGCAGAATAACGGGGGGGGACACGCGAATCACTCGTTGTTCTGGACTGTGATGAGTCCTGATGGTGGTGGTTCACCGGAAGGGGCTTTGGCCGCGGCGATCGATGCGGCCTGCGGAAGCCTGGAAGGATTCCAGGAGCAGTTTGCTAAGGCCGCTGCGACGCGATTCGGTAGTGGCTGGGCCTGGTTGAGTGTGGGCGAGGACGGGTTGGTCGTGGAAAGTACCGCCAACCAGGACACACCGCTCTCGCAGGGGCGTACCCCGATTCTGGGTCTGGATGTGTGGGAACACGCCTACTACCTGAATTATCAGAATCGTCGTCCGGACTACATCCAGGCGTTCTTCGCCGTGATCAACTGGAACGAAGTGGCGCGGCGTTACGCCGAGGCCACCAACTGATCGCGACGGAAGATCCCTCGGGATTGTTCACCGTGTTATGATGACGCTCGACGGCGCGGTGTCGCGTCGCCGAGCGTTTTCGTTCGAGGGTGAAAATCGTGGCAACCGCGACGCTGCTGATCGTGGAAGGGACCGGTCAAGGGACGCGGTTCCAGATCGGTCGACGCCGGGCTGGTATCGGCCGGGGTGCTGACAACGCGGTGCGTCTACCCGACAGTGAAGCTTCTCGTTTTCATGCCGCTCTTGAATGGGCAGAGACCGGTTTCGTGCTGTCTGATCTTGGGAGTGTCAATGGCACGTTCCTGAATGGAGCACAGATCGATCGGCAACGGATCGTTGACGGTGATCAGCTTCAGGTAGGTCAAACCGTGTTGTTGTTCCGTGTCGTCGGTGTCGGATCGAGCAAACCGCTTCCTGTGGACCTTGTCAGTGGTGCCGAGGATCGTTCGAGCATTGTGAGTGCGATCGATCCGCCGGAAGGCCGCCGGCCAGTCACCGCCGCGGAAGCCGGCACAGAGACTTCCGCCGGGTCATCTGAGGAGCGTCCATTCGAATCGGTAGGTGTATCGGAGTCGACCGAGGCCGAGGCGCTGGCGAGCCTGGCGGCCCTTTATCGAATCAGTGAAGAGGTTGCTGATCCAACGGCTACGCTGGAAACGATCCTGCAAGGGATTTTGGACGTGGCCCTCGAGGTGGTTTCTGCAGATCGGGGTTGCGTGCTGATGGTCTCACGGGAATCGGGTCTGCCTGTACCCCGGGTCTACCGGGGGCGTGGGCATATGAGGGACAGCCGGTCCTGCGATGATACAATGCCGGTCCCGCGAAGCATCGTGGACGTGGTGATGATGCAAGGGCACGGTGTCCGTACATCGGATGCGCAACATGACAACCGGTTTTCCGGCGGTCGCAGTATTCTGCAGGCTGGCGTGCGGGAAGCCGTGTGCGCGCCGTTGGTCGGCCGCCAAACGGTGCTCGGAGTGATCTATCTCGACACCACGACCGATGTCGCCGACGTGATGAAAACGCGTTCACCGGCCGGGCGATTGACCGAAGAATCCTTGCGTTTGCTGGTGGCGATTGGCCGTCACGCCGGGTTGGCCATCGATGGGCAGAGGTCGCAGCAGGCGCTCGTGAAAGCGGAACGGTTGGCGGCTGTCGGACAGGCGATCGCGACGCTGAGCCATCACATCAAGAATATCCTTCAGGGAGTCCGTGGCGGCAGCTACCTGATCAACCTCGGCTTGAAGGACCACGATGAACAGTTGATCGAGAAAGGCTGGGGAATCGTCGATCGCAACCAGGGGCGAATTTACGACCTCGTGATGGACATGCTGACCTACAGCACCGATCGGCTGCCGGCCTGGAAACGTGCCGATGTCAACGGGATTGTCACGGATGTGTGCGAGTTGCTGCAGGCGCGTGCCGGGGAGACACACGTGTGTTTGCAGTGTGAGCTCTCCGAACGCCCCCGCGAGGTGGACTGCGATCCCGAGGGAATCCATCGCGCCGTGCTCAACGTGGTTGTCAATGCCATCGATGCTGTCGAGGGGCGCCCCGGTGCGAAAGTGAGTGTGACTACCGGGATCGACTCGTCGGCCGAATGGGCTTTCATTGATGTCGAGGATAACGGGACCGGTGTTCCCGAGAACGAGATGCCACAATTGTTTGCGATCTTCGAGTCTTCCAAGGGGGCTCGCGGAACCGGCCTTGGGTTGGCCGTCAGCCACAAGATCATTGGAGAACACGGCGGTGAGATTCAGGTGGAGAATTCGCCCGGCGCCGGCTGCCGTTTCCGGCTGACGTGGCCGCTGCGGACGGCGGAGCCTGAGGAGCCGGATGAAGGGGCCGTGGCTATCGAGAGCTAGGGGGTCGCCCGTGTCGCGGGCAGAGGAATGTCGCTGGTGGCCCCGCTGGTGACGGAGCCGACACTCAGGCCGTCTGGGCGTTCAGAGACATCTAGTGACTGGCTGAGGTTGAACAGGAACCAGCCACACAAGAGGACCAGCAGTAGGCAGAACATCAGCAGGCCGATCGGCTTGAGTGTCGACCAGTCGGGTCCGGTCTGTTCGTCGGCGTCGGGACGCCTCTGGGTTCGACGCGATCGCGGTGATGGCGGCGGCGAAGCCGCCCGGGAACGCGCTGGCCGCGGCGCAGCGGGGGGTGGTGGAGTGGTTGTCGGTGACAGGCTGTTGTCGCCTTCAGCGAGCCCGGCGAGGATGTCGATCGAAAGGTCTTCGCGGTCGTCTTCGACGCCATCGAGTGCTGCGATCAGCTGGGTGGGGTCCTGATAACGCCGATCGGGGTCTTTAGCGAGCATCCGCTCCAGGACCACAGCGATGTTCCCGGAGATCGATTCGTTGATGATCCTGGCATCCGGTGGCGGGGTGGCAGCGTGGTGGCGAAGCTTTTCGGTCAGGGTGCCGTCCGGAAAGATCGCTTGCCCGGTGAGCATGTGGTACCAGCTGCAGCCGAGGGAGTAGATGTCGCTGCGGGTGTCGGCCGAGGAACTGTCTCGGGCCTGTTCGGGAGAGATGTAGTCGACGGTGCCGACGGTTGTGCCCGCTCGAGTGATTCGGGATTGGTTGGCATCATCGGTCGATCGCGCCAGACCCATGTCGGTGAGTTTGACGACTCCATCGCGACGGATGAGGATATTCGAGGGCTTGATGTCCCGGTGCACGATCCCCTGGATGTGGGCCTGTTCGAGCGCAGCGGCTGTCTGGCGGATGATCTCCAGTGAACGTTGGACCGGCAAGGGGCCTCGTGAGACGATCAGTTGGCTGACGTCGGTCCCGTCAATGTATTCCAGTGCGATGTAGAACTGGTGATTGATCGAACCCGCCTCGTACACACCAACAATGTTCTCGTGTTGGAGCTCTCGTGTGGCCAGGGCTTCGGCGCGAAACCTCTTCAGCAGCGTGGGGTTGGTGGCCGTCTCTCTGGCCATCACCTTCAACGCAACCCGGCGACCTTTCTTGGGGTCGTGGGCGAGGTAGACCCTTCCCATCCCCCCCCGCCCGAGGAGTCGCTCGATCTGATAACGCCCGAAAGATCCGGGAAGGTCCTGCTGCGTGGATGATGTCGATTCCGGGCGTTCCGGCGATTGTTGCGGGTCGATTGACATCAACCTCATCTCTGTCGGACAGCGACTAGGGATTGGTCACACGAAGATCAGGGGGCGACGACGCGATTATATACTCGTTGAAACCGGACGGTCAAAAAACACCTTAGTCGTCGTCGGCCTCCACCTTGTGTCGTGGCCAGGGCGGCCAGCGCAGACACTCGACCAGGCCCGAGGAAAACCCGCAGAGGATGTGTTCGCCAAGCGGTCCGCAGCGCAGGGTCGCAAGCGGCTCCGGGAGCGTGGCCTGCCAGAGGATCGAACCGTCGATGTCCAGCAGGTAGAGTTGTTGCTCCCTCGTGGCGGCGGTCAGGATGGTGCCGACATAGCTGATCGAGACGAGGTGGACAGTTCCCTCGATGTCAAAGAAACCGTGGGAACGCCCGCGGGCGGTGAAACTCTGGACACCGTGATTGAATGCGGCCAGCAAGATCGTTCGTCCGTTGCCGTTGACTGCGAGGTCGCCGACGTTACGCCAGATCTGCTCAGTCCAGCGTTCTCTTCCATCAAGTCGATGGCTGCACAACATCCCGGAATCGGCGGTGCCGACGATAGCGCGACGCTGGGGCACGAAATGGATGTGCTGCAGAGGTCGCGAGGTCGTGAATTCGCCGCAACGTTGCTGCTGTGCATCGAGGACAAACGTGTGGGCGTCGGCAAGGCTGATGGCGATCGCGTTACCAAACGGGGAAGTGGCGACATCCAGAATGTCGGTGTGGACATCAACGCTCCATTGGACCTCGAGATCGTGATCAACCCAGGCAGCTGACTTCGGCCCGATCTGGACAACACCGCCGGTTGCCACATCCGTCCAGTCCAGGGCGGCCCGGGCATCCAGTGGCCTGGGGGGGTGCCGCAGTGAACCGTCAGTTCCGAGAAGATGCAGGTGGCCATCGTCGGTCGAGATCGCGATTTCGCCGGATTCGATGCCGAGGTCGAGTCGGCAAAGCGGGGAACCTGTGCGGTAAGTCCACAACGAGGCGGGATGCCGGCGACCCCGCCCTTGCTGGCTCCAGTCTGTCGCAGGTGTGCTCATCAGCCCGAAAGGCGAGCCCTCAGTTCTGCGAGGGCTTTGCGGACGTCGCCGTCGTCGGCCAGCGTTTTACGTGTCGGTCGACGATAGATGCCGTCCTGGGATACTGGTGCGGTGACCGTGATGTCCGGACGCACCCCGACTTTAGACAGGTTATGCCCGGCGGGCGAGTAAAAACGGGCAGTCGTCAACCGTAAGCCTGAAGAGGCGGCAAGCGGAAAGATGCTCTGCACGGACCATTTCCCGAATGTTCGTCTTCCGATCACCAGACCCCGTTTGTGGTCGCGGATGGCCCCGGCGACAATCTCGCTTGCACTGGCACTCTCGCCGTCGGTCAACACGACAAGAGGAATGTGAGTGGTTCCCGCACGATGGGCCCGGTAGACACGATTTTGATCCCAGGTCCGACCACGGGTCGAGACCAGCACACCGTCGGCGACGAAACGATCAAGAACGTCGGTGGCCGCATCCAGAAGGCCGCCGGGATTGTGTCGGAGGTCCCAGATCACCGCCTTCAGCCCCTGTCGTTGCAGGCGGGCGAGCGCCTGGTCGAGTTCGGCGACCGTGTTTCTTTGAAAGCCGGTCATCTGGATGTAACCGATGCCACGGCGGGTGTCGAGCATCTCCACCAGGGGAATGCTGCGGATGATCACGGGTCGACGAACCACGGGAATGGATTGTTCTTTTGGGGCATTGGCGCGAAGAATGCCGAGCTTGACCCGGCTGCCGACGGGGCCCTTCAGCAGGCCGGCCGCCTCGTCGGTGGTCATCTTCCGACAATCGGTTCGGTCAATCCTGACGATGTGGTCACCCGGCAGCAGGCCGGAGACTTCGGCCGGGCTATCGGGAAGGACGTTGATCAGCAGCAGGCCGTTGTTGGTGTCTCCCTTGAGCTCGACTCCGAGTCCCACGAACTGGCCATCGATGTTGGCGTTGAGATCGTTGTAGCGGTCTGGAGTGAGACAGGCACTGTAGTCGTCCAGCGAATTGCAGCCCCCGAAGATGTACTCGAGAACGATCGCCGATGGGGGCAGCCCAAGCCGTGTGTTGGCCAGTTGGCAGACCTCTGCGACAACGCGATGTGCCTCGGCGGAGCTGCGAATCGGGCGATTCCAGTATCGACGGAACAACTCACGGCGGAGATCACGCAACGCCGTTGATGTCGTTGGAGACTGCCCGGAGAGGTGACGGTCGAGAAATCTCTGGTTGGCCAGCGACAGGTAGACACTCTCGGTACCGTGAGCGATGAACGATGTCAGGGAGACTTTTTCGACGAAGGCCGCCTGGATTCGGCCCAACGTCTGGTCAAACAGGGCCAGGGCATCTGTTTGTCTCAGCGGCAACAACGACTGCTGGTAGCTGCGGTCGGTGTAACGCCGCAAGATGGTGCATTGAATCCGCGTTCGGCGGAGTCCGTGCTTGAGGGCCTTGATGTCGGGCCAACGCTTCAGGGACGATTCGTAGTGAGTGAGTGCATCGACCCATTTGCGGCCGAGCTCGAGGCTTCGGCCAGTATTGACGGCGCCATCTTCAGTGGTTTGCGATTGTGCGGCCAAAGGAGAGGCCGCCAACAGCGTCAATACCGCCAGCCAGAACGCGGCTGCGACGAGTCGGTCAAAACGCAGGGGCCAGGGGCGGGGTGCGGATGTCATTACTTCACTCTTCGCCTAAGCGAGCCATGTCGACCCCGATATGAGGTGACTGTCACGACATTACGCCACGTTTTGGGCAGGGGCAAATTCCCGAAGGACAACCTTCACCGCACAGCCGATATCGTCGTCACATCCGGTAAACCGGGGCCGGTCGTGTCGGCGGCAGCGATGATCGGCATCAGGTGCCGCTGTCAGGCCGTCGCCACGACCGTATGAAGATCGCGGATCTTGGACGGAAACAGCGGCAGGGCCAACTCGGGAGCCTCGAGCTCCGGGTGCCACATCTTTTCCCACTCGTAGCTGTACCAACCGTCAAAGCCCCCTTCGTGAAGCAATGAGAGGCACTCGAGGATGGGAAATTCCCCGCCGCCGAACAGGACATAGTCGGCATGTTGGTGCCCACCCATCAAGGCGTGTGCTTCGGCCGCCGCTGCCTGAACATCCTGGCCGCTGTCGGTCGCGCGGTCGGCCACAGAGTCTTTCCAGTGAGTGTGTCGTACGCGATCGCCAAAGGTCTCGTAGGTCGCAGACAGTGACTCCCCGTGAAATCGCCAGGGGTGATGGGTGTCCCACAGCACACCGACCGCAGGGATCTCGACCAGGTTGAGCGTCTCGGCAACGAGAGCAGACCGGGAATAGTCTCCGTGGGTCTCGATGATGACCTCCCGTTGCAGTGTTTCAGCATATTCCCCGAGCCGATTCAGCCCTTCAGCGACCTGTTGCACCAGCGAGGAGCGTCCGACTTCTTCGCGAATGATGTCGCCGAACACCCGGACCGATTCAGCACCGAGCTCGACTGCCAGGTCAAGGTAGGCTCGTCCGGTGATCAATTGGCGGGCTCGTTCGCCAGGGTCAGGCGAGTCGAAGGCGACTGAAGAGGCTAGACTGCAGATGCGGAATCCCGAGTTGTCCAGTTCCCGGCGACGCTCTCCGCACTGCGCCCCGGAAAAGCCGGGCACCTTGAGGAGGTCGGTTTCCCGTTCCACCAGTCGGATTTCGACGCCATCGAAACCCGCGTCGACTCCGTGACGGATCATGTCCTGGAAAGTCCAGTCGGGACACCCGATGGTCGAGAACGAGGTGCGGATCATTTGCTGGCCAGCAGGTTGTGGGCGCGGGGCGAAGATCAGAGCGACGGGTGTTGACCATCAGTTGATGACTATAGAATCGTGGCAATGCGTTTTCGAGGCGAACGGTGATGGACGGCGACGATCAGGGGCATTGGCTGATCGGACGAGCGGAGATCGATCCGGGATTGCGTGACCGTGTTGCCGACGATTATCGACGCCTTGCCCGGGCCGGGCCGCCTGATCGCTATCACGAGTGGATTGCAGAACGATATGGGCTGGATCTGTCGACGGGGTTTGCCGGCCATCGTCTCAGCAATCCCTGGGCCAAGGCATCCGGCCAACTCTCGATGAACCGCCAGCAGGTGGCCGAGGACATCGAGGCGGGCTTGGGTTATATCGTGCTGAAGACGGTGATCGCCGAAACCGGCGACGGAGCTCAATCGATGTCGGCCTGGTCGATTCGTGAAGCCCGGATGCTGGTCGAGTCGATCACGTCGCGGAGGGGAGAACGAGGCTGGACGGTTAGCTGGAAGGGGCGAGGCTGGTGGGGCACGTTTGCCGAGTACCTCGATCTCCTTGCGGCCGCCAGAGAAGATGCAGCGTCATCGCAGACGTTGATCGTGCCCTCGGTGAAATATCACCTGCCTGCTCCCGGAGAATCCGAGTGGCTGGTGGAGGAATACGAGCATACGACCCAAAAGCTGGTCGAAGCCTGGCAGACTACCGATGATTCACCGATGCCGTTGGAGAAGGACTTCAGTCCGACGCTGGCCGGTAGCGGCCACGCCCGGGTTCGCGAGACCGTGATCGAGTGGCTCAGGCGGGTGCCCGCATTGATTCGTGGGGCTGTCGACGGAGGCCGGGTTGTTGTCGGGTTGAAGATTTTCAACGCGCTTTTCGACGACGAGTTCCAACTGGCCTTGTTGAGGTCGATTCAGGAGGCCGATGGGATTGAGGCGACCGACTGGTGGACCTACGGCAATCGACTTTTTGATCCCCGACGTGAGTTTGACGGACACCGTGGGATTGCCTACGGAGGTCCTGATCTCAGTGATCGGAACTTGCGTGTCCTCTCGGCGTTCCAGGCGGAAGTCGGGCCGGCGATGCGACCGCTCGCGGCGACGGGCAACATCAACAGTGGTCGCATGGCCCTGGAATACGCCCTTCGCGGCGCTTCGAGTTTCCAGTTGCACACGTTCTTTCAGTTGCCCAACGAGCGTTACGCACTGACCGGTGGCACCAGGACGCAGAAGGCTCTACACGAGCTGTATCTGCATCCCGAGGACGGCCTGGTCGTCTGGCTGGAACACCTCGCCAGGCGATGGGGCCTGGCCCATGATCCGTTGCGGTTTGTCGATGTCGTGGGGCGTGGCCGACCGGACCGCTGATCAGAGTGTCCAGCCCTTACGGTACTCCCGCCGTACGATCGTCTTCACTTCGGGCGCGTTCTTGGGGGTCAGTGTCTTGGCGTCCCACTCGACCTTCTTGTCGGCGTACACGGCCAGGTTCCCCAGCAAGACCACCTCGGTGAGTGGTCCCGAGTAGTTGGGGAAATTCGATGCGGCAGGAATGCCGTCGGTGATCGCTCGAGCGAATTCGGTGAAATGGCCCGGGGACTTCTCGAACTCGACCTTCGGCTTGTCGACACCGATCAGGTTATTTCCATTACCGCCGTAGTCGCCTGGTGAGACGAGTGTTCCCTTTTCTCCGATAAGCAGAGAACCCGTCTTGGGAAGCTTGGTGCCGGTCGGCACCAGGCTCTGCGAAGGCCGTTCGCCACCATCATACCAGCTCATCGTCACCGCGTTTCGATCACCGAGTTTGGGAAACTCGTACTTGATCACGCTTGACTTGGGATAGCTGTCCTTGTTGTGGCCAGAACTGGTCGCCTCGACCGAGATCGGGTCACGCAGGTTCAATGCCATGAAGGGCATGTTCATCGTGTGGCAGGCCATGTCGCCCAGGGCACCGGTGCCGAAATCCCACCAGCCGCGCCAGCTGAACGGGTGGTAGCCCTTTCCGAAGGGGCGTTCCGGCGCCGGTCCGAGCCAGATGTCCCAATGCAAGTGTTTCGGGACAGCTGATGGTTTCGGGCGCGGGCCGCCCTGCGGCCACACCGGTCGGTTCGTCCAGACGTGAACCTCCTTAATTTGTCCCAGTACCCCGGACTGTACGATCGCGGCACCCTCGCGCAACGACGACGTGGCGGTTCCCTGGTTGCCCATCTGTGTCTGGACCTTGTGCTTCTTGGCGAGAACTCCCAGTTGGCGTGCTTCGTAGATGCTGTGTGTCAGTGGCTTTTGGGTGAAGCAGTGCTTGCCGAGCTTGATTGCCATGGCGCTCGCTGCAGCATGGTTGTGGTCGGGTATGCTGACGGTCACCGCATCGATGCTGCCGGCCATTTTTTCGAGCATCACGCGATAATCGTTGAACTTCTTGGCCTGCTTGAATCGCCCGCCGGCCTTGTTCAGCGTGTTGTCATCGACATCACAAATCGCAACGACATCGCCGTGCCGCGAGGCGCTGTTGGAATCACTGCCGCCCTTGCCGCCGACACCAACGCAGGCAAAACGGATCTTCTCGTTGGCAGCCTTGGGGGCCGTCCAGGACTCCTGTTGAGAGTTGACCCAGAATGCGGTTCCCAGCGCAGCTGACGTCTGCAGAAACTCTCGTCGTGTCGTTCCGGTTGTGTGAGTCATGGTTGCTTTCCAGGAGATTCGGAAACGGATTGTCGGGCGCCAAGCCGCGGTCGGTGCGTGCCTTAATCTCGTTGACCGGCAAACCCGCGGCGATGATACCACGGCAGATACGATGGAACCAACTCAGCGTGCTCGCGTTTCTGGATTCCCGCAGAGCGTGCAGGCGTTCGTTGCCTTGGTCCGCGGTGAGCACTAGTCTTGAGGACGACCCGGTCCGGCGAATGGCCCCAGGCCGGCGTGGGCTGAAGCAGAAAACTACGATGGTCGGTGGGGGCAGGAAGGCTAAAGACGATGGCACGTGCGCGAATGTTCCCGGGGCTATGTGGGCTGTTGGTCATTGTCGTCCTGGCAGGATGTTCGAAGGACCAGTCGGATTCCGAGACGGTCACGAACGAGCTTGGCGAGCAGAAGACGGTTTCTCCCGGGGTAGCGGTCGACAAGAAGAAGACGGCTGCGGACCGTAAGCGACGAGAACAGCCCGCCGTCGATGCGATCGACGCTGCGGGTGGGCGCTGGACCCGATTGGACGGCGCCGTGATATCAGTCGATTTGACCGAATGCCCGTTCGGAGACGACCAGGTGGCGTTGTTGGCGACGTTGCAGGGGTTGCGCGACCTGAAACTCTGGGGATCAAACATCACCGATGCCAGTGTGGCCGAACTGGCAAAGTTGAAGACCGTGACCAATCTGGGACTCGAGAACACAGAACTGACCGACAAGGGGCTGAAGACGGTCGGCACGATGAATGGGCTGAAATCACTGAACCTCAGACGGTGCTCCAACATTACCGACACCGGATTGGGCGATGTGGCGAGAATCGCAGGACTCGAGCAACTGCACCTGCTGTATACCAACCTCACTGACGTCGCGCTGTCTCACCTGGTTGGCCTGAAGAAGCTGAAGCTGATCGATGTTCGCGGGTGTGTCCAGATCACCGATGAGGGCCTGGCCTTTCTCGGCAAGCTCGGATCCTTGCGGAGCTTGAAGCTGAGAAACCCGCAAGTGAGTGACCAGGGCCTGGAGTCGATCCGGGATTTGAGAGAGTTGACCTCATTGGTACTCGAAGATACGGCGATCACTGACGAGGGGATTGTTCATCTCGCACGGCTGACGAAATTGCGCGAGATCAATCTGTTTCGGACCGGGATCACCGACAAAGGGCTTGAGGTACTGGCTGCAATGACGGCACTGAAGACACTCAACCTGCGAGACACCGCGGTGGTCGGGCCAGGCTTGAAGCACCTCTCGGCCGCCGGAAATCTCGAGCGTCTTGATCTGAGTGAAACACAAGTCGATGACAAGGCGCTCGCGCTGCTGGCGCCTCTGAAGAAACTGCGACGGCTCAATCTCTGGTTCTCCCAGGTGTCCGACAAGGGCCTGGAGCACCTTGCCGGTATGAGTGAACTGAAGTGGTTGAACCTGGAGGAGACACAGGTGACCGATGCTGGCTTGAAACAACTCGTGGAATCGCTGGAGACATTGAATCTCTCGCGCACGATGATCAGCGACGCCGGTCTGAAAGACCTGGAACGACTGGCAGCGTTGAAAGCTCTCAACCTCAGTTTTACCGAAATCAGCGACGAGGCCGTTGCCAGATTCGAGGCGGCGGTACCCGACTGTGTCGTCAAGCGCTGAAACGCGGATCTGCCAGGGCCTCTCCAGGAGTTCGGGGATGTACAAGCAAACGGCCGACTGGCTGTTGCGGGCCGACATCCCGGGCGACCCGGCGCGGAGAACCCGTGTTGTTGCGTCGATGAAGGATATGGGGTTTCCCGATCCTGGTGCGGCGTTGTCAAAGTGGGAGTCGGTGGTCGAGGTCGCTGGCAAGGGCTGCGTGTCGGGTGAGATGCTCGCATTTCTGCTGGCCACGATGTCGCAGACGGCTGCTCCCGAGACGTCGTTACGCAACTTCTTCCGCTGCGTCTGCAACTGGAACCAACCCGCGGCGTTGTTCGCTCTTCTCGAGCAGCGGCCGCGGGCGATCGAGATGCTGGTGCGGTTGTTTGTCAACAGCCAGTTTCTGACGGAATTGCTGCTGAAACACCCCGAGTTCCTCGAACGGTTGACCGAATCCCGGCACCTGTCGGAAGTTCGTGATCGCGGCGAGTTTCTACAAGACATGCGAAAGGCCGCCTCGGGCATGCCCGGAACAGAGCGTTTCGATGCGGTCAGACGCATCCAACGCTGGGAAGTCCTGAGGATTGCTGCTTGTGATTGCTTCGGGCTGATGGACCTGAAGCGAGTCACCTTGCAGTTGTCGCTACTGGCGGACGCGACGGTCCAGGCATTGCTGGAATTACTGGTCGAATCAGACGGCGCAGAAGGCCTGCCCGTGGACACTCCCGCAGCCCCCGCCGGTTTCGCTGTCCTTGCCCTTGGGAAACTCGGTGGCGAGGAGCTCAATTACAGCTCGGACATCGACCTGGTGTTTCTCGGTGAGTCATCCGCTATGGAAGTGGTGCGGATCGGCCAACAATTGGTCAGAGAACTCGGCAGAACGACCTCCGAAGGATTTCTCTACCGGGTCGACATGCGGTTGCGACCCTGGGGAGCGTCGGGGCCATTGGTTTGTGACGTGGTGGCGTACCGTGAGTATCTTGATACGCAGGCATCACCCTGGGAGTTGCAGGCGATGGTCAAGGCCAGGGTGATTGCCGGCGATATGGACCTTGGTAACGCCTTTCTGGCCGATGTGAACCGCCGATTGGTGGAATACGGCAAGAACGAACAGGCGCAGACGATTCGGGAGATGAAGCGCCGGATCGAGGTGGCCTTGCCTCGCCGGGGACGAGATTGGGCCGAGGTGAAGTCAGGAGTCGGTTCGATTCGTGACATCGAATTCGTGACGCAATACCTGCAACTCCGCCATGCCCAGGATCACCCGGCAATTCTCGACACAAACACACTGCGTTCACTGGCGGCTCTTGCCGCAGCTGGCTGTCTGCGTTCCGACGAGTACCGCAAGCTCTCGACGGGCTATCTCCTGTTACGGGCAATCGAGCATTCACTGCAACTGATGCACAACAAGCAGGTCCACACCCTACCGGAAGACGACGGAGAATTGACCTACCTGGCCCGGCGACTCGATTTTCCAGACGCCGAACAGTTCGTCACTCACTACGTCGAACATTCCAGGGAGATCCGGGAAGTGTTCGAGAGAATTCTTGGAGAACCATCGTCCGCTGCCGTGGACAGGGCCATAGACGTGGAGCTGATCGAACCACACTATCTCGAGGTCTACGATTCACGGCAAAGAGCCGGACACCAGCGATTGTTGGCGGAACTGGAACGCTTCGGGTCGGTGGTCGTCGAACCGGTTCGCCTCGAAGAAGACAGGGCCGAAGTGACGATTGTGGCCTTCGACGGGCCTGGACTCCTGTCGGCAATCTGCGGGCTGCTGGTCGTGCACGGTGTCGATATTGTCAGTGGGCATGTCGTGACCATCGACGTGGGTGATGGCCCATCGCGTTGTGTCGACACGTTCCAGGTGTCGGTTCCTGCTGAGGTCGAGTGGGATGTTCTGTGGGCGGGCTATCACGGCGACATCGTCAATCACATGGACCGAATGAAGTCGGGGTCGCAAGAAGAGGCGTTTGCCTGTTTGACGAGAAGCGTTGCGGATCACGTCCCCCGCGCCTCTGAACCGACGACAAGTCTGCTGCCGGTGGAAATTGAAATCGACAATGAGACGTCCGCCGAAACGACCGTGCTCACGATCCGCGCTGATGACACCACGGGTTTTCTTTACGAGTGCGCACACGCACTGTCGCTGGCGGGAATCAGTATTCGACAGGTTGTCGTCGAAACCCGAGGGGAACGGGTTCGCGATCGCCTCGAGGTCGTCGACAAGGATGGGGGCAAGTTGAGGGACCCCCTGCGGTTGCAGGAATTGAAGACAATGGTGGTGCTGATCAAGCATTTCACTCATCTGCTGCCCCACTCGCCGAATCCGGAACGGGCGCTCAGGCAGTTCCGGGAACTTCTGGTGGGTCTGCTCAAACTGGACGATTGGACCACGCGAGTGGCCTCGCTTGAAGACCCGAAAGTCCTGGTGGCGCTGGCGCGAGTGCTGGGTGTCAGCGCATTCCTGTGGCAGGATTGTCTGCGGCTGCAGCACGAAAATCTCTTTCCCCTGTTGGCCGATGTTGAAGCGGTGCGGCAATCGCGAGACCGCTACGAACTCGAAGTCGAACTCCGAGACGATCTCGGTCGGTGCGAAACCAGCCAGGGCCGCGTCGAATGTCTGAACGCGTTCAAGGATCGCGAGATGTTCGTTGCCGACATGCGGCACATTGCCTGGCCAGGACGCGGCTTCGGGCAATTCTCGGCAGAACTGGGTGACCTGGCGGAAATCGTGATCGCCGAGGCGCTGGAGTTGTGTTGTCGGGAACTGAGCGAGTCGTTGGGAATGGAGCCACCCGCGGTCGTGTCGATCTGCGGCTTGGGGAAATTCGGGGGACAGGAACTCGGGTTTGCCTCCGACATCGAGTTGGTCTGCGTGTATGACGACAGTCGGTCGGCCGGAGCCGGCGACGTGTCTGCGGCTGAATTCTACCGTCGGGTAATGGCAAGATTGCCGAAGATAATCGTGGCGCATCGTGCGGGTGTCTTTGAGCTGGATCTGAGGCTGCGGCCGCATGGCCAGGCGGGACCCCTGGCGAGTTCCATCTCGGCATTCGCTGCGTACTATCATGAGGATGGTCCCGCCTGGCCTTTCGAACGTCAGGCGCTGGTGAAAATGAGAGCGGTGGCGGGCGACGCGACTCTCGGGAGCAGACTCGAAGGCGTCCGTGACGAGTGTATTTATCAGCCGGCCTGTTTTGACGTGGCCGCCATGAGAGCGATGAGAGATCGGCAGATTCGGCAACTTGTCCGGCCCGGCACATTCAACGCGAAGCTCAGCCCGGGGGGACTGGTCGATATCGAGTACTTCGTCCAGGGGTTGCAGTTGGTTCACGGTGGGCGAGAAGCGAGCCTGCGGACAACCAACACGCTGCGGGCAATCGATACACTGGGCGAAACAGGGATTCTCGATCAGGCGACGTGGCGGCTGCTGCGCGCCGCGTACGTGTTCCAACGACGGCTGATCGACGCGCTGCGAGTTGTCCGCGGTGACGCGCGTGACCTGGCGGTCCCGTTGGAGACAGACGGGGAATTCCCATTCCTGGCACGACGGTTAGATTGTGGCGAGCGATTGGCAGCAGAAATCGAACAGCACAGTCGTTTCGTCGAGGGGCTGGTGTCGACGCTCGAACTGTCGAACTCCTGATCAACGATCGGGCCGGTACCGGTGGGCTGGATCAGTTTCCAGAGATCTGCACGGCCCGGTAAGGAAATGATGCCCCGGACGAAAACGAGCAGAAACGGGAAGAATTGGGGCAAATAACGCTGTTAAATGCCTTCATCCCTCATTTTCTCGGCCACAGCAGCAGAACAGGTTATTTCGCCTATCTTAGCAAAAGTCGCCAATCAACGGCCTTGAGAGGATCCAACGATAGGTTGACAGTGCCGAACGTGTTCATTTAAATAGTCATTGATGTAAAAATTCGGCGTTCCTCGCCAGCGTGGTTTGCGGCGATGAATAGGCCTTCGAAGTGTTTTCGGAGTCGCCGACGATTTTGTTACCGGGATCCGTTGGATCGGGAGATGACTTGGATGAAGAAGTTACTGACGATTGGTGTTCTGATGGCCGTGGCCATCACGATGCTGGCGGCGACTCAGGCAGAAGCTCGACCGCAGTACCAGAAGGCTTTTGTGAAGAAGTACCCGAAGCTGACCGCCCTGGCCAAGAAGGCCAAGTGCAACGTTTGCCATCGCAAGAAGAAGGCGGGTGAAAAGGGCAAGCCTCGCAACGACTACGGCACGGCGATGGTGAAGGCAGGGATGAAGAAGAATTGCAAGGTGGCTGCCAAGATCGTCGAAGCCCTCGTCAAGACCGAGAAGATCGTGGTCGTCAAGGGAAAGAAGGAAACGTTTGGTGATCGTCTGAAGGCAGGCAAGCTGCCCGGTTCACCGGCTAAGAAGTAGCCAGTTTCCGAGATGCTGAGACAGACCGGGGCGGTTCGATTGTGAACCGCCCCGTTTTTTTGCGCTGCGGCGCTTTGTGGGAGAATGCCAGCGTGGGGGACCGTTGGGCTGTCGCAGCGACCAAGGCCGAAACGCGCCGGTCAGGGCGACTGTAGCTGGCGTCGGAAAGCGGCCAGTTGAGGGTCGTTGGTCAGGGTCATGTGTTGTTGTAGTTGCCGGCGGAGGCGACGCAGAGTCTGTCGGTGCGATGGATCGTCGACCAGGTTGCGAAGCGCGTCGGGGTCGTTCTTGTAGTCGTAAAGTTCTTCGGCTGTGCGATGAAGAAACAGGCGAACCCGGGCCGCGATCTGCGGGTTGTCGGCCGCGGCCTTCTTCATCGCGTTCATCGTCAGGCCCGACTGTGACTCGTTGCGAAATGTGGTTTTCCCATCGGACCAGGCGTTGAAGATGTACCCGAAGCGGCGTTCGATGACAGATCGCATCGGGAACTCACGTTTGCCGGCCGTGCGGTTGATGTGAGTGATCACGTGATCGCGTCCGGTCTGCGAACTTCCCCGAAGAACTGGAACGAAAGAGCGGCCATCGATGTCTGCCAGCGGTGGCAGTCCAACGGCGGCCAGGATGGTCGGCGCCAAGTCAATTCCGCCGACCATGTGGTGACGATCGTGTTGACCGGGTTTCACGGTTCCGGGCCAGCGGACGATCCAGGGAGTTCGGGTCGAGTGCCGCCAGCAATTGGTCTTGGCAAAGGGCAGCGGCATGCCGTGGTCGGACAAGAACATCACGAGCGTGTTGTCACGAACTCCGGCTTCGTCGAGGGCCCGCAGAACGCTGCCGACGATCTGGTCGGCGCGATGGACCGAAGCATAATACTCGGAGAGCTCCTGACGAATCGAAGGCAGGTCCGGCAGAAATCCCGGGACAGGGACTTCCCGGGCGGTGAACGTTCGAGGAATCGCCGCAAAGGTCTTTTTCGCCTTGGCCTTTTTGGGCTGGTCCTTGCGACGCTTCTTGCGTGGTCGCTTGCGATTACGTTCCTGTTGGCTTCCCGCAAACGGGCGATGAGGATCCTGTGAATTGGCCATGAGGAAGAAGGGGCGGTTGGCGGCGGCCGCCTGCTTCAGGAAACGGACGGTGTGGGCGTGGTAGAGCTTTGGGTCCCGACCGGTCTTGAGTTGTTTTGCCTGAACAACCAGGTCCCAGTGTGATCCGCGAGTTGGAACCACGTGCGATACCTTGGCGAGGATCCCGGTGTAGTAACCGCCTGCTTTGAGGGCTTCCAGCAGGGTGGGAACTCCCGTACGGATGGGGTCGAAACCCAGTGCGCCGCTTCGATGGGGGAACCGGCCGGTCATCCAGACGGCGCGGGTGGGCTGGCAGATGGCGATCGTGACGTGAGCATGTTCGAAACGCAGGCCCTGACTGGCGAGGCGATCGATGTGAGGTGTGATCCCTGGGATCGGGCAGCCGAAAACGCCAACAGAATCGCAATTCATGTCGTCGACTGTGATCAGGACGACGTTGAGCCGCGGGCCGGCGTGGCAGTGCTGCGGGCTCAGCAAACCCGGGACGGCCGAGAAGACCAGAAGTGCATACCAGAAGCCGCAGACGACTCTGAGGACCGGGAGCCGGATGGTCTTGTCGGGCATGTGGGCCAATCCAGTAGACGGGAATGTCAGAACACGCTCAGCATAGCAACGGTCGGGTGGGCAGCAAACGGAATGGAGCGTAGGATGTGACGTCACCTCACCTCATGTGGAACAGATCGATGCCGTGCCGTGGTTTGCTGGCCCTGGTGCCATTGCTGTTGATTGCTTCTTGGGCCGTCGCCGACGAAAAGGGGATCGTGCCGGTTCCCGCCGCGGTGCAGACCCTCAAAAGGAGCCTGGCGAGTCTCGAAAGCCGGGTCGTCGGTCGACCGGACCCCCCCCTGCCCTTTGGTGTCGTCGCGGTGTATCCGAAACTGGCGATGGAGAACCCGATGTTCGTGATGCGGCAACCGGGCAGTTCGCGTCTGCTGTTTCTCGACAAGGGAGGCAAGCGATTGTGCCGGACTGGCGACGATCCGGCGACGGGGAAGCTGGATGTTTTGTTCACCAATCCCGGAATCGCCTACAGCCTGGCCGTCCATCCGAAGTTCCGGGAAAACGGCCGTTTGTACCTGGGAGGTGATCGGTCTGCGAAGACTCCCAGTGGCAAGGAATGCACGGTGACCGAGTTGCGACTGGATCCTGGCAAGGGGTTTTCCGTCGTCAAGGACTCAGCCCGCATCATTCTCTCCTGGGATTCCAATGGTCACAACGGCGCGGCGATCGGGTTTGGGCACGATGGAATGCTCTACATCACCTCCGGTGACGGGACGTCCGATTCCGACACGAACGTGACCGGCCAGGGTATGGATCACCTGCTGGCGAAGGTGTTGAGGATCGACATTGACCATCCCCCCAAGGGCAAGACGTACGCGGTCCCCAAAGACAATCCATTCGTCGGTCGCAAAGGGATTCGCCCGGAAACCTGGGCATTTGGTCTCCGCAACCCCTGGCGGCTTTCGGTGGATCCACTGACGGGCAACATCTGGGTGGGAAACAACGGCCAGGATCTCTGGGAACAGATCTACCTGGTTCACAGGGGTGACAACTTTGGATGGAGCGTCTACGAGGGCTCGCATCCGTTTTATCTGCAGCGCAAGCTCGGGCCGGCTCCGCATGTGAAGCCGACCTTCGAGCATCCTCACTCTGAAGCCCGTTCGATGACCGGTGGTGTGGTTTACACGGGAAAGGAATTCCCGGAACTTCACGGGGCCTACATCTACGGCGACTATTCGACCGGCAAGATCTGGGCGGGCAAGATGGACGGTGACAAGGTCGCCTGGCACAAGGAGATTGCTGATACGGCGCTGCAGATCGTCGGGTTTGGCCAGGATGCTGCGGGAAACCTGCTGGTTGTCGACTATCGTAAACCGGCTCCCTTCTATGCTCTGAGACGTTCTCCGCCGTCAGCGAAGACGGCCACCGAGTTTCCTCGCAAACTCAGCCAGACGGGACTGTTTGCTTCGGTCAAAGGTCACCGTGTGCACCCGGCGGTGATTCCTTACTCGGTCAATGCGCCGTTGTGGTCGGATGGGGCCGTCAAGCATCGCTACATCGCGATGACGGTGACCAGGGACAAGCAGCGGAAACCAGTCGTCGGGGCGATCAGTCCCGGTGGAGATACCCGCGGGTGGACATTTCCGGACGGGACCGTGCTGGTCAAGTCCTTTTCGTTGGTCCTGGACGTGGATGGCAAACCTCGGGATCGCTGGGTCGAAACCCGCCTGCTGTACCGGGAACAGGGAGAATGGGTGGGGTACTCATACGAATGGAACCGCGAGCAGACCGAGGCGACTCTGGTGGATGCGCAGGGGCGAGATCGTGAATTTGTGGTCGCCGGGCCGAAAGGGAGTTTCATGAAGTTGCCCTACCACTTCCCGGCCCGCGCCGAATGCATGGTTTGCCACTCGCGGGCTGCCCAGTACGTGCTTGGCCTCACCACGGTGCAGATGAATCGCGACCATGTTCACGGGGGTGTGGCGGTCAATCAGCTCAGCCTGCTCAAGAACCTGGGGATTCTGCCCCTAGATACCAGAGCGGAACTCGCGGCGAGGTACCAGAAAAAGCTCAAAGCCAAAGGGCTCGGGGAGGCGGCCGTAAAGAAGACGCTTGCCGACTATCAGGTTCAGTTAGAGGCCGGAAAAGTGCTTTCCGGAACATTGGCTTCGAAACCGCATCTGGTCAGCCCTTACCAGGAGGGGCCGGAGCTGGAACTGAGAGTGAGGTCCTACCTGCACGCCAATTGTGCCCAGTGCCATGTCGGCGCCGGCGGCGGGAACTCGCAGATGGACCTCGATTTCGCCAAGCCGATCGCTGGTGGAAAAGTCATCGATGCCTTGCCGGTTCACGACAAGTTCAAGATCCCCAACGCACGCATTGTCGCCCCGGGGGATCCGGGCCGTTCGGTGCTGTTGAAACGGATCGCCCGGCGTGGTCGCGGCCAGATGCCCCAGCTGGCAACCGTGCGGCTCGATCACCGCGCCGTCGATCTGGTCACCCGTTGGATCAAGGCCTTGCCGGCGAAGCCGGCGGCCAAGGCCAAGTCATCCGGTGATTAGGGTTTTGGAGTGACTTTCGGACGCAGGCTGATCACGCGGGCGTCGGTTGTCGAAAGGAACAGCCTCCCCCGAGCGGCAGCCATGCCGTCCCAGGACGGTAGGCCGTCGAGTTGGAACTCGCCGATCGTTTTGCCGTCGGCCGCCGAGATCGCACGCAGCAACCCCCCTTCGGAACCCTGCAACGCCGCGTCCTGGCGGGCCAGCTTCTTCTGGATCGTGTCTTTGCCGCCCACGAGCAGCCGAAACGACTCCTCCTCGTCGACCAGGTCGGGTGGTCCGGCGATGAACAAGTTGGGGCCGGCCTTGACCATCGCTCGCACGAGCAGGGGGACATCGGTGGTCCAGATCGGTTTGACGAACGAGCCGCCCTGGCGACTCGGGCGGCCGACAAACGACATGGCCTTGCCTCGCGGAGCCTTGATGGACTTGACTCCGGAAAGCAGGCCGTTGACTTTCGACGGTGACCGGTCGGTGGCTTCTCCGTCATCGAAGTCGTAGGACAGGACCAGTTTGGCCGTCGCGGTGGCCGTTGTGTCTGGTCGGTCGTGATGGATGGAGATTTCTTGGGGAGTGACGCTGCCGAAATAGAGCCGGACATCGTCGATCTGGCCGGTCAACGTGTAGGGGCTGCGGTAGGTGCCGACCGCGGAAATGTCGTCCCCGCCGATCCCCATTGCCTGGGCCGGGTCGGATGTCAGGGGCCCGGCGGCTTTGGCACTGGCGACTGGCTTGCCATTGACGAACAGTCGCATGCGGCCGTCCTTGTCCAATTGGCCGGCCAGGTGTGTCCAGCGTCGCGTGATGTTGGCAGGACCCGCGGCGATGGTTAACTGGCCGGCGGTACGGACCAGGAATCGCGGCTTGCTGTTGACGATGATCAGGGCGAATCCCTGAGCAGGTCCGCCGCGAGCCACCACGACTCCAGATTTCTTTTCGGCGCGGACCCAGGCCTCGAGTGTGAGTTCCCGCCCTTTGGGATTGAGGCTGCTGGCCTTGGGGACCTGGATCATCGAGGAGGTGCCCCGCCGGGCGTTCTTGCGAGAAAGCTGTTCCTGGCTGGAGGATCTCGCCTGTTCGGCGGCACCAGTGGCGGCAGCAAACAGTTGATGTTCGATCGTTGTCGTCCAGCGATAATACTGGGGTTTGCGACCAAATCCGAAAATTCGCTCGCCGTCGGTTACCAGCAATCGGCCAGACGGTGTGAACTTACCTGCCTGGTAATAACCGGCGTGGCCGCCGGCAAAACTACGACCGTAGACCCAGTAGGCGCGATGGAAATACGTGGCGTCGAGAAATCCCATCGGGGCGAACAGGTGGGCGGCCTCACCCTTTTGCACCGAGCCCTGGACCGACGGGTCGCCGGAGTGGGGACCCATGGCCAGACGTTCGCCGTCGAGAGAAAACTCCTGGCTCCGCATGAAGACACGGTTGCTGGAGCTCGAGAGTATGTCGGGCAGACCCACCGGCATCTGCAGTGTCTGCAGGGTCGTCTGCTGATTCTTGCCGGTCTTGGGATCGCGATCGTTCATCAGCGTCTCGGAGATCTTGTAACCGGTTCGGGCGTCCAGTCTGAGCATTCGCAGGCCGCCGTCGAGATAGGTGGATCGGCCGCTGACGGCATAGACCTGGCCGTTACGGACCAGCACGCTGCCGTGGACAGGCCAGGCCGACTCGAGCTGTTCGAAGGAAGGCAGTCGTCGATCTGTCGGGGCGGCATGGAAAGTCCAGCCGAGTTCTCCGTCGCTGGCACGCAGGCAGTGGATCAGCCCGTCGTTGGAGCCAAACAGAACACGCGGTCCGGCGATCGTCGGCGGCGAATCGATCCGTCCCCCGACGGTCCGCGACCAGAGGCGCCGGCCCGTGTTGGAATCGAGAGCGTGGAGTGTGTGTCGGTCAATTTCGGCTACGAACAACCGCCCTGCGGCGATCACCACGCTTGTCAGTCGCCCCTTGAATTGGGCCTGCCAGGCCCGTGAGAGAGTTGGTGATACCGCAACGGGGGTACTGCCGGAACGGCCCCGGTCGTGACGATAGGTTGGCCAGTCTGCCGAATTGTTCGTGTGGGATTCGAGTGTTTGTAGAGCATCGAAGGCGGGGCCCTTCAGCAGTCTCTGCTCGTCGGAGAGTGGCTGTGGGGCACGCCGGGACGGGGTCGCCGGCGCCAACACGTTCAGGCCGTACAGCTTCGCCTCGGGATAGCAGGCGCAGTTGTGGGGAGGAGCGTACAGCAACCCGTTGCACGGCATGATGCCGTAGAGGCAGCCCCCTCGAACCCAGTGGTGAATCGTCCATGATTCCTTCTGGGGATCAACGAACTCGATGCCTGTTCTCGAGGGCAACAGAAACCGATCAGTGGCCTTGGCGATGTAGCAGCGATGATGGAACCAGTAGGTGTCGACGTTGGGTGCGAATTTCTTGATGATCTTGCCCGTGCGGGGATCCCGGCCGGTAAAGACTCCCGTGTCCTTGGTTCGCGTGGTCGGTGCCGACCAGACGAGGTTTCCCGAAACCAGCAGGTCCTCGGGTGACTTGTATCCCGATTGGTCATGCGGGGCCGTCCACAACAGACGCCCCGAGGCGGAATCCAGCGCCCGCATCGTACGGTCACCGCCGGCAAAAAGCACGATGTCGCGATAGAGCACCAGTTTGGGACCGAAGTTGAAGTTGATCTTGGTCTTGACCGGGCCGGCGGCCTGCCAGGCCGGCTTTCCGGTGGTGCGATCAATCGCCACGATATTCACGCTGTCGTGGAAATACACTCGTTTGGGGCCGGCCACGAGTGTCAACGGTGCGATCCGGCTGGTGACTTGCCAGAGGCGTTTGCCGGTCGCGGGGTTCCAGGCAACGATGCGTCGCGGCAGGCGATTCCACTCGAAATCTTTGGCCACTCGTGCCTGGTCACCGAGGTTCAGCTGGACGTTGTACTTGAGAAGAGCTGAGTCGCCATCGTTGACCATGGCAAAAACCAGGCCACGATCGACAAGGAGTTCTTCGGTGCCGATGCTGTCGGGGAGATCTCGCAGGCGGTGGCCGGTGGCTCCATCGAGTATGGTCAGTGGCGATTTTAGCCCCAGCGTCACATAGACATGCGGCCCGGCGGTGACCAGTCGGCGAGCCAGTTGCGTGGGACCACTCTTGAGAGGCCAGAGATGACTGTGCCAATCCGTCAGCGGTTGTTTCCAGAGAATCGTGCCGTTGAATGCGTCACGGGCGATCAATCGCCACTTGGGAGGAAGTTGAATCGAAACCCGGGATCCTTCGTCCATGATGTAGTACAGGCGGCCACCACCGGAGACCATGGCGCTCATGCTCGCCATCCGGTCGTGGTGGCGTGACCAACGGGGTCCACCGATCCACTGGAGATGACGAGGAGGCCCGACCTGGCTGTCATGCGCGACGGCATTTCCGCTGGCGTCATGCAGGTAATGGGTCCAGTCGTCAATGTCGTCTGGCCGCTGGCGGATCTGTCGATTCCAGCCGGTGGGTGTCTTGGTCAGCAGGACGCCCCCCGGAGCCAGGACCCGCAACATCTCGGGTCGATCGATGCCCTGGGAGTCCTCGACGAGCAGAAGGTTGACCAGCCCGTCGACCAGGGGGAGTTCGTTGCCGACCAGGCGGCTGGCGGTGACCTTGCCGTAGATATCCTTGGCGAGCAGTCGCGATCGTGTTGCCTGGATCATCGCGAAGTTGCGGTCGAGACCGTGGACCTGGTAACGATCGTTGACACGTAGAGCGGCCGTCAATGTGCCGTCTTGACAGCCGAGGTGGACAATCAGCCCGCCCTGGATTCCCGATTGTTCGAGCAGTTGTGTGGCCTGGTCTGGGGCTGCGGCTGGTGCTGGTTGGGGGAAGGCTGCAGAAAGTCCGAGAACTGCAATGGAAAGCAAGATGATAGGTCGTGAAGGTGTCATTGGTTTGTTCCTGCACCGGATGACGACGAATGGCTGTCAGTTGAGCAGTCCGGTATGGACTTCGCCCTTGACGTTGGTCAGTCGTCGTTGGATCCCATTGTGGTAGTAAGTCAAGCGGGTGTGGTCGATCCCGAGGAGATACAAGAGCGTGGCGTGGAAGTCATGCCAGGGCATGGGCTGTTCGACGGCCTTCCAGCCGATTTCGTCGGTGGCCCCATGGGACCGGCCCCGTTTGACGCCACCGCCTGCCATCCAGCCGGAAAAACCGTAGCGATTGTGGTCGCGGCCCGGGCCCACGCTGTTGGCGGCGGATTGGGCAAAGGGTGTTCGGCCGAACTCGGTGGTAAACAACACGAGCGTGTCATCGAGCATGCCTCGCTGCCGCAGGTCCGCAAGCAGGGCTCCGACTGGTTGATCGATTCGGGAGGCTTCGAGACCGTGGTTGCTGCGTACGCTCTCGTGGGCATCCCAACTGGCACGAGGGCTGCCGGCGATTGGGCCCCCCGAGTAGATCTGGACGAATCGAACTCCCCGTTCCAACAGGCGACGTCCCAGTAGGCAGCGACGACCACAGTCGGCGGTCCGTTTGTCGTTCAGCCCGTAGAGTTCGTGGATGTGTTGCGGTTCGCTGCTGAGATCACTGACCTCGGGGACCGAGGTCTGCATTCTGGCGGCGAGTTCATAGCTGCGAATGCGAGCCGCTAGCAGGCTGTCGTTGTTGCGTTGAGACAGCTCGTGGCGTCCGAGCGTGGACAGGAATTCCTGGACGGCCCGGTCCGAGCCGGGTCCCTGTGGTTTGGCGGGGAAGAGGTCGCGGACGGGTTGTTTGCCACCGCGAAAAATAACGGCCTGGTGCTGCGCGGGAAGAAAACCGCTGCTCCAGTTGCTCGCCCCGCCGTTGGGTCCTCCTCGCGCGTCGGGAAGAACGACAAATGTGGGAAGAGATTCGGATTCATTGCCGAGGGCATAGGAGAGCCAGCTGCCGGTTGAGGGAAAGCCGTTGGCCCCGAAGCCGCTGTTGAGCATGAACAGTGCCGGCGTGTGATTAGCCGAGTCGGTCACCATCGATCGCAGCAACGTCAGTTCGTCGGCGTTCTCGGCGATCCGGGGAAACATGTCGGAAATCCACAGGCCGCTTTCACCCCGTTGCCGGAAAGTCCAGTCGCTGCGACGCAGCAGGCCGACCTTGCCGAAAAAGATGTCCGGCGCTTCGTCGGTTTTCAGAGTCTTGCCGTGATTTCGATCCAGCCCGGGTTTGTAGTCGAAGGAATCGACGTGGCTCAGGCCGCCGACCAGGCAAATCTGGATGGCTCGACGGGCACGGGCGGGCAATTGCGGTGCCCCATCGGCGTTCTCTCCGAGCAACTGGGCGAGGGCGATTGCGGCCAGGCCGTGGCTGCCGAAGTCCAGGAGCTGACGACGATCGATGTGGGGTGTCGATGTCAACACGGCGTTCACTCGATGATGATGAAGTCGTTGGTGTTGAATAACGCTCGGCAAAGGGTGGGCAGACCGTGGTTTCGAATCAGTTTCCGGGAGAGGCGTCGCTGTCGAGGGTCCGGGGCGTGCTGGACCGCCAGTTGCCAGCCACGGGTGATCTGGCGGTCGATGTCGTCGCCGACGTCGTCAGCGATGCGGGTGGCAAAGTAAGCGGCCATTCGTAGAACGAAGGCGTTGTTGAGCAGGCTGAGCGCCTGGAGCGGAGTGGTTGTGACATTGCGACGAGGAGCAGCTATCGAGGGGTCGGGGCAATCGAATGTGTCGAGAACCGCGCTGCGGCCACCCCGCGGCGTGAAGCGATAAATGGTTCGTCGGTTCAAAGCGGGATCGTTCTTGTCGAATGGCTCGTAATAGGTCGTGCCGTTGTTGGGTGTGATCGAAACATCGACAAAACCGGGGCCACCGCGAGTGATGTCGAGTTGGCCAGCCACGGCCAGGATCGAGTCCCGTAGGACTTCGGCCTCGATCCGCCGGGGCGACATCCGCCACAACAGACGGTTGTTCGCGTCACGAGCCAACGGCAGGGGGCGGGGTCGGGAGGCTTGACGATAGGTTGCCGAGAGCAGAATCGTGCGGTGCAGGGACTTGATCCGAAACCCGTCGGCGGTGAAACGCGCGGCGAGCCATTCGAGCAGTCGAGGATGGCTGGGGCGTGCACCGTTAAAACCGAAATCGCTGGGTGTCGAGACAATTCCCCGTCCGAAATGGTAGTGCCAAACGCGATTGACCATCACGCGGGTAAACAGAGGGTTTTGCGGCGAGGTGATCCAGGCGGCTAGCTTCCGGCGTCTGCTGGAATCGGGAGCATCGGCGGCGAGGCCGAAATCGGCCGGGAGTCCGGGGACCGCGGAGATGCCACCTGGAGTGACGGTCGGCCCGTAGTTGGTAACGCTTCCGCGGATGTGAATCCGCATCTTCTCGGGTTGACGCGGGGTGACGGTGTAGAGTTTGGCGCGAGCGAGAGTTGCCAGTTTTCGGGATTCGGTTTCGAGTGTGGTGAGCTGTTTGCCGAGTACGGCATGTTGCGTGCGTTCGTTGGCGGTCATGGCGGCGAGCAGAGATCGGGCCGAAACAAATTCGCTTTCGGCGCCGGCCGAGGCTGCGATCGCTTTCGGCGACAGTGCCCTGTCGTAAAGCCGCGCCTGCAGGATCCGAGCCGAGAGCATCTTGTTGCCGCCGGCGGGAGCATGCCGCAGACCGAAGACGATCTCGGCGTTGCCGGCCGAATATTTCTGAAATCCCGTCCGGTAAGCCTTCCCGTAGAGTCGGCCATTGCGATAACCGGTGATGGTTCCATCGGCCTGGTAGCTGATGGCGAAATGCACGGGCTTGGTGGTGGCCATCGTTTCGACGGATCCGGCAAACGAGCGGGTTCGCACGAAACCGTTACTTCCGGCCATCCAGTGTCCCGGCTCACGTTCTCCGTAGACAATCGCATCGAAGACTCCCCCCCCGGAGGCCTGGATGCTGATTACACCTCCGCCTCGCTGGGTAAGATTGGCGAGTTGAACCCAGGCCTCGAGAGTCTTTTCGGCGAGTGGCTTGGTCAGTTTTGCGGTCTGTACGTAGGCGGTCTTGCCGTCGACGACAACCGCCCCTTTTTCCAGGCGGGCACCGCCGACGGGGCGACCATGCAATGAACCAATGCTGTCACGAAAGTCGGAGTCGAAGTTCCAGCTCGCCGTCGGGCGGGGAAGATCGGGAGAAGGTGTTTTTGTGGGAGCCTTCTTCTTGCGAGCCTTGAGGACCGAGGCGCGGGCCCGTGTTTCCAGAAGTGCCAGGCGCTGCTGCAGCGAGCGAATCTGCGTGTCGACGATTGCTTGCCGGGCCGCCTGTTCGGGTTGAGCCACGTCGCGTTCCCCGTGAACGACTCCATCCAACGCGGCCACCACTCGATAGTATTCGCTGCTGGGGATCGGGTCGAACTTGTGGTCGTGACAACGGCCACAGTTGATCGTCAGGCCCAGGAACGTCTGTCCGACAGTTCCGACCAGTTCCTCGAGTTCGTCCTGGCGAGCCAGGAGTTTCATGCGTTTGCTTCCGCCGACGACAGTGTTGTGGACGCCGGCGACCAGGAAACCCGCAGCCGCGGCACCCTCGACGCCAGGAAGGATCAGGTCGCCGGCTAGTTGCAGTTGGGCGAAGCGGTCGTAGGGCATGTCCTGGTTGAGCGCCTGGATGACCCAGTCGCGGTAATGCCAGAACGTTGTCCGGGGCGCATTGCGTTCAAAACCGTTGCTCTCACCAAAGCGAACAACGTCGAGCCAGTGACGGCCCCAGCGTTCGCCATAATGCGGAGAGGCCAGCAGGCGATCCACCAGCGTTTCGTAGGCGGTCTCGCTGGGATTGGCAACAAAAGCCGCGACGGTCCCGGGATCGGGCGGAAGACCGTGCAGGTCGACAAACAGGCGGCGTATCAATGCGCGGGGACTGGCTGCCGGGGCCGGTGATAGGCCCTGTCGTACGAGCCGGGCGAGCACAAAACGATCGATATCATTGCGTGGCCATCGCGAGTGTCGCTTCGTTTCAGCGGTAATAGCCGGTGGGACGGGAGGGGCCAGTGGGAGCAACGACCACCAGTTGTAACCGGCTCTTGATTCTGTGGTGTAGCGAAAGCGGTCAATGGGGTTGGTTCCCCAGCGGGCGCCTTCGGAAATCCAACGGTGCAACAAGGTTCGCTCGGTTTTCGGCAGAGGGTGTTTTGGTGGCATGTCGTCTTGCATGATGCGAACCCAGACAAGACTGTCCGCGGCGCGACGCGGTACAAGGGCCGGACCCGTTTCGCCACCACGCAGGGATCTGCCCCGGTCCGAGAGGTCGAGCTTTCCTTTCGGGGACGGCCCGCTGTGGCATTCCAGGCACCGTGATGCCAGTAGCGGGGCGATCTGTCGATCGAAGTCAACCGGTTTGTCCGCGGCATCGGCCGCGGCAAGGGTGGCCGCGACCAGAGGCAGGCAGAGCAAGTGGTTCAGCCGGATCTTGTTCATCTGCTCACGCGTATCCTTGAGGGGGTACTCCATTCTGGCCGATTGGAGACCGAAGTGCGAGACGGTGATCAGCGGAAGTTATGTCGTGGTGNCGACTGCGGAGAGGTCACGGATTGCCGGTTTCGGGGCTGCTCCTGGAAGACAAGTTGCCCGGTGGCGTTGACCTCCAGAGACGTTTTCGGGAGCTTCGGAGATGTTTCACTGACACGTGTTCAAGAAACGAGGCAACAGTGACATGACAACGGTGTTTGTTAGTGGGCCGACCGGTTGCATCGGCGCAGCCACGGTCGGCCATCTTCTCGACGAGGGTGTGCAGCGAGTGGTCGGGTTCAGTCGACGCGAGGACTTCAGTCGCATACCCGCGCGGTATCATGATCGAATCCAGCTGGTTCAGGGCGATATCACCGATGCTGATCAGGTCCATGAGGCGGTTTCAGCTGCAGCACCCTCGGCGGTGATTCACCTGGCGGCCTTTCAGACACCCGACTGTCAGGCTCGGCCGATGGAGGGACTGGCGGTCAATGTCGCCGGGACATTGAACATGTTCCGAGCAGCTCGGCAGCTGGGCGACGGTTTGCGCCGTTTCGTCTTTGCCAGTTCAGCGGCTGTCTACGGTCCACGCGGGCTCTACGACGGGGACAGCGTGGGTGTCGACGTCCCCTTCGGGCCCCCGAATCTGTACGGCTACTGGAAAGTGGCTGGCGAAGGAATGGCCCAGGCGTTTCATGCCGAGACGGGTGTCGCAACCATCAGTCTGAGATTGGCCACGACCTATGGTCCCGGACGGGACCAGGGACTGACTTCGGCCCCAACGACGGCAATCAAGGCGGCGGTTCTGGGTGTTCCCTTTCGGCTGCCCTACCAGGGACGCGAGCATTTTCATTACGTTGACGACGTAGGCGCCGGGTTTTCACTGGCCGCGATCGATCCTTTTGAGGGATGCCGTGCGTTTAATCTGAGGGGCCAGACGGTTGCGACAGAGTTGTTCGTCGAGAAAATACGCGGCGCCTGTGACGCGGCCGGCATCAATGACCCCGGCGTTGGCATCGCCCCGGAAGCGACATCGATGCCATTCGTTTGTGACCTCGACGATAGCGAGACGGTGGTGGCGTTCCCGCGAATGCCACTCACGTCTCTGGAGGATGGCCTCGCCGAGTCGATCCGGAGATTCCAAGCGATGGCAGCCGACGGGACGCTCGAAATCACTCGCTGATCAGTGGCTGCAGTTGGGACCAGGAATGACGGCGTTCGGCCGCAAAGATCATTCGATCGTCTGGCCGGGGCTCGCAATCTTGCCAGCTTGTCAGGCATTCCTTGCCCCGATTGATGCACAGGACGTTGATGTTGTGTTCGAGAAGCCGACAGGCCATGGCGGTGTAGTCGTCGATGGCACCGTCGGGAATGGCGATGCTGAACAGGGTGGCGCCCTGCAAATTGCTGGTGATGACTTCAACCAGTTGCGAGACGCCCGGATCCTGGGCCTCCTGGGCGAGCAGGTTGGCGGAAATCCCCATGCTGAAGACGATCGAGTCGCAATTGACGGAGTCGAAGAGGGGACGATGGCGGGGGTTGATGCACTCGGCCACGATGTGGATTTCGGGCTTGATCGAATCGATGACGGCGACGGCGGCGGCGGCGACTGCATCGCTGCCGGGATCGTCGTAGGACGTGGCGAGCACGATTGCCTGGTTGGCCAGTTCCACTTTGGCACGGTGGTAGGTGTCACGATCGAGTACAGATCCACTGATGAACATCACGTGAGGATCCTCGGAGGGAAATTCCTCGAGTCGGTCGCTGATGACGACAATGTCGGAGGTCTCGTAGAGCGTGTCGCCCTTGAGTTCATCGATCACCTGGGTCACTCGTTCGGTTGTCGGGACATTGACGATGACGATGTGGTCGTGGGTGGCGATGTCGGCCATGCCGATTCTCCTGCGATTCGATAATTCGGTGACTGCGTCGATGCCCATTCCCAGCAGCATCGAAAAGGCGGCCAGCCCGGTGAAGACGATAAAGAAGACGGTGCTCAGCCTCGCAGGTGTCGAGGCCGGGAAGTAGTCGCCGTAGCCGATCGTCGTGATCGAAATCACGCTGAACCAAAGGGCGTCAGCGAATGTCTTGGGGCCAGCTGGGGCCGCATCCCCCGAGGGAGGCCCCTCGAAGTAGTAGAAACAGGCGGCGTTTCCCAGAAGCGACAGCACGAGCATGCCCAGAACCACCGAGATGGCAGCGTGCCGCCTGGCGCGCAGGCGGCGAAACATCTGGGACATTCGAAAGAGGATCATGGCCTTTGGCGTCTCGGGTCGGAAGTCTAGGCCATCGTCGGGAGCCCGAAGGGCTCGCGGTAGGATTTGCCAAGCAACGCATTCGCGGGCGAATTGTTGAGGAATCTTGCGGACTTGGCATCGAAGTTCAACGTGCTGTTGGTGTCATAGGCGATGTTGCCGAAATGGACGAGCGAACAAGAGAGGTGCGCGGCGACGGCGTCGGCTCGTGTGATCGGCCGTCGCGTTCTAACCGCCGTCAGGAAGTTGTCCATGTGCTCGGCGTAACCGCGTTGTCCGCGGAGTGCTTTGCCCTCGGTCGGTCCCCGCTGATTCTTGGGGCCAAGGAAGACGCTGAAGGCCCCGCGACGCGAGAAGATCATGTAACCCTTGGTGCCGTAGAAGACGTTTCCGTTGTCAAAGCCGTGCAGGCCATAGGCGGTGAACGGGTAATTCTCGTAGACCATCACCTTGCCGTCGGGAAACTCGTAACGGACAATCATGTTGTCAGGATAGTCGCTGCTGTGCCCGTGCAGCAGCATCCGCCCGCCACCGGCGGAGACCTTGGAAGGAAGCAGGTTGTTACCCAACCCCCAGCGGGCCATGTCGATGTCGTGAATACCGTCGTCGCCGATTTCACCGTTGGCGTAGTCTTTGAAGCGACGCCAGCTGGCATGGAAGCGGTGCTTGTTGAAGGCGTGTGCCGGTGCGGGACCCAGCCAGCGGTCGTAATCGACTCCCTGCGGGGGCTTGCTGTCGGGAACCGGTGGCACGACGGATCGTGTTTCTGCCGTCCAGGCCCGGGCGACCATCACGTCACCGATCAAGCCGTCCTTGAGCAGTTTTCCGGCCTTGGCCGTCACGGCACTGCTGCGCATCTGGCTGCCCTGTTGGACAATCCGTCCGTAACGCTTGGCCGCGGCAATCATCAGCGGTCCTTCGTTGAACACGTGCGACAACGGTTTCTCGACGTAGATGTCCTTTCCCTGTGCCATTGCCTGCAGGCCGATCGGAGCATGCCAGTGGTGGGGCGTGGCGATGATCACGGCGTCGACTCTCGGGTCGGACAACACGTCTTCGTACTTGTGTGTCCGCCGCGCGGGCTTGGCCTGGAAACTGCCGATGATCGATTCCTTGCGGTTCATCTGAGCCGGGTCGACGTCGCAGAGCCACGAGAAATGGACGTTTTCTCTCCGTTCGACAAGCCCCTTGACGTGGTGCCCCATGATGCCGCCGCAGCCGATGATTCCCAGTCGGACGGTTTGCGACTGCTCCTTGCCGGCGGCGTGTGCTCCCACGATGCCCGTGGCGGCAAGGGCGGTTGTTGACTGTAGAAACCGGCGGCGGTTGGCGGAATCGGTCATGGCAATGTCCTTTGGGACGGGGGGGTGGGTCTGGGGAGAAGGCGGTGGGCTATTCGCTTTCCAGCAGGGGAAGCCCAAACGGTGTGAACAGAAACATCATGCTGCCGTATCCGGTCTGCCCCTTCAAGCTATCGGTACCAATATTGGCAACTCCATCTTCGATCAGGGCTTTGATGGCCTCCTTGCCAATTCGGCGATGTTCGCGATTTCCGGTGACAGCCGATTCGTAGGCGATGGCCTGGGCCGACAAGGCCGCCGGAGAATTCTGTTTTGGAGGTATGAGGTGCTTGCTGTGACGACAGGATGAGAGGTGAAAAGCCTTGTGTTTTTCGTTCCAGCAGCTGCGGATCAATTGGTCGATGCCCGCGGTGAGGCCGACGAGAACTTCCGGGTCCCGGGTGGCCGCGTGGTATCTCGCCACACCGCTGAGGGTCAGCGCCAGCATGTAGGCGTTCTGGCCGCGGCAGCGACCGGCGTCACTCGCTTCGCTGCAGTGGCCATAGGCCAGTTTGATGACCCAGCCACGTTTTGGGTCGAGATGTTTCCGGAGTCGACGCCACTGCCGGGTGGCGGCGGCCAGATAGGCCTGGTCGCCGGTGGCGTCCCAGGCGGCCATCATCATGTGAAGCGGCCAGCCGATGCCACGGAGATGGTCGGTGTATCGTGTCGGGGTGCGGCGCGCGATAGCGTCGGTGGCAAGGACGGCAATCTCCCGGGCCCGACGACTCCCGGTCAGGAGGTGATGGTCGAAGACACCTCCGATCCATGTGTGACCGTTGTCGATCAGACCGAGTTGATAGGCGCCTTTCATGACCAGCGGTGCCTCGTCGTGGTAGCGTTCGCCATCGTAGCGGCCGTAGTAACCCCCGGTGTGGCCAACGCAATGGGCCCAGACGCGACCGGGTTGGATTTGCCAGCTTCCCCCGTACTCCTGTAGCTCGTTGTTGACGGCGTGTGCGACGTCGACGTCAACGTAATGCTGGGCGGCGATCTCGGCCCGGTCAAAATAGCGACGGTCACCGGTACGCAGATACTGTTGAAAGAAGCAGCGGGCGGTGTCGTATTCCAGGTTTCCCCAGGAATCCCATGGGATCGAGTACCAGTCGCCGTAATTGAGTAGTCCGTACTCGCGGACCTCGGCCTGTTCACGGAGGTGTTTTGCCATGTAACCGGCCATCCACTTGTCGTAGCCGGCAGTGATGCCGGGTCGGGCCGGTGGCAATGTCCCGAGTGCCCTGGTCACGGCGATCCGCTGCGGCGACGGTTGCGCCAGCAAGCGTTGTTGGAGGCCACGGTAGTGATCGGCGAGTCGCTGGGGGTCGGGTGGCCTGTGGAAGAACCGGACCCAAAGCTCATGGGTGCGTGCCATCCCGATCTTGAATGAGTAACGGCCCTTGCGAAGATAGTAGTAGAGCTTGGCTTCATCGCGAATCGGGCGGCCGTCGTAGGTGCCGTCTGGAAATGATGGCAGCAGGCCGACGGTGATTCGGCCCTTGTCCAGCGAGAGGGCCTTGGGCCAGTTTTGCCAGAAATGACGGACGCCGACAGCCAGCCCACCGCGGGGACCAGAGACCGAAAGCCAACCCTGGGCCTGTCGGCCGGCCGGTCGGCCATCGACGTGGTACCGGCGGTCGTCGAGTTGAAACAGCCGCGTGGGGCGATCGCGTGGGCCCTGCAGAAGATGGGTGAATGGGCCGTCGCCGTCGAGTGCCAGGCCGTAGCTCAAGGAGCTCACCGGAGTCATCATCATCGCAGCGTGATCATTGATAAAGGTGTAGTCGATGCGAACGTCGGGCCGGCCGCGAAAGACATGCAGGCGGAGGACATATCGAAACAGCCGGCCGTTGGCGTCTGAATGCGTTCCGTGCATTCGCAGGCAGGCGCGCAGAGGTCCCTGCTGCTCCCGCACGAGCCGCATTCGGGAGAGGTGGGCCCGGAATGTGCGACCACTCGGGTCAGTGAGCTGGATCCCTTCGGAAGCGGCAGCCGTGATCCGTTCCGAGTCGTCATAGGTGCCGTCCTTGTTGGTGTCGAGCCAGACAGCGTTGAGAGGGCGAAAGTTCTTGCGGTCCAGGTGCAGTCGTATGCGACGGGTGTCGATCGTCAAACCCTTGTAGCCGTCGGTGATCAGGATGGGGTTCTTGACCGGATTTCGGGAAACGTGTTTTCCGTACCTCAGGACAAAATCGGATTTCTGGTCGGGTTGGAGGTCGATCTGGAAGTCCAGCAGGAGCCACTTGACGGAAGCGTCGGGCCACCGCGAGAGGATCTCGGTCTGTAGCGGCACGCGGCGCTGTTCGGGTCCCGCCAGAAACAAGGCCACCGCGTCGGCGCTGCGGAGTTCACCCTGCGCGAAGGGGACCCCGGATGTCACGGGGGCGGAGTGGTGTGTGACACCGGCTGGTTCGGTCACCGACAGGGCGAATTCGCCGGCGACGGCTGTAACGGCCATCGACGCGAAAACCGCAATGATGTTCAGAAAACGCATGGAGTTCCCTCGTGGCTTATCGGTCCCATGAGCGTGATGATACCCGTTGGCCGACGTGTCGTCAGTCGTGAAGCTCGTCGGGTTGCAATCGACTGAGGCCGGAGTGATCATCCTCGGGTGTGATTGAGCCAGTGTCACAGTAATACGACAGCCAGGAGTATCTTCCGTGAACACCAGGTCGTGGATCCTCTCGAGCATCGATCGAGAACTGCACGTCGAGACGTTTTCGATCGACGATGATGACGTCAAAGGAACACCCAAGGGGTGGTCGGTTAGGAAACGGACACTCCGTGGCGGACGGCGTGAGGGGGTAGACGTGATCGAGATCGACAACGGGGCGATCGAAGTCACACTCATCCCGTCTCGGGGCATGGGCGTCTGGCAGGCGATCGCCGAAAAGGATCGGCTCGGCTGGCAGGCGCCGATCCGAGGACCCGTGCATCCCCGGGACGTGGACCTGGGAGAACCGAGTGGGCTGGGATGGCTCGACGGGTTCGATGAACTGCTGGTGCGGTGTGGCCTGGAAAGTAACGGGGCGCCGGAGTTTGATGACGACGGCCGGTTGCGGTACCCGCTGCATGGACGCATTGCCAACCAGCCGGCCGATGAAGTCACCGTGACCGTGGATTCCGACCGTGGGGAAATCCGTGTCAGCGGCATTGTCGACGAGGTGCGATTCCATTTTCTCAAGGTGAGATTGCACGCGACATGGGTGACGCGGTTTGGTGAATCGGGGTTCCGGATCGAGGATGAGGTTGAAAACCTTTCGGCTTCGCCGGCCGAAGTGCAGATGCTGTACCACGTCAATATCGGGGTGCCGTTGCTGGATGCCGGTGCTCAACTGGTGGCACCGGCACACACGGTTGTTCCACGCAATGATCACGCGGCGACCACCGTGGATTCCTACGACAGCTATCGAGGCGAAGAGGCCGGTTACGAAGAACAGGTCTATTTCTACAAGATGAATGCCGCCGGCGACGGCCAGACTCGCGTGCTGTTGAAGAACGCACACGGCACGCAGGGCGTGAGCCTGGTGTATGACGCCCGGCGGTTGCCGTGTTTCAGCCAGTGGAAGAACACCACCGCGGCCGTCGACGGCTACGTCACTGGAATCGAACCCGCGACGAACTTCCCGAACCCACGATCCTTCGAGGGTGATCAGGGTCGAGTGATTGTGCTGGAGGGTTCGGGGCGTACGTCGCTGGGACTGGGCGTGGAATGGCATCGCGATGCGAAGGCGGTGGCCAGCGGTGAAGCAAGAGTCCTGAAATTGCAGGCCGGGCGAACACCGAAGGTGTTCAAGAAGCCCCAGTCGGGCTGGTGCGCGGACGCCTAGTTGTTGGCTCGTCGGAGGCGATTGGTATGAACGGGCAGATCATTTTCTGCGGGGCCGGCAGTCGGCTACTGTTGCTGGCGGTGTGGGTGGCCGGAAGCACGGTGTTTTCCGCCGAGCCGTCGCGAGTCGATCCTGTTCGTCAATGGGCACAATGGCGGGGGCCACTCGGGACCGGGGTGTCGCCTCACGGCGATCCGCCGACCGAATGGAGTGAGATCAAGAACGTGCGGTGGAAAATCCGCCTGCCGGGTACGGGGCATTCAACTCCTGTCGTGTGGGGCAACACCCTGTTCCTGACGGTGGCCGTGCCATTTGGTGAACCGGTGAAACCGAAAGCGGATGCCGATCCCGGTGCCCACGACAACGCACCGGTAACCCGCAAGCATCGTTTCGTCGCCTGGGCTGTTGATCGGCGGGACGGGAAGATTCTCTGGCAGAAGACACTCGCCGAGGGCCTGCCGCACGAGGGAGGGCATTTCACCGGCAGCCTGGCATCAAATTCCCCCGTCACCGACGGGCAACGGGTGTTCGCGTTTTTCGGTTCTCGCGGCCTGTACTGCCTGGATTTTTCAGGGAAGCTGGTATGGCAGGTTCAGCCGGGAAAGATGGCCACCAAGCACAACCACGGCGAGGGTGCGTCGCCGGCACTGCATGGCCAAACGCTGGTCGTGAACTGGGATCACGAAGGGGAGTCGTTCGTCGTCGCCTATGATACACGGACGGGCAAACCGAGATGGAAGGTCGATCGCGATGAGGTTACGTCGTGGTCGTCACCAATCGTGATCGAACACGGCGGCCGCGCGCAGGCCGTGATTGCCGGGACAAGATTCCTGCGAGGTTACGACCTGGAGACGGGACGGGTGCTGTGGCGATGTGCCGGACTGTCGAACAACATCGTCGCGACGCCCGTGTATCAGGCGGGGATGGTCTTTTCGGGAAGCAGTTACAACACGCGAATCATGATGGGTGTGAAACTCTCGGGTGCCACAGGAGACCTGACCGGGACCGAGCATGTTGCGTGGAAGACGCGTCAGCGAACCCCCTATGTGCCCTCCCCTCTGCTCTACAAGGGAGGGCTGTACTTTCTGCGGCACTACCAGGGGATTCTGACACGACTCGATGCCACCAGTGGAAAGGAACCTTCCGGGCCGTTTCGACTGGGGGGAGTCAGCGACGTTTATGCCTCGCCGGTCGCTGCGTCGAATCGGATTTATATTACGGATCGGCAGGGGGCGACACTCGTCATCAGCGGTGATCTCAGCCCGAAGTTTCTCGGCCGGAACGTTCTCAACGACAGCTTCAGTGCTTCTGCCGTGATTGTCGAACGAGAGCTGTTTCTGCGGGGGACACGGAAACTCTACTGCATCGCCCGGGATGCCAATCGGAGGTAGATCTGTTCAGTCGTCGAGGGGCCGCAGGCTCTCGTGGACGATCGGGACCAGCTTGGTCCAGCAGATGCTGTTGCCGGGGACCCGCTGCCGCATCGTGATCAGTACCAGTTTCTCGGCGGGCACGACATGGAACTTGGTGCTGGCGTAACCCCCCCACGCGTAGACTGTGGCCTTCCGCCGGTGGGAGCCGCTGCCAAACTCCTGCGAGGTGATGCCGAAACCGAGACCAAATCGGCGGGACTGTCCGCTGGGCAACTGGTTGGCGAACATCAGGTCGATCGTGCTCCGCTTGAGAATGCGGTGCCCCTGGAACTTGCCGCCGTCGAGAATGGCCTGGCAGAAACGGGCGTAGTCGGTGATCGTCGAAACCAGTCCACCACCGCCGGATTCCCAGCGTGGGGGCAACCGGTAGGGACTCGTCGCGGCCGCGGCCAGGCGATAGAACTTTCCCTGCTTGTTCTTGTCGTGCACCGGTCCAAACCGGGACAGCTTGTCGTCAGGGACGTGGAAGGCGGTGTCGACCATTCCCAGTGGTTGAAACATTCGTTGACGAAGATAGACGGAGAGCTGGCAACCGGAGCAGACCTCGATCAGACGTCCGAGGATGTCGACATTGAGACCGTAGGTGAACTGGTCGCCGGGGTGATGCAGCAGGGGGACACGCCCCAGTCGCGACATGCCATCCAGCAGCGTGTATTTCGGTGCGTACATGCCGTTGGACCAGTAGACGAGATCGTTGGCGACGTAGTGCTGGTTGACTGGTTTGACCAGGTCGCCCCCGTAGGCGATTCCGGTCGTGTGTCGAAACGCATCACGGATGGTGATCTGACGTCGGGCGGCCACGAGTCGGTGTCGCGGCTTGCCGTCGGCAGCCTGGTCTGTGACAAGGACTTTCATCTGCCGAAACGCGGGGATGTAGTCGGCCAAGGGGTCATCGAGTGCGAAACGGCCCTGTTCCCAGAGTTGCATGGCGGCTGCTGAGACGATGGGCTTGGACATCGAGTAGATGCGAACGATGTCGTCGACACGCGCCGGCGTCTTTGTGGTTGCGTCACGGTAACCGTAGGCCCTGAGGTGGGCGACGCGTCCGCGGCGGAGAATACAGACCGTCACGCCCGCGAGTTGTCCACTACGAAGCTGACTGGAGATCAGAGCCTGTGTCTTGGTGACGGCGGCCGGGGCAATGCGCAGGTCCTGGAGCGAGTCGACTTTCAATTCGCCTGCGACAGCGTGTGTGCACAACAGGCCGACCAGGTATCCGGCGATCTGATATCGCATGTTGGTTTTCCGTCGTTTGGAACAGAGCCGGTGGTCGCCGGCGTTTTGGGGACTGGACATCGCTCAGGCAATGATCTCTTTGATCACTCGGCCACCGACATCCGTCAGTCGGAAGTCTCGTCCGGAGTGGCGAAACGTCAGTCGCTGGTGATCGAGTCCCATCAGATGCAAGATCGTCGCATGCAGGTCCCGCACGTGGGTGCGGTTTTCGACCGCCCGCATTCCAAATTCGTCGGTTGCTCCGTACCGGAAACCGCCGCGAACGCCTCCACCGGCCATCCAGACGGTGAAGCCGAAGTGGTTGTGGTCTCGCCCTGGCTTCTTGGCGGTGACATCGGTCGTGGGCGTGCGACCAAATTCCCCACCCCAGATGACCAGGGTTTCGTCGAGCAGCCCCTGGGTTTCCAGGTCGGTCAACAAGGCGGCGATGGCCTGGTCGCACTCAAATGCCTTGGGGCGGTGGTCGTTGATGTCGGTGTGGTCATCCCAGGGGATGTCGGGAGCGAACGCCAATTGTACAAATCGGACTCCTCGTTCGGACAAGCGGCGAGCGACCAGAGCCCCTTCCGCAAAACCGCCGTACTTGCGCCCCCCGGCCACACCCGAGGTGGGTTCGGAGCCGATCCCGTAGAGGTCGAGGGTCGCCTTGGACTCCTGCCGAAGGTCAAAAGCTTCGGGCGCGGCAAACTGCATGCGGAATGCGAGTTCGAAGGAGGCGATTCGAGATTGCAGTGTTGGGTCGGCTCCTTCCCTGGCCAATTGAAGGCGATTCATCTGTTGCAGCAGGTCGAGTTGACGGCGCTGATCTCCACGCGACAGGGAAGGATTGCGAAGGTCGGGAATGACGAGCGCCGGATCCAGTTGGTGAGTGTCAATAAAAGCTCCGGCATGCATTGCGGGCAGGAAACTGCTGGCCCAGCCCGTCGGCCCGGGCCGCGGATGGCCTCGATGGCTGATCACGACGAAGGCGGGCAGATCCTGGTTCTCAGAGCCGAGTCCGTAACTGATCCAGGATCCCACGCTCGGTCGGGTGGGCTGATTGGCGCCAACGTTCATCATCAACAGCCCGGAGATGTGCTCGGGGATGTCGGTGTACATCGAGTGCAACAAGCACAACTTGTCGGCGTGCCGGGCGACGTGGGGAAACAATTCGCTGACCCAGAGGCCACTGTCACCATGCTGCGAGAAGCGGAACGGCGATTTCAGCAGGCCGGTCGTCTTTCTCTGGGTGCGAAGATCGACCGTCGATGGGCGTTGTCCTTCGTACTTGGCGATCAGGGGTTTCGGGTCGAACGTGTCGAGGTGGGAAGGGCCACCATTCATTAGCAGGTGGATGACACGCTTGGCGCGTGGGGCGAAATGTGGGCCGAGTGGCAGCGCCGAGGCATGAGCGGATTCGGACCGGAGCAACCCCGCCAGACCCAGGAGCCCGATTCCGGCAGTGCCTCGACTCAGCAGCGTGCGTCGATCCAGCGATGCAAATGGTGTCATGTGTGATCTCGGGACATGTCGTATGACCGGGTGTGTCGGTTCAGGGAACATACAGGAATTCGTTACTTGCCAGCAGCACCTGGCAGTATTGGGTCCAGCGAGAAAGTGAACGGACGTTGGTTCTGGCGCCGGCAGGATCTTTCAGGAACTCGTCAGCGAGACGAAGCTCGGTTGCAGAAGGGTCGCGAGAATAGACGAGTCGAAACAAGCGGGCGAGTCGCTGCTGGCGAGACAGTTGCCAGGTGTGAATCCGGTCGGCCAGCGTTTTGGCCTGGCGGTGAACAAAGGGGCTGTTCATCGCAAACAACTGTTGCTGGGGGACGGTGGTTGTCGTGCGTCCTCCGGCACTGGTCCTTGGATTCGGGAAATCGAAGAGTTTCAACAGAGCGTCGGAGCCGGTCTTGTCGTCGCGGCGCACGGCTCCGTAGACGGTTCGGCGGTCACTGCTCAAGAGGTCGGCTGCGGCCGGCCCTCCCAGTCGGGGATCAAGTGTTCCGGAGACGGCCAGCATGCTGTCGCGCCAGGCCTCGATGTCCAGACGCCGTCGCGACATCCTCCACAGCAGGTGGTTTCCTCCGTCCCGAGCAAGATGCGACGGGGTCGAAGCGGTTGATAACTGGTAGGTCGAAGACAACAGGATGTCGCGATGCAGCTGTTTCAAGGACCAGCCCGACTCGATCAACCTGGAGGCCAACCAGTCGAGCAGTCGGGGATGCGAAGGGCTGCTGCCCAGTGACCCGAAATTGCTGGCCGTGACAACCAGTCCTCGTCCGAAGTGGTGCATCCACAGACGATTGACGATCACGCGTGCCGTGAGCGGATTGGACGGATTGGCAATGGCGCGAGCCAGTTCGAGCCGGCCGCTCCCGGTGGTGTATGCCTGGCGTGGTTGACGGCTGAGGACTTCCAGGAACCGTCGTGGCACGACCGGGCCGGGCTTGCGGATGTTGCCGCGCAAAGCGATGGGAATGTCGCGCGAACCGGAATCCCGGACCGAGTGGGCCAAGGGGTGTATGGGAGGGACCGTGGCCCGGGCGATGGCCAGGGCGGTCGCCAGATCAGACGTCTGAGTTTGCTGGCCAGCCTTTCTGGCTGCGGCCAGTTTCTTCTCGAGTGCTGTGACATAGGCCAGGGATGTCTTTCTCGCAGCAATCTCGGTGGCTGTGGCCAGGGGCGCCGCATCCACGTAGGCGGTGTTGTCGAAGATGCCGGCCAGCGAATAGTAATCGGCTGTGGGGATCGGGTCGAACTTGTGGTCGTGGCAACGTGCACAGGAGACAGTCAGCGCCAGGAAGCCGCGGGTCACCGTGTCGACACGATCGTCAAGGGTTTCGGCTCGAGCGATAGCGATTCCGTCGGGGGTGTCGCCATCGGCCTGGTAACGCAGTCCCAGCGACAGCAGGCCGACAGAGATGCGGCCATCGTGGTTGGAAACGTCGTCGAGCAGGTCGCCGGCAAGTTGATACGTGATGAAGCGGTCGTAGCCGAGGTCTGCGTTGAGGGAACGGATCACCCAGTCGCGGTACCGCCAGGCATTGGGCAATTCGCGGTAGTAGTACTCGTTCTTGATTTGGTCGTCAGCGTAACGGGCAACATCAAGCCAATGGCGTCCCCATCGCTCTCCATAGGCGGGCAGGGCCAGCACACGATCGACCAGCCGCGACCACGAGCCGGGTCGTTGGTCCGCCAGGAAGGATTGTCGCAAATTCAGAGACGGGGGAAGGCCGAGTAGGTCGAGCGAGAGGCGTCGCAGCCGTTTTTCACGGGATGCACGTCCTACCGGAGCGAGGCCCTCGCGGTCGAGACGCGCGAGAATGAAACGATCGATGGGGTTTTTGGGCCAGTTGGTGTCGGAAACCCTCGGGGAAATTCCGGGAGCCAAGGGTCGGAAGGCCCAGTATTCGCGAGCGGTGGACCAGTCGATGGGGCCGGTGCTTGTTGCACGGGAGGTTTCCGATCGGGGGTCCGGTGCTCCCATGGCGATCCATTTTCTCAGAATATTCACCTCGACAACCGACAAGGCCGCGTCAGGCGGCATGGCCAGGTCCTCGTCGGTATACAGCACAGCGGTAAGCAGGCGGCTTTGCTTGGGTTTTCCGGGGATCAAGGCGGGGCCTGTATCCCCTCCCTTCTTCCAGCCGGCCTTGGTGTCGAGTCGTAACCCTCCTTCGACCGGGTCGGCGTTGGCCGAATGGCAGGCGTAGCAACGCTTGACCAGCAGTGGCCGCACCTGGGACTCAAAGAAGCGAATCCCCTCCGGCTCTGGTTTCGGTGGCGCCGCGAGCAGCGGCGGCATCATCCAGAGAAGCAGGCAGAGCGAAGGCAGATGTGTTTTGGGCATCGGTGGCAGGGCTGCTGGGGCTGATGTGTTGATCGACAGTCAGTCTAAACCGACCGGCTTGTGAGAGGGAATCCCGGATCGAGAGTGAAGAGTGACGGCCAAAGCAGCGATCCCGTGTGGAACTGCGGACTGCGACCGCGAAATGGTAGGATGACTTCTCCGCGGCGAGATCACCGGGCTGTCGTAGGGACCACTGATTGCGGAGGTCGACTCGGATTGCTGACGAGAACCTTGGTGGCACGACGGAATCGGGAGCGATGATGACAATGCGAAACATGATACTTGCGGCGGTAGTACTGATCTTCGCAGCGACACTCGATGCCGGGGAGAAGCCGCGACGGATCCGTGTCGCCGCGGTGTCGTTTGTGCCGGGGAAATTCGACCTGGCGGGCAACGCCAGGAAACTCGAGGCGATGTTTCGCCGGGCTGCTGCGGGTGGTGCACAGTTGGCTGTTGCGCCCGAGGGTGCTCTGGAAGGGTACGTCGTCAACGAGATCATCGCCGGTAAGGCTCGTCCCGAACGGATCAAGGACGTGGCTGTTGAACTCGATTCGGACGTCGTCGCACGCTTTCGAAAACTGGCCAGGCGGTTGAACGTCTGTCTGGTGTTCGGGTTGGCCGAGAGGATCAAGGGTGACGTCTTCAATTGTGCGGTGTTCATTGACCACCGGGGGAGGATCTGTGGCAAGTATCACAAGATGCAGTTGGCCGAGGGATATCATCCCAGCTGGTGGTACAACCGTCTGGGACGACGCAGCCGCGCTTTCGACACGCCGCTGGGTCGTTGCGGGATCCTGATCTGCAATGACCGCTGGAATCCTCGCCTGGCCGAGATCCCGGTTCTCGATGGGGCGCAGTTCCTGGTGATCCCGTCCTTTGGGTCACGTTCGGCGGCACAGGACGAGGCCGTCCTCAGTCGCGGCCGGGAGAACCGGGTTCCGGTCGTCGAAGCCAATGTGGGGGTGACACTCGTGGTCGACGACAATCAGATCACGGCGGTGGACCGCAGGGAAGAAGGAATCACATTCGGCACGATCACCGTGCGGCCTTCCAGCAAGCGCGACCGCGACAAGCGGGACGTTGTCGAGAAGGCGTTTCTGGAATGGCGGCAGACAGAAATGGTCCGCCGCTATCAACGGACGTTGACGAGACTGAAGGCTGCTGAGAAGAAGTAGGCCGAACGAGTCGCTCAGTCGACCTCCGCACACATCACCCAGATAGGGGTTCCGCCGGTCGGATAGACTTTCAGTGGCGTCAGGGCACCGGTCTTCTTGTTGATGCGGTAGGTGTGCAGGTCATCGGTTCGCTGTCCACAGGCAAAGAAGAAGCTGCCTGACAGGTCGATGCAGGTGGCGCGTGGGTGTGAACCGGTCAGGTAATGGCCGACGATCGTCATGTCGCCGGTCCTGGCGTCCAGCGCGACGGCGCACAACGTGTCTTCCGGGGCGACGCCTTTCTTGAGTGGCTTCGTGGAGCGGTTGGAGACGTAGGCAAACCGACCGTTCGGGGTGATCTGGATGTCGGCTGCCGCGCTGCCGCCCTCGTATTTCGGCGGCAGCGTGCAGAGTGTTTTCTTGCGGGTCAGGCGGCCGGTTTTCGGATCGAAAGCCCATGACGTGATTCCGCCACCGTTTTCGTTGGACGTGTAGGCCATGTCGAGCTTGGGGTGATGGGCGTAGTGGCGTGGTTCGTGATAACGATGGTCCTTGTCCGGACCTTCAACGAACGGGGGCGTGTTGGCGGTCAGTTTTCCTGCCCGCGTGTCGAGCACGAACTGGTACACCTTGTTCGGGCCGGTGTGAGGTACGAAGACGTAGCGTCCACTCGGGTCCACTTCGATGCAGTGGGCTGTCTTTTCTGTCTTGATGTGTGAGAGCAGCTTGGAGGTGCACACGCCGTTCTTGATGCGATACATCGTGACGTCGCCGGCGCCGTAGTGAGCAGCCAGCAGGTACTTGCCGGTGCGGTCCACCTGGATGTAGGGAGGCCGTGAGGTGATCGTGGCTGTCTCGAGTAATTTCAGACGGCCATTTCCCCTCCGACGAAACGTCGTGATTCCGGCTGCGTTGTTGGCCAACCCGGTGACGGCGGCGTAGATGTAACGGGATTTCGGCGAGAACGCCATGGCACCACCGTTGCCGGGCAAATCGACTGAAAACTGTTCGGTCAGCAGGCCCGAGGCCTCGTCAATCTTGTAGGCGACGATGTTCTTGTCCTTGGTCGAGGCCAGGTACAGGAACTGGTCGTCGGCAGAGGCGGGATCTTGCGGGGTGGCCATGGTCAGCGCCATCAGGAAAAGTAAGGGACGGTTCATGAGATGCCATTCCGGGTGAGTTCTGGGAAAAGAGAGGCTGACGGGTATTGCACCCGGTTCCGCGTTGGCTCGCAAGTCTCGGCAGTTGTGGGCGAAGGCTGTTGGTCAGTGACCAGGTCGAGCAATAAGACCGTGGCGGCCGCTGGGAGAATTCGGGAAGCACCGGGAAACTCGAGTTCACACCTGCCGGGATTTCTATATGATCCCCGACGGATTTCTCGAACACGGATGTGAGAGTCGAGTATGTGTGGGATCTGTGGGCATCTGACTTTGCCCGGTGAACCGCGGGCCAGAAGCAGCGTCGTGGATCGGATGGTCAGAGCTTTGTTTCATCGTGGGCCCGACGATCACGCCGTGTACCGACACGGGCGGCTGACATTGGGTCACGCACGTCTTTCGGTGATCGACCTGGAAGGGGGTGGCCAACCCCTGTTCAGCGAGGATCGGCAGGTTGTCGTCGTCTGCAACGGCAAGATCTACAACTACCGGGAACTGCGGGAAGAAATGCGACTGCGGGGGCACTGCTTCGCCACTGACAGTGACTCGGAAGTCTTGGTCCACCTGTGGGAGGAGTTTGGGCCGGAATTCGTTGAACGGCTGAGGGGAATGTTTGCTCTGGCGGTTTTCGACAATCGCGATGGCAGCCTGTTCCTGGCCCGCGACGCTTTTGGGCAGAAGCCGCTGTTTTATCATCAGGGAACGCGAGAGCTGGCGTTTGCCTCCGAGATCGGCGCCCTGCTGGAGATTCCCGGAATCACACGTGATCTCGACCGCAGGGCACTCGATCAGTTCCTGTTCTACCAGTACGTGCCCCAGCCGCGAACCATGTTTCAGGCAATCCGGCAGTTGCCCGCCGGTCACTGCCTGTTGCATCGACGCAAGGAGACTCGTACTTGGCGATGGTACGCGGCCGATCCGCTTCCGGTCAGCGGCGAGGGCGATCAGTGTTGCATTGAGCGACTCGAGGAGGCCTTGGAGGATGCGGTTGAAAGCCACATGGTCAGCGATGTTCCCGTTGGCGTGTTTCTCAGTGGTGGAATCGACAGCAGCCTGGTGCTCGCGGCAGCTTCCCGCAAATCGAGTGAGCCTTTGCAGACGTTTTCGATTGCGTTTCCCGGAACACCGGCAGACGAATCGCAGTACGCCCGGCGAGCGGCCCAGGCCTTCGGCAGTCGGCACACCCAGGTCGCCTTTGATGCTGCGCGTGTCCGGGAGCACCTGGAAACCGTGGGACGTGTCTACGGGCAGCCATTGGCCGATTCCGCGACGATGCCCGTGTTGGCTCTCAGTGAAGTTGCCTCGCAGCAGGTCAAGGTGGTGCTGACCGGTGATGGTGGAGACGAGTTGTTTGGTGGGTACCACAGGTATCGTCGCGCCGTCGGGGCGCTGGGCCGCAATCCCCTGCTGACGTTTGCCGGCCCACGCTGGTTTTCAACGCGTCGCCTGGCCCGCTGCGGTTCCGATCCATTGAAATTGCGACGGTTGCAGTCGCGGGTGGGAATGCTCATGGCGCCGGCAAACAGGTCCTCCTATCAGCAGCAGTCCTGGGAGGGCTGGGACCGGTGCGAGTTGTATCAGGACGAACTGCTGGACGAACTCTCATCGGAATTCGAAGTCCCGATGGCGGAATCCTCCGGCGCGCTGGACAGCCTGCCGGCGATCAATCGGATGTTGCGGTTGGACCAGGGCCACTATCTACCGGATGATCTTTTACTGAAGACCGATCGGGCAACGATGGCCTTTGGCCTGGAAGCCCGGGCGCCTCTGCTGGACCCCCGGTTGGCCGCGCAGGCGTCGTCGCTGCCGGTGCACCTGAAAGTGACGCCCAGGGAAAGCAAGGTGGCGTTGCGTGCAATCGCCGAGAAATGGTTGCCAGGCGAGTTGGCCTCGCGGGAAAACCAAGGTTTCTCGTTTCCGATTGACGTGTGGATTCGCGGTCCGTTGAACACCTGGTGTCGCCAGTTGCTGCTGGACGAATCGACCTCGGTTCCGCTCTTGTTTCGACAGGAACATGTCGAACGCGTGTTCGAGGAACACGTGAGCGGCCGCCGCAACCATTCTGGACGCATCTACGCGTTGTTGGCGTTTGAGCTCTGGCACAGGAATTTCGCCGCGTGACTAGTCCGTGGGCCCGGCGGAAGAACGCCGTCGCGGGACGCGGGCGAGGACTGTGGTGCCGTGGGGCGAAGAAGGCCTGTGGCTACGGCTAACCGATCAGTTCGGTGAGCACCTCGCCGCCGATGTTGGTCAGCTGTCGCAGTCGGCCCGCGTGCAGGTACCGGAGTTCCTCGTCGTCGAGGCCCATCAGGCTGAGGATCGTGGCGTGAACGTTGCGGACCGGAATTTGAGAATGAGCGGCCCGCAATCCGAATTCGTCGGTGCGACCGACACGGACGCCGCCGCGGACATTGCCACCGGCCATCCACATCACCAGGGCCCACGAATTGTGCTCTCGTCCAGGCTTGCCGCCCAGTGAACCGTTGACGAACGGAGTGCGGCCCATTTCCGAGGCCCACACGACGAGGGTTTCATCGAGCAGGCCGCGTTGCGCGAGATCGGTCAGGAGGGCGGCCACCGGTCGATCAACCTCGCGGGTGTGACGAATCATTCGGCCCTGGACGTCACCGTGGTCGTCCCAGCTGAAGGCGTTGTTCTGAACGCCGTGGATCAGCATGGTGTAGCGGACACCGTGTTCGACCATCCTGCGGGCCAGCAGACACTGCCGCCCGAAATTGGCGGTGGCCGGATTGTCGAGCCCGTAGAGTCTGTGGATATGTTCAGGCTCGCGTGTCAGATCAACGACGCCGGGCGCACGGGCCTGCATGCGGAAAGCCAGCTCGTAGGAGCTGATCCGCGCCTCGAGTTCCGAGACATTGCTGCGGTGAGCAAGGTGCCGGCGGTTGAGGAAATCCAGCGCATCGAGTTCCCTGCGTTGTTGCCGGTGGGTGAGTCCGGACGGTCGGGCCAGGTTGAGGATCGGGGTTCCGTGGGGCCTGAGCAGCGTACCCTGGTGCGCCGCCGGCAGGTAACCGTTGGCCCAGACGGCGGCCCCGTTCATCGGGGCACCGCGTGGATCCTGGATGGCAACATAGGCCGGCATGTTCTGGTTCTCAGTCCCCAGGCCGTAGGTCATCCATGATCCCACCGACGGGCTTCCCGGGAACTGGCTGCCGGTGGTCACGTGCAGGGTCGAGGGGCCGTGGTTCTGGTTGTCAGTCTTGATGCCGTGAATGAATGCCATTCGGTCGGCGTGGCGACTCATCTGCGGATAGAGTTCGGAGAAGTAGTGGCCGCTTTGTCCGTGACGGGCGAAGCGGAAGGGGCTGCCGACGCAGGCGTGAGGAAACGTCAGCCGACCCTGGAGTTCACCGGTGAGGTTGGGTGTCCGGTTGAGTGGCTTGCCGTGCAGTCGGTTGAGCAGCGGCTTGTAATCGAAAGAATCGATCTGGCTGACACCGCCCTGCATGAACAGAAAGATGCAGTGCTTGGCCTTGCGTTTCTCGTGGGCCGGCCGTTGAGTCAACGGGTCGTGAGGCCCGGCGAGGGCCTCCCTGGCGACGAGATTGGCCAGGGCCAGCGACCCCAGCCCATTGCATGATCGGGAGAGAAAATCGCGTCGCGATGAATACCCTCGGGCCGATGAACAGGCGGCGATTGTTTCCGGGGACGGTTGCATGGTGACTCAGTCGATGTAGACAAATTCGTTGCTGTTGAGCAGGACGCGGCACAATCCGACCAGGGCCTGGTCGGGCGGGCCGGAGTCGATCAGGAATTCCTTGAGCCGGGTCGTTTCTTCGGGCGTGGGCAGACGGGTGAAGGCGATCAGGAATGCCTGACGGATCCGGGCGGCAGGATCGGCACCGCCCTGTTTGCGGACACGTGCGGAAAAATGCTCGGCTTCCTCATTGACGAATTGCCCGTTGTACATGGCCAACGCCTGGAGAGGAGTGATCGAGGTTCGTCGTTTTGGACGAGTCTCCTCGCACACCAGTGAGTCGAAGGCCTGCATGAACGGCATGCTCAGTGATCGCTGCTGGTAGATGTAGATGCTGCGTTTTCGGCTCCGCTTGTCGTATTGTGTATGCCACTTGCTTTGTTTCCATTTCACCCGCTCGCCGACGTCGTCGGGCAATTGCGGGAAGATCGGCAGGCCGTAGTGTTCCGGGTTAAGTCGGCCACTGGCCGCGAGCACGCTGTCGCGCACGGCTTCGGCCTCGAGGCGACGGCGTTGGAATCGCCACAGAAGCCGGTTGTCGGGATCGAGGCGACTGGCTCTGGCATGAGCGATCAGTGACGACTGCTGGTACGCTGCTGACAACACCATCAGGCGGTGCACGGCGCGCAGGCTCCATCCACCGTCGAGGAAACGACGCGCGAGCCAGTCGAGCAGTTGTTCGTGGCTGGGACCGGTTCGCAGCGAACCGAAGTCACTGGGTGTGGAGACGATTCCCTGGCCGAAATGCCAGTGCCAAAGGCGATTGACCATCACGCGGGCAGTCAACGGGTTGTTCTTGCTGGCAATCCACCGGGCCAGGGCCATGCGGCGACTTCGGGTGGGCCATCGCTTGAACGGATCCAACCGGATCGGTGCAGGTTTCTGATGCCCGGTGATGCAGCTCAGGAACCCCGGTTCGACCACCTCTCCGGGGTTGTTGTATTCGCCCCGCACCATCACCCGCGAGGTGGGGACACCGGGTTCGTAGGGAGGTCCGAATGTATGTCGCAAGGACATCGCCAGCGGTTGCAGTCGCTTCAGGTCCTGTGCGATCGCCTGGCCGCGAGTCGAGAGATACCGGTACCGGCGTCGATCGACCTCGCTGATCTCCAGAGACCGGGAATCGTTGATCACAGCCTCCAGTGAACGGGATTTCCTGGCACTGGGGTAAATCGCCGTGCTCAAGAACATTCCACCGCCACCGACCTCCAGGCCATAGCCTTCTTCCTGGTGTGTCGCCGAGAAGACGACGACAATCGAACCCTGTTGATCTTCCAGGAACTGTGATGCGGCGACTGAACCTTTCAGGAAGCTCTTGTCGAAAGCGATTCCGGCAGCCTTGGTCCGTCCGAGCGTGGCCAACCGCGGCTGTAGCGACTTGTTGTCCTGCACCAGGGCAATACCGCTGACGGGGTCGGCCCAGCGTGCTACTGCCGTGCCCGTCTGGGGATTTGGTGTGGAGGGGTTGCCGTCGAGGTCGGCGGCATTCATCCAGAACCGCAGACCCATTCTTGGTGGATCGGTCGGCGGTTGTGACGCAACGTCGTACTTCTCGCGGATGTAGCGATGCAGTTGCAGTCTCTCGGCGGAACTCAAAGGGTGGTCGTAGACTAAGACGTCACCAAAAGTTCCCTCGTGACCGGACTGCCTCGGTGTACCGCTGCCGGCGGTATGCTGGCCGAGACTGATGGAGGTGGGGTTGACGAGGTCCGCGAACCAGTGGCCGGAATTGGTGCCCGAGAGAGATTCGAGTTGCCTGGCCCTGTGGCCATCAGTCTCAAAGCTCCAGGTGGACCCGTTTGAGCTGACGATTGAGGTGTGCCGCTTGCCGTCATTGACCGACAGCACGTCGAAGAAGTAGTTGTTTCCGAGTTTTCCCCCCATGCTCTGCAACGCAAAGCCGGCTGTTGCGTTGAGTGATTTGGAGAGCCGGGACTTGAGCGCGGCCAATTCGGTTTTCGCGGTATCAATCTCGGCCGCGTGTGCCTTTCGCGTTGCCTCGGCCCAGGCCTGTTCATTCTTGCGATAGAACCTGGCCGGGAGCCCACCGCCGATCTGGAAGCCGTCGCCGCGCAGGGGCGGAGGAATCGCGACGGTCGCGAAGAAGGCCTTGAGCCGATAGAAGTCTCTGGTGGGGATGTCGTCGTGTTTGTGGTCGTGACACTTGGCGCAGCCCACGGTGAGACCCAGGAACACCGACCCAACCGTAGAGGTCATCTCGCTGAGCATTTCGTGTCGTGTTTCGTCACCACGTGGTTCGGTGAAGGGCGCGAGTCGCAGGAACGTCATTGCCACGACGCGTTCCGGGTTGGGCAGCGGCAACTCGCCGGCCCCGAGTACGTTCTCGAATTCGTCTCCGGCCAGTTGTTCGCGAATGAACAAGTCGTAAGGTTTGTCGCGGTTGAGGCTGTCGATGACGTAGTCGCGGTAACGCCAGGTGTGAGGCAGGTCGGGGTCTCCCTCGTAGCCGGCGGTGTCGGCGTAACGAGCGAGGTCCAGCCAGAAGCGGGCCCAGCGTTCACCGTGTCGAGGATCGCGCAGCAGGCGATCGACAACCGTCTGGTAGGCGGATGCTGAGGTGTCCGCCAGGAAGGCCTTTCGCTCTTGAGGTGTTGGTGGCAGGCCAATGAGGTCGAAATAGACTCTCCGCAGCAGGGTCTCACGGGAAGCGGCAGTGGCCGGCGTGAGCCCGGCGGCTTCGAGACTGCCAAGGATGAAGTGGTCGATACCGTTACGGCACCATGCGGTGTCTGAAACCTGTGGCAGTGGCGGATCGCCCAGCGGTGTGAATGGCCAGGCAGTCTGTGCCGACGCCAGGGAAGGCAGGCAGGCGAGAACGGCCAGCAGAAACAACGCGCAGCGGCGTGGCATAACAGACAAGCCATTCGAATGGAGAAATGGCGGCGGCGGGCAACGGTCCGGCGTCGACAGGCTTTCAGGTACCATTCTGGCAGGTAAAATGCGATGAGAGCAATCTGTCGTTGTGTTTCAGCCAAGTGAGATGGGGCCGGTGCGATGCGTTATGGTGACTGCCGATGGGTGGACGTTGAGGAAATGGACAAGGACAAGGTTGTCGTGGTGTGCCCGGTTGCCGCATTCGAGCAGCACGGGCATCACCTGCCGTTGCTCACCGACACGTATCTGGTCACGGAGGTGGCCGAGCGAGTTGAGCGGGCGTTGCCCGACGAGGTGATGCTGACACCGACACTCTGGGTCGGCGCGTCGGATCATCATCTCGATTTTCCCGGCACCGTGTCGCTGCCCAACACCCTGTACGTGGAGGTCCTCAAGCAAGTCGTGCGATGCTATGTCCAGGCCGGATTTCGACGGATCCTGTTGCTCAACGGCCACGGGGGAAATATTGCGCCGGGGACAGTCGCGATCACCGAGTTGGCCAATTCGTGTGACGATGTGGACGGGCTGCTGCTGGCGTTTTCCAGTTACTGGGAACTGGCCGGATACGGCAGTGAGACCCATGGCCTGGAGACTGCGTTCGTTTCCCACGCGTGCGAGTACGAGACGTCGATGATGCTGGTGGTCAAAGGGGAACTGGTTCACATGGACCAGGCCCAGGCCGGAAGTCCGGTGATCGAGAGCCCGTTTTACCATTCCGAACTGGGTGGCAAGGTCACCGTCGCCGGCCGGTTCCATCGACTGACACCCACCGGAGCAATGGGTTCACCGGAAAAGGCAACGACGGACAAAGGAGAAACTCTGCTGTCCGCCGGTGCGACGGAAGTCGTGAAGTTCATCGAGGAGTTCCTGACATGGGACCATCGCATCGTTTTGAAGCCATGACCTGGAGGAGGTGCTGCGCGGCGGCACTGTTTGCTTGCGTGGGCGTTCCACTGCTGGCCCAGGAACCGTCTTTGCGGGTCAGTCCGGGAGTCTTCGACATGTCGAAGACTCGAACACTGGGCCTGAAACAGCTGCCCTCGGAAGTGGCGGTGTTGTACAAGGCCAGAAAAGACTCCTACCAGTTTTGCCACCATCCCAATCTCGTTCGCTACGGCAAACGGTTGCTCTGCATGTGGTCCAACGGAAAGGTCGGGGAGGATGAGGCCGGACAGCGGATCCTGTTCTCGGCTAGCGAAAACGGGCGAGACTGGTCCGAACCCCGCGTGCTGGCCAGTGATCCTCTCGAACGCGGCGCGTGCGTGGCCGCGGGCTGGGTGGTCAATGGCCAGCAGGTGGTGGCGATGTACACGGTGACCGGGGGGACCAACTTTGACGGGGCAACCGCGTTGTGGGCCAGGACGTCGAGCGACGGCAAGGCATGGTCGTCGCCGCAACGACTGGTTCCGGGATTCTTTATCTCCGCACCGATCCCGGTTCCCGGTGGAGGATTGTTGCTGGCCGGGGAACACGTGGGCTCGGCACGTACGAAGGGCCGAATGGCGATGTATCTGACACGGAAAAAGAATGGTCTGTCGGGTTGGACTCTCGCGAAAATCCCGCCCGGTGATCTCTCGGTCTTCGGGTATACCGAACCAGCCCCTTTTGTGTTGGCGAACGGACGCGTGGTGAGCCCTTTTCGAAACTACAGCGGGACCTTGTATGTCAGCCACAGTGATGACGGAGGCAAGACGTGGGGCCTGCCTCTGAAGACGAATTTTCCCGATTCCCTGGCTCGACACGCGACCGGAAGGCTTCCCGACGGTCAGTATTTCCTGATCAACAATGCATCTTCAAAACGGCTTGATCGATCGATTCTCACTCTCGCCCTCAGCAAGGATGGTCGTGTTTTCGACAGGGCCTGGATCGTCAAGAATGCGCCGACGACTCGCCGATTCGATGGCAAGCACAAACTTGATGGTTGGCAGTATCCGCACGCGGTGATCTTCCGGGATTTCCTGCACGTGGCCTATTCGATCAACAAGGAAGACGTGGGAGTGGCGAGGATTGATTTGCAGGCACTGAGCGCCAGGCACTAGAAGGACGACCAGGAGCCGGTGGCCGTCGCGCGAGGCCTCCGGTCCGAGATTGCCACTGCTGTGGAAGGGACTGTGCTATATAGTACGCACCGGCCTACATCTCTCGACCGTGGGCAGAATGGGGTGCCGCTGAACCGTTGTGGTGATGGCGACACCCGATTGGCCGGCTTTTCGGGTCCGCCTTCTGGGACCGCTCATGTCCGATGCCTCCGATCCCTATCCACGCATCGTGTTGGCATCGACCGATCCGGATCTTCCCGAGACGCTGCCAGTTGGCCTCGAGAAATATCGTGATTTTCAGCCGATGGCGCGCGGGGCGAAAGCCGAATTGCGGTCCTGCTGGGATGCGATCATGGGTCGCAAGGTGGCAATGAAGACGCTGCTGCCCGACTGGGCGACAGACGTGGAAGAACGTCGCAGATTTCTCAGGGAGGCGCGTGTCACTGCGCAACTGCAACATCCCAACACGGTTCCCGTCTACGAGATCGGTCGCTACGAGGACGGGCGGTTGTACTTCACCATGAAGTGCATCGCCGGTGAAGACCTGTTCAAAATCCTCCAGCGCCTGAGTTGGAACGACCGACTGACGGCCAGGGACTATCCACCTCAGCGATTGATCGACATCGTGATCCAGGCCTGCCAGGCCAGCGCCTATGCTCATGCTCACGGGGTCATCCATCGGGACCTTAAACCCGAGAACATCTGGGTGGGCGAATTTGGGGAAGTGATCGTGCTTGACTGGGGTGTTTCCAAGGTCTGGGGGGTTGCCGATCTGGATGTCACCGGCGTAGAGAATCCTGCAGTGGATGCGGATCTCGACCAGGAACTCACGCCACTGACTCGGGTTGGCCAGCGACCGGGCACCCCGTTGTACATGTCTCCCGAGCAGGTCCTCGGCAAGCAGCATCTCGACGAACGTTCCGACATTTTCAACATCGGGGTGGTGCTTTACGAGGCGTTGACCTTTCGCGAACCATTTCGTGGACGAACGGTTCGCCAGACGTTCGACAAGATCCTGCACAATGAACCCGAGCCACTGCGGCAGGTGGCTCCGGGCCGCGAGATTCCCGAGGCTCTCGAATTGCTCGTCCTGCGTGCGGTTGCCAAACACCCAGGTGATCGATTTCAGTCGATGGTCGATCTGATCGATGCCCTGACCGAAGTCCGTCGCGACCTGCTGGCGGTGCACTAGCCCAGGGGGCGTATCGGCTTGACAATCGGTCGTCCAGTGACGGACAACCAGATTGTCCACAGGAGAAGTGTTCAGGAGAATCCCGTGATGCGTCTGTCGACCCGAATCGGTCTCGCCGTTGTCTGCCTGCTGACCGTGTGGCCGGACAGTTGGGTTGGCCAGGGGCTGGCCGCCGAGAACAGCAAGCCCAACGTACTGTTCCTGGTCTGCGACGACCTGAATTGCGACATCGGCTGTTATGGTCACCGGCTGGTCAAGACGCCGAACATTGATCGCCTGGCCGCTCGCGGAGTGAGGTTCGCCTCCGCCTTCTGCCAGTTTCCCTTGTGTGGCCCGAGTCGTGCGTCGTTTATGACGGGGATGTACCCCGACCAGACACTCGTCCGGCGCAATGCGATCTACATCAGGGAGCACATTCCGAATGTCGTGACGATTCCACAGATGTTTCGTCGTAATGGTTATTTCGCGACACGGATCGGCAAGATCTACCACTACAACGTGCCACGCCATATTGGCACCAGTGGTCACGACGATCCGTATTCCTGGAATGCGACGATCAATCCACGGGGCCGCGATGTCGATGACGAGTCGAAGATCTTCTCGTTGCGGCCGGGACAGTTTGGTGGAACACTCAGTTGGTTGGCCGCTGACGGTCGCGACGAGGAGCAGACCGACGGAATTGCGGCAACCGCAGCGGTCGGCTTGCTGAAGAAATACGGTCGTTCAGGACAGCAGTTTTTCCTGGCCGTGGGACTGTTCCGTCCTCATACGCCTTTCGTCGCTCCGAAGAAATATTTCGACCTTTACCCGACGGAATCGATCCAGGTACCGAAGGTCCCGGCAGGGTATGCCAAGGCGTTGCCGAAACCGGCACAGAGAACGATTCTGAGAAAGAAGGACCAGGTCAATCTTCGGGAGGAACTTGCTCGCCAGGCGATCCAGGCCTACTACGCGTCGATTACCTTTGCCGATGTGCAGCTTGGTCGCATCCTCGATCAATTGCGACGCAGCGGCCTGGAAGGCAACACCGTGGTGATATTCACTTCCGACCATGGATACCACATGGGTGAGCACGGCCATTACCAGAAGACAACACTGTTCGAGAACGCCGACCGGGTGCCCTTGATCATCGCCGGGCCCGGGGTCACGGCCAGGGGGCAGACCACGGAAGGGCTGGCCGAGATGGTGGATTTCTATCCGACCCTGGCCGGACTCTGCGGGCTGAAGACTCCCGGAACCGTCTCTGGTGTCAGTTTGCTGCCCTTGTTGACCGATCCAAAGCGAACGGTTCGTGAGTCGGCCCTGACGCAATATGCCACGGGGTACAGCCTGCGAACCGCACGCTACCGTTACACCGAGTGGGGGACCGACGGAGCTGCCGGCGCCGAGTTGTATGATCGACAGAGTGATCCGGAGGAACTGATCAACCTCTGGCAAGACGAGAAGATGGCAGGGACACGACAACGATTGTCAGGTCTACTGAGGAGCCGGATCGGGCTGGCCAACAAGAAACCCGCGGGTCTGACACAGATCCGATTCGAGAACAGGCGGCGCGTCCGCTGACGCACACATTCCCAGTTGCTCGGGCCCATGGCGACAGGTCGGGCTGTGCGCTGTGCGAAACGTGGCAGCCGGAAACGGCTGCGGCCTACGGCTTGCCCGGGTTCCAGCGGATCGCGTGAAAGTCGGTCGTCTTCTGGACCGCCTCCCACGTGTTTCCTGCCTGACTCGAACCGCTGATTGTCAGGAGGGTGTCATCCTTGAGGACAACGCTGGCCGAGTAGCTGCCGCTGAATCGCGAGACATCCAGGTAGTAGACCTCGTCTTCCCAGGTCCGCCCTTCATCGTGGCTGATCATTGCACGGGAGCCGGGCGGTCCGGGTCCGTACCGGGTGTCGTGAATCACCACGACCGTGCCGTCACGGCGTGCCGCGGGGTAGCCGAATGTCTGGCCGAAGACCGTCGTCAATTGGCGAGGCCGGCTCCAGGTCAGTCCATGGTCGCGGGATTCGATCAGGAAGACATGCTTCCACGGCCAGCCCTTGGAGATGCTGCCGTTGCGTTTTTCGAGATCGGGGGGATCGGTCGGGTGAAGCTTGCGCTGGTATCTCAGTGTCGCCAGGACGCGCCCCGATCGGGTCAGGGCGGCGCTTCCCTCGGATCCCCAGTCGTGTACGAGAGCCGGCTTGGTCCAGGTGTGACCGCCGTCGATCGAGCGGCAGCAGAACAGGCCGTGACCGAGTGTGAACGGGTCGTCGCGGATGTCGATGGCCCACAGCAGTGTGTCGTCGGAGAGACGGGTCAGTCCCCGGTGCGTGTATCTGGCGGCATAGGGTCGGCCGGTCGGTAAAGACATCGTCAAGGGGATTTCGGCGCGCTTCGTCCAGGTCGTTCCCTTGTCTGTCGAGACCCAGACAACGGCCGGTTCGCGGACATTCTTGCCAACCTTACAGCCCACCGACAGGAAGGTTCCGTCGCGAAGGACCTTCCAGCGATGGCCGAGAGTCATGTCGGGAGGGAGTGTGAGCGGGCGAGCGGTCCAGGTCCGTCCGCCGTCGGTGGACGTGCAGAGTATGTTCTGCTGGCGGACGTAGACGACATCGTTGGGGCCCAGGTCGACCTGGGTGGATTGAGGATTGAGGCCGTTGTCGTGAGGCAGGACGACACGGTGTACCGGGACACGAGTCAACTTGCCGCGGGCGGCGTGCAGAATGTACTGGCCACGATGCATCGCCAGGAGTGTGGCGCGGTTGGGGACGTCGACGGCTCCCAGGCGAGCGGTCTTCAGAGTGGCGGTAGCGTCGATCTGCAATGGCTCGGGGTCGGCGGCGTGCAGCACCGCCAGCGCGGGCAGCAACAAGCCGCCAACGAGGAACGGAAAACGCGTCATCAGTGATCCTCCCCTGGCAATGTCACCGCCGGAGCTGCTTGACTGGTGGCAGGTTATTGACCATTCCTGCACGGGTCCGCTTCAGTTCCTCGACGGTCGCGCTGCGGAAGCGAGCCAGTCGACGGGCGTGGCGGGGATCCAGGGCCAGGTTCTGCAGTTCGTCGGGATCGTTCTTGAGGTCGTAGAGTTCCTCGACCTGGTCCTTTTCGAGGGTCCGGATGTACTTGAATCGTCCGCGGGCCAGCGAAACCCACCAGGGCACACCGCCGGGATCGATCGCCGAGGAGTTGGGTGGGATCGTGTCGGTGTCGGCCCCGTACTTGCGCTGGTTGTAGGTTGCCAGTGTCGGGTGGTTCCAGCGGCCTCCGGGTGTCTTGAGCAGCGGCGTGAGGTCGTGACCGTGCATCGACCACGGCAATTCGAGGCCGGCGAACGAGAAAAAGGTCGGGACCAGATCGACACCACCGACCGGGTGCCGGCAGACGGCGCCCTCGGGGATCGTACCCGGCATGCTGATGATCAACGGTGAACGGATCGTTCCGTCGTAGGGGGCGATCTTTCGGCAGAACCCGTGCTGACCCCAGCCAAACCCCTGGTCGGACGTGAAGACGACCAGCGTGTTCTCGAGTTGCCCGCTTGCCTTGAGGGTTTCGATGAGTGTGCCCACGGATTCGTCGAGACCGCGGACGCCCTGATGATACTGGCGTACCCAGTCCGAGAGCGTGTTGCCATGAATTCCACGGGCCCCGGCAACAGTTTGGCCGCCGAATTGACCGCCCTTCATTTCGGGGCGACCGTTGGCGTCCTTGACCCAGTACTGGATCTTCTGCATGTAATCGGGCTTGCCCGCTCGTGGCGGATAAATGTCTTTCGGGGTTGGAACACGGAGATTGGGGTAAAGGTCCAGGTGCCGCTTGGCAGGGGTGAAAGGGCCGTGAACGGCACCGTAGCAGAGCCAGAGGTACCAGGGTTTGTCCTGTTGTCGGTTGGCGCCGCGGATGAACTCCTGCGCCCAGCGAGTGTAGTTGTCGGTTGAGTATCCCTTGACGACCTTTGCCTTCTGACCGTTGATTTCGATCAACTGGTCGTAGAAGTAGTTGCCGGAGTTCTCGACATGCCGCGGGCGGTTCCACACGACCTGGTAATCCCAATCGCGGCCGAATCCGGTGTCGGTGCCGGTATGCCATTTGCCGATTTGTGCAGTGGTGTAACCGTTCTTGCGGAACACCGAGGGCCAGAACGGGCACTGTTTCGGATCATAGGTGCTGCCGGGGTACTTGCCGGCCATCCGCAGCGACTTGACACCGTAGGGGTGGTGTCCGGTGAGCAGTGTTGCGCGTGACGGCAGGCACCAGGTTCCGATATAGGCGTGAGTGAATCGCACGCCTCGCTTGGCCAGTGCGTCGATGTGTGGAGTCCGGACAAAGTCGTAGGATTCCGGATAACAGCCGACCGTTCGGTGCGATTGGTCGTCGGTGTAGATCAGCAGGATGTTCGGACGATCCTTGGCCGCCTTGACCGCCGCGTGCGGCGCCAAAACCAGGATCAACAGGCAGAACAGGAACAGTCGACGCATCAGGCTCCCCTTGGTGTGCCCCAGTGTTCACGGTAACGCCGCGCGACCAGGGCGTCGGCGTCCTTGTCATCGATGACTCGCTCGGTCCGGGGGTCGAAGCGGAACGAGCGGCCCAACCGGTTGGCCATGTTGCCCAGGTGGCAAAGTGACGTCGTCAGGTGCCCGATCTCGATTTCCGCGTTGGGAGTGGTTCCAGTTCGCACACAGTGAAGAAAGTTCGCAACATGTTTTTCTGCATTCTGTTCCTCGGGGACCACCTTGACGTCGATTCGCTTGTTGCGAGGTCCGTAGACGGCAATCTTGCCACGGCGGCTGAGAAACATCTGCCCGGCAGTCCCATAGAACTCGACTCCGCTGTCGACGTTGTGCGGATAATTGGTCGACCAGAGTCGTTGTTCATAGATCAGCATCTTCTGGTCCTCGACGCCTCCGTTGCCGGGATACTGAAAGGCGACTTGTTGGGTGTCGGGGAACTGCTGGTCATCATCGAAGAAGAATTTTCCTCCCGCGGCGCTGATCAGCGAGGGGTGAGTGGTGACACCCAGGCCCCAGCGAGCGTAGTCGATGTCGTGTACGCCATCATTGCCCATGTCACCGGTGCCGAAGTGATACCACCAGTGCCAGCCACCGTGAACACGGTTGGCCTGGTAGGGAATCATCTCGGCCGGGCCGACCCAATTGTTGTAGTCGAGCGTCGAAGGGGGAGTCCCGGGCTTTCCCTTTCCGATATTTCCGCGGCGCTGAATGTTCCAGGCCTTGCTGACCTTGACGTCTCCGATGATTCCGCTGCGGAGCAGTTTGACGGCGTCGATCATCATCGTGGTGCTGCGGACCTGGGTCCCGTGTTGCACGATGCACTTGTTGCGGTGTGCCGATTCGACAAGCAGTCGGCCCTCACGAATATTGTGTGAGCAGGGTTTTTCGACGTAGACGTGTTTGCCCGCTTCGCAGGCCAGAATCGATGCCGGAGCATGCCAGTGATCGGGAGTGGCAACGATAACGGCATCCAATGTTTCGTCGCGAAGCACCTCGCGAATGTCATTGCTGGTTCGCGTGTGATCCCGGCCGGCACGCTTGCCCCGCGCCAGTCGACCGGTATCGACATCGCAAACCCAACTCAGGGTCACTTGCGGATTCGACTGAAAAACACCGGCCAGGTAGGTGCCCCGGCCACCACAGCCAACCAGTGCCACACGAAGCGGGCTAACCGCCGAGCCGGCGACAGCCTGTGCTGACGCAGCAAGCGAGAGTGTGCCGGCGGTGGTGGATTGCAGGAATTGGCGGCGATTGGAAGACGGCATCGCGGTGTACTCCTCGGGGAAGACCATCCGGGATTAGCTAGAGGATTCTAAGCCGGAACGCTGGCGATTGTCACGCCGTCGGTAATCGGTGGGCGCGAGTCACTTGAGGTGCTTGTCGAGAAAGCGGTAGGCGACTTCGCGGGCCGTTTTCGGAAAGGAATGGCCGATGTCTGGAAAATGGCCCTGCAGATGCGCGGTCGCTTTGAAGAGCCTGTAGACCGGTCGGGCCGCGTCCAGTGAATCGGCAACGCCGGTGAAGTCGAAATCGCGATCCTTGCGTGCGGCGATCGCGAGAAAGGGGCGAGGAGCAAACAGGCCGATGATCTCGGGGAAATCGAAGGGCACTCGCTCGGCATCGTTGCCGAATCTTGTCTTGATCAACGGCATGTAACGCGGTCCGGTCCAGGAGGGGACGTCGTCTTTGTGGAATCGAGTGAAACCGCAGTTCGAGACGATCACCCGCAACCGCTGGTCGAAAGCGGCGGTGAACATCGCGTTGTGGCCACCCAGGGAATGGCCGATGACCCCGATACGATCCCCATCGACCTCGGGAAGTGTCTGCAGCAGATCGACGGCTCGGATGTTGTCCCAGATCGCCTTCATCGTTCCACTGTGGTAGCCGTGGCGCGCAGCAAAGTCGTAAGTCGATTCCCCAAAGCCGGGATAGTCCGGTGCCAGTGTGACGTAACCCCTCTTGGCCAGATGCGATGCGTAGGCCAGGTCGGGATTGCCACTGATTCCGGCCGCCTCGACCTTGCCCGGCCGGTGAGTTTGCTGGAGACAGAGTACGGCCGGCTGTTTGGTGCCGGGAGGGAGAAAGAGGTAGGCGGCAACGCGCCCGGAGGGGTCACTGCGGAAGGTGATCTTGCGCCGGATGATCGGTCCGATCCTCGTGGTTTCCAACACCTTCATCGCGAGCGGAACGCGGAAGGGTTTTCCTGGCAATGACCCCATCACACGCTGCATTCCGTCGAGGACGTGCTTGCGACGCACCTTCCAGTCGGCCGGTGATGTCACCGGACGCGATTTGCCGTGGGCGCCGCGAACGATCATCAGGTTCTGGTGCTGACGATAACGCGCCGAGGGTGATTGAGGCCGCTGAGGATCTTTGGGACCGGCTGCCGTCAAGGTCGCAGCAAAGACGGTCAGCATGATCAGCCGACAGGCCGATAGGACGGGGGGCGACATCAGGTGTTCCGCAAGACGGATCGTCACAACATGGGTATCCTGTGAAATTGTCTGACTCGAATGTAAGCATCTCCGCGGTCGTGTGACACGTCGTGGGTAGGAGAAGGTTGTTATGACGTTGCTCCCCGAATCGGTTCGCCTGCTCGAGGAACTGGATGCGCTGGGCCTGCCACCCCTGTCGACGATCTCGGCCGAAGAGGCTCGACAGCGTCTGGTCGGCCCGATCGGACCAGTTCCTCCAGTGGCGGAGGTCAGCAACACGGAATTCCCCAGTAGAGCCGGATCGCTTGGTGCGAGGATTTACCGGCCCGAATCCGAGACCGATCAACCCCTGAACCTGGTGGTCTATTACCACGGAGGGGGTTGGGTCCTGGGAGATCTGGATTCTCACGACGGGTCGTGTCGACAACTGGCAAGATCGGCGCACGCGGTGGTTGTGTCCGTGGATTACCGACTCGCGCCCGAGGCAAGGTTTCCCGCTGCGGTAGACGATTGCCTCGACGGCCTGGTGTGGGCATCCGGCTGTCGAGAAGAATGGGGCGTGGACGGAGCCGTCTGCGTTGCCGGTGATAGTGCCGGGGGGAACCTGGCCGCCGTCGTGGCAATTCGCGCCCGCGATCGTGACGACGTGCAAGTGGATTGCCAGGTCCTGGTCTATCCGGTGACCGATTGCAGCCTGGACACCGAATCCTACCAGCAATTCTCCGAAGGGCATGGATTGACCCGTGAGTCGATGCGCTGGTTCTGGGAGCAATACCTGGGCGAACATGACGGGGCCGATCCTGATGCATCGCCGTTACGTGCCGCGACCCTGGAGGGGTTGGCCCCGGCCTATGTTGTCACCGCCGAGTACGACACGCTTCGAGACGAAGGGGAAGCGTATGCCGACCGATTGATTGCCTCGGGAGTGCCGGTGATCCGGGAACGTGTGGACGGAGTCCTGCACGGGTTCATGCTGCATGGAGACCGGTTCGGGGAGGTGGCAGCGGTCTGCAAGCGAATCGGCCAAGAGATTCGCCGCCTCGGCAGCGAATGAATGCGTTGCGGTGCCACCGACCGGGGAAGGTCAGGGCGTCGACGTCCGGGAAAGGTATTCGAGTCGCCGTGCGACCTGTCCCCCGGAGAATTTCAGCTTGAGGCGTGCGGAATCGAAACGGGCCTGCCTGTGATCCCGGAGATAGACGACCGTGTTGAGTGCCAGCAGGAGCTGAGCCTCATCGGATACGGTGTTCAGCACGTCGTAGATCGTCGGCAGTGGATCGCCGGTCTTGAGACTGCCGAGAAACTCGGCGGCGCGAAGCCGAACCATCGGGTGCTTGTCTGAGAGCAGATCCGTGACAGGACCGACCAGGGGACGAACGGGCTCTCCGATCACGCTACAGGTCAGGCAGGCCCAGTACCGGTGCCAGGGGTTGACGGATTTCAGGTGCTTTCCCAATGCGGCAAGTGCGGTCGGAGGTGCCGCGAGTGCGAGGTCGGCGATGTCGTGCAATTCGACCATCTCGTCATGGTGCCGCCGTCCGAAAGCGGTGGGGTCGGAGAGGATTTCACTGACAAGCCGGCTCTCGGGATAGAGGCTGAGGTCGTTGATCTTGAGAACCTGGGCCCTGAGTCGTCGTCGTAAGCGGAGGAGGTCGGCTTTGTGTTTCGGGTCGGCGGCCAGGTTGTGGACCTGGTGAGGGTCGCGTTGAACATCGAAGAGTTGTTCGGCGGGGCGTCGCTGAAAGAACTGACGCTGGGCAGGAGTCAGCTTTCCGGTCCGGAACAAGCGTCGCCATTCCTGGTAGGCGAGCATGCGGTAGCGGTAGTTGTTCTGCAGGCCATCAGGGTAGAACGCCTGGTAATTTCGAATGTAGGTGAACCTGCCCTTGCGGAGGCTGCGGACAAGGTCATATTTCTCGTCGAAGCGATCGGCATATCCGAAAGACTCGTCGCGGCCGGCAAGGTCCTTGGCCGAGATGCCCCGGCCCAGGAAGGGGCGTCCGTCGAGTGCAGGATGCAGTGGCAGCCCTGCCAGGTGGAGCACGGTTGGGCCGAAATCAACGAAACTGACAAAACCGTCCAGTCGTGTGCCCGGAGTGTGATCAACGAGATGGGAAAAATGGGCTGGGATCCGCACAACCATCGGTACGTGCAATCCGCTTTCGTAGGCATAGCCCTTGCTGCGGGGCAGGACGCCCCCGTGATCACCAAAGTAGAAGATGAACGTGTCTTCGAGCAGGCCGTCAGATTCGAGTTGCGACACCAGCCGGCCGATTTGCTTGTCGATGACACCGATGCGATCGAAATAACGCGCGTGGGTGTATCGGAAGGTCGGTGTGTCAGGATGATAGGGTGGCAATTCCACCGCATTGGGTGAGACTGTCGTGGGTTGCTTGAGTTGACGGGTCGGAAAATGCAGGGAACTTTCGTGTGACTGCCCGAAAGACTGCATGTGAAAGAAGGGCATGTCCGGGCGGAGCCGGTTTCGCCAGGAAGCTCGTGCCGAGGATTCGTTCCACAGACGTTTTAGTCTGTGTTGGAAGTTGTAGTCGGTCTTTCGCCGGTTCGTCGTGTAGTAGCCGTTGTCCTTGAGAACGGCCGACCAGGGCACGACACCCGTCGGCAACGGGGCGAGTTGCATCTTGCGGTGATATTGAAATCCTCCGCGGGGGGCGAAGATCCCGGTTGCCAGTGTGGATCGGGCCACCGAACACACGGGACTGCAGGAGAAGGCGTGATTGAAGACCAGGCCGTGGCGCGCCAGAGCGGCGATGCTGGGGGTCTCGCCGTGTTTTGCCCCGTAAAGTTTCATGTAGTGCAGCGAGTTGTCCTCGGAAACCAGGAAAACGAAATTGGGTCGTTTGGCTGGTTCAGCCGAGCTGGCCGGGCCCTGGCATATGATCAGCACGGCGGTTGCTGAGACGAGGTGGACAAGCCGCATGTCGGTGATCCTGGTGTGAGAGACGAGCTGAGGAACCACTGGAGCCTATTCCTGCGGCGACACGGCCACTCGCAGGTGCTGATGCGAACTCGCACAGTCAACGGCTGCGGCAATGTCGGTCAACGAAAAACTCGTCCCAACGAGTGAACGGGAGATCGACGTTGATGGCAGATCGTCAAGAAACTCGAGTGCCCGGGCGAGGTCTTCCGGGCGGTAGTTGTGCAGTCCCTCGATCCTGAGCATCCTGCGGACGATTGTCTCGGGCTCGAGTTCTATCGGTGATGTCTTGAAGACGGAGCCGACAAGGATGATGCGGCCACCGGTTCGGCAGCAGGCGAGAGCCGTGCTCACCGCCGCGGGGGCACCAGAGACTTCGACGGCAAGATCCACTCCCCGCTGCTCTGTCAGTCGGGTGACCAGCGAGGGGATCCGTGTGGGATCGTCGGCCGGATCGATCAGCAATGGCGTGCAGCGCTGGATCAGTGAGACACGCTCGAGTCGCGAGGGGTCCACGTCGGCGACGATGACCTGCCGGGCGTTCTGGTAAATGGCGTACTCGGCGACCGTCAGGCCCAGGGCACCTGCACCGAGTACCAGTACCACGGCATCGTCAATCTCACCGGCGGTGCGTATCGCAGCCACCGAAGTGGCCGTGCAACAGTTGGCCGGGACGGCTTCGTGGTCGGACAACCCCTCGGGGAGCCGAAACAGTGACGTGCCTTTCAGCAGGCGGCAGTGGGTGGCGAGTCCTCCCAGCGGCGCTCTTTGATCGATTTGGGCGTGTCCGTACTTGGCCAGTTGTTCGCATTTTTGCGGAATGCCGCGAATGCAGAAGAAGCAGCCTCCACAAGATGCCGCAATTGACCAGGTAAGCCGATCGCCGATCTGCAGTGGGTCTCCGCGCCAGTCGCGGACCGTGCCTCCGATCGCGACGATTCGACCAACGATCTCATGCCCGAGAATCGCAGGGCAAGAGCAGGAGCGGCGGCCCGAGATCGTGTGCAGATCACTGGCACAGATCGAGCAGGCAGTGACCGCGACCAGGACTTCGCCGTCGGTCACCGGCGCGAGTGACTCCGTGGAGATAGTGAAACCCGAATCGGCGCCATGAAATACGGCCGCTGAATAGGTGTCGCTCATCGGGGGCCCTGGAGGCTAGATGAGGGGCCAGTCGTGAGCAGTTCCATTTCCGCGGCGACCTCCGAAATCGCCACCAGGAGACGGTCGATGTCGTCCTGATGAACATCACCGATATTTCCGATGCGGAACGTGGCGGCCTGGGTCACCTTGCCGGGGTAAATCACAAAGCCCCGTTGTTTGAGACGGTCATAGAACGTGGGGAAGTCGAAATCGGCCACCGGATCGCGAAATGAAGTGATGATCGGAGAATGATGTTCGCGGGCCAGCAGTGGAAGGAATCCCAACGTGGCCATGCCCTCGACCAGCTGCCGCTGATTGTTGACGTAACGTTGTTGACGAGCGGCAACGCCACCCTCGGCCTGCAATTCGTCCAGCGCCCGCGCAAAGGCGAGGACGGTATGAGTCGGTGACGTGAAACGCCATTTTCCGTGATTTCGTTGCATCACGTCCCACTGGTCATACAGGTCGAGCGCGAGCGATCGGGCCAATCCCTGCGAGGCTTCCAACGCCGTGCGGCGAGCGATCACGAATGAAAATCCAGGAACGCCCTGCACGCACTTGTTGGCCGAGGAGATCAGGAAGTCGGCCGAGAGAGAGGACATGGTCATTTCCATTCCGCCGAAGGACGACATGGCATCAACAATGAAGGATCGTTGGTGTTCGCGGACAACGCGACCCAGGGATTCGATCGGGTTGAGCATTCCGCTGGTTGTTTCACAGTGGACAGCGGCGACGTGGGTCACCTGCGGGTTGCGGTGCAGCAAACGGTCGAGTTCCTGCGGCGACGCGGGCACAATCTCGTCGAATGCTGCCTCGATGACCGGGATGCCCAGGCGATGGGCGATCTGCACCATCCTGGCGCCGTAGGCTCCGTTATTGATGACCAGCAGTTGGCCGTCGTGGGGAAGGACCGAGCCGATCGTGGCCTCGACACCGAAGGTGCCACTGCCCTGCATCAGGACACAGGTGCAGTCCTGTTGCCCGTCGACAAGTGTGGTCAACCGTCCGCGGATGTCCTGGACGACGCTGTTGTAGTCGCTGTCCCAGGTGGAGACGTCACGCAACATCGCATCCCGAACCGAACGGGTCGTGGTCAACGGTCCGGGAGTCAATAACAGGTAGTCAGAGTCACCGTCCATCGGTTGTGGCTCCACGAATCAGCATCCGGTTTCGTCGAGCCATTGCGGCAGGTCGGCCACGCGACGCAGGACGGCTTCGGCGCCAGCGGTTGCGAGCACTTCCTCGGCGCGGGTGACGGCCTGTTGTTGATCCGTTTCGGACAAGCTCTCAAAGTCCTCGGCCGAGAGGCCGACTTCGCTTCCGGTTTCCGAGATTCCGAGTGTTCGCACGCCGGCGTTGAGGCCGGCAAGGATGTCGGGACGAGTGTCGCCGATCTTGAGAACGGCTGGGGGCGGGAAAACGCCGAGTTGTTCCATGTTGCGGAAGATCATCCAGGGCGCCGGGCGACCGCCTGGGACCTCGTCGGCGCAGACGTTGGCATCGGGATGGTATCCCTGGGATTTGGTTGCCGCGATGATTGGGTCAGCGACGATTCTGGGGTAACCCGTCGACGCTCCCACGAGAATTCCACGCGAGCGAAGTTCGTCGATGCATTCGGCCACACCCGGGATCACGTCGGAGAGTTCCTGGGCCTTTTCGACCTGGACGGGCATGAAGGTCTCGTAAAGAGTCTGGACGTCGTCTTCCGACCAATCGCATCCGTGAGCTTCACGCCACTGTGATGCCACCGAATCCAGACCAAACAACTCTCGGATGTGGTCCTTCTTGTGCAGGCCCATCGGGCCGCGAATGTCGGAATGAGAGATCTCGACGCCATTGACACGAAACGCCTCGTGGAAGGCGTAGACCGGTGCCAGGCTGCCGTGATCGACCGTCGTGCCGGCCCAGTCGAAAATGACCAGGCGGATTGGTGTCCGGTCTTGCCCGACGATTTCTGGCTCAGGAGTCATGTCTGGTCAAAAAGGTTTGAATCGATATATGCCAGAAAATGAGACAGCGAGGGCGTTTGCAGGCCGACGGTCTTGGCCCGATCGTCCCAACCGCGAAGACGCAGTGCCGCATCACTGTAAGGGTTTTGCAGAAAAGCGGCCACTTCGGCGTCGCTGAATGCTCCCCCTTGCAGCGAAAGACTCAACTTCGAGGCATAGGACAAGCCCGTGTGATACTCCGGATCGGTCGCGCAGAGGTGTCGTTTCGCCTGGACATGAAGCCGGATCGGTTCGGTGACACTGGCGTTGAATCCGGCCTGACCGCACAACCAGTCGGCAGCGGACTGTTCGTGGATGTCGTCGATACCCTCCTCGGCGCAGTCCTCACCAAGTTCGTGCAGGAGGTGGCCGACGTCGTGTAGCAGTGCGGCGACGACGTCAGCAGCCGGTCGATTGTCCTGCTCGGCAAGCCAGGCCGACTGCAGAGCGTGCTCGAGTTGGGTTACAAGTTCGCCGCCGTAGAGGCTGGCACCACGAGTCGTGAACAGGTGCAGCAGGCAGTCGGTGACACCGGCGGGCGAAACGTCCGCAGGCAGGTCGTGTCCACGACTCATCGAAATGCCCTCTCCGGAAAAAACAGGCTCGTGTCCAGCAGCCAAGGCAAGCCGTGGCACGGCCTGATGTCAGCTCAACTCCGGCAAGGGGCGAACTCCACTGTCGACGACGAGGTGGGGTCGGCCATTGGGGTCGGTGATGTTGTCTTTGGCGACATCGAGACCCAGGTTGCGGTAGAGCGTCGCCGTGACTTCCTGGAAATGGACGGGTCGTTGGACAGGTTCTTCGGCATAACGATTGGTCGTTCCAATGACCTGCCCGGTGGGCATGCCTCCGCCGGCCAGTATCGCAAAAGCGTTGCGGTTCCAGTGGTCACGTCCGGCACTCTTGTTGATCTTGGGCGTGCGACCGAATTCGCCCCAGGCCACGACCGTAACGTCCTCCTGCAGGCCGTGCCTTTCGAGGTCGTCGATCAATGCCGAAAGCCCGCGGTCAAATAACGGGATGACCTTGCGTCCGTTCGAGAAGTTCCCCCCGTGCCAATCGAAATCGGCAAAGGTCACGGAAACGCAGCGCGCTCCGGCCTGCACAAGTCGACGCGCCAGCAGGAACTTGGACATGATCGCCTGGTAGCCGAGGTGGCCGTACGATAAGGCCTTGGGGTCATCGGTGCCGTAACTGTTGCGAATGGCAGGGTCTTCCTTTTCCAGGTCGAGCGCGTCGGCAAGGCGACTGGAGGTCAGGACATTGAGTGCCTGTTCGGTGAACGGGTCGAGCCCGGTCTTGGTGTGGACAACGTCCACCTGCCGGCGAAAACGGTCGAGGCCGGACAGTAGTTCCCGGCGTTGATCGAGGCGGCCGAGGTTGACGCTGTTGAGAGTCATGTTGGCCCGGGCATCGCCTCCGGGCTGAAAGGCCTGGTGCGACGCGCCGAGGAATCCCGACCCTGGGTGGTTGTAGGGGAGATGCGCCATCTTCATGAAAAGATTGATGGCGGGTGGCACGGCCGGGTGGGCCGGTCCTTGCAGCTTCGAAATCACCGATTCATATCCCGGCCAACCGCCGGCAGGCTGATTGGCGAAACGATGCCCGGTGACGCACTGGAACGAGGAATGGCGTCCTTCAGAGCCAACCAGCGTGCGGATTGTCGCGAGGCGGTCGGCCCGCTGAGCCAGGCCGGGCATATGCTCGCTGAATTGGATGCCCGGTAGCCGTGTGCTGATCGGAGCGAATTCTCCCCGGATATCGGCTGGGGCGGCGGGTTTGGGATCGACCATGTCCTGGTGCGGTGGGCCACCGGTGAGGTAGATCATGATCACGGCCTTGTGCGACCGTTTTTGACCGTTGGCCTGTTCTGCCGCTAGCAATTGCGGCAGCGTGAGGCCACCGGCGGCCAGGCCACCTACCTGGAGAAACGTTCGACGGGAGAGCCGGCCGCTTTGCCCACGGCAGGGAGGGTCGTTGAAGATCAACACGTTTTGGCCTTTCCTGATGTTCTGTACTGGTGAATCAGGCGATCAGGTCGGTGAGAACCCAACCCGGGACATCGGTCAGCCGAAAATCACGGCCCGCATACTGATAAGTTGGTCGTTGAGGGTCAAACCCCATCAGGTACAAGATCGTCACCTGCATGTCACGGACATCGGTGAAGTCTTCGACAGCAAGATAGCCGAAGGTATTGAAGTGTCCATAGGTCATTCGGACAGGGACGGTGCCACCGGTCAACCAGTTGATCTGGCCCAAGAGTTTAGTCTACCACGGCTTGGGTCATTGATGGGACAGAATGAACTCGACGATCGGTGTGGGGTTCTTGAGACTGTGGGGGTGGTGCTTTCCCCCTTTCTTGACGATGAGCTTGATCGTGCCGCGAAAACGACGATAACGCCGGGCGAATTCTGCTGTGTGCTGTGGGTAGGGCACACTTTCGTCGGCATCACCACAGACGTGGATCACGGGGACACCGGCTCGGGCCAGGACCTGGGCATGATCGAGTGCATCGTCGCGATAGGACTTTGCTTTGGCCAGCGAGAGACCATGGGCGTTCATCCAGGAACGCAGGCGTTTGAGCTCCGGAGCGCCCCTGGAGAGGCCTTTGACATAGGGCCGAATTCCCATTGCCGGGGCGTCGCCGTAGATGCAGGAAACGCACCTGGGATGTGTGATGGCCCAACGATAGATGATCAGTCCGCCGCGGCTCATTCCTTCGAGGGCCGGCCGGCTCGAAAATCCGTGCTGCGTTGTCAGGAATTCGTAGCAGCGTTCCCAGCGTCTCATCGCTTCCTGGTTTCCCCAGAGGTCGGCAACGTCGCAATAGACAAGGTGGAAGCCATGCTTCAGCAATGCGATGTCGGTCTGCGGTTGGTGTCCCCAGAATCTCGCCCGCCAGATCCATGGATACCCTTTGGCAGCCGTTTGTGGCTGAACAACGCGACAGGAGAAACCGTCCAGGGAAAAATCGACACGTGCAAACCCGTTCCAGGTGGATTGCTTTCCCGGCAGAGGCTTCGGGTCGGCATTGGCGGTCGGCGGTGAGAGCAGACACCACGTGCCCAGAATCGCAAGCAACAGGCGGGTTGGGTGTGGCGGGGAGAGCGATTGTTTCGAGGTCATCTGGTCCTGCCAGGTTGTGTAGAAAGACCGGTGAACGCCTTCGTGGGCGCAACAGGCAAAGCCATGGTGTGGACGTTATCCTAATGCACGCGTCAGTTGAATGAGAGAGCCGTCGCGGCCAGCACCGGATAGAGGCGTTCGCAAAACGGTGAGCAGATTTCATTTACGCGTCAAAGTGGTTCCCGGGGCATCGCACGAGGGCGTGATGGGCTGGCTGGGAGACTCCCTGAAAGTGAGGGTTCAGGCGCCTCCGGAGAAAGGAAAGGCCAACAAGGCGGTGGTCAAATTGTTGGCCGACGTGCTGAACGTTCCGAGGGCCTCCATTGAACTTGTGCGGGGAGAGACGGTGGCCAACAAGGTATTCGCGGTCAATGGAATCAGCGAGCAACAGGCAAAAAATGCGATCGAACGGGTGACCTGACAGTCGGGAAGGTGCAACCGTTCAGGCGAGAGTGTTTCGGAGACGTGTTGTGACTGTGGGCAGATCGCCATTTGTGATCGTACTGGGAACGGCCCAGGACGCCGGTATTCCTCAGGCCGGTTGTGGCTGTCCGGCCTGCGTGGTTGCCCGCGAGTGCCGTGAGCTGCAGCGCCGCCCATCGTGCCTGGGAATTGTCGACCCCGAGACCGGGGGGCGCTGGCTTATCGATGCGACCCCGGCATTCCCACAGCAGTTGCACGACCTCAGCGTGGCGGCATCGACGGGAAGAGTGGGCCCGCCGGATGGCATCTTCTTGACCCACGCGCACGTCGGCCACTACGCGGGATTGATCAACCTCGGCCACGAGGTGATGGATTGCCGCCGGGTTCCGTTGTGGGTGATGCCGGCGATGAAACGGTTCCTGCAGGACAATCAGCCGTGGGCATCGTTGGTTCGTCGGGAAAACGTGGTTTTGCAGGAACTGGCTCCGGGTCGGCCTGTGTCGTTGGGAAACAGCGTGCGGGTCGTTGCGATTCCGGTCCCGCATCGCGACGAGTGTTCTGAAACCGTGGCGTTTGGGATCGAGGGGCCGACGTCGCGGGTGTTGTGGTTGCCCGACATCGACACCTGGGACGAACGGTTGGCGACGTGGTTGGCTGGTGCCGAGGTGGCCTGGCTGGATGGCACGTTCTTCGACTGTTCCGAATTGCCGGGTCGCGACCTGGCCCAGATCCCTCATCCCTGTGTCGGGGAACATCTCGATGAATATTCCCGACTGGCGCGCGAGTTGGAGGTTGACATCCGGCTGGTCCACCTCAATCACAGCAATCCAGTCGCAACCGCGGATTCGGCCGAATCCAAACGCGTTGCAAATGCCGGGGTGACGATTGCCAGCGAAGGCGAGCGGGTCGAATTGTGACCCGGGCGCTCACGTTCTCCAGAATGTCGATTTGCGGGTCGGGCGGTACTTGATTGACAGGTGTGGTGTGTCGAGCCGTTTCTGTTCTTGGAACAGCGATTCGATTCCCGCCGCGGTCATGCCCGTCGTCAGCAAGGTTCTCTCGATCGGATACGGCGACCGCCCAGTACGGAAAAGTGTTTCGATATGATGTACCAGCGGGTTGAAGAAGTTGCGCATCTCGTAGTACGGCAGGTAGACAAGAGTCGAGAAGATCTCGTCGTTTTTCATGCGGACGGCGACCGGCGTGTCGCTGAGAATTCGTCCCAGGTGTGGTTTGGTCTGGAAGCCCAGCGCGGTGGCGCGGGTGCCGTCGCGATACCCGAAGCGATAGGCGTAGGACCCGGGCGCCATCCGTTTCATGTCGGAGATCCCGGGAAGTACGACCCCGTAATTCTCGCGGACCACCTGAAGCATGTTGCTGCGGGTGAGAGCCGCGTTCATCAGTTCGCGATCCCAGCCCCCCTTGTCCCATGAGCCCGCTTCCATCGCCTGCCAGAATCTTTCGCCGCTGAGTGCCTCAACCCATTGGATCCCGGTTTCCCCGTCGTCGCGGCGCTCGATAATCGCCTGCAGGGCTTCGATGGTGTGGATGTCGCCGCCATCGATCCCTCCGGGCCGCATCACCAGCGATTCGCGGATTTTGGCTCCCCAGGGAAGGTCAATTGCGGGCATGCGTCGCGCGACCGGCAGCGACGACCCGGCCATGAAGCCGAAGTCCAACTCACGTGCCGTGTCATACATCTCCCGGGCCCATTTCCAGTTCCACGAGAGATGCTTGTCGTTGAAGATCGGGGCGGTGCGACCGCTCTTGCGGAACACGTCGACGATCTTCTGGAAGTACTCGTACCGCGGATACTGTGTCTGCCCTTTCTCGTTGATCGGGTAGGTTCCGTGTTCACCAATCAGTAGAACTCCGTCGACGGCAAGTCCGCCGCTGCCCAGTGTCAGGGCCTCTTCGATCGTCTCGGCGTGCTTCATGCCGGGAAAACGCTTCAGGCGTTCACGGCTCAGGTCATTCTTGCCGACCTGCTCGACGTACAACGAAACGACATCCATCTCTGGGCGGTGGTGCTGACCCTCCCAGCTGTAGCCTTCCAGGAAGCGGTCGACGATGTGTTGCGAGTGAGAGTACTTGAAGTAGGTTGTCGTGATGGCAGCCAGCCTCGGCCGCCGCGGACTCCTGCGCTGTGTGCCGGCCATTGCCGCGAGTGGAACCGAGCTGGCCATGCCGGCCAGGAACTGTCGTCGTGAGTTCTGCATCGAAGCTCTCCGTTGGAGTGTGTCGGTCCGAGTCAGCTGGTGGCTCTCGGAAGTGGATGTTGTCGACCGCGTGTTAATCGTGACGCAGGGCTTCGATCGGGTCGAGAGCGGCGGCCCGCATGGCCGGGTATAACCCAAAGACAACGCCGATCACCACCGAGACACCAAAGGCCAGGGCGATCGACCAGGGAAGCACGATCGGCGTTGCCGTTTGAATGACCTCGGGTAATCCCTGTGCCAGTTGTGGAAATCCTTCGACTAGCAGCTCACGCAGTTCCACAATCAGGAAAGGGCAACCGATGCCGCCGAGGACTCCGAAGGCGCCCCCCACGCTTGTCAACAGGGTGACTTCGATCAGGAAATGACGCGTGATGTCAGAGCGCGTGGCGCCCAGGGCCCGACGGACCCCGATTTCCCGGGTCCGCTCTGTGACGGTGGCCAGCATGATGTTCATGATGCCGATGCCTCCGACCAGCAATGAGATCAGGGCGATCAACCCCATGAAGATCATGAACATCAACCGGGTCGTGCGTGATTGCTCCAGCAATTCCAGCGGGGTCACGACGGCGTAGTCGGGGACGTCGTGGAGCCGTTTCATCGTGCTTTCGATTGCCTTGGCGGTGGGCAGCACGTCCTTGACGGATGCTACCTGGAAGGTGATCTGGCTCAGTTGGATTTCCTGGCCGTTGCGTTGCCCGGCAGAAATTGTGAGCGTGCGGTCCCCGATCCGTCGCCAGAAGGTGGTGACCGGGATATACAGGTCCTGACTGAAGTCCTGGGCGGCCAGCGATCCACCGATTCCGGCCATGGGAAGCCGGGCCCGCATCACGCCAATGACGTGATAGGGAATGTCTCGAATACGGATCGTCTTTCCCACGGGATTCTCCAGGGGAAAGAAGATGCGAGCGGTTCCGGCACCGAGGACACAGACGTTGTCATCATTTTCCACGTCGATCGTTGAAAGGAAATGTCCGCGACTGGGAGACAGGTGCATGACCCGGGCGTATTCGGGAGTGCAGCCGACCAGTCGCACCTGCAACGTCTTGTCGCGGTAGTGGGCTTCGCGATATGCCTCGCGGATCCGCAACGCGTAGCTGACAGTGGGTATGGTACCGACCAGGGTGGCATAATCCTGCCGGGTGATCCCGTAGGGAATGTAGAAGGTCGTGTCCTCCAGGTCATCGTTTGCCGGAAGAACGGATCGCAGGATGATGTTGGTGACACCGAGATCTTCGATCTGTTTCTGTGCGGCGCGGCTGATCCCCTCGCTGATGGCAAGCAGCCAGATCACGCTGGCCACGCCGATGAAAATTCCAAGGATCGTCAGCAGCGAACGCAACGGATGCAGCAGCAGGCTCTTGGCTCGCAGTCGAAGGGATCGAATCAGCATCGAAACCGCCCTGCCCTGTCTTGCCACCGCCGGTGGCAGGAAAACCGCACCCGCAGTCAAGGGCGGGACCCGGAGAAAGAAATCAGCTACGGACTCTTTGCCGCGACACCCGTTGACAACGACGCGGGTGATTTCTTCTTGCCGTCCGGCAACTCTTCTTCGATCGTCCGCCAGAGCAGATCGGGATTGATTGCGACCACCTGGCCCTCGTCAAGTCCTTCCTTGACGACCACGAAACTGTCGTTGTTGGGGCCGAGGGCCACCTGTTGGATCGACCAGCCTCCGGCAGCATCCTTGACCAGGCAGTAGTGTTTTCCGCCACGTTCCACGACTGATTGGATCGGTGTTTGCAGCACGTCCTTGCGTTTCGCGACGAAGATGTGGACCTTGGCTCGCTGGCCGGTCCTGAGACTTTCAGGGGGATCGAGTACCCGGATCACGGCACCATATTCGATTGGAGCTCCGTGCCAGCGGCGGGGATAGGGAAACGGCTCGATCTTCTCGAGTGTGCCACGGATCTTGCGGTCGGGATCGACGTCCAGCACGATTTCCACCGGATTGTCCATCTTCACCAGGTTGATCTTCGAGTCGCTGATCTTTGTGTCGATCTGCATTCGGCTGGGATCGGGCAGACGAATGACGAGTTGGCCCTGGCGGATCTGCGAACCTTCCTCGATCACGATCCGGGGTTCCCTGCTGTAGTCGTTCGCGTAGACCACCTGTCCGGAAGTTGGTGCCAGGCAACGGCAGGCGACAATGTCCTTGAGCAGTTCGTCGCGGCGCTGCTGGCTAAGCTTGAGGCGGTGCTTGGCGGCGACCAGATAGGCCGTCTGCTTTTCGATGTCGGCCTTGTATTCCTTGATCATCTTGTCGCGAGTGAACGTCTTGAGAACAGTCAGCTTGATTCTGGCGACCTGCACGGCCTTGTCGGCCATGGCAAGGGTCTCCTGCTCGCCGAGGAACTGGAGCCTGGTCACAAATCCCTTGCGGAACATTCGTTGCGTGTGTGCCAGCAGATCCCTTGCCGCTTTCTGCGTTGAAGTCGCCTGGAGGAGTTCTCCCTCGCTGGTTTCCTTTTCCACCGGAAACGTTCCGTTGAGGTATTCCTTGAGAGCGGCGACGGCCTTGTCGAGATCGCTGCGGGACTCGATTTCTCCGGCCGTGTTCGTCGCCACGACGATCTGCTGTTCGGTCAGGTTCAGTTGGAGTGCCGCATCGTCAAACTGGACAAGAAAATCACCTTTCTGGACGACAGTGCCCTCATCGATGATCTCGAGGATCGTGGTTCGGGAACCGCCGCTGCCCGATTTGACCTCGCAGCGAATCTCGAGATTGGTCGAACTGGCGACATCGCCAGTCTCCGTTACGAACGACTCGAAAGGGCCTCGCTGTATCGTGTGGACCAGCGGCGTCTCGGCGTCACTCTCTGTGGACGTACTCGGACTTGCGGTGATGGACAGGACAAGGAGTCCAACGGCGAGGCTCCCCACGGTGGCGATGCCGACTTTCCGCCAGAATCCCGCGCGGCCCCGGCCAGTGGCGTGAGCGCCTTGTGCTGTCATGACCATGACATCGTTTCCGGGAGGAATGAGGCTTGCCGGAGAGGAAAAGGGAGGGCTGAACACTGTCGGGGCGACGGCGGCCAGGCGGGCTTCAGCTGCGTACTATAGCGAGGATAGCACGACGGGGACCCCGGCGGAGAGGCTGTTTCCGGGGAACGCTGCGAGTTTGCCCGATTGGGATATCTCGCCGCCGATCGGACATCGATGGTCGGTCGGAAACGCGTTTGCTTCCAGCGTTGGGCATCGCGAACATGCCGGAAGTGCAACTGTTTCGTTGCAGCCGACTCAGGGCCTGGCAATCGCGGCAACCCAGTTCTTTCGGTCCGGCGGCGACAGGGCGAACCGGCCCGGCGCGGTCAGTTTCCTGCGTGGGCCGACCTGGCCCTTGGAGATGTCGATCCACTGGAGGGTGAAGGAACCTTTGGCCGCAGAGAGGTCCAGTTGGACCTCGCCACCCGCGGGGAAATAGACGATATAGGCACGCCCGCGGTCGGCGGACAGATAGGCTTCATTGGCACTGCGACCGGAGAGTAGTTCGGTGGCGGGTTTGACAGTCCAGGGAGGTACAAGCTTTTCAAGACGGCGGGCGGCGCGGATGCTGGCGACAGCCTTGTCGTTGAGTCCCAGTCCAGCGTCGGGACGGTGAAAACGGATCGAGGCGGCTCCGGCCAACAGGTGTCTCCAGAAACGTTCGATTCCGTCCTGGTCGCTGTGGCCGAACTTGTTTCGGTTGGCGCCGTAGGTTTTGGTCGTGTTCATCGGGCGTGGCTTGCCTGCCAGGTAACGACGGACGTGCAGGAAGTTGTCCCAGTGCTTTTGCCCTTTGTTGTGATTGTTCTGCGAGACATCGACGAAGCCGTACAGTTGTGGGTGGTCGAAGGTTCGCTTGTGACTGCTGGCCCTCAGATTCCAGTCATCCCACATCTCGGTCACGTAGACGCGTCGCCGTTTGCTTGCCGCGCGGTCTTTGACAAACGTCGCCCAGTAGCGGCTCCACTGCTCCTCGCCACTGGTCTCGTTGTCCATGCAGTACAGCACGTTGGAGAACCGCAGTGAAAGGTCGAGTAGTCTGCCGACAAAGCGTTGCTGGAAGCGGAGGACGACCTTGTTGTTCCTTTGTCGTGGTGTCGTGAAAAAGAACGGTTGGACGTTGGCTCCTGGATGTTTGGGATAGCGGCGAGCAAACCCGGACTGTTCGTACGTGTAGTTCACGTTGTTTCCCGGGTTGTAGGGGTGAATCTGCCATCGGTTACTGCCACGGTCGTCGGTGTAGTCGAATCGGTCCCAGATCTCGATCTGGACGAAGATCCCGCGTTTGGAGGTCTCTCGCAGCAGGCGTTCGAAGCGTTCCCAGTATTCGTCGTTCCATTCGTTGAGATCGAACTTTCCGTTGGCCAGACGCTTGAAAGGGTAGACCTCGAAACCCTTGTCCTTTCTGTCGCTCATCGTGTTGCGGATCACGTTGCCGCCGGCAGCAGCGAGGCGGTCGAGTTGCACGAGCAATGCCTTCTCGGGCCACTGGAACAGGTTGTCGTCATCACTGCCCCCCAGCAGCATCACCGGTTTGGCCTGGTAGCTCCAGTACCACGGATTGTCTTTCCAGGGCGCCAGAACCGGTTCGGCGGCCATGCTGCTGGCGGCCGTCAACACGACCAGGCATGAAGAAAGTGAGATCGCGAGTTGCTTCATGGACCGGCATCCTCGAGTTCAGTCTGCCCGTGAGAATCGCAAGGCATCAATTCGATTCTTGTGTTCCCGTTGATCAACCCACGATGTCGTAACGTTGGGTCATACGCAAGAAACACGGGGTAATCGAACGAGGCCGAGAGGCCTTGGGGCTTGAAGCGGGGATGGCACGGCGGTCGTCAGGAATCGCCGGGGACCGAGCATCCCTCGTCCGGAAGATCTCCGGACGAGGGATGGGGCGGAGCGGCAGGAGGCTGAGGGCTCGTCAGGCCAGTTGCCGACCCGGGGTCCCAACACGGAATCGCTGGTCACAGTTTCGTGATCAGCGTTGCCGTGCCGCTCGAGTCGTAGTCAACCTCGACACGGTCACCCTCATGGAGTTGATTGAAACGGAGCGGATTTCCGTTCTCGTCCCGAATGACGGTGGCGCGATCGACCTTGACGGTCTTGGTACGGCCGAGACGATTGACGACACGGATCTTGTTGCCTCGCTTGTGGACGATCTCGCCGGTAATGCTTCCTTGTGCGGGAACGGGTTCGGCCGCTTCCAGTTCACCCGAAGCGGGTTCGAGCATTGATTCGGCCACGACGAAGAGGGCGTCCATCGCCTCGTCATCATCGGGATTCGCATCGAGGCGGGCGAGCAGTCGAGGGATGTCCAGGGTTGGGCCAGGCACCACGGCGATCGGCGCTCGGGCAAGGTCCATGTAGCCCCCGGATGTTTCGCCGGTCAGCACCAGCATGTAGCGTCCCGAAGGAACGCCGTTGGGAATCGCGAGGCGGAGTCGGACGCGGCGGCCTTCGCCTTCGCGTAGACGGAGCCTCTCGCCGCCGAGATGAATCCGCGACATGTTGTCAGGATCGACGAGCCAGGCGTCGAGATGAACCGGCGTTTCACAGCTTCCGCAATTGACGACACCGGCAACCATCCTGGCATTGCTGCCAGCTCGAACACGCGCCGGTGAACTGAGAATGTCGACATCGATGCACTGATGAGCATGGGCCTCGGCGAGAGCGGTCCCAAGAAACAGGCCGGAAACAATCAGCAACGCGCGCAATGTGATCGCAGACATAGCAGACTCTCCAAAATTCGAACCGGGAACGGAGACGAGAAATGAGCAGGCCTGGACAGCGCCGGAACCAGCGACTGTGACCAGGTCAACACACGAGAAGAACGCAATCGGCGTGCCAAACTCCCGGCGTTCAGCAACCGAGTTGCTAAGGTGCGTCTGAGGCCGCAGTTAGGTCAACTTCGTCGGAAGAAAGAAAAACGACGGTGGTTGACAACCGGTCCGAAGCACGTGTTGCATAACGCAACACGGCAGCGACCGTTGCAGCGAACAAAGGCAGTCGACGCGTTTCTCACGCGTCCCGGTCGGAGTTCGGTGGACGAAGACAGACTGGTGGCCGATCAGGCAGTCGATAACCATTTCGGCAGCGGGAACTTGTAGGACCGCTGGCTACCGAAGCCCTTGATCACGAAATTCTGATCGATCGTGATCTCGGAGAAGCTGGCGTTGAAATGCGTGGCAGCCATCGTCAGGTAATGCGTGTCGTCATAGACGGTCCAACGGCTTCGATGCTTGTGTCCGAAGAAGCAGGCCAATACCCGTCCGTCCCGAGCAAACATCTTCCGGATTTCCCAGCCGTTATCGACATACGAGTGTTGTTTACCGACTGGTTTGAAGGGAGTGTCGCCGCCCTGGCCGGAACCTGCCTCGGGCGTGTGATGCAGTTCCTCGTGGCAGAAAACGAGTTTCGGCTTCTGCCGATGCTTGGAGAGGTCTTCGTCGAGCCATTTTTTCTGAGCTGCGTCGATCCAGTAACCTCCGACGAGCCCATCCTTGCCTCGCGGGGGTGAGGATTCGTCGGCGGCATTGTTCGCGTCGAGCACGATGAAATGAAATCCGTGTACGTCAAAAGAGTAATACCGATGCGGAGTCCCGGTGATCTCGAGAAATTCCTGTTTTGTGATGTCCTCTCCGGCATGCGAGTGTCCGATCAGGTCGGCAGCCACGATCTTCTCCTCGCCGCCCTTCAACCAGCCGACGTCGTGATTGCCCATGACGTGGTATCGGGGGCATTTCAGCCGGGCGAATTCGCCGACGTGGTGCTTCAGGCCGGCGATCTGCCCATCGTGCATTTTCTGCGTGGTTTTCCCTTCGGAGATCTGGATACCGAAATCACCCAGATCGATGGCGAAGTCGGGTCGAAAAACCATCATCTGGTCAAGGAACCGTTTGAACTTGTTTGCTCGACCAGCCGGGCGTGGGCCTTGAAGGTGGGGATCGGCATTAAGGCCAAACCGCAGGCGTGCTGGTTTCGTATTGGCTTGCAGTAAGTTTGAACAACCGGCCAGAGCCAGTCCGGCGGTTCCGGAAGCGAAGAAATCTCGGCGATCGATGCCCGATGTCGACGGGTTGAAAACGGTCATCCGGCGGACTCCATTCTTGATTGGCAACAGGGTTTGGAGGAGCGGACAATCGAAGTGACTGTGCGGCTATCGAGCGGAATTGAGTCTACCATCTGCGATCGCCGCTCCACGTCGTGGACTTCAGCGATTCTTTCTCTTTGTTGCTGGGTGCCGTGGCGCCGAATCCAGGGAGTGATGAAAACCGATGTCGACGGTCTTTGTGTCGCGGATACGGTCAGTGCGTGTCGTGAACTCATCGAGTCGCAGGAAAGCGGCAAGGCCGGAACCCGAATTGATACACGGGCTGCTCTTCTTCTGGCCGGATGCGGTGTCGGCCAGGTAGAACGTTCCGCGAGGTCCTTTGGTGAACAAGGGGTCGGAAGCGACGTTGCCGCCCTTGTCGATCGCCACCCTGGGGACACCTCCCTGGACGCAGCAGTGATCCAGCGAAGGCTTTCCGACTTCGGTGGCAAACGGGCGTGGATTGCCCCACAAAATCGTGTTCACGATCTTTGGCGCGGCTTGTCCATGCAAGGCGATAGCCGCCTTCGCAGCTCCGGTCAGTGTGCAACCGGCAATACGGACCCTGGTGCCCTCGAAAATGTTGAACGCATGATCACCGGTGGCATCGATCAGCAGGTTGTGGAAATCGAAGTTGCCCGATTGGGCAAAGATGTTGATGTGACCGGCTTGTGCATTTCGGATCCGGACAGTCGTGTTGACCAAAGGGCGAGGATCACCGGGATTGGGTTTGGACTTGGATCCGTAATCCCAGCCGAGATGGATGGTGCCGTATTTCCCTCCTTCAATGAGGATGTTTTCCATCGGTCCGTAAAACAGGACTGGTGCCGGGCAGATGACATCATGCAGTCGCACGTCGGTCAGTCGATTCGTGGGGAAGCGGTCGCGGGGGGCGCTGTTGCTGTAGATGCCGTACTTGCCACCGACATTCTTGATCGTGACGCGGCGCAGTTCGATGTCGCTGGAGACGTCGATTGGACCAGCCGTCCAATGGTGTCGAATGCCGAAGGCGTTGCCGCGAGGAACATCAGTGACCGAGCAGTCCACGACACGAACACGCCGCACTCCGTCCTCAATTTCCCAGGCGTTGCCCGTGGAGTTCGGCGCCCCGCGAGCATGGCAGTTGACGAATCGTATGTCGGTCGTGATCGCTCCGGACCCCTTGTCGGCGTCGCCGCTGGCATCGAAGCCGTCTTCGGTCCAGTCGTGGATGATGCAGTTTCGGGCCTCGCAATGGCTACTGCCGGCACCGAAGTCCAGTCCAACAAACGTCCGCACGATCGTCACGTCGGCGACGAGAACATGTTCGGCGCGTTCGATGACGATTGCCCTGGGATTGTAGAAATCCGCCTGCCGGTGAATGTTGGCATCGATTGTCAGGCCCTTGATGCCGATGTTGCGGAGCTTGCGTTGCGGCGTGCCTGTCACGCGGATCACGTGTACCTGGCTCTCTGTCGTACGCTGCCCGCGAGTCCCGTTGGCAGCTCCATCTGCGAGTTTGATGGTCGCTCCCGGCCCCAGCAGTACGACGTCGCTGCTGGTGAGCGTGATGGTGCCACCAACAAGGTAGGGCTTGTCGGATTTCGGAAAACGTACAATGCCCCCGCCGGCGGCGGCCACACTGGCAATGGCCTTTTGGATCGGTTGTCGGCAGTCTGTTTTTCCGTCGGCGATCGCTCCGAACATCACGACGCTGACACTTCGCTGCGAGGGGGCTGCCGCGGGGGATGGCCCGGCAGGCAGTGCCAACAGGATTGTCAAAACTGCGATGGCGCGGGGGGATAATGTCATCGGGAATCTACTCGTACGGGGAGGGGATTGCGTTGCGGTTGCCTGTCAGGCCGTGGTGCTCAGGAGTCCATGGATTTCCTCAGTCGCTTGATCGCGTCGAAAGCCTCGTCGAAACAATCATGGGTGAAGCGATCCAGCGGCTCTGAGGTCTTCTGGCGAATGGCCTCTTGATCGACCTTCGCGGAGGCAGCCAGCCATTTGTGTTCCAGACGATCGAACGTCGCCCTCGCCATCGGTTGCCGACTGGCGAACTCGGTGCCCGTTTCATCGCCCTTGATCCTGTCGAGCAAGTCGCGGAACAGCCACCAGTAGGACTTGCGAGAAAAGGCATCTGGCTTGGCCTGAGGAGGAGGAGTGATGGTCTTGCCGCGACGACCAGCGGTGGTGAGTGGTTCCGGTAAGCGAGAGTTTGTGACATGGATCGGCAGGTAAAGTCCGGTGCAGGGGGTGACCGGTGTCCACCACATCCTGGGAATGCCCTCGGATCCCTTGGGAAGAATGAAGACAGCCGAACTCGCCGTGTTTCCCCAGGTGAAATTGGCAGGGGAACTGTGCATGCAGAGAGTCAGGAAGTCCGGTAACGCCGCGTTGAAATTTGGTCCCTTCAGGAAAGTGTCTTCGTAGTGGTCGCGAAGCACACGCATCACCCATCGCGGCGAGATCTCGCGATTCTCTTTTTGACCTAGCAGCTGGCGAGACCTTTGAACGCGAAGTTGCGATAGCTGCAAGGGGGTCTTGAAATCGATGTAGGCGCGGGCGAAATCAAAGTCGTTTCGCTTTGCCTTTGGCCACCAGCCTTTCTCGATGGCATGGTCGACCAGGTCGGGGCTGGCCAGATCCCAACGGGTACGGATCGAGGGCTGATTGGAGATCGTCGCCACGCCGCGGGTTATCCGTCTGGCGACCCACCGCGTCCCCACCGTCTCCAGGACCCAGGCCTCCTTGCTGTCGGCGATGATGTAGGAATTGTCGTATCCGCCGGTTTCGTGATCCAGACCAGGGACACCGGAGCCCCACTGACCGTACTGTTGAACAAGGCCGGTGATCACGTCGAGTGCTTCTCGAGCCGTCTTGCCGCGTTCCAGGCCGAGGCGCAACAAGTCCATGCCCAGCAGGCCCAGTTCAGGTGGTTTGCCGGCCTGGCTTGACTTCACGGCGTCGGCAAACGTTTTGGTGAAGATCGCCTCGTTTCCGATCGCGACGCCGAATTCGTTGAACCCCTCCTCGTAGCCCCAGCACCAGTAGGGGCTCGAGCCGACCGTCGCATAGGTCTGGGAGACCTGCGGAATCGTACGGTACTCAAGTTGCAGTGATGAATCCGGCTTGTGCCGTCGGCGCGATGTTTGGACCAGCGGTTGGCAATCGAAAACAGGGCGGTCGCTGTTCTTTCCAAGCACCGTCGTTCCTGTGACCGTCGCGTCGGGCATGGCGACCATCGTGTCGCAGGAAAGTGGCCAGACGCGCCGCCTGGTGCTGCGGCGCGGGCGGACGCCGGGTAATGCGGCCAGCGTGTCGGGTGCGAGCAGATTCAGGAAGCCGCAGCCGGCCAACAGGCCGGTTCGGCAGAATGTTCGCCGCCCGATCAAGGAATCCGACGCGGTGCCATCGTGAGAGAAATGGTCATTGGCCGACATCGTGCTCTCCGGAATCGTCGGGTCCCTTCGATCCAGGTTCGGATCGGGAGACGGTGTCTACTTGCCGAGTTCTCGTAGCTGGTAGCGATCGACATAGGTTCCCTGGGCGTGCCAGATCTGTCCGGGTTTGCCCGGAATGAAGTCGAAGCCCTCGAGATGCATCCGTGTCTCGGTGATTTCCCAGACCCGCGTGGGGTTCTGCAGTTTGTCGCTTAGGGTTTCGGGAAGGTCGAACTCAAAGAGGCCATCCATGCTCCCAAAGGTGTGGATCGTGTAAAGTTTGCGCCCGACGATTCGCAGGCCCTGGGAAAAATGCATCGCCGGAGGGTACCGGAAAACGCCCTCTCGCTGGATCCGGTCACCGTCGATGCGGTACCGGTGTAGTCCCAGGTCGCGAAGGTCGCCGACCCAGAGGTGCCGGCCGTCAAAGCAGACCGGGTCGATCCAGGTGACGTCCTTGGTGATATCCCAAGTCTTGACGATCTCCAGGTCGCCGGCGCGGATCTTGGCAATCTTGGATCGGTCGAGTTTCGGGTCGTACTTGTTTCCGACCGGTCCGTGGAGCAGTCCTGCCCAGACGAATCCGTCGTGGTGATGGATGGCGCCCATGTGATTGACGCCTTCAATCTTGATCGCTTTCTGGTTGAGAAGTTTCCAGTTGCGGTCGTAGCGATAGATCGTGTGCGATGTGGAAGTGAAGTAGTGCTTCGCGGTCAATGCCAACCCCTGCTGGGCGGATCCGCCGGTGAGATGACGTTGTTCGAGCAGGATCGAGGCGGGCGTGGCGAGTTTTGGGAATTTGAGCCGGGATCGATAAACCGGTTTCAGCCTGGGGATCTGTTGGCCGTCGGAGACCCTGAGCATGTCGCTGCAACGATCGACGAGTGGAAATTCGACACCGGCATTGAAGAGTCGTTCCACCTTCGCGGCCTCGTTGGCACAACAGTAGTTGATTCGCACCTTGCGCTGTTTCAGCAATGTCGTGTCTGCCGGATCGACTGTCTCACCTCCGAGCAGTTGGATGAATTGGGCGCCGGCCTTGATCGTTTCGTTGACGTAGGTTCGGGAATTGGCCTGGCGTTCCATGTTGCAGATTTTGATGCGGGGCTCGATGCTGCGAGCGGCTGTGGCCGCGGCTGCCCCACAGGCCAGAAAGGCCTGGTGCAAGCGGCCGTGGGCCACGATGCGGCGAGTGACCTTGGCCGCCAACTCTGCTCGGCCCTTCAGGTGAACGTTGAGCCAGATGTTCTCGGGCATCATCTGCAACGCGGCGTCGAGAGTCGGCACGCGTTGGCCGGCGAACTGGGATGCCTTGAAAGCGCCGGCGTCGAGCTTGGCCACTTCTGCGAGGGTCAACGCGGCAATCGGTCCCTTGCCGTTGGTTGTACGGTCGACGGTGCGGTCATGCATCAACACGAGCTGGCCGTCCTTGGTCAATGCCACGTCAAATTCGATCATGTGCGCCCCCAGGCGGATCGCTTCCCGAAACGCGACCAGGGTGTTCTCGGGATGCGTATCGCTGGCGCCACGATGTGCACAAATGCCCCGCGCCGGCATGGTCACCTTCGCGGTCTGCGCTCCGGCGTGTTCAACCAGTGATGCCAGCATCAGCAGGGCCAGGGTGCAACGCAGCGGTTGCAGGGTGAGGCGTGGCCCGGCGGAGCGCAGGAGCGTGTTCATGATTGCCTGTCCGGGAAGAGCGATGCGAGGACGTGTTGCGCACGGCAAGTGGTGAAGGCGACAAGGCCGGTTTACTTGTCGTTCTTCTTGTCCTTCAAGAAGTAGGGGCGGACGGTAAACACTTGCGGATCCTTGGGATTGACCGTAATCGCGAGTCCCGCAACCACCGGGGAGCCAAAGACTTCCACGCGGCTGAAATGCAGGAGGGTCTTGCCGCCCTCCTGCTTGTCGGTGTCCTTGACCTTGATCAACTCGCTCTTGAGTGGCTTGTCGATGCGGAAGTAATGGGAATCGCCGTGCAGTCCGATGACTGGCTTGTGGTACTTCGAGAGAAACTCACGCATCGTGGCGATGAAACTCTTGAATCCTTCCCCGGCGACATTCTCGAAATCCGGGTTGGCATGAAATATGACCGCGACACCGGGGACATCTTTCTTGATGGCTTCCGCGAAACTCTCCTTCAGAAATGCCGTATTCGCCTGGTCGCGTTCGGTGAACTCCTTCAAAGACGGGGGGTCATCCGCCCGACGATTGTTCCCACTTCCAACAACGTGAACCACGATGAACAGGACACCCGATCGGGAGAATCGATAATTCTCTACGTATCTCAGGTACTGTTTCGAACGGCTTTGCTGGATGGCGCCCAGCTTTGACAGACGCAAGGTGGCCGGGTCTTTGAAGAACAGTTCTCGCAACTTCTTGAGTCGTTCGATCGGGTCGCTGCCGGTACCGTGACAGTCGGTCCACTCGTTGTCGCCGGGAGTGTAAACGACCGGTTTCGGGTAGGCCCGAAAGAGGTCACGGATCTTGACGAAAGACTCGTCGGTACAGGGAGATCCACCAGACTTGATGTCGCCGACATGCACCATGAACTGAAAATTCTCGGCTTCCGACTGTTTCAGGAAACGGCGGTAGTCGGCCTCTTGTTCCTGCGAGTAGGGGACATCTCCAGTGGCCAGGAAACGGAAGGCGCCCTCCCCGGCGACGAGTGTTGTCGAAAAACTCAATACGATCAGCAGGCCGAAAAAACTCCTGTTGCTCATCTTCAAGTTGCTCCGGTCGTTACGGGATGTGAGTCGGTCAGCTGATCAGGCCGCGGGTTGGCAACACGGTTGCCTATCACCTGCGAGCTTTGTCATGGTGCGGGTTCGAGGTTGTTTTCACAAGCAACCGTGCCCGGCAGTTGTGGAAATGTGGGATCGAGGGTCAACGGAATGTTGAAATACGTTTTCCCGGTTCTGCTGTGGGCGGTTTGTCCGGGGGCCTGCGACAAGGCGGTCGCCGACGCGCCTGGTCACAAAGAACTCGTGATTGCCTCGGACGGCCAGACCATGGCGGTGATCGTGGTTTCACCACAGGCCGGACGTCTCGAACGTCGTGGGGCCGATGACCTTGCGAAGTACATTGGCCTGATGAGCGGTTCCCGGCCGCAGATCGTGGCCACGCGACCGGCGATCGCGGCGGCGTTGGCCGGTCCGCGACCACTGCTGGTGGTGGGAAAGGAAGCCCTGACGGCGTTGCCTTCGCTCGAGGTTCGGATCAAGGCGGTCCTGAAAAGGAAGGCACTCTTGCGTACCGACGGAATCGCAGTCTGTCGGCACGGTCGGCGTGTCTACCTGGCTGGGAACAACGACCGTAGCCACTACTTTGCCGTCGCCGAGTTGTTGCGCTACTGGGGCTGCCGCTGGTACATGCCAACCGAATTTGGTGAATGCATTCCCGATCGCCCGGAATTGACCGTCGCCAGGCTCGACCGCGTTTACTCGTCACCGTTCGAAATTCGTACCTACTGGATCTCCTGGATCGGAGACAAGGCCGGGGCGGACGAGTTTCGTTTGCGGAACATGATGACCGACCGTTCCGCGATGCCGCCGACCGGCCATGCCCTGGGAAAGTTTACCGCGGGTCTGGGCAAGGGCACGTTCAAGTTTCCGATCACGGCAGCGTCGACTGCGAAACACGTGGCCGGCCAGGTCGAAAAGCGGTATGCCCGGGGCGGCGCCTTTTCGCTGGGGATGGAGGATGGTTCCTACGACTCGGCGGATTCAAAGGACCAGGAATTGATGCGTTTGCAGTGGGACAAGTATTTCATGCGGTGGTCGGTGACCGATCCGATGCTGGAGCTCTACAACAACGTCGCCAGGATCCTGCAGGCGAAATATCCAGACAGCCGGGCAAAGATCGGATTCCTGGCGTACGCGAACATGACGATCCCCCCGGTGCGGGCGATGGTCGCCGAACGTTCTTTGTTCTGCGAATTGGCGCCGATCGATATCGATCCCATCCACGGCATGGATGACCTGCAGTCGCCGCCGCGGCGAGAATTTCGTGAGATGCTCTACAAGTGGGCCAAGGTGATGCAGGGGCGATTGAGCATCTACGACTATGACCAGGGCATGCTCGTCTGGAGAGACATTCCCAATCCGTCTCACCAGTCCTTCCGACGTGATGTGAAACACTATCGGCGAGCGGGTGTCCTGGGCGTGAATACCGAAAGCCGCAACGCGATTGCGACCACCTTCATTAACCTGTACCTGCGGTCCCGGTTGCTGTGGAACCCGGACGCGGATGTCGACGAGTTGCTTGCAGATTTCTATCCGCGGTTCTACGGAGCCGCAGCAGCACCGATGAAGATCTACTGGTCGACCATCTTTGACGCCTGGGAAAAGTCGATATGTACCGAGCACGAGTATTTCCTTGCCACGGCGATCTACACGCCGCGTGTGATCGGCATCCTCAGAAAACAGTTGGAAGACGCAGAGAGGATTGGGCGGGGGGTTGGCGGAAGCGGTCGGCAGTCGACCCGCAACGAGCAACTCGTGCTGCGTCGACTGAAATTCACACGATTGAGTTTCGGCATTCTCGATGCCTACATCGCGATGGTCAATTCGGCGGCTACGGATGGCGATTATCGGGCTGCGGTTACCGCAGGCGAGCGGGGTCTGGCGGCTCGAAAGGCGATGACCGCCCTGGGAGGGATCTTCACGACCACCAAGCTGGAACGCGACGGCACTCCGTGGTGGCCGGGGGAAGTGCGGCAGTACCGGCAACTGCTGGAGGCGACCGACGGAACCCGGGGAAAGTTGATCACGAAGTTGCCGATCGAATGGTCTTTTCGTCGCGATCCGGACAACGTCGGTGTGAAGCAGAAGTATTTTGACGGACCAGTCGGCCTGGCTTACTGGAACGCGAACCAGGCAAAACTGACGCTGGACAACCGTAAGGATTATCCTGATCGCTGGAGTCTGCTCCGTACCGACCTGTACCTGCAGGCGCAGGGCGTTCGTCACCCGGATCGACAAAGCTACACCGGGCACTTCTGGTATCGGACCAGTGTGGAACTGACAGCGAAGCAGGCGGCCGGCGCGGTTCACCTGCGATTCCCCGGCCTGTTTAACGAGAGCTGGCTCTATGTCAACGGCCGCGAGGTGGCCTACCGCAAGCAAGGGAAATTGTGGTGGCGCAACGACTATCGATTTGAATGGGACGTGGAGCTGGCCGGGAAAATGAAGGCGGGCAAGAACGAGATTGCCCTGCGCGGACACTGCGAGCATCATTTCGGTGGCATGTTCCGCAGGCCGTTTCTTTATCGGAAGACGGGGAAATGATCCTTCGCCGGTCAGCCAGCCGCGAATACGCGGTGCCGCCAGCGAAGCACTGCAGACCGCACCGCAACAGGCCTCGTCCAGGGAAACGCCCCGACGGAGTGGATCAAAACGAAACGGGCCCCCACGCCTCGCGGCATGGGGGCCCGAAATCGACTTGGTCGAGCCAGTCAGGTGGTTCACTCCACGGGAATCGTGTAGCTCAACATCCCGATCGCCTCGCCCTTCTTGGCCTTCTTGTAGTTTGCGTGGCACATGATGCACTTTTCCATCACGACCGGAATGATCGTCGCGGCCCGGAGATAGGATTTTCCGTCCTTCTTGATGACCTCGTCGACATAGGGCTTGCCCGACTTGATCAACTTCGCCGCGGCCTTGTCGAAAGCATCCTTGGCGACATTGTCGTCGTTGTAGGGTTCGCCGCTGACATCGAGAATCTTGACCTCGTGCCACCCCTTCTTCTTGACTGCCGCGAAGAGAGCCTTGGCCGCGCTGCCGGCCGGCAGCGAGTCCTTGTCCTTGACGTAATGGGTCGTGATCAACACCACGGCCGTCTTGTAGATGTCGTCAAGCATCCGGACGGTCTTGCGTGTTCGGTTCACTGCCTTCTTGTTCGCCAGGACCAGGTTGTTTGCCGAGTTGGCCAGCGGCAAGAGTATCGCCGCGATCAGCAGGATCACCATCGGAGCGACTACCAGAAGTGACTTCCGCATCTTTTGCATTTCAGTTCCTTTCAGAAAACCAGGGTCTATGTCGTCTTCAACGGGTATGTGTTGTTAAAACCGGCGGGATCGCTGGTTGCAAACCGCGTTCGCCGGTCTCGATTCTGACCGTCTTCCAGTTCTAGAAAGAACGGACTGGTTCTTCCACCGCGCGCTGTCCATAATGGGACATCGATGTCCCATTCGATTCTTGCAGCGTAATCGGGAACAAAGTGGATGTCAATGTCCTGTTTGGAGGACGGGAGTGTTTTCGCGTACGGTGGAATACGCTTTGCGGGCGATCGTGCAACTGGCGCACGTTGCTCCGGACGTTGCGACAACCGAGCAGATTTCCGCGGCGACGCAGGTTCCCGAACCGTACCTGAGGAAAGTGTTGCAGGCACTTGGACGTGCCGAGCTGGTGACATCGCAGCGGGGAGCGAGTGGAGGCGTGCGGCTGGCGCGAGGTGTCGAGGACTTGACGATTCTGGATGTGGTCAATGCTGTGGATCCGATCGAGAGGATTTCACGCTGTCCACTTGATCTGAAATCGCACGGGGATCAGTTGTGCCCGCTCCATGCCAGGATCGATCATGCGTTGTCGGGGATCGAAGAGGCGTTTCGGAACACCACGCTTGCCGAAGTTCTCTCGGAACCGACTGGCTCCACGCCGCTGTGTGATTTCAGCAAAGAGTGAGTGGATTCGCATGGTGAATCGCCACTGGCTGATTTGGCCGATGCTTGCCGTCGCCTTGATCGTCGCTGGATCCAGTCTTTGTCACGACGGTGCACCGGGAGTCGCTGAGGCTGGGGCAGCGAGGCCGCGTTCTGGAGCGAACCGGGTTCCGCCTCGACCATTCATCTGCATGTACGGGCACAGCGACGATGCGGGTGTGACCGCGGCGTTCTGGAAGCTGATTCCCCGGTTCAGCGTGATCGAGGGTACCAGCAGTGATGCGAAGTTCATCGTGGCGCTGCGCGGCAAGGGTTGCATTTACGCCGCCCACGTGACGAACCCGGTCAACGGCACTGCCGCCGAACTGGTTTCGTTGTGGCGTAAACCGTTTGAAAACACCTTGACGGGCCAATTGCCCGGGGGCTACGACGCGATCGCCATCGACGAACTCCGGGCGAACCCCGACGGAAGTGTCCAGTCGGCCCGGGTCTGCCAGGCTCTGGAAGATCTGAGAAAGCTGTACCCAGGAAAACAGATTTACGCGGCGGCCACCTGGCAACTGGGCCGTGAGGCGTCGAAGTACTCCCGGCAACTGCGTGCGGTGTACCGACACGTCGATATGTTGATGCTCGAAGTCTACCTGCGGGAAACCAGGCGAGCTTACGGGTATTTCGCCGCCTGGGCCGATCAGTTGAAAGCGGTGGAACCGGGACTGTTGAAGAAGACGGTGTACGGGCTGGGCATCGCGCAGCGTGGATACCTTTACGACGACTCGACCGATGTTGGGTTCTTCGGACACCTCGACCAGCAGTTTCGCAGCATCCGGACCGACGCCGATGCGTCGAAGATGCCGGGAATCATGTTCTGGGTGTATTACCGCAGCGAAACCGGGGTGACTCCTGGCCATCTCGCCCGGCTTGTCGATCACTATTTTCTGGAACGCAAGACCGATTATCTCGGCGACGGTAAGGCCGGTCAGTTGGTCGGCAATCCGTTGTTCACGACACTGGCAGGCTGGAAGTGCCAGGCCGGAGAAGGTGGCAGCGTCGAGCAGTTTGATTACGCCGCGATCACCGGGCTGCAGAATGATCACGATGATCATGGTTGGTCAGCACATGGTAAACACGGATTGAAGATGGTGCGCGGCAGCAGTCCGAACACGGCCTCGTTCGAAGTGGGGCGACTCGATCCGCGGATGATCTACACGGTCTCGGCGTGGGTCCATTCCGACAAGCCAGGGCGTCACGCGGGACTGCGAGTGAAAGGGCCTGATGGAAGACTCATTGCCGAAGAAGAGACCGGCCGGGCCGGTCGGGGCACGCAGTGGAACGAATGGACACGCCTGGTCTTTGATTTTCAGCCGAGTCAATCGACGATTCACATCGAACTTCACGACACAAAAACGCGGCAGGGTGCGGTCCTGTTTTGGGATTTCGTCGAGCTGGAAACCGTGTATCCGGCTGCCCGGCGTTGAAAAGACCCGGGCCCAGTTCAGCGACGACCGGGTTTGCCTGCACGCGGCACACGGGCCTTCCTGAAGGCGGCGGCGATGTTCGAGTAGCAGGTTCGGGCAGATTTCGAGGGCGTGTAACCTGCTTTGGACCAGACCTGGCCACTGATTTCGCAGCAGATGTCGCCCCGGTACCCTCCCTCGTGAAAAAGTCGCAGCAAACGCTCGTAGTTGATTCGGCCTCCCTCGCCGGGAAGTACGAATCGCGTGCGGCCGTCCTTCTGGACCACATCCTTGATGGCGACGTGGGCGACATGCGGCAATGCGGTGCGAATGGTGCCTTCGAGGGTCATGTCACGAAAATCGTAATGCGAAAAGTCGTAGCACATCCGCAGTCGCTTCGGCCGGTCGAGTCGCTTGATGAGCTCGTCCGCTTCGACGGGTCGGCTGAATGCTCCGCCCCGGTGCGGTTTGACGGCGATGACGAGGTCTTCGGCATCGGCAACCTTCAGCCAGCGAGCAAGCTCTGCGGCATAACGGCCGCGGACATCCTTCCATTGCCCGCCTCCGCCAATCGTCGTTTGCATCAGGGGAGGAGTGCCGGGCGAGAGGTCGTGGGCGAGTTCCGCGGCGAGTTTCACCCGATCGAGCCGTGCACGAAGGCTCCGGTTGCTTTCGTCGATATGCAGATGCTCCATCAGGCTGGTCAGTCGAATCCGGCGTGAGGCGAGTTGCTTGCGTAGATTGCGACGACGACGTGACGACATCTGGGCGGGATTCGCGTCCCACCCGGGCCAGATCGTCAATTCCACGGAATCGAAACCGATGTCGGCCACGAGATCGATCGCCGCCTCGGTCTTAAGAGTTTTGGCTCCGTAGGTGCTGAAGCCAAACGTCATGCCGCCGCGGGCCGGGGCGGCGGGCAACCAGTTTCCCATACTGCTGTACACGGCCGCGGACAGGCCGGTGGCAAGAAAGTCGCGTCGCTGCATGCTGGTGACTCCGGAAGGCTGATCGCCCGGGCGGGGCAAACAGGATCATTGTGGGCGAGACTCAAAGACTGCCTGGAGCGGAAGTTGTCGGGTGCGTCCCGTCCGGCGTTCGACCCGCGGGTAGATTCCGTCAAAAACGCCGCGCAGTGAAACCACTTCGGGCGCGTCGCGATTGTAGGTCAGGACGAGATCCAGTCTTCCCTCGAAACGGAAATTGTCATCACCCTCATCAGTCAGTCGGATCGATCCACTGGCCACCGCGTAGCGATGTGTTGCGTTGGTTCCGGCGGGGGTCAGCGTCAGTGTTCCGGCGACAGAGCGAATCTTGTAGACCCGCTTGGTCTGAGGATTGGTTCTTTCCATGATGCCGGGTGGATAGACCTGGGAGAGCCATTTCTGGAGTTCCGAGGCGTCGACGACGTGTCGTTGGTCGCGCCAGGCGAGCGGTTTCCAGTCTGCGGATTCCAGCGGCACGGCTTCTACAACCGGTGCCCGGTAAGCGGGCATTCGGTCGTCTTCCAGGCGGACGATCACCCGCACACCACGGGACTGGATGAGGTCGGGCAGTTGGAGTGTCGGTTTCTTGACGAGCCGGGGCGGTGTCTCCACGAGCCGCAACCAACTGGTCCCCGTTTGCAGTTCCCGGGCCGTGTATTGGGCAAGTGATTCTCGACGGCCGGAACCACGGTAGTGGAAACCGTCGAACCAGTGTACGAGCTGACCGGCAGAGGTGAGAATCGCAAGGTCGACGTTGCTCTGTCGGCGTTCGCGAGGGGTGTGGGCCGGGTCGAACTTCCGCTTCCAGACGGACCTGACAGCCTCGGGGATGTCCGGGTCGTTCCGATGACCGTGCCACGACGTCACGATATACGGCTGCAACTGTTTGATGACTGCCGGGTCCAGCAGCGAGGTCCCACGGACCTGCGTTGCGGTTGCTCAGCAATGTCCCGAGGCAATGTCACCATATCGTGCGTGAATGATGACAAGGAACACCGGACGGCTCTCGGCGGCAGCGCGGCGGAGAGCCTCGCCGTAGGAGGGGCTCCAGTCGAGCCGGTACATCGCCAGTTCCTTCGACGACGGCCGGGTGGCGCGGTACTTCGTGAGGATCCGGTTGGCGGTCCGGTCCTGTGCTGACGATACGGTTGGTGTCAGTAGCAACGAAACCAGGCACAACAGGTAACGCAACATGATGTCTTCCTCACGAGTTGCAGGCCCTGGGGATCTGAAACGCTGGAGCCTGTTCGTGGTCCGCTCGCTCCAGCATATACTATTGGCCAGGAGCGGATAGCTTTCAGTGAAATGTGCCGATTCACTGAAAATGCGAGCGATTCACTCGTCCCGGTCGACCGTCGATCCCGCCAGGAACGATGGCGCAGCGCAGTCCGAGCGTCGCAAGGGCTGGGACCCGTAGCGCAACGGCTGCCTGCTGTTGCGGCGAACGCCGACAGGAGGAATCGACTGGTCCAGGTCGCGACATGCCAACGACTAGGGCATGACAAACTCTCTTTCCGGGTGGTGGACAGTCAGTACGGGACAGGGAGCCTTGCGAACGACCTTTTCGGCCACACTGCCGAGCAGGACGTGAGCGATAGCGCCTCGTCCGTGGGTACCGAGGATGATCAGATCGATGTTCTGTTCCTTTGCGTAACGACAAATTTCCGGAAGCGGATGGCCACGCAGCGTCGACCGGGTGACATTGGGGATCCGGCTGCGCCACTCTGGTGCCGGTATGTCACCGATCAGTTGCTGGGCGTCGTGTTCGAGCTGGGCTTCGGTCTCTGGTGCGAAATATGCTCCTTCCCCGTACATCAGCGGAGTGAATTCGACGACGTGCAGCAGGTGAAGGTCGGCATCGAATCGGGATGCCAGTTCACAGCCGTACAGGACTGCCGTGTCGCTGTGTTCACTGAAGTCAGTCGGGACAAGAATGTTTTTTACTCGGATCATCGCGGCCTCCTTCATCCGGTTCAGTTCGACGAGACTCCAACTCTCCCGAGAGCAGCGGAGCCTGGTCCCGACTACTGCAACTGGAGTGCCATGAATCTGTCCGCGGGAGGCAAAATCGCAAGGCGACAGAAAAACCCGGCTTCCAGTGGCTCTGCGGGCCACCAGGCCCGTCAGAAGTGTCTGTGTCAGCCGAATCGCCGCGACAAAGTGTGCGAAATGGCACGTCACCGTGCTAAACCGATCGAAGTCTGCTGGCAGCGTGAGCCATTTCTGTGCAGGCGGTCCGCTCGGACCATGAGCTGCATGTGTGTATGATGGTCAGGCTGAGGACTTCACGCCCCACCGAGTCGATGCCAACCGGGCAAGATTGTGTCTGCCGAACTGTCAACTTGTCGATGTGGACCGGTCGTATGCGAGTCCCTTACAGGGGACGGAGCCGAGGTTGTGCGTCTGAAGCGACTGGGGATTTGCCCCGGCCGTCAGATCGACGTGATCCAACCGGGTGACCCGATGGTGCTGGTTGTGGTTGGCGCAAGATTAGGGATCTCCCGCAAATTGGCGTCACGGGTGTTGGTCTCTCAGCTCAGAGAAAGTGGGCCAGAGCCTGTTTCTGACTAGAGGGGGGATGACGACGAACATGGCAGTTCCCGACAACCTCGAGATCCCTCGCGCCGAAGAGGTCGCTTCAGCTCCACGCGTCGTACTGGTCGGGAACCCGAATACGGGCAAGACGTCGCTGTTCAACTCGCTGACAGGCCTGCGGGCCAAGACGGCCAATTATCCAGGCAGCACCATCGATGTCCGACGTGGACCTCTCGAACTGGAAAGCACAACGGCACAGCTGGTCGATCTTCCCGGTCTCTACAGCCTCGATGCGTTGAGTCCTGAAGAGGAACTGGCTGCGAGTGTCTTGCGGGGAGCCGGCGAGAACGAGGCTGTGCCCGACGCCGTGCTTGTTGTCGTGGACGCGACAAATGTTGAGAGGAATCTGTTTCTTGTCAGCGAGATTGTTGACTTGCGCCTGCCGACGGTTGTCGCTTTGAACATGATCGATGCCGCTGAGGACGCCTCGATTTCGATCGAGGTGGAACGTCTGGCAACGCTCTTGAAATGCCCTGTGGTGGCGGTGAGCTCAAGGACCGGTTCGGGGCTTTCGCTGCTGAGAAAAGCCGTGGGCGACGTGTTATTGGATGGTGCACCGAAGGAACACGTCTCTTGCACGGAAGGCTGTGCTGGTTGCCTGTTTTCCGCGAGGTACGAATGGGCGGGGCAGGTTAGTGCTGAGTGTGTGGACACTCCGTCGTCACACGGTCGACGTTCCGCTGCGCTCGATCGTGTCCTGGTCAATCCGCTGGGCGGATTGATTGCTTTTCTGCTGGTAATGATTGGGTTCTTCTACCTGATTTTCTCGTTGGCCGACGTGCCGATGACGCTGGTGGATCGGGGATTTGCCGAATTGGCAAGCGTCGTCGCGGGATCTTTTCCCGATGATGACCTGCGGCCCGGCTTGTGGTTCGGGCTGGCCGCGACAATCACGATGGGTGTGGGGGCGGTGGCCTTTCGAGCGGCAGGAATTGCCTGGACCAGCAGGAGTCTTGGCGCGGCGGCGATCGTCTCGATTCTGCTGGGCCTGTTGCCTGCGGCAGAGTTCCAGAGCCTGTTGGTTGACGGGGTGATCGGCGGCGTCGGCGGGGTCGTGATCTTCCTGCCGCAGATCTGCATTCTGTTCTTCTTCATTTCACTGCTGGAGCAAAGCGGATACATGGCCCGCGGTGCATTCGTGATGGAACGCTTGATGCGACTGGTGGGGCTACCTGGAAAAGCGTTTGTCCCGATGCTGTCGGCCCACGCCTGTGCGATTCCCGGAATCATGGCGGCCCGGGTGATTCCGGACTGGCGCGACCGGTTGGTGACGATCCTGGTGCTGCCCTTGCTGACGTGCTCGGCCCGTCTTCCGATTTATTCGATGATTGCCGCCCTGCTCTTCAGCGAGTCGCCATTGTCGGCGGCCCTGCTCTTTGTCGGGGCGTACGTGCTGGGCATTGGGGCGGCCCTGTTTTCGGCGTTGTGCCTGAAGAAGACGATCCTGAAAGGGGAAGCGATTCCGCTGGTGATCGAGTTGCCGCCCTATCGTTTGCCGAGCCTGCGGAATGCGCTGTGGACGGTTTTCGAACGGGGCGTGTTGTTCGTGCGGCAGGCCGGGAGCGTGATTCTGCTGATATCAGTGATCCTGTGGGGGTTGGCAACCTACCCCTCGATCCCCGACGACGAACTCCCGGGGGAGTTGGCGGTGCGACTGGATACGGCCAGGCAGGCAGCGGAGGTGTTGCCTGCCGATGTTCAAAGAGAACTTTCGCAGGCGAGGTTGGCCTACTCGTTCGCCGGACGCCTGGGACGTTTCGTGGAACCAGTCTTTGAACCGCTGGGATTTGATTGGCGAATTAATGTTGGCGTGATCAGTTCTTTTGCAGCGCGCGAGGTCATCGTGTCGACACTGGCGATCATGTACGGCATCGGTGACGACTCGGCTGAGGACCAGAAGAGTCTCGTCGAGACGTTGCGGCGACAGAAGCGAGCCGATGGAACGCCGACGTTTACGATCCGGACCGGATTGAGCCTGTTGGTCTTTTTTGTGCTGGCGATGCAGTGACTGCCAACGCAGGTGATCACCCGCAAGGAAACTGGTTCCTGGAAGTGGGCCGCCCTGCAGTTGTTCTACATGACGATGATGGCCTACGTGGCAGCGCTGGTCGTCTACCAGGGATGCGGGGCACTCGGCATAGGATGAGCAACCCGTCCAGAAGGTTGTCGGAACTGGAGCTATCGGGACTGAGGTGTCCGGGGACCTGGGGGTTTTGGGGCGGAATGCTTGCGGGTCCAGCGGATCGAGAACCCGATCATTTCCTGTAAACCGGGTGTCGATTCGGGGTGAGGACTGATCGAGACGACGCGTCCACGGCCAAACGGGGCGGCCACGATCGCCGGCGTGTTGATCATTGTCCCCTCTTGTGGGGGATAGAGACCGGTTTCGGTGCGAAAATGAGCCAGCACGGTGTAGTCGGGCAACAGGGGGTCATTCCAACCGGTCCACATCGCCGAGACGATGGGGCCGTTGTGGTAACGGACCGCATTGCTGGCCGGCAAGCCGGTGAAGAACTTTTTGCCGTCGGCGGTCAATTCGATCTGGACGCTGGTGGATTTTCCGCGATACCACATTTGCTTGCGGCCGACGCCTTTGATCTCGCGGGACCCGGTAAAGACGGCCGTGTCGATGACTTTCAGTGACCACGGGTAGTAGGCCGAGCACAGGTAGGCTCCGGCGCAGACCCCCACGCAACCTCCCCCGCTGGCGATAAATTTGCGAACGGCACCACGACCCCGCTGGCCGATCGCACGCCCCTGTCGCGAACCACTGCCCCCGGGAAACAGGACGACATTGAATTGGTCGAGAATGCCGGGTGTGATGTCTTCGGGCCCGAGCGCACAACACTGCATGTCCGCCTCCTTGCCGATCAGTTTGATGAACCGCTGGACGCCCCCGGAGGAGGCACCGGGCCCATCGAAGATGCCGACGGTAAATTTCCGGGCAGCCGGATCGACGAGCGTCGGGACCTGGGATTCTTCGAGCATTTTCAGCGAGTCGAGAATCTCGTTGACCAGCAGGCGGTGCTGGCGAGCACGCAGAGACAGCGGTTGGTCTTTGAACGTTGTTTCCAGAATCATCCCCGGGATTTTCAACTCGCGGAGGCAGGCACGGACCCAGCTGCCTTCGACCGGTCCCCTTCCCAACGGGACGAAGCGGCGATCCGTGTCGGTGATCGTCTGGTTGACCGTCTTGAGCAGCCGATTGACCAGTGGCCGATTGGCCTCGGATCGCAGGTAGATCAGGCTGGTGCCAACCGATCTCTTCTTGCCTTTCGGGGGTTTGTGGCTGACGTTGAATTCGTAACCCTCGTGCAGATCAAGTACCCAGTCGGGTTTGACTTTCAGCGTGAGTTCCCAGATCGCGGCGGCCATGCTGCCCCGGAGGGAAGGCCGGCTCTTGCTGGGAAAGTTGCGATTCAGGTCGCGATCGCTCATCGGCTGATTCGGCAGATAACGGGTGTTCGCGGCGCGGCCGGGACGATTGGCGCAAGGGAGCACGATCAGTGTCCCCCGGCCAATCGACCAGTGGCGGATCTGTTCGGCAGCATAGGCGCCGGCGGGTTCGTTACCGTGGACTCCGCCAACGATCATCACCGTGGGGCCGGTTGCATCGGCGCGGATCTCGTAATAGGGGGTCTCCCAGGTTGTTCCCTTGGCAATCCGTCCCGACGAGCGATGCAGTTGGCCAGCCACCAGATCCGCGGGAACCAGGCTGCCGGAAAGAACGCCAAGGCCCATCGAAAGGATGCCGAGCAGCAGACTGCGGCGATTGATCGAAAACATGGCGGCTCCTTGAGTCGCAATCGGTTGTGTGATGGATTCGACGGACCGTCCGGAAATCGGTCCGGCCAGCCGGCACGTGCATTCTCTCAAGTTCCCCACTTGTTTTCACGCGGAATCGTCTGGATCCTAGTATCGAAAGATGCAGGCAACTGGAGTGTGAGAGAGTGGCGGATCACTCGAACAAGGAGACGGCTGGTAGAACCGGTGTCTTGATCGGCATCTGCGGTTGCCACCTGCTGCATGACGGGTTGGCCGACACGCTGTATGTGTTTCTGCCGATCTGGCAGAAGCAGTTTGCACTGTCGTATGCCGAGGTCGGCCTGGTTGTCACGTTGTATTTCGGCGCGTTGGCCACGTTCCAGTTGCCGGCAGCGTTGCTGGCTGAACGGGTGGGAGAACGACGGTTGCTAGTCGTTGGAACGACGGCGCTGGGCCTGGGATTCCTGGTGTTGGGTTGGGTCGGAGGATTTGCGGGGCTGTTGGTGGTTGTGTTTCTGACCGGGCTGGGGTCGACGGTGCAGCACCCGTTGGGAGCGGCGTTGGTGGCACGGGCCTACGCCGGCGAGGGGCGGCGGGTGGCGATCGGGACGTACAATTTCTCCGGCGATCTGGGCAAGGCATTCTTTCCAACAGTGGCCGGTCTGGCCCTGCTGAGTGTCGGTTGGACGGTGGTCACATCGGGGCTGGGGATGGTGGCCGTCTCGATGGCGGCCCTGTTCCTGGTGGCGTCGGGCAAGTGGCGGATCGACACACTGGAGACCCGGTCGGGGTCAGCCGTTGAGCGGCAAGGTGAGCAAGTTCACAACCCGAGAGGATTTGCGGTTCTGTCGAGTATCGGAATGATTGATTCATTGACCCGGTATGGCTTGCTGACACTGTTGCCTTTCCTGCTGATCTCGCGGGGGTATACCGCATCGTCGGCCGGGATGGCACTGGGCCTTTTGTTTGCCGGCGGAGCTGTCGGTAAGTTTCTCTGTGGGTTTCTCGCCCAACGAATCGGGGTGTTGGCGACGGTGTGGCTGACCGAGATCATGACCAGCGGTGGGATCATCGCGTTGTTGCTGGTTCCTCCGGGTGCGCTGGTGGTCTTGCTGCCATTGGTTGGCGCGGCGTTGAACGGCACGTCAACAGTGCTGTACGGCAGCGTGGCTGACTTCGTGAGTCCACAACGGCGAACGCGGGCATTCGGTGTCTTCTACACGATCGTGATCGCGGCAGGTGCTCTGGCTCCGCCGACTTTTGGCGTGGTTTCGGATCGCACATCCGTGGAATCGTCGTTGACCGTCGTGGCCCTGGTCGCCCTGGCTACCCTGCCGCTGGCGAGTCTGCTGAAAAGATGCGAATCCGGAGTGATGGTCTTGCCGCGGCGGCCAGGGGGGTGACCGGGGAAGATCATTTGCCAATCGGTAGCAACTCGATTCCGCTGCGAGCCTTGTTCAGCCTGAAGCGGATGACGTACACGCGGTTGGGAGCCCTGCCGCTTTGGCAATACGAGACCAGGATCGACTCGTCGTCGAGCAACAGCCCACCGGGATAGCCGTAGCAGGATGTGTCCAGCGGTATGTCCCTGGTCCAGCTTCGCCCACCGTCTTTGCTGATCCAGACCCGCAGGTTGCCCCGGGTGGCAATCGTAACCAGCGTTCCGTCTTTCAACAGGAAAATCTGCGGGGCCTTGAACTTGGGGCTGGTGGGTGCGGGAACGATCGTGTTGCCGGGTTCGGACCAACTGACCCCGTGGTCCTTCGAATACAGCACGCCTCCGTCAGGGCGAGTCACCAGGATCAAGCGGCCGTCGCCCAGTTCTGCGATCGCGGGCTCATCGACAGGCTTCCCCAGTTTTCTGCGAATCACCGAGATTGCCTTCCACGTCTTACCGGAATCATCTGAGCGGTGGATCGCTCCGAAAAGTCCGTTGGGGCTGTTGCAGTAGGTTGCCCAAAGGATACCGCCATCGGCGAGTTGAATCGGACGGCCGTGCGCTCGCTCGTATGTCGCCCCGGGCGGGGGCTGGATCCAGATTGGCTTGGACCAGGTTCGGCCGTTGTCAGACGATCGCACGACCAGTTGCTGGGTGTTGAGGCCATTGATGTCGTTCTGGAAGGCGGGAGGCGCCTTGGGGTAGCCGTACCATGACGCCTGGACGTTGACGAAACAAAGAACGGTTCGGTCACGACAGGTAAAGAGCGCGTCGGGCCGGTCGTCGAGACGATAATCGATCACGGTGGATGGGCGCGACCAGGTCTTTCCGTTGTCCGACGAGCGGCAGACCATCGAGCGTCCCCCGGTGGGGGCGATGTGGTCGACCGGCCAACCCTCGGCCGCGTATCGCTTCTTGAGTTCGGGTAGGAATTGGCGAGGGGATGCGAAAGAGGCGTGCCAGTAGCCGGCCGAGTGAGCCAGGAGAAGATCCCCGTTGGGCATGCGTTCGATGGCTTCGGCCCAACCGATGAAATCGCCGAGTCCGGGGAATGCGGTCGGGCGATTGTGATCATGGCCCGTGACGCACAGTCTTGCTTGCGTGGCTTTCAGTGTGGTGGATCGCCCGGATTGGTGACGCCGGCGCGAGGCAGCATTCCCCGTGAGGGGGAGCGATGCGAATCCGTATCCGCAAGAGAGACTCAGCCAATCTCGTCGAGAAAACTGGCGTTGGTTGGTCATTGAGTTGTCACCTGGAGAAATGCGGATTGGTTTGTGGGATCACCTGGTGGGGCCAGGACCTTGATTGGCCGGTCGGCTTCGCTTGTTGCGGATGAGATGCTCCAGTTTCTTGATGAGGCGTTGTGCGACCTCCGGATGTTGCTTGGCGACATTGGTCTTTTCTGCGGGATCGTTGGCCAGATCGAAGATCGCGTAGCGGGAGACCTTCCGGGTCTTCAGTTTCAGCTTCGCGTTGCGCTTCTTCCGCGAATCGTGACGCTGCAGTTTCCATGACCCGACGCGAAGACCGAAGTTGCCGCGACGTCCGTTGTCCTGTTGCACCAGGTGTTCGCGTCCTTTTGCCCGGGGCTCGCCCAGGAGCGCTGCCAGGACATTGAAACTGTCCAGGCAAGCATCTTTCGGCAGGGGCACCCCGGTCATGGCGGCGAAGCTGGCGGCGAAGTCGATCGTGCAGACGACCTGGTCGGACAGTCCCGGTTGAATTCGTCCCGGCCAGCGGGTGATCAGCGGGGTTCGTGTGCCCCCTTCGAGTACGCTGTACTTTCCACCGCTGTAGGGGCCGGCGGGCCGATGTTCGCCGCGTTTCGTCACGGCCCCATCCTTGTAACCGTCATCGAGGACCGGGCCGTTGTCAGAGCAGAAAATTACGAGCGTGTTGCTGGTCAATTTCAGGCGGTCGAGCGTCGCGAGCAATTCGCCGACACACCAGTCCAGTTGAACGATGGCATCGCCGCGAAAACCCAGTGGCGTCTTGCCGTGGAATCGCTCGTGCGGCATCCGTGGAACGTGAAGATCATGTGACGAAAAGAACAGAAAGAACGGGTTGGCCTTGTTTTGCTCGATCCATTTTACCGACCGCTTGACCCATTCGTCGGCGAGGTCCTCGTCGCGGAATCGCGCGGCGTGGCCACCGGTGTAGAAACCGATGCGGCTGATGCCGTTGTGAATGGTCCCGTTGTGGCCATGTGACCAGTCCATCTTCAGTGTGTCGCGATGAGTCAGCCCGGTGGGATGGTCAGGGCTGGGTTTTCTGTTGCCAACCCAGAGCGGATCGCGCGGGTCAAGGCCTAGTACACGATGGCCCTGGACGTAGACTTGCGGGACACGATCGTTGGTCGTAGGCAGCAGAAAGCTGTGGTCGAACCCGATCTCGAGCGGTCCGGGCCTGAGTTGACCATTCCAGTTGGGTCCGGTGGGTCCGCCCAGGCCGAGGTGCCACTTGCCAATGACGGCTGTCTTGTAGCCCGCCCGCTGCAGCAACGACGGCAGTGTGACCGTGCCCGGCTGGATGATCGCCGGATTGTTGGGAGAGGCGATCCCGGTGCCCTTTTTTCGGAAGGCGTAGGTGCCGGTCAGGAAGGAAAAACGCGTTGGGGTGCAGGTCGATGCCGAGCAGTATCCGCTTGTGAATCTCAACCCCTCTGACGCAAGCCGATCGATATTGGGCGTCTTCAGGGCGGTTGCTCCATAACACGATACGTCTCCATAACCGAGGTCGTCGGCCATGATGACGATGATGTTGGGCTTGTCTGCACTGGCTGCCGGGACGATCACCGAAGTGATCGTCAGCACGACCAGGAATCGACGGGTGTGTTGCGTCATCAGCAAACCAACTTGAGTCAATTGGATGGAGAAGAACTCTTGGACGAGGGTTTCATCGTTCGCAGGAGCTCTCGCAGATCCAGGCGGACGTAGGGTCGTTCGGCGGCGGGTTGGTTGTGGCTGGCGTTGGCGACATAGAGAAGGCCGTCGGCGGGGACGAATAGCACGTTGTGGAGGTTTGATTGCATGGCTACGGGGCGGCTCATCAGCCACTGTCCAAGTGCCGTGTCGAAGCGGCCGTGACGCGAGAGCACTCTTTTGCGGAGCGTTTTCAGCCGGGTGCCTGCCGAAAGAACGACAGCGTCGGGGATTCCCTTGCCGAGCCGGGGATGATCCTGGCCGGGTTGGACGAACTCGATGGCATCGGGAGTGGCCGAAACGCCCACCGCGCGGTTGGTCTTGCCGTCTGCGAAGACGTAGAAATACTCGCAGGTGCGGGGACTTGACCGCCAGAGCTGCATGACCTCGTCGAGTGTGTCGCATTCTTCCAAGGCACGTCGCATCAGTGTCGCCATCGGGACACCATCCCAGCGGCCCTCACCTCTTCCGCCCATCTCACCCAGCGAAATCGCCCGGGCGTTCATGCCGCTGACGCTGCCGATGAACCCGGCATAACCGACGTTGGCAAATGGAATCCGGTCCTTGACGCGGACGATGAAGGTTGTCGCGGCATCCTGCAGGCCGATGGCGGTCATGTAATCGAGTACGCGACCGTGGTAAAGTTTTCCATCCTTGGTGGCCCTGCCGAACAGGGCAAATCCCGAACAGTGAAAGAGTTCGGGAAAGACGTTGATCGCTTCAACGATCCCCGGATCCAATTGCAGGGCGGTGGCCATTGCGCGGGTTTCGGCCTTGTGACGCTCGGGGATGTGCGGTGACAGTCTCGCGTAGGCGGCCTCGAGGTCGTGCCGAAACCAGCGACCGCTGCGGATGGTCTCGGCCGTGCCGAAGGTGTAGAGCACCGAGTCGATGCAGGCACGCGTTTCGTTCTGCAGGAGTTCCCCATGAGCTCTCCCGATTTCCTGCGGCGAACCATCAAGCAAGACGATCCTTTGGCCGTCTATCCACCTGAGTTCTCCGTGTGCAACGCGGCGGGGCAGGCGTGGTGGCTGTGTCAACAGTGGGGATGGCGCGAGAATCTCGATCGCACGGCGAACGCCTCGTACCAGTTGACGTTCGAGTTCGGTACGGTCGATGGCAACGGTTCGCATGCCCGGCCAGGTGTCAAACGTTTCGGGTTTCGAGATATTCGAGGAGAGGGAAAGTCGGACGCGGGTCTTTCCCGATTCGAAAGCAAGTGCTCCGGTGGCGTCAAATTGGAACGAGCCGTTGTTGCCCGCAGTGCCCTTGGCCGTTTCGACATCAAAAGTGATTCCCAGCAGGTTTGTCAGCAGGGAGGTCACAGTGTCGGCGTTCGCCTGGAGCATCGCCGCCGCGTAAGGGGCAACGGCCGTTCGGGAACTCAGTAGCCGAGTCGCGATTCCCAGCGGTGAGAGGTGTTCTGGGCCATCCAGTCGGCCACGACTGACAAAGACAACCTTGTGCCTGGGCAGGGCAAACGCTGTGCCGACCGACCGCCTGCGGATACTGACGGCGTAGTCGGGGTGAGTCAGTTCCAGGTCGAATGAGCGGCGGTCAATTCGGGCCAGTCGAAGTTCTATGGACTGGGGCTTGCCGTCGATTGACAGCAGGATGCGGCCGCGAAGTTCGAAGGGTTGTTGTTCGCCGGAGAATGCCGCGAGATACGGTCGTAGCCTGGCAGCCAGTGACGAGCTGGGACCGGTCGCTTGTTGTCCGTGGGTCGGACTGGCTGTGGCTGCCAACAGGAGGATCGCCCCCAGGCAAAAGTTCGCGGTCCGTGAGGCGGGCGTCTGCATGCGCTGGCTATCGAGAATGGTAAGGAACGAATGGGTTTTACCTGAACGGCCAGACCTCGAGCAACTGCCGAGGTCAGTATCCAAAAGCCTCTCGTTCAACACAGACACCGTCGAGCCTGCTCTGGTTGGTCTACCTGCCAATCATCCCGGTGTCGCGGAGCGTGTTGTACAACCGTCGTGCAGTCAGCGCGCGGCCGAATGCATTCCAGTGATAACCGTGGTTACCCACCATGAGCTGTTTGACCGTTGTTTGTTCGGCCACGTAAACAGCGTCCAGGTCAAGGTAGGTGCCGTTGGGCTTCGTCGGCGTGTGTTCACGATCCCGCAGGCCTCGTGAGTTGATTGTCAGCGGCTTGTCGAATGTTACCGCTTTCCAACCCGGGAGATTTCGCCACCCGAGTGTTCGGTCAAACAGGTCACGGTGGCCGGTCCGTTCGTGCCCGCGTTCTTGAAGATAAAACGTCGTGTCGATTGGCAGACGGCATAGGCCGGGATTGCGACGACCACACCGATCAGCAGGCAGAGAGTCACGGCAAGAGGCCGATGCCATCCAGGGGCGTCAGCCGGAGACGGGGTTTCCGTCGTCATAGCCGTTCTACGCCAGGGCACGGCGATAGCGCTGGTTCACGACATCCCAGTCGATGTGGTCCATGAACGTGGCGACGTACTCTGCCTTGCGATTCTTGTAGTCCACGTAGAATGCGTGCTCGTAGACGTCGATCACGACCAGTGGACGAGCCATCCACAGCACACCGTTGGCATGGGCGTCGCTGACGACGTTGTAGAGTTTGCCATTGACCGGGTGCCGTGCGAGCAATGCCCAACCGGCAGCCGTCTTGGCGCTCGCCTGAAAATCGCCGGCCCACTTTTCGACGGAGCCGAACCGCTTCGCGATCGCTGCCCGGACGTCGCCTTTTGGTGAGGGCGCCTTGGGGGCAAGACCGTCAAAGTACAACTCGTGCAGGAGCACGCTGTTGCCCTTGCCTTCGCGGGCTCGCTGCATGGCCCCGTAGGCATTCGGAGAGACCGGTTTTCCGGAGTTGATGCTCGATTGCAGTTGGTCGTCCAGGCCGTTGTATCCCCTCAGTGCGCCGCCGTAGTGCGCGGTATGGTGTGGAGCGATCTGCTCTGCGCTGAGAAACCCTGGAATCGACTTGTGCTTGAGCGGCTTTGGTTTTCCGGTGACAAGTCCGCTGTCGGCGAACTCGCGAGCCTGCTTCGTGTCGCCTTCGGCAATTTCGATGCCCGGCACTGCCAGGTTCCCGGCAACAGCTCCCGACGAAAGGAACACGAACTCGCGACGTGAGAGACTCATGGTCAGCTCCTTCTTCTTTCCAATTCTTGGTGGTCAAGGCACAGGATCTACCTCCATCCTGCATGGCGAAGCCGTTGACGGCTACCGTGTTTCGAGAAAATGGACCCGGAGACCAGGCAGGTCGCGGCGGCGAAATACTTTTCCACCGACGGCCTCACTTGATACGAATGGCACGGAAATGAAATTTCCAGTCGGTGACGCCAGGCCTCGCCATTTCCAACCGCAGATCCGCCGGGGTGTATTCTTTTCCCAGACGCTTCTTCATTGCGTCGAGGCTCTTTTTGTCTTGCTTGTAGACCGTCAAGGTGTCTCCCTTGATTTCATACTTGAATATGACGTAGGCGTTACCCGACACCGCCCCCTTCTTGATCAAGTCCGGGTCCGCGCAGCCGTTCAGGTAGCGCGAACTGCCAATGAGGGTTGGCCAGAAGACGGAAGGCTGCCTGGGCGAGAAGGAGGGATGTCGATAGCTGATGCTGGCAAACGTCATGGCCCCCTTGGGGGCCTGATGCCTTGTCGTGGGGTCGACGTCCCCTACGCGGCCAACTGAAAAGATCCAGTCTTTTCCTCCCGCTTCATCTGATGTGGAAACGGTGTTCCAGTTTCCAATCAACTGAACGTCCACTTTTGCCCGATCGGGAGGGGTCAGTGGAAACTTGAAGTCACATCCCGCCAATCCGGTCAGGACAAGCACACAAGTCAGTGGTGTGAGGAAACGCCGCATTGTTGTCTCCCGTGTGTGCGAAACCTGCTTCGAAATCTCGTGTCATCCCGGATGGGAAGTGGCGGATCCTGGAGTCTGATCACTGTCGACAATTGTCCGGTTGCTGTCCTGTTTTCCCAACCTCCAGATGTAACCATCCACAATGAAATGGTGAAGATTGATGGCCGCAGCCACCAGCAGCATGCTCTCGACAACACCGAATCCGGCCAGACGATAAGCCCAGGGGAGACAATGAAACAGGCCATATCCCAGCATGAGGCTCAGGCCATAAAACCAGGCCACATGATAGAAGGTCCCATGCCGGTTTTCCGGTCGTTGCTTGCGATCTCGTACATGAAAAATGAGAACGATCGCCAGGTACTGGACCCCATGGAAGATCGTCGCCAGCGTAAAGGCCTGCAAGTAGTTGAAGGTCACGAACCAGAGGCCATTGGTGATCAATACCAGCAGGCTGATAAGGGGCAACGGACGTCTCTCGTTCACCCACACCTTGGCAAACAGGATCGTGGGCAGGCCAAAGATCAATGCCGGGAAAACCCACTTCTTGAGGTACATCACCAGCAAATCCACACGCGGGTTCGCCATCCATGAGTCTGGCAATAGCCAGTACAGACCAACTCCCTCTCCTCCCACACACATGAAGAAGAACGGCAACAAGCTGGTCCATCGCAGCAATCGCTTGTTCGCCAGGCTCAAAACACAGCCCGAACGGTAACTGTACATCACCGCCAGACCGTAAGCCTGGGCCGCATAATGGTAGGGCGACCAGGTCAAGTAGAGTGAGTTGAGTTGAGCACCAAGGTTGCCCGGGTAAAAGATGCAGAGACTTGTCACCAGCAAGCAGACCAATGGAAAACCCATGGTCAGGAATGGCATCGTGTGAAAAGTTTCCGGCTTGCTGTAGAGCCGCACGGTGGAAGATGCGAAATGGGCACTGTTGCTCAACAGGATCAAAACGGGAATCCAGGCAAACCGTTCATCAAACGTGAGGTTTCCGGCATCCCCGCTGGAAGCTGTGGCCGCGGGCCAGTAAACCAGGGCCGCCACTAACAAGCTCAGGCCACCGCCAATCAGCAGGTAATCAAAGAGCGGGTGGACAAATGACTTGCCCAGCAGCAGAGGCCCAACCGCCGGTTTGTCCTGGCGATCATTCATGCAGTGCCCTTGCCTTCTGGACCCCGGCCAATCCCTGCCGGGCAGGTCCAAAATAGGGGTTCACTTGCAATGCTTGAATAAAGAACTGTTCAGCTTCATCCAGGCGATCCTGGGCCAGCAGTACGAACCCGAGATTGCAGTTCACGCCCGGCTGGTGCGGCAATTGTCGTCGCAACTCTCGACTCAATTCTTCGGTTTGTCGATAGTCGCCGGGTTTACCGCGTCGGAATCCGAAACTGGACAGGTTGACCTGGGTCAGCGCATCGATCGCTCGGAGCTTGATCAAGTTATCCCACGCGCGAAGATGGTCATCCAGTTCATCGTTCTGCAGGGCAATCCGGGCAATCTCCTGATAGATCTGCACCCGTCTAAGAAAATCCAGATCGATGGCAACGTCGAATTGATCCAGGGCCTGCCGATATTCTCCCGCATCAACCAACTGCTCTATGCCGGGATAGTAGGCCAACCGGAGGCGGGGTAAAGAACGGTCGCGCTGGATCGAATACAGCAGCCCCGCAGCCATGCCGGCCAGCGAAACGGTTACTCCCAGCCAAAAAGTCGCCCGCAGCCACACAGGGGAAGCAGGTGAGGGGCCAGCTTGTTCAGTTTCTACCGTTGCGATTGTTGCCCGGGCCCGTTCAGGATCGCTTCGTTGAGCTGGTACGAGACGTGCATTGTCCCCGAAATCAACCCACCGTACAACGGCGACACGGTGAGGTTCTCAGCCAACCGGTGAGAGTCCTGGAGGAACATCGGTTGGCCAGCAGAGCGTTCCCGTGTCGAGACTGAAGGTCTTTCGGCAGCAGATAGCATCGCGCGACCGCACTGAACTAGACTGGAACTTTTGGGGCAAGGCTGTGTCCGGGTTGCATCGGGACGAACCTGGCCGCGGGCTGATCCTGCAAGCGAGCGGTGAATGGCGACGGCAGACAATCACGATGCTGTAAACGAGTCCGAGCGATTCGAGTTCGGTGAGAACTGGCGTCTCTTCCTGAAGAGCGTTGACGCGAAGGTCATCGATCAGGCGAAACGGTCGCTTTGCGAAACACTCGAATTCGAGGACCTGAATGGCAAACGATTTCTCGATGCGGGATCGGGCAGTGGCCTGTTCAGCCTCGCAGCACACCAGTTGGGGGCATCGGTTTTCTCTTTCGATCTCGATATTCAATCGGTTCGATGCACCGGAGAAATGAAGCAGCGGTTTGTCGCTGACAACGACGGTTGGGTCATTCAACAAGGCTCGGTCCTTGACCAGGCGTTCCTCGGGCGACTCGGACTGTTCGACGTTGCCTATTCGTGGGGTGTGTTGCATCACACCGGAGAGATGTGGAGGGCGCTGGAGAATGTGATGCAGCGGGTTGCTCCGGGAGGTCGATTGTTCGTCGCAATCTATAACGATCAGGGAAGGGCCAGTCGGCGGTGGACGGCGGTCAAGCGATGGTACAATCGCCTGCCGACTTTCCTGCGTTGGATGATCCTCTGGCCGGCGTTTGTCCGATTGTGGGGTCCGACAACGGTCCGCGATTTCCTGCGAGCAAGGCCGTTTCAGACGTGGAGAGACTACTCGAAAACCAGTCGCGGAATGAGTCCCTGGCGCGACGTGGTTGATTGGGTTGGTGGTTATCCTTTCGAAGTAGCCAGACCTGAAGCCGTCATCGATTTCTGCCGGCAACGGGATTTTCGATTGGTGCGTCAGAAGATCTGCGGCCAGGGCCGGGGTTGCAACGAATTCGTCTTCGAGCGGTCTGGTTCCTGACGGTGGGCAGTCCCGTCGAAGCCTCGCTGGATGGCTGGCGATGGCGCGAGCGTCGTTACCACCGCTTGTCGTACACCGTCGACTTGGGCATGCTGTACCGCGCGGAGGGTTTGCCGCTGGGATCGACTCGTGAAGGCGTTCTCATGTGAACGCTCTCACGATTGTTCGGCAGCGATCTGCATGGACCGGGAGACGAGTATGAGATCCGGCGAGATATTTCGTGGTGGTGCCGTAGTGGCGGTCGTCGTCGTAATGGCGTGCACGGTCTGTGGCGCCGACAAACGGTTCACCGTGGTTGATCCCGGGTCGCCGTTGCCCCGTGTTGTGAGCGGCCCGCACCCCCTCGAGCGGGGAGCGGCTACAGACCTCTGCAATTATCTTTCCCGAATTACCGGGCGAAAGATCACGATTGCCGACACGGTGGAACATGCCAGGGTCGTCATTCACGTCGGTCGCGACGGATTCGTTGAAAAACACGTGGCCCAGATCTCCGACCTGCGGGCCGACGGCTTCATGATCAAGTGCCTGGAACATGGTGAAATCCAGCACCTGGTACTCGCCGGCAAAGTGGGTCGCGCGGCACAGTGGGCCGTTGAGAGGTTTCTTGCCGATCACCTTGGCGTCCGCTGGCTGTTTCCCGGTTCGGTCCACGGCGAGGTGGTGCCAAAGCGAACCACCATCACGGTGGGACGCCAGCTCTCAAAGACCGTCCAACCCGACTTTGTCAATCGGTCCAACTGCGGGATGTACTTTTTCACGCCCGCTCACAAGTTGCTCCGACTGGGCCCTTACGGGGACGGTCAATACGGCAATCACGCCATTCAGCACATCTTTTCCGCCAAGCAGTTTCGGGAACGACCCGATTGGTTTGCATTGTTCGACGGCAAGCGGCAGTGGTGGAGTTACGGGAATGGCTGGCAGATCTGCACGACCCATCCTGGCACCGTTGAACGGGCCGTCGAGTACATCGACGAGTTCTTCAGGAAACACCCACATGCGCCGGTGGTCTCGGTCGGCCAGAACGATGGCAACGGGTGGTGCAAATGTGACCGCTGCACGAAGTTCGTCAACTCGGCGAAACCGGCTTACTCGCTGACCGAGCGATGGTTCCACTGGGTGAACCTGGTCGCCCGGGAGGTGGGCAAGAAGCACCCCGGCAAGTGGGTCGAAGCGATGGCCTACGCCAACACGTCCGCCCCGCCACGATTCAAGCTCGAACCGAATGTCGCCGTGACCAAGACGTTTGTTCTGGACAGCGAGTTCAAGCAGGCAGAGCAATGGAAGGCCATCTGCCGGTCGGTCAATCTCTATTCTTACATGTACGGCGGCTCGTTCCTGGGTTTTCGGCATTATCCCCATGCCGCCCAGCAGTTCTTGAAATGGGGCCACGACGAACTGGGAGCCTTGTCGCACATCGCCGAGTGCGGTGGTGATTGGACGTTTGACGGACCCAAGTACCACTACATCCAGGCCCTGCAGTGGGACGTGAATGCCGATGTCGATCGCATCATGGAGGAGTTCTGTGTTGCATCCTATGGCCGGGCTGCCGCCAAACCGATGCGAGAGTTCTGGGATCGGCTCGAGGTCGTCTACGAACGTCGTCGACCGGGACCCTACCGGAAACATCGCAAGAACTGGCTGTTCTACCAATGGGTCTCGTGGAACAACGATTCCTACGTGCAACCCAACGACGAGTTTCAGGAATACACGAAAGCGGACATCGACTTTCTCGACCGCTGCATCTCCCTCGCCACGCGTCTGGCCGCCCGGGACACCGAAGGGGCCCGGTTCCGGCTCGAACGTCTCGCCGATGCCTGGCAGTTCCAGCGCAGCCTGCTGGTCAGCTTCCTGGAATTCTACCCGGCGTCCCTGGATATCACCGTCAGGACCGAGGACGGCCTGCAAGCGGTAATCCAGCGGGCTCGACACGTGGCCGAGGTTCAACGGACACGTTCGACCAGCCTGTCACGGATGCGTTCTCACCCCTACATCAATCCGCGAGCCAGCCGGATTGGTTTCTGGTCGAACGGATCGGCCATCTCGATATTCAGTCACGAAAACGCGTTGCTCGACGCACTGTGTTCGGCAGCGACCCGGTTTCAACTCAAGAAACAAGGCAAGGCGACTGCCGCCAGTTTCTGGAACAGCGTGGAACGAGGCGACAGTCTGCACGATGCCGCCCGGACGCAGGTCGCGATGCTCGGAGAGGATCCGGTCAGCCGGTTGGTCAACGGCGGCTTCGAGTCCGGTGACTTGCGGGGCTGGGTTGTCGAGCAGGGGCAGGTGGCGGTGACCAAGGGGCCGGCACGCTCGGGAAGTTTCTCGGTCGCCTCGACGATCGGCGGGCCAACAACCGTCTCGCAGAGGGTCTCGGTGTCACCATTCGAGCGGTATCGCCTGACCGCCTGGGGCCGGTACACGACCAAGCCGCCGGACGTGGCGGTTCCGCTGGAAGTCACCGTCGAGTTTTTCGATCGACAGCAAGCGGTGTATACCGTGCCGACCCGCTGCATGCTGAGGACGCTGGATCCGTCGGATGAATGGGCCCGGTTGCAGTTGACCGTCACGGTTCCCGCCCGTGCCGATTCGGCCGTCATCAAACTCAAGCGAACCTTTAATGGCAACACGCTCTGGGATGACGTGGTGCTGGAGAGGCTCCGGGAGGGGCCTCCTGTCAAACATGGAGCGCTGGCCGATTCCTTCGACGGTCGACGGCTGGATATGAGCAGATGGACCCGCATGCCTGTTCAAGGTGGAGTGGATCCTCCCCCGACAAGAAATGGCTCCTTGGCGATGGATGAGGAAGGGGTGCACCCGGTCAATTCGCTCGCCAGGTTCAATGACCTGATCAAGCACCGCGGTGCTGGGCGTTATCGTCTTCGACTTCACACCACCGCGAGCGCGGCGGCGGTAAAAGGGCAGCCCAGCGTGGCCTCGTTCAGTCTCACCAACTCGCAAAGATCAGTCACGCGAATGCTGTGGTATTTCTACTTCAGTGGGGCCGGCCGATCACAACCGATGCTCTCGTGCTTCAATGACCAGGCCGGAACCCGAAAGTTCACTTCCTCGTGGAACGTCAAGCATCTGGCCAACCGCGGTCGCGACATCTGGTGCACGTTCTATTTCGGCCCAACCGAGGTGACCGTGTTTGCGGCTGCAGGCGGTTACGACGAATCCGACAATTCCCTGGTGTGCCGGTACAAACATGGCCTGTCGGACATGGCGGCCAACGGTTCGATTTACCTGGGACTGTTTAATGGACGGTACAGGATCGATGAGATCGAGCTGGTGCGGCCAAACCGTGGGCAGCAATGACCCCTGCCGGTAAACCGTTTGACTGCGAGTCCTTGTGCCAGAAGCACGCGGCGGAGATTTCAGGTGATCCCGATGATTGATCCCACACGTCGCGACTGCCTGGTGTCGCTGGCCACGACAGCAGGAGCCTTGCTTTCTGGCTCGCCTGGCGTGGCCGGGTCATCCGCCGGAAAGGAGCGTCTGTTGACGACGCGTGGCATCGGCGACGTGACCACTCCCCGATTTGTTCGCCATGACATCGGTACGGCACCCAGTCGCCTGCACGAACCCTCGGTTGGTTCTGATGGCAACATGTGGACCAGCCCGCTGGATGGGGTCCTGTGGCGTTACCACTGTCCCAGCGGAGAAACTGAGAGGATCGACCTGAAGAAGTTGACCGGGCAGTCCTGGCGTGGTCTGCACCTGTGGCCGATTGCCCATGGCAGCCAGGTCCTGCTATGTACTCCTGGTCGGCCGCGGCTTTGGGTCTGGCACCGTGATACCGGTCGGGTCACCCAGCATCGATTTCCTCACGAGCGGCCTGCCGTTTACGGTGGACACGCGCTTCCGGAAAGCAACACGATCCTGCTGTACGACACGCGGCATTCCGCGGTCCTGTTGTGGGATGTCACCCGCCATTCCGGTGAACTGTTCCCGTGTCCCTACAAGCTTCGTGCGGAGCTCTACATGATGTTTGCCGATCCGTCTCGTTCCACGTACTGGGGTTCGACATGGAATGGGAACGATATCGTCCGCTTCGATCTGAAGCAGCGGCGCTGGACGGGTCATTTTCGCCACCCATCGCCCACCGCCAGAACCGTTGTTGGTGGGCGGCTCTTTGACGGCAAGACGCTCTACATCAGCAACATGTTCCAGGGCCAGATTGTCCCGCTCGATACGATCACCGGGCAATGGGGCAAACCGATTCCGGTCCCGGGACATGGAAAATGGTTTGGCTACCTCAGTGGCGGGGTTCTCTTCGGTGATCACCTCTACTTTGACCATTCAACCTGGACGGGTGGCAAGGGGTCGATCGATGGAAAGCCTCACCACTTCATTGGCAGTTGGACAGTCTTCGATCCGGCGGCCCGGAAGTTCTCGCGGCTGGACTTTCCCACCCGACCCGGTGAACAACTCTCCCACTTGCAGTCTGACTACGCGGTCGCGTACCGCGACAACCTGTTCCTGGTCGCCGTCAACCGACAGGCCCCTCGCACGGCCATCGTGCTCAGGAGCACCCCGCTGCCAGGACGTTAGGCGGTTTCTCGGGTCAGGCCAGAAGTTCGCGAACGACACGGGCCTGGAAGACTGATGTCAACTTCTCTTCCAGGCCGTTGTGTTCGAAGAACAGCTGTTCATGGTGCATCCCGAGCAGGTGGAGCAGCGTGGCGTGGAAGTCGGCCACACTGACTCGGTTCTCGGCTGCCTCGTAACCCAGTTCATCGGTGGCCCCGTAGACACTGCCGGCCTTCACTCCGCCCCCGGCCAACCACACGGTGAATCCTCGCGGATTGTGGTCGCGGCCGGCTGTCGAGAGGTTCTTCTTGTCGGGAAGTTGAGCGATCGGCATCCGTCCGAATTCACCACCCCAGACGACAAGCGTGTCCTCGAGCAGTCCACGCTGTCGGAGATCCTTCAACAGCGCGGCGATCGGTTGGTCGGTTCGGTCACAGCATTTCTTCAGCCCGGCGACGATCCCGCTGTGGTTGTCCCAGATCTGACGTTCGGTGCAGATCTGCACAAATCGTACGCCACGCTCGACCAGTCGCCGCGCCATCAGGCAACGGCGGCCGTAGTTGTCGGTCGTCTTGTTGCCGACACCGTAGGAGGAGAGCGTCGTTTTGGATTCCCGAGAAAGGTCCAGGGCATCGGTTGCCTCCAGTTGCATGCGAGCGGCCAGGTTGTAACTGGCAATCCGGGCATCCAACTGCAGGTGGCCGGGTCGGCGACGGCGATGGATTCGATCGAGCTTCTGGAGGAGATCACGTTCAACATCCAGCACGCCGGCCGCCTGGGGGACCTCGCGAGAGAGATTCAGCAACGGAGCGCCCTGGGTCCGCAAGGGTGTTCCCTGGTAGACCGGGGGCAACATTCCGTTGTGCCAATTCTGTGTGCCATTGACCGGCAATTTGCCTTCGGCTGCCAGGACGACAAAAGCTGGGAGGTTCTGGTTTTCGGTTCCCAGGCCGTACACCACCCACGATCCCAGAGAGGGTAAGCCCTGGATCAATCGTCCGGACTGGTATTTGAAAATCGCAGGCTCGTGGTTGGGGTGTGTCGTGTACATGGATCGGACGACTGTCAGTTCATCGGCAACGCTGCCCAGGTGGGGCAGCAGTTCCGATATCGGCAGCCCGGATTCACCATGACGGTGAAACTTCCAGGGACTACGGAAGAGTTTCCCCGCCTGTTCGGGGCCGGTCAGGTCGGCGATTACCTTGTCGTAGTAACCCTCGCCGTGAAGCTCGTGGAGCTTGGGCTTGGGGTCCAGCAGGTCCATCTGGCTGGGACCTCCCTGCATGAACAACTGGATCACGGCCTTGGCCCGGGGCGGATTGGGTGGATTTCTGGGAGCCACGTCGTAAACAGGTAGCTGTCTTGGCGTTTCCTCATCGGCCAGTAACCCTGAACTGCCAAATAGGTCGCGTGAGAATAACCACGCAAGTGCTGTTCCACTCAGTCCGTCGCTCATCCGATCAAAGAAACGTCGACGAGACACACGGCCGGGAAGATCCGCGCAGCGATCGACGTGTCGGGATGGAACCGTTGGTGGAATCATGTCGGGTTGGTGTCGAGCGTTCGGAGTCAGTCGATGTAAAGAAATGAAGCCGAGTTGAGCAAGACGTGGCAGTACGAGGCAAGTGCCCGTTGACTCGCTGGTGCGGCAGACTTGCGATTTTTCGTTTTGGTCACGGATTCGAGGTGGCGGGCCCAGTGTCGTGTGAATTCTTTCAGCGCCGCGCGTCCTGCTTTCAACTCGTCGTTGTCTGCCGTGCGACTGAAAGCGAGCAGGTGTGCTCGTTGGATCTGGCGATCGCGATCCTCGCCAATTTCCCCGCGGATTCGTCGGGCGAAAGAAGTTGCCAGCTGATCAATTGTGGCGTTGTTCATCATGTACAGGGCCTGGGTCGCCACGGTCGACTCGGGTCTTTCAATGCAGTTGGGCGACATGCTGGGCAAGTCGAAGGTTGACAGGAATGTTGGAAACTCCTTGCGCCGTTGTCTCAGGTAAACACTGCGTCGCCACCCTCCCCCGATCAGTTTGGCCGTGACCAGCCCATCCTTGCGAACGGTGACCGGATCGGCGGGACCGAACTGGGAACTGTTCAGGCGGTCGGCAACCCACAACGCCGTGTCCCGAACGAGCTCGGCTTCCATTCGTTTCAAAGGCATTCTCGAGAACCACTCGTTCAACGGATCCTTGCGCTGCGATGCGGACGGACCGCTGTGTGGTGCCTTGTTGGAAGAGGACTGGCAGTAGGTGGTGGTGTTCATCATCAACCGGTGCATTGCCTTGATTCGCCAGCCGCGCGTTACGAACTCGCCGGCAAGCCAATCGAGCAACCCCGGATGGGTCGGTTCGAAACCGGTTTGGCCGAAGTTACTCAGTGAGGCCACCAGGCCACGTGCGAAATGGTGTTTCCAGATTCGGTTGATCATCACGCGGGAGGTCAGCGGATGCTCGGGCTGAGTGACCCAGCGGGCGAGGGCCAGTCGGCGACCGGTCTGTGTCGCGCCTTTCCAGGGTGGACGAACAACGAATGGGACCCGCGGGTTGCTGAGCACCGCAGGCACTCCCGGTGAGACCACGCGCCCCGGGTTGTCATGGTCGCCCCGGATCAGGATGTAAGTCGGTGAAGGAGTGCCCCGGTCCCACAAGGCCTGGATGGCCTGGGCAGGTGGCCGTCGCGATTCCAGGGTTCTTACCTGTTCGAGTAACGGATCGGCAAACGCCTTGAATGCCTTGTCAGACTTCAGCAGGTGGGCAATCAACTCGTTCCGCCCAAGTTTCTTTTGCTTTTCCGGCAATCCCTTGCGTAACCGATCGGCCTCGACGTTCACCTTGTGCTGCACGTTGTTGATCTTGATCTGCAAACGGTCGTTTTCGTCCTTTTCGTCGGTGGACACGATGTTCAGCCGACGAATTCCGAACTTGTACTTCTTTTCCGTTCCGCCGACGGGTTTCAGCCAGTCGTTTTCATCAAAGGCCCCCTTGAAGATCGCCGTCAATCGGTAGTAGTCGCGTTGGGGGAACGGGTCGTACTTGTGGTCATGGCACCTTCCGCACTTGAGAGTCAATCCCAGCACAACGCTGCTGAAGATATCGATCTGGTCGGCGATCACGTCGAGCCGGTCCGAGATGAAAGAAACCTCCCGTTCGCTGGTGCTGTCGGGAGCCATCCTCATGAATCCCGTCGCCACCAGGTTGTCGTAGATCTCCTGCGTGATCTCGGCCGGGTTGCTGTAGTCCGCAAGTTCGTCGCCGGCGAGTTGTTCCAGCAAAAAGCGGTCATAAGGCTTGTCGGCGTTGAAAGCGCGGATCACGTAGTCGCGATACCGCCAGGCGTAGGGCCGCAGATGGTCAGCCGCGAGCTTGCCACCGAACGAATCGGCGTAGCCGACCGCGTCGAGCCAGTGGCGACCCCAGCGCTCACCGTATCGGGGAGAGGCGAGCAGTCGGTCGATCAGTCGAGAGAACGCTCCGGGCCGACCGTCGTCAAGAAACCGTTGCAATTGTGCGGGGCTCGGTGGCAACCCATGCAGGTCGAAACAGGCGCGCCGTGCGAGCGTGCCGCGGTCGGCCGTTGGCGAGAATTCAAGGTTTGCCTCTTTCAGTCGCACGGCCACAAACGCGTCGATGGGGTTCCGGATCCGGTTGTTGACCCGTCCGGCCGGGGGTTCCGGAACGGTGATGTGTTGTGGCGGCTGAAAGGCCCAGTAGCTTCGGTCTTCTCCGTCGACCAGGGGATCGGCAGGACCGCCGGCTGTCTCAAGAGGCAATGCCACCTCGGGAGCTCCAGAATTGATCCATTCTTCGAGTCGAACGATGTCACGAGCTTTTAGCGGACGCGTGCCGGTGTTGAGCAGATTGTCCTTGGGCGGCATGTGCCCTGATCGAATCCTTTTGAGTATCAGGCTGTCGCCGGGTTTCATTTTCAGCTGCTGCAGTTCCTGTTTCCGCTTTGAAACATTGTCGTCGCGTTCAACAAAGTACTGCAGCAGTGTTTCCTTTTCTGTTTGTGTTCGGTCGGCTTCTTTCTGTGCAGCGATTTTCAGTGCCTGTTTCAGGTGTCTATTATCGGCCGCCAACAGCATGACGTCTGCGTCGTCGAGGACGCGGCTGTAAATTCGGACGTCATCGATCGATCCCCGGTAGTAGGCGGACGTTTTGCGGCGTCCAATCCGCCATGGATCAGGGGTGTCGAAAGATCCTGTCAACGTGTCGAAGAAGATCTTGAGCTTGGCCCTTACTCCATCGATATAAATCTTGACGCCATTGGCTTTCTTGGAGCCGTCGTATGAGAACAAAACGTGGTGCCACTGGTCGGTGGTAAGCCGGACAGTTTCGGGAACAACCTTGATCGCGTTGACCGGCCACTTGTCGACCAGGTGGACCTCGAGAAGACCGCGATTGGTAGTGAAATCGATACCGCGAAAATCGTTGGGCTCGTTGATCTTGGTGATGATGGCGCCGACGTGATCGGCTGGCTTGATCCAGGCCGAACAGGTGAACGGCTGGTCGCTCCGGAAACCGGAGTGGTTGCCGGCGTCAAGATGTTGTCCGGATCCGTTGAGAAAGAGTGCGCCGTGTTGTGGTGTTCCGTCCTGCGAGCCGTGACCGGACGTGGTTTTAAGAGCACCCGGTCCGTAGTACACGGCGTCGTGTTTCGAGAGCTTGTCTTTGACGACCTGTGTTGCTGGGCCGTCCAGCGGGAAATGCGCGACCAGTCCCGAGGATGCCGGTTCGGCCTTTCCGGTGGGGAACTGTTTTCTGAGACGGTTCGTCAACTCAGGTATCCGGCGTTGTAACAGATTGTTCGCTGCATCAAACCGCGTCTGGGCCGATCTCAGTGCTGCGGCCTGCTCTTGGGTTGTGCCCTTCCTGACGATGATCGCCGGTCCCGACTTGCCACCCTTCAAGAGCGACTTGCGATCGAGCAGGCTCAACCCGCCCTCCTTGTGCCGCCGCCCGTGACAGACCGTGCAATGCCGCAGCAGGATCGCCTCGACGTCGTGCTGGGTGACCGTCGGTGTGGCCGATGGTTCAGGCCAGGCCCGGTTAGACGTTGCTGCCAGCACCACCAGCAGCAGTAGCAGACCACGCAGAGTGGGTGGGCGGGTCCCGATCATCTGGAAGCCGTGGGGTCAAAACGGAAATGGTCAAAGGCGGCTGGGGATCTGTACTCACTATTCACTATTGTCGCCTCAATCCCAAGCCTGTTTGTCGCCGTTGTCCCTCCCGATCCGAACCACGCCCGGACACTACTTGATTCCGGCGAACGGTCGGCCGTTGGAAACCTTCAGCAAGTCGCCGGTTCCGCCCGGCAAGATGAATTCAACGGCACCGTCCTTTAATGGCAACCGTTCGACCTTGCCAGTTTCCCGGTTGAGCCGCTCGACAGCTGTCACGTCATCGCGAAATCGCAGGGTCACCGGTTGAGCCAGTTGATCGTGATCGACGTCGACCGAACGACTCTCCCGCTTGTTGACGACCATGAAATACTCCTGGTCAGCGGGGTCACGGAAGAAACCGACCATCAGTCGTGGGGCCCGCTCGATCGGACTGCCTTCGACGGCGACCAGTTTGCCGGTACGCAGTTTGTCGGGTTCATCGAATCCGTAGTTCGGTCCCGCCCAGGTCAGGTGTGTCCGCAGATCGACATGATAGGTTCGGACGGCTCTCAGTTTCAGCAGGCACCGACCGAGGTGGGCGACTTCCCGGTTGATCCTCGCCAGCAGTTGGAATCGGTGCGACGGTCCCTGGTAGGTCTTGTCCTTGTACCAGACATAACCGCTTTCGGGAGAACTCGCGCCCCAGGTGAAATCAACGAATCCTCGACATCCTGCCGCGAGTGCGGCAAACGTGTTCAGCCTCAGCGTCGATTCGCTTTTCGGACGGCTGCGGATGCCACGGGCAACAAAGAAACCCAGGCCATGCGACTCGCAATGGCGGGCCGCTCGCTCCAGGCAGGCAAGAACCGGTCGGGTGATTGTCGGGGAACGTCCGTCGGAGGTGCCGTACGGATACCACTGGAAGATGATCGCGTCACTCTTGATCGCGGTCCACTCGGCTTGCCAGGCCGGCGTATTGGTCAAGCTCTCGCAGATCAATGTGAGCAGCCGCGGATGCGTCTTCTCGATCCACACCTGTTGTCGGCGATGGATTGTCTGGTTGGCCGGCTTTTGTGGCTCGTCGGCAAGTTGGACGCCGAAGAAGTTCGAGTCCTCGGCAAACCAGTTGACGCGAGTCTGGAAATGTTCGAACGGTTCCCACGGTCCAGCCAGGGTCAGGAACGGAAGTTTCTGTCGGCGAACCGTGCGGAGGCCCGGATACCAGGTGTGACCGCCCGATGACATGCTGACCTCGTCAAGCAGGTTCAGGCCGGCCTGCTTGAGCACATCGATGACCGGGTCACCGCGGAAGTTCTTCGGAACGGGCTTCCACCACACCGGGCCATAAGCCAGGTCGTAATACATCGCTCCGATGACGAACGATTTCTTGTTCTGCCACCGGTGGTAACGACTGTCAGCCCCGGCAACAGCGGTCGTCCACACCAGTGCCATCGCTGTCACAAGCAACAACCTGAAAATGACTCGTATCATGACCGTCTCTCCATCGGCTGGCATTGAAACGCGGGGGGCGGGCAGCAGTGCGTGTCCCCGGTTCTGTTCAGTCAAAAGTTCCACTGTGGATGCTCGGGTCCAGTCGAACGAACCGTCTCGACATACAGCCCCGTCTGCTTTGCCGGCGCCCGCCCGGAATGCTCGCCCCGGTCCATTATCCGGTAGACCAGCAGGTTGTGCCAATGGCCGTCGGCCAGACGTACGACCGCCGCGTTGGGGTGATCCATGAACCACGCCTTGCCGCTGGGGGCTGGTCCGAATTGTTCGAGTGCATCGCGGGCCAGGACCGGTGCGAGCAGTCCGGTCCGTTGGTCGTTGAGCGGCCACAGTACCAGGCGGTCTCGTTCTCGACCCAGCGGATTCGACACCAGGTACGGCGTTCCGTCGGCGGCCTGGTTGATCGATACCGGTGCCTGTCCCTTGGTCTCGGGACTCTCGATGATCCGTTTCCAATCCGCCCCGTCCCTGGATCGCCAGACCCTCAACGCATGCTCATCGTAGGCCTCGTAGGCAAAACGGGCCGAGAACAGGAGTGAACCGTCAATGTCACGGATCAATGTCGGTTCGATCGGAACCAGGCGCACCTCGACACCGTAGACCACCTGGCGCTTGGATGTCTTGCGGTCACCGTCCACCGGATGAAACTCGACCGGTCGCCATCGCCCTTGGTGGCACCGCCATCGTGACACGCCGACGGTGTGAGGTTTGGCGAACCAAACCCGCGTGCTACCGGTCGTCGCCGCCACGGCCATCAGCAGGTCGTCGCCGTCAGGAATTCCCATTCGCAAACTGGGGCAGTAGATCTTCCAGGGCGTCCCGGCCACCCTCAGGGGCTTTGCCTCGGTGAATGTCTCGATACCCGTTACCGAGAACCGTTTGCCGTCGAATGCGAGATGCTGGACCTCGGTGGTTCGGACCATCCCTCGCGTCTTCTCTCTTTTGTCGTAATACCCGTTCCCCTTCATCGGGAAATCCAGCGCCTCGCAGAATGTGACACCAGTGCCGGCAAACGGGTGGGGGCTGCCGTCGGGTCGTTTGGCACCGAAGGGCACAAAGCCTCCCTTCACCCCGTGCTTGAGTACGATTCGCCAACGTCCGGTGATCCGGTCGGCGTATTTTGTCGTCCGCGTGACCGGCACCGGCTTGGGCTGATTGATCTTCGCGGCATCGTCAAAGATCACCGCGTCCATGCCCGCTTCAAAATCCCCCACCGGAAAACCCTCGGTGCGCAGATTGCACATCAAGCCGGCCTGCGTGGGGCCGGCCTGGAACATGTAACCGGTCCCGTATCGGAAACCCTCGCCATCGGGAGGCACCACCAGGTCGGCCTCGCTGCGACTGACGCTCACAATGCTACGGCGGTGATCGGCACTCGTCGCTCCGGAACGGGCGCGCGGTGAGAAGATCACAGCACCGGCCGCTCCGGCCAGACCACGCAGGGCCATTCGTCTGGAAACGGATTGTGCCACGATGATTTCTCCAATGACCTTTTTGCGAGGTGCACTGACACCGCCACGGCAACGGTCGAAGCACTGGATCGACCGAGTCCGTTATGGGCCAGCGACCATCCCATTCTCCGCGCCCCTGCCCCGGCGTTCAACTCGCTGGGTCGCAACGGGACCCCTGGTACAGCCTTTGGAAGGCGATGATGTGATGGGCTGAACGTGCCGGCGGAGTTGGGTTCGGAGCATGTTTCCTGCGGAATGATCCGCACCTCGATATACTCGTCTCGTTTCACGCCCAGTACATGAAAGATTCGGGGGGAATCTCGAGATGAACCAAACAGCATTGCACGTCGCGGCTTCGAGTCACCTCCGTTGTGTATATGACCTGGGCGGGGATCAGGTTTTCAGTTTGCAAAGAAACTCGCGCAAAGTTCGTGGCTGTCCACGTCGCGTGGTCAGAATTGCGGCGGCGTTCATGACGCTGCTGCTGAGCTGTTTCAGCCCGATTGTCGCCGGTGATGTGGCACCGGGAGAAATCGCATTCGAACAAGTGAAAGACGAACGTCCCCGATTCTTGCGGCTGTTGTCCGGAAAGCTGTTCCGGGTCAATGGCAAGGATTCGCAAACTTCAGTCGACGGAGGAAAGACCTGGCAGCGGGGTGGCCAGATCAATCCCCTTGGCCTCGGCTGGAAGCTCAAGGGGGTCGCGATTCAGTTGCGGTCTGCAAAGTACAGGGGCCGAATTGTCGTTCCTTTCTACTTTGGCATGTACGGGAACCATCCCGATTACACGACGACCGATCGCGGCGGGTACGCGATCTGGAAGGGCAAGAAGATCCTGCTGGAAACCCACACACACATCCCGGAAATGTCCGGGAGTTTCGTCTGCTACAGCGACGACGAGGGCAAGACCTGGCAAAGTTGCGTTTCCGCCCAGGCCAGGGGATTCATGGTGGGCTATTTCAAGGACGGCCACCTGGGACACCTGACCTGTGAAGAACCGGTTGTGGCCGAACTTAAAGACGGCCGCCTCTTGTGCTTCATGCGTTCCACCTGTGGCCGAATTCTCAAGAGTTACAGTTCCGACGGTGGCAAGAACTGGCTGAAAGTGCAGTTGACCGACTTGGCCATGTCCAGTTCGCCGGCGATGCTGAAGCGACTCCCGAGGACCGGCGACCTGGTGATGGTCTGGAACCAGATGTCAGCCGAGGAGATCAAGAGAGGCTATCGACGTGGAAGACTCACGATCGCTATTTCCCGGGACGAAGGCCAGACCTGGATCCATCGTCGGAACCTGGAAGTCAGTCCTGGCATTGATGGGAAAGTCACGCAAGTCAAGCCCCCACCGCTGCGGGCGATGGTTCGGGGCGGAAGTGGTCCAAACGAGATTCTGGGTGAGATCCCGGATGGTTTCATGCATTACCACTACCCGACGGTCTTCCTCTCCGAGGACAAGATCTTCATCAACTACGGCGTTACCCCTCCGGAAGGGAGTGGCACAAGTCGTTGGCGGGTATTTCCCATCGCGTGGCTGTATTCGGTAGAAAAGTGAGACTCGACTCGCTGTGATCCCGGTCGTGTGGCCCTGCCTCGGAAGTTCTACGGAGACTAATTATGAGAGTCGGTCACTGGAGATGTGTCGCAGGATTGCTGCTTGTCGGCCTCGTGGTCACACCAGCGAGATCCCAGACAATCGGTCCTCGTAAGAAGATCATCGCCTTCAAAGGGCCCTCAGCACGTGGGTTCAACAAGGCTGTCCGCGAGTTGGAGACACTGCTGCCGGGGATCGACGGGATTGCCATGTATCCGACCACCTGGAAACAGGGCGTCGTGACCGAAGCGATCGGTCGTCCGTTCCGAACGGACCGCCATCGGATCGAGGACTTCCTGGAGGCAATCGAGGAGTCCCGATCCGGCCTCGCCAAAGCGAAACGCTACAAGCACAACTTCCTGATGACCTATTTGACCACCGGTGACAAGAAGAAAGAGGTTCCCGACTGGTTCGACGATCAGTTCGACGCGGTGGTCAACAACTGGAAGGTCAGTGCCGAGTTCTGTCGACGAGCGGGACTGAAGGGGTTCGTTTTTGATGATGAGGCGTACTATGGTCTGCACCTGTGGACCTACCGGGATCTGAAATACACGAAGACCAAGACCGCTGATCAATACGCCGGCCAGGCCTTCCTGCGCGGTGCACAAATTATGCGGGCGATCAACACGGTGTTTCCCGATATCCACATTCTCTCTCTGCATGGCCCCAGCCAGACCCGGGGTGAGACCGACTACGCTGCCGACAGCGGATTGCTGCGGGCGTTTTTTGATGGATTGCTGTCGGAATGTACTGGTGGGGCGAGAATCATCGATGGACACGAAATGGCATACGGTTACCGGGCTCCGGATACGTTTGCCCGCGCACGACACGTGATGAAACACACGATGCGTGATCTGAGTCGAGTGCCGCTCAAGTACGAGAAGCACTGCCAGGCGGCTTACTCGTTCTTGATTGGTCGTTTCGGGACACTCGGTTTTTCCCGGAATTTTAACAGCAACTATTACACGCCCGAGGAACTGGCGTGGTCGTTGCACGCGGCGTTGAAGCACAGCGACGAGTACGTCTGGTTGTACACGCCCGGTTGTGATCTCTGGTCGAAATCCGGCAAGGCGACGATTGTTATTCCGCAGGCCTACAAGGACGCAATTGCCGCCTCGCGAAAACCGCAACGATCGGTGCCCCTGGTTCGTAATCTCGACGCCCACGCGTCACCGCATCCAGGTAGCGCCCTGCCCCCCCGCAAGATCGGGCTACCGGTCCCGGGGTTTCCCGAGTTCAGCGGTTATGACGAGCAACAGACGTTCGGCGACCTGTGGCAGAGGTATCGACAACTAGCGGAATTGAAACACTTGTGGAGATTTCGGATTGATCCTGGCAACGTGGGTGTTAAGGAGGGCTGGTACAAGCCAGGCGTGGGAGAAAGGTCCTGGTTCTGGATTACCGACCTGGTTCCCTGGGACAATCACGGCTATCGAACCTATGACGGGTATGGCTGGTATCGTCAGAGGTTTCAATCGCCGTCATTTCCGATGAACAGCAAGGTCCATCTGGCCTTTGGTGCCGTTGCTCACGGTGCCGAGGTGTATCTGAACGGCACGAAAGTCGGCAGTCACAACATGGACGGTTGGCCCTATACCAAGGGGGAACCGTGGAGACAACGATTTCTGATCGATGTGTCCGGTCGTTTGCGTCCCGGAAAACTCAACGACGTCGCTGTCCGGGTCGCCGACTATGGTCCCTTTGGTGGTGGTATCTGGAAGCCGGTCAAACTGATCATCGAGAAACAGAAGGAGTGACATCAACGCCCGGTGTTGATCTTCGAGAACATCGAAAGCCGAGGGGGGCGACGTCCGGGGGCGTGTGGGAATATGCCGGCTCGGGCAAACAGTACCAGCACTATTTCAGCGCCTTGATGCGGACATTGCGATATTCGATGTAGTGTCCCTTAGGCGAGTGGGAATCCTGCAGGCCAATGTAACCCTTCAGAGGCTTCTTCCTGGTCGCTTCGTTCGTCGACTGGTCGAAGTCGATGCACTTCAGGCCGTCGGATTTGACAGTGACGTGGTTGCCCTGGCAGCGGATTTCGAACGTGTGCCACTTGTCGGGTGATTCATCTGGCCGCGGTTTGACGGCGACGAAACCGTAAAGCGATCCGGTGCAATGACTGTCGTCGCGCCGGGCGTTTGAGATCTGCACTTCGTAACCGGTTACCAATCGCTGTCGAACGGGACTCAGGGCCAAGTCGCGGCCCGAGCGAATGAACACGCCACTGTTGCCACCTTTTGAGACCTTCCACTCGACTTTCAGGATGAAATTCTTGTACTTGCGTTTCGTGCGCAACCAGTTGCCTCCCTGGCCGCCGTCGGAGTGGATGACGCCGTCCTTGATCACCCATCCCGCCTTCTTGCCCATGATCATCCAGCCAGCGAAGTTCTTGCCGTTGAAGAGTGGTACGAATCCGTCTTCACTCTTCTTGTCGGCGCTGAAACAAGGACTGCAGGTCAAAACCACGCCCAAAGCGATCGTCGGGAGCGAACGCCTGGTCAACCTCCGAAGATCATGCATCGCCCCATCTCTCAAGAAACACAGCAACCCCGAGAGGTACATTGTGCCTTTGCCGATCATTCCGATTCGAACACTGTCCATGGTCTTCGGTCCTAGTCTGTGAGCTTGATTTCCACGCGGCCCAGCACCGGGTACCGGTCGCCGTTGTCGGAGGTGAACGTGGCACGGTACTGCAGAAGACGATCTTCAGGCAATAGTGTGAACTTCTTGTCGCGGACCGTTCGCCAGGGGCGGCGGGCAAGTTGGGCACGTCTCGAGGCTGACCGCACGGCGATCGCCAGGCCGCCCCCGCGGGGTATATCAGCGTCGATCCGTACCCGGCCCCGGCGGGCTGGGTCGGCCCATTCCCAGACCCGTGACTCGAACGTCTCGCGGTAGCTGCGATCCATCACGTTGCCGATGTCCAGTGCCCACATCAGGTGCGTCCCGTTGGTCGGTAGGCGGGTCATTCGTGGGTTTTTGAAGCGGCGCCCGTCGTTGTAGAAGACGCGAGAGAATACCCGGTGATTGCCGTGCTGCGTGTGGCAGGCGACGGCCAGGTCGATCAATCCGTCGCCGTTGAAATCGCCCGCCAGGGAATCATTGACCGAATCGCAGATCAGCGTCGAACGCCGCCGGGTGTGGAATCCGTTGGGAGATCCCCAGTA